>NZ_QMEU01000012.1 GCF_003284975.1 Mycobacterium colombiense
ACGAGGTCCGCCGGGGGCGGGCCGAGCGCGCTGGCGATCAGCCGGATGTTGTTGGAGAAGGCGACGTCGAGCAGCGGCTCGTAGGTCTTGGGCGAGATGTTCAGGCCGCCGAGGGAGCCGCGCGGTTCCGCGGCGGGCGCGGTGACCCCGTAGCGGGCCAGCAGGTCGTCGACGAAGGCGCGGTGCTCGTCGGGCAGCAGGGTGCGGGCCTGGCTGGTGTCGATGCCGCCCTGCTCGGCGCCGACGTATTTGGGCGGCAACAACAGGTCGACCCCGTAGGGCTTGCCGCCGGTCTGCTCCTCGATCCAGGCCAGCTCGCTCTGTAGGCGCTGCGGGCTGTGTGCGGTGGCGCCCAAGATGCCGAAGCCCCCCGCGTTGGTCACCGCGGCCACCACGTCACGGCAGTGGCTGAAGGCGCAGATCGCGAATTCGACTCCGAGCATCTCGGCGACCCTGGTTCTCATTGCCCGACGCTAAGATCTATCGATTGCGAAGTCAATCGGCCACGGGGCGTGGGCAACTCAGGTGCGCGCCGCGCTCGCGATCACCCCTAAGCCGATGGGGGCGACCCGCTTCGCCCGGCCGCGCCGCGCTCGCGATCACCCCTAAGCCGATGGGGACCGGCCGTCCGGCGGCCAGCTCGCCACGCCCTCCTCCAGCGGCACCTCCAGGCTCTGCAGGATCGAGGCGACCATCCGCCAGGCCCCGATGACCGTGACCAGTTCGACGAGAATCGTTGTGTCACCGCTGAATTCGCGCTCACATGCCGCCCAGTTCGCGGCGCTCACCGCGCCGTCGCGCACCACGTCGTCGGTGGCGGCGAGCACAGCCCGCTCGACGACCCCGAACCCGGCGTGGTTCTGCCAATCCCGCACACCCAGCAGATCATCGGCCGGCACGCCGAGCCGGGATGCGACGCGCCAGTGCTGGGTCCACTCGTAATCGCAGCCGGTGAGCCAGCCGATCCGCATGATCACCAACTCGCGCAACCGCGAATCGAGGGCGCCGTGCCAGAGCATGGTGGCGAGCAGGTCGTTGATGCCGCGCGCCAGCGGCGGATGGTTGAGCAGCACCTGAAAGATGCTGAGTTCGGCCATATAGTTGGGGACGGCCGCCTCGTCGGCCGCGGCCTTGGCTTCGTCGAGTGGCAGTTGAGGCAGGCGCGCTGTTGTCATCGGATGAGCACTCCTCCGTGCGGGCGGGACCGTCGCGTTCTCCCGTCATGGTAGCCAGCCGACGGCGCGGCGACGACGGGTTTGAATGCGGCAACGAAAACCGCTATCACCCAACGGATTTCAGAGCAGACCGAGCAGCTCCAGGTCGGTCACGTATTTGACGATCACGGACGGGCTGATCTGCGGAATGTCGTTATCGGGACCGATCTTGGCTTCCTGCACCGCGGCGCGGAAACGCTCGGTCGGCCCCAGGCACCCGCGGGCGGGATCCGCCGCCGGCACGTGCAAGGCGTTGCGCAACTGCAACAGTTGCAGCACCGACTGGTGGCGCTGCCGCTCCGGCAGGGCGTGCAGGGCGGTCTCCATCCGCTGCAGCCATTCGGTGAAGTCGTCGACCCGCTCGATCGGGTAACCGGCCTCGATGAGCCAGTCGACGTACTCGTCGAGGCCGATGCCGTCGTCGTGCGGGTTCATCACGTGGTAGGTCTCGAACCCGTCCATCACCTGGGCGCCCAGCGTGGCGATCGCCTCGGCGACAAACTCAACCGGCAGCGCGTCGAAGTGCGCGCGTTGCCGGTTGCCGCGCGCGTCAAGCGCATAGAACGAGCGCGGCGCGACGCCGCTCGCCACCACGCTGTGCACCATCCGGGTGAACATGTCCGACAAGTTCAGCTGGCCCCGATAGGTGGTGTCGGCCAGGATCATGTCGCAGCGGAACACCGAAACCGGCAGCCCGCACAGGTCGTTAGCCTCGCGCAGCAGCACCTCGCCCGCCCACTTGCTGTTGCCGTAGCCGTTGCCGTAGCTGCCGTCGACGGTGCGAATCGGGCCGGCCGTCCGGACGTCGGCGTCCTCGGTGAACGCCGCCGGCTCTATCTGGTCACCGACGTTGGCCGTCGACACGTAGGTGTATGGCTTGAGTTTGGTGGTGACCGCCAGCCGGATCAGCTCGGCGGTGCCCGCGACGTTGGGGGCGAACAGCTCGCTGTAGGGCAGCACGCCGTTGACTACGGCCGCGCAGTCCACGATCAGATCGACGGTGTCGGCCAGTCGCTGCCAGGTCCGTTCGTCCACGCCGAGGTTCGCGCGACCCTTGTCACCGGCGATCACCTCGAGATGGTCGTCGGCGAGTTCGTGGAAATACCGCAGCAGCGCCGGATCGCCGCTGTCGAAGGTCTTTTCGAGCCGGCGGCGCGCATCCTCGTCGGAGGTGGCCCGCACCAGGCAGATCAGCTTTCCGTCCGCCAGTTCCAGCCGTTCGAGCCACTGCAGCACCAGGTAACGGCCGAGGAAGCCGGTGGCCCCGGTCAGCAGGACCGTACGCACGTCGCCGCGCGGGGCCGGCAGCGCCGGCGCGGTCGACAGCGTCGGGGCGTCGATGAACTTGTCCAGCGTCAGGTCGCTGGCGTACACCTCGGTCGCGTCGCGGCCGTGCACGGACGCGAAGTCGGCCCGAAGGCCTTCTGCGGCACCGTGTTCGGCGTTGAGCTGCTGGCTCAGGGCGCGCACCGACGGCGCCTCGAAGACTGCCCGTACCGGCAGGTGGACATCGAGGGCGTTGTAGATCGCGGCGACCAGGCGCATGGCCGACAGCGAATCCCCGCCCAGGTCGAAGAACGATTCGGAGACCCCGACCCGTTCCAGGCCGAGCACCTGGGCGTACAGCCAGGCCAGGATCTCCTCCACGGCGGTGGCCGGGGCCAGGTAGTCGTCGGTGCCGTAGTCGGGCGCCGGCAGCGAGCGGGTGTCGAGCTTGCCGCTCGGTGTCAACGGGAGTGCCGGCAACACCACCACCGCGGACGGCACCATGTAGGCGGGCAGGCGCTCGGCCAGCACCGTGCGGATCTCTGCCGGGTTGGCCGTGCCGGTGACGTATCCCACCAGCCGCTTGTCGCCCGGGCGGTCCTCGCGGACGATCACCAGCGCCCGCTCCACGCCGGCCAGCCCGGCCAGCGCGGCCTGGATCTCGCCGAGTTCGATGCGGTAGCCGCGGATCTTGACCTGCTCGTCGGCGCGCCCGACATAGCGGAGCTGCCCGTCGGGGCCCCACCAGGCCAGGTCCCCGGTGCGATACATGCGCGCCCCGGTCCCGCCGAACGCGCAGGCCACGAACCGCGACGCGGTCAGGCCGGCCCGGCCCAGGTAGCCGGTCGACACGCCGGCACCGGCCACATACAACTCGCCGACCACACCCGCGGGCACCGGCCGCAGGCACCCGTCGAGCACGAACAACGCGGCGCCCGACACCGGCGAACCGATCGGCGGCGCCTCGGGTCCCGGGGTGAGCGGGGCGCTGACGGCCGCGACGATCGTGATCTCGGTGGGGCCGTAGACGTTGACCATCACGCGTCCGGCCGCCCAGCGGTCCACCACTTCGACGGGGCAGGCTTCGCCCGCGACGGCCAGCACCGTCGAGTCCAGCCCCTCCGTGGCGAGCATCCCCACCTCGGACGGCGTTTGGGTCAGCATGTCGACGCGTTCGGCCACGAGCAAGGCGTGCAGGTCTTTCGGCGAGCGCACCACCTCGTCGGGCACCACCAGCACCCGTCCGCCGTGCAGCAGCGCACCGAAGATCTCCCACACCGAGAAGTCGAAAGCCAGCGAGTGGCATTGGCTCCACACCTTCCCCGGCGCCGCGGGCAGGCCGGCGGCGCCCAGCGAGGCGAACAGTTGGGTGGCGTTGCCGTGGGTCACGGCCACCCCCTTGGGGACACCGGTGGTGCCCGAGGTGTAAATCGTGTAGGCGATGGCCTGCGGCGCCGGCACGGGCAGCGGCGTCGCTGGCTGGTGCTGGATCTTTGGGTCGTCGATCTCGATGACCAGCGGGCCGAGATCTGCTGCGTGCGAACGATACTCGGCGGTGGTGAGCACGACCGTCGGCTCGGCATCGGTGAGCATGAAGTCGATCCGGGCCGCCGGCAGGGCCGGGTCGATCGGCATGTACGCGGCGCCCGTCTTGAGCACGGCCAGGATCGCGGCGACGGCCCGGGCGGAGCGTTCGACGAGCAGCGCCACGCACCGGCCCGGGCCCGCGCCGTGGTGAATGAGCAAGTGCGCCAACCGGTTCGCGGACTCGTCGAGTTCACGGTAGTTCCACGAACACGCTCCGTCGGTGACGGCCACCGCCTCGGGAGCGCGCGCGACGTGCTCGGCGAACACCTCCGGGATCGACGCGGGTGGGTGCGCCTCGCGTGTCAGCGCCGGCCGGTTGCCGATCGCATCGAGGCGGGCGTGCTCGTCGGCGCCCAGCACGTCGATCGAAGACAACCGCGCGGCGGGGTCGGCGGTGATGGCCGTCAGCACCCGATGCAGCCGGCACACCAGGCCTTCGATGGTGGCCGTGTCGAACACGTCGGTGCGGAACTCCACCGCGCCGCCGATCCCGGCGGGCTGGCCATCTCGAGTCCAGCGTTCGGCCAGCGACCACGCGAGATCCATTCGCGCGGTGCGGGTCTCTACCGGGACCGGGGTGACCCGCACGTCGCCGAGGCTCAGTTCGGCGGCATCCGTGTTCTGCCAGGCCAGCATGACCTGCACCAGCGGATGATGAGCCAGGCTGCGGGTCGGGTTGAGCCGCTCCACGAGTACCTCGAAGGGCACGTCCTGATGTTCGTAGGCGGCCAGGCTGCGCGCGCGCACGTGCGCCAAGACCTCGGCGATGGTGGGGTCACCGGTTAGGTCGACCCGCAGCACCAGGGTGTTGACGAAAAAGCCCACCACGTCGTCCAGGGCCGGATCGCGCCGCCCGGCGATCGGAAAGCCCACCGCCACATCCGAACTCGCGCTGACCTTGGCCAGCAACACCGCCAGGGCGGCCTGCACCACCATGAAGCTCGTCGCGTTGTGAGTGTTGGCCACCGCCCGTACCCGCTGCTGCAACTCCGCCGGCCAATCCACCGCCACGCTGGCCCCGCCGAAGTCGGCCACCATCGGGTAGGGCCGATCGGTCGGCAGTTCCAGCCGCTCGGGCATTCCGGCCAGGGTGTGTTCCCAATAACGCAACTGCCCGGCGATCAGGCTGTGCGGGTCCTGCAATTCGCCGAATTGCGCGCGCTGCCATAGCGTGTAGTCGACGTACTGCACCGGCAGCGGCGCCCAGCCCGGGGCCTGTCCGGCCACCCGGCTGGCATAGGCCTCGCCCAGATCGCGCACCAGCGGCGTCAGCGACCACCCGTCGGCGGCGATGTGATGCAGGACGGCCACCAGCAGATACTCGTTGTCGTTCACCCGAAACAGCAGCGCCCGCAACGGGAGTTCGGTGGCCAACTCGAAGCGGTGGCCCACCACGGTGTCGATGGCCTTGCCCAGCCGGGCGGCCGACCACCCACGCGCATCGCTGATCTGCCATCCGAAGTCGGCCTCCCCCGCCTCGACCACCAGTTGCTGGGGTATGCCCTCGTGCGCCGGGAACAGGGTCCGCAGGCTTTCGTGGCGGGCCACGACGTCGGCCAGCGCGGCGCCGAACGCCTCGTCGTCGAGGCGCCCGTGCAGTTGCAGGGCGATGGCCATGTTGTGCACCGGTGAGGGCCCATGCAATTGGCCGATGAACCACAACCGCGACTGGGCGAACGACAACGGCACCACCGCCGGCCGCGCTGCGGCGACCAGGGGCAGGCGCCCACCCCCATCGGCGCCCAGGCGGCCCGCCAGGCGGCGAATGGTGGGCGCTTCGAACAGGGCCCGCACGCCGAGGTGGACGTCGAGACCGGCGTTGATTTCGGCCACCAGCCGCATGGCCGATAGCGAGTCGCCACCGAGGTCGAAAAAGGAGTCGTCGATCCCGACGCGGTCGACGCCCAGCACGTGGGCGTAGATGTCGGCCATGGTCTGCTCGACGGCGGTGGCCGGGGCGCTGTATTGGTCACGGACGTGATAGTCCGGTGCCGGCAGGGCGCGGACGTCGAGTTTGCCGTTGGGTGTCAACGGTATTGCGTCGACGGCGACCACCGCGGCCGGCACCATGTAGGCCGGTAACCGCTCGGCCAGCCGGGCACGGGCCTCGGCCGGATCGGCGGTGCCGGTGAGATAGCCGACGAGTCGCTTCTCGCCCGGCCGATCCTCACGGGCGATCACCGCCGCCTGCTTCACCCCGTCCAATTCGGCTAAGGCGCTGTGTATTTCGCCGAGCTCGATGCGGTGGCCACGGATCTTGACCTGCTCGTCGGCGCGTCCGAGGTAGTGCAGCTGACCGTCCGGGCCCCAACGCACCACGTCCCCGGTGCGATACATGCGCGTCCCGGTCCCACCGAACGGGCAGGCCACGAACCGCGACGCCGTCAATCCGGCCCGGCCCAGGTAACCGGCGGCCACTCCGGACCCGGCCACGTACAGCTCGCCGGGCACACCGGCGGGCACCGAGCGCAGCCACGGATCCAGGACGAAAAACGCCAGGTGCGCCAACGGTTTTCCGATGGGACTGACGTGACCGTCGATGTCCGCGTCGCAGATCTCCCGGAAGGAGGCGTGCACCGTCGTCTCGGTGATCCCGTACATGTTGATCAGCCCCGGGCGGCGCGGATGGTTATGCAACCACTTGCCCAGCCGCTGGGGAAGCAGCGCTTCGCCGCCGAACACCACGGTCCGCGGGGTGAACTGATGCGCCGACCGCGACGCGTCGGCGCCCTGTAGCGCGAAGAAGGCCGACGGGGTCTGGCTCAGCACGCTGACGTCTTCGTCAATCAGCAAGGCGCGCAGGTCCTCCGGTGAGCGCACGACGTCGTCGGGGACGATCAGCAATCGTCCGCCCGAGAGCAGCGCCCCGAAGATCTCCCACACGGAGAAGTCGAAGGCCAGCGAATGGCACTGGCTCCACACCCCGGTCGGCGACGTCAGCCGGCCGTTCATCGAGGCCAGCAGTTCGGTGACGTTGCCGTGGGTGACTGCGACGCCCTTCGGGGCCCCGGTGGTGCCGGAGGTGTAGATGAGGTAGGCGATGTCGGCGGGTTCGGGCGCGGTCAAGGCGCTGCCGGGCCCGGTGTGCACGGCGGGCCCGTCGACGTCGATGATCGCGACGCCGCATCCGTCGAGCCGCGACCGCAGGTTCGTCGTGGTGATGGCGGCGACGGGCGCGGCGTCGGTGAGCATGAATCCGATGCGCTGTTGCGGCACGGCGGGGTCGATCGGCAGGTAGGCTGCGCCGGTCTTGAGCACCGCGAGGATGGCGACGACGGCGTGCGCCGAGCGCTCCATCAGGACCGCCACGCATTGCCCGGACCCGCATCCTTCGTCAATGAGCCGGTGCGCCAACCGGTTCGCGGCCGCGTCGAGCTCGCGATAGGTCATCGACAGGCCGCCACACGTCAGCGCCACCGCCATCGGGTCGCGGGCCACCTGATCGGCGAACAGCGCCGGAATCGAGGACGGCCCGCCGGCCTGCCGCGTCAGCGCCGCGCGGTTACCGATGGCGTGAAGGCGCGCGTGCTCGTCGCCGTCGAGCAGATCGATCGACGACAGTCGCCGGGCGGGGTCGGCCGTCATCGCCGCCAAGACCCGCCGCAAGCGCTCGATCAGCGTTTGCACGGTGTCGGTGTCGAACACGTCGGCGCGAAATTCCACCGCGCCGCCGATCCCGGCGGGCCGGCCGTCGGAGGTCCAGCGTTCGGCCAGCGACCACGCCAAGTCGGTTCGGGCGGTGCGGGTGTCGACCGGCAGCGGGGTGACCCGCAGGTCGCCGAGGCTCAGGTCGGTCGGCTCGTGGTTCTGCCAGGCCAGCATGACCTGCACCAGCGGATGATGCGCGAGGCTGCGGGTCGGGTTGAGCCGCTCGACCAGCGCCTCGAAGGGCACGTCCTGGTGCTCGTAGGCGGCCAGGCTGCGCCGGCGAACCTGGGCGAGTAGTTCGGCGATGGTCGGGTCCGCACCGACGTCGACCCGTAGCACCAGGGTGTTGACGAAAAAGCCCACCACGTCGTCCAGGGCCGGATCGCGCCGCCCGGCGATCGGAAAGCCTACCGCCACATCCGAACTCGCGCTGACCTTGGCCAGCAACACCGCCAGGGCGGCCTGCACCACCATGAAGCTCGTCGCGTTGTGCGCGTCGGCCAGGGCGCGAATGCGCTGCTGCAACTCCGCCGGCCAGTCCACCGCCACGCTGGCCCCGCGGTAGTCGGCGACCGCCGGATAGGGCCGATCGGTGGGCAGCTCCAGCCGCTCGGGCAGCCCGGCCAGCGCCCGTTCCCAATACGCCAGTTGCTTGGCGATCGGGCTGTCCGGATCTTCCAGATCGCCGAACCGCGCGCGCTGCCACAGCGTGTAGTCGGCATACTGCACCGGCAACGGCCCCCAGTCCGGGGCCTGTCCGGCCGCACGGCTGGCGTAGGACAGCGCCAGATCGCGCACCAGCGGCGGCAGCGAACCCCCGTCCGCGGCGATGTGGTGCACCACGGCCACCAGCACGTGCTCCTCATCCTCGAGGCGGAAAAGCTTGGCGCACAGCGGGATCTCGATTGCCAGGTCGAACGTGTGCCGCGCCGTGTCGCGGATGGCGTCCTCCAGGCGGGCAGGTGACCAGCCCGTGGCGTCGACGTCCTGCCATGGGAGGTCGGCGCGCTCGGGGGGCAACACCACCTGCTGCGGTATGCCCTCGATGGCGGCGAACACCGTGCGCAGGCTCTCGTGGCGTGCCACCACGTCGCGCAATGCCGCCGCGAGCGCGGTGGCATCCAGGCGTCCGCTCAGCCGCAGCGCCGCGGCCATGTTGTAAACCGGTGAGGGGCCGTGCAGCTGGTCGATGAACCACAACCGCGACTGGGCGAACGACAACGGCAGCACCGCCGGCCGTTGGTGCGCCACGAGCCCGTCGAGCCTGCCGCCGCCCGCGCCGACGCGTGCGGCCAACTCGCCAACGGTGGGCGCCTCGAACAACATCCGCACCCCGATGCCGGCGTCGAGGGTGGTGTTGATCGTGGCGATCGCCCGCATCGCCGACAGCGAGTCGCCGCCCAGATCGAAGAACGAATCGTCCACCCCGACCCGCTCGAGCCCCAGCACCCGGGCGTAGATGTTGGCCAGGATTTCCTCGACCGGGGTGGCCGGGGCCCGATACTCACCGGCGGCGTAATCGGGTGCCGGGAGGGCGCGGGCGTCGATTTTGCCGTTGGGCGTCAACGGCATCGCCTCGATGGCCACCACTGCGGACGGGACCATGTAGGCGGGCAGCCGCGCGGCCAGCTGGGCGCGGATCTCGACCGGGTCGGCGGTGCCGGTGTGGTAGGCGACGAGCCGCTTCTCGCCCAGCCGGTCCTCACGGGCGATCACCGCCGCCTGCTTCAGCCCGTCCAATTCGGCGAGGGCGCTTGTTATTTCACCGAGCTCGATGCGGTGGCCACGGATCTTGACCTGCTCGTCGGCGCGCCCGGCGTAGTGCAGCTGACCGTCCGGGCCCCAACGCACCAGATCCCCGGTGCGATACATGCGCGTCCCGGTCCCGCCGAACGGGCAGGCCACGAACCGGGATGCGGTCAGACCGGCGCGCCGCGGATAGCCGACGGCCACCCCGGCGCCGGCCACGTACAGCTCGCCGACCACGCCGGCGGGCGCTGGCCGCAGCCACGCGTCCAGCACGAACAGCGCGGCCCCGGCCACCGGCGAGCCGAGCGGTGGCGCTCCGGTGTCCGCGGCCAGCGGCGCACTGAGGACCACATCCACCGTGGTTTCGGTGGGCCCGTAGGCGTTGATCATCACCCGGCCCGGGGCCCACGGGTCGGCCAATGCGGCCGGGCAAGGTTCGCCGCCGATGATCAGCGCGGTATGCAGACCTTGCGGTGACAGCGCCGCCAGCGCCGATGGGGTTTGGCTGAGCACGGTGACGCTTTCGGCGATCAGCACGGCGTGCAGTTCGTCCGGGGAGCGCGTCACCTGCTCGGGCACGATCACCAGGCGGCCGCCGCCGGCCAGGGCGCCCCAGATTTCCTGGATCGACACGTCGAAGCCGTAGGAATGGCACTGCGACCACACGCCGGCTTCGGGCAGCGCGGCGTGCAGCGATTCCAGGAGTTGGGCGACGTTGCGATGAGTGACGGCAACGCCTTTCGGGACGCCGGTGGTGCCCGAGGTGTAGATGATGTAGGCGACGTTGTCGGGTGCCGGCGCCGGCAACGCGGTGCTGGAGTGATCGTGGACCGCGGCGGCGTCGATGTCGATGACCGGCAGTCCGGACCCGGCCAGGCGCGAGCACAGGCCCGTCGTGCTGAGTGCGACGGTCGGTGCGGTGTCATCGATCATGAATTCGATCCGGGCCGGTGGGAGCGCCGGGTCGATGGGCAGGTACGCCGCCCCGGCCTTCAGGGCCGCCAGGATGGCCACGATCGCCTCGGCCGATCGGGAAAACAGCAGCGCCACAACATGTCCCGGCCCGATGCCGTGGTCGACCAGCAGGTGCGCCAAGCGGTTCGACGCCTCGTCGAGCGCGCGATAGGTGATCGTGCGGCCCTCGAAGGTCACCGCGACTGCGTCGGGGCTGCGGGTCACCTGGGTCGCGAACAGCGCGGGCAGTGACAGCGGTGCGGCCGCGCCCCCGGTCAACGCCGCCCGGTTCCCCCAGTCGGCAAGCCGCGCGTGTTCCCCGCCGTCGAGCGCGTCCACGGACAGCAACGGCCGGGCCGGATCGGCGGCCATGGCGACCAGCAGCCGGTGTAACCGCGTGGTCAGCGTGTCGATGCGGGCCGGGTCGAACACGTCGGTATCGAATTCGACCCGCAGGCGCAGCTCTTCACCGGGCACGGCCTGCAGCGACAGCGGGTAATGGTTGTATTCGTGGCTGGTGAATTCGGTGGCGGTCACGTCGTGGGCGGCCGACAACGTCGTGGCGTCGACCGGATAGTTCTCGTATACGAGCAAGCTGTCGAACAGCTGGTCGTGTCCGGTGATGCGGTGAATCTCGTTGAGCGCCAGGTGCTGGTGCTCGAGGGTGTCGTTGTGGGCGCGTTGCAGCTGGCCCAGCAAGTCGGCGACCGTGGTCGCCGCGGTGACTCGCGCGCGCACCGGCACGGTGTTGATCAGCAGGCCCACCATGGATTCCGCGCCGGGCAGATCGGCCGGGCGGCCCGAGACGGCGGTGCCGAAGACGACGTCGCGTTGACCGGTCTGCCACATGAGCAGCTGCGCCCACGCCGCCTGCAGCACGGTGTACACGGTGGTGCGACAGGAGCGCGCGAGTTCGCCCAGCGCACTGGTGGTTTCGGCCGTCAGCCGCAGGGTCGCCACGGCGCGCGGGCCCAGCTCGATGCGGCCCGCCGTGCCCACCAGGGTGGGGGTGTCGAAACCGTCGAGCGCAGCGCACCACGCCTGGCGGGCGGCGGCGACGTCCCGATCGGCTAGCCAGGTGAGGAACTCGCGGTACGGCAGCACCGTCGGCAATCGCGAGCCGTAGTAGCAGGCGAAGATCTCTTGCAGCAGGATCGGAAGCGACCAGCCGTCCATCACGATGTGGTGGACGGTGAGGAGGAACCGGTGTTCGTGATCCGCGGTGCGGATCAGCGCGGCCCGCAACGGTGGATCCTCACCGAGCTTTCGCGCCGCGACCCGCTCGGCGGTGCAAAGCCGCTGCACCTGTTCCTCGACGTCGCCGTCGCGGATCTCGACATGCTGATAGGCGAGGTCGGGAGCGGCGGGGATGATCTGCACGGGATCGCCGAAGTCCGAACGGAATCGGGCGGCCAGGTTGGGGTGGCGGGTGACGACGGTATGCAGGGCACGCTGCAGTCGGTGCGCATCGAGGGCGCCGCGCAGCGTGATGTTCAGCTGGACGGCATACACGTCGGCGTCGCCCCGGCCGGCGGTCGCATGGAACAGCAGTCCCTGCTGCAGCGGGGTCAGCGGCAGGATGTCGGCGACGTCGTATTGCCGTTCGAGTTGGTCGATCTGCTGCTGGCTGAGCCTGGCGAGGGCGATGTCCGACGGGGTCAAGCCGCCGCCACCGCGCCGGACCAGGGCGCAGATGCCGACCAGTGCCTCAAACCACAACCGGCTCAGCCGCTTTGCCTCGCCACGGGTCAGCGCCGAGGGTGCCCACGTCCAGTTCGCCTGCAACTGGGGGCCGTCGTCGGTATCCATGGTGCCCGCATTGAGCTCCAGCGTGTGCGGCAGCGGCAGCGCCAGCGCCGCTGCCGCCGCACTCAACGATGGACTGTTCGGGCTCGGGCGCCACCATTCGTCGGACAACCCGGCGGTTCCACCGCCGACGCGACCCAGATAGTTGAACCCGATGCCCGGATCCAAACCAGCCAGTGCCACTTCGGGATTCAGGTAGCGCAACAGCCCGTAGGTCATACCGTTCGGCAGGGCGCGCAGTTGCTCCTTGGCGTCCTTGATCACCGCGCTCAGCGCGGCGTCACCGACCCTCACTCGTCCCCAGTCCAGGCCGGGGATGTCCAGGGCGACCGGGTGTTTGGCGGTGAACCAGCCCACGGTGCGGGAGAGATCGACGTTCGGGCCCAGCTCTTCACCGCGCCCGTGGCCCTCGACGTCGATGCCGATGGGGTTCACCGTGCCGGAGAATTCGGTGATCGCCATCGCGAAGGCGATCAGCAGGATGTCCTGCACCCCGGCGTGGAACGCCGCGGGCACCTCTCCCAGCAACGACCGGGTCGTCTCGACGTCCAGCGACGCCGACAACTGCCCCGCGGTCGCGTAGGTGTCCTCGGGCCGCGCCGGCGGCAACAGCGTCGGTGTCTGCTCGATGCGCCGCCACGCGTCTGCCTGGTCGAGCACCGCCGCGCTGCGGGCGTAGTCGGCCAGCAGCGACGACCACCGGGCGAACGAGGTCCCGCCTGCGGGCAGTTCGATCGGGTGGCCGCTGTGGTGCTGCGCCCAGGCGACGTTGATGTCCTCGATCAGCGTCCGCCAGGACACGGCGTCGACGGCCAGGTGATGAACGATCAATGCCAATTGGTTTGTCGCGCAGGCCCATACCGCGCTCAGCAGCACGCCGGCGCCGGGGTTCAGTCGCGCCCGCGCTTGGCTGAACGCCGCATCGGAGAGCACGTCCACGGTCCGCAAGCAGGCGCGGGCGTCCACCGCACCCACCTCGGGCACCTGCAGGGACCAGTCGCCCGCCCCGTCGTCGTTGACGCAGAGCCGCAGCATGGGGTGCCGGTCCAGCAGTGCCTGCAGTACCACCGGTACGTCGGCCTGACCAACGCCCGCCGGTGCCGCCAGCACCATCGTCTGGTTGAACTGCTCGATGGGGCCGTCCATGTTCTGCAACCACCGCATGATCGGGGTGGCCACCACCGGTCCGGTCCCGTCGTCGGCCGCGTCATTTTCGGCGGAGACCAGCGTGACGACCCGCGCCAGCCGGGCCACCGTCTGTTCGACGAAAACGTCACGCGGCCGGCACATTACGCCGGCGGCGCGGGCCCGGGCGACCACCTGCATCGACAGGATGCTGTCGCCGCCCAGGTCGAAGAACGAATCGTCCACGCCGACTCGCTCGAGCCCGAGGGCCTGGGCGTAGATGCCGGCCAGGATCTCCTCGATCGCGTCGGCGGGGGCGCGGTAGGCCTTCGAGCCGTAATCCGGGGCGGGCAAGGCGCGGGTATCGAGTTTGCCGTTGACGGTCAGCGGCAGCGCGTCGAGCGTCACGACGGCAGCCGGCACCATGTAGGCCGGCAACCGCTCGGCGAGCCGCGATCGCACTTCGGCCGGGTCCGCCGTCCCGGTGACGTACCCCACCAGCCGCACGGTCGCGGAGTGGTCTTCGCGGGCGATCACCGCGGCCTGCTCGACGCCGTCCAATTCGGTGAGCGCGGACTGTATTTCACCGAGCTCGATGCGGTAGCCACGGATCTTGACTTGTTCGTCGGCGCGCCCGAGGTATTCGAGCTGCTCGTCGGCGCCCCACCGCACCAGGTCACCGGTGCGATACATGCGCGCGCCGGGCCCACCGAACGGGCATGCCACGAACCGCGATGCCGTCAAACCGGCGCGGCCCAGATAACCGGCGGCCACCCCACGGCCCGCGATGTACAACTCCCCCACCACACCGGGCGGCACCGGGCGCAACCGGTGGTCCAGTGCGAACAGCGCGGCGCCGGGCACCGGCGAACCGATCGGCACCACGTCGAGATCAGCCGTCAGCGGCGCGGTCATCGCCGCATACATGGTGGTCTCCGTCGGGCCGTATTGGTTGATCATCACCCGTCCGGGCGCCCACCGATCCATCACCTCGACGGGGCACGGTTCGCCGCCGACGATCAGCGCCACCGATTCCAGGCCGTCGGTCGCCAGCGCCGCCACCGCCGACGGGGTCTGGCTCAACACCTCAACACCTTCGGCAATCAGCAAGTCGCGCAGGTCTTCCGGAGACCTGACCACCTGATCGGGCACGACGACGAGGCGTCCGCCGCGCAGCAGCGGGCCGAAAAGTTCCCACACGGAAAAATCAAAGGCCAGGGAATGACAGTGGCTCCATACCCGCCCCAGGCCCAGTTCGGGATCCAGCGACAGCAACAGTTGGGTGACGTTGTGGTGGGTGACCGCGACACCCTTGGGGGCGCCCGTGGTTCCCGAGGTGTAGATGACGTACGCGATGTTGTCCGCCGCCGGCGCAGGCAATCCCGTGGTGGGTTGGACGCGCACGGCGGGGTCGTCGATGTCGATGACCGGTCCGCACCGGGGCAGATCGGCGCGGATCTCGGCAGTGCTGATCGTCGCGATCGGTGCGGCATCGGTGAGCATGAATTCGATGCGGGCCGACGGTAGCGCCGAGTCGATCGGCACATACGCCGCCCCGGTCTTGAGGACCGCGAGGATCGCCACGATCGCCCCGGCCGACCGGGGCATCGCCACCGCGACCCGCTGGCCGGGGCCCGCGCCGCGGCCGATCAGTATGCGCGCCAACTGGTTAGCCGACGCGTCGACCTCGCGGTAGGTCCACGACCACCGGCCGCAGGTGATCGCCGCCGCCGCGGGCGCGTGAGTCACCTGTTCGTCGAAGAGTGCCGGGATGGACACCGGACCGGTCACCGGCTGGGTCAACACCGCGCGGTTGTTGATCGCATCGAGGCGGTCGCGCTCCGATTCGGCGAGGACGCCGATCGTCGACAGCGCCCGGTCGGGATCGGCGGTCATGGCCGAAAGCACTTGCCGCAGCCGGGCGATCATCGTCTCGATGCTGGGCGCGTCGAAGACGTCGGTGCGGAACTCCACCCGTCCGGTGATGCCGGCGGGCCAGCCGTCTTCTCCCCAATGTTCGGCGAGCGAGAAGACCAGATCCATCCGGGCGACCTGGGTCTCCAGGGCCAGCGGCGTGACCTGTATATCGCCCAGATTCAGGTCGACGGGCTGGTTGTTCTGCCAGGCCAACATCACCTGGACCAGCGGGTGGTGGGCGAGGTCCCGGGTGGGGTTGAGCCGTTCGACGAGCACTTCGAAGGGCACGTCCTGGTGTTCGTAGGCCGCCAGGCTGCGTTGCCGAACCCGGGCCAGCAGTTCGGCGACGCTGGGATCGCCGCCGAGGTCCACGCGCAGCACCAGGGTGTTGACGAAGAAGCCCACCACGTCGTCGAGCGCGGGATCGGCGCGTCCGGCGATCGGAAAGCCCACGGCGACATCGGAACTCGCGCTCAGGCTGGACAGCAGCACGGCAAGGCCGGCCTGCACAACCATGAAACTGGTCACGTGGTGGCCTCGCGCCAGGTCGGCGATATGTTGCTGAAGGTCGGCCGGCCACTGCACGGCCACGCTGGCCCCGCGGTAATCGGCCACCAGGGGATACGGCCGGTCGGTGGGCAACTCGACGCGTTCCGGTAACCCGGCCAGGGCTTGTTCCCAGTAGGCGAGCTGCCTGGCGATGGGGCTGTCCGGGTCGTCGAGGTCGCCGAATTGCGCACGCTGCCACAGCGTGTAGTCCACGTATTGCACCGGCAGCGGCGCCCAGTCCGGCACCCGGCCGGCGCGGCGGCTGGCATAGGCCGTCCCGAGGTCGCGCACCAGCGGGGTCAGCGACCACCCGTCCGCGGCGATGTGGTGGGCCACCGCCACCAGGACGTGCTCATCGTCGCCGGTGTGGAAAAGCCATGCCCGCAAGGGCAATTCGTCGGTTAGATCGAAGGTGTAGCGCGCGGCCTCGTGGGTGGCCTCCGCCAGCCAGGAGGCCGGCCACCGGGTGGCGTCGACGACCTGCCAGCCGACCTCGCTGCGCTCGGGCGGAACGACCACCTGTTGCGGCGTGCCTTCGGGCGCGAGGAACAGGGTCCGCAGGCTTTCGTGGCGGCCCACCACGTCGGCCAGGGCCGCCCCCATCACCTCAGCATCCACCGGCCCGCTCAGCTTCAAGGCGACCGCCATGTTGTACACCGGCGACGGGCCCTGGAACTGGTCGATGAACCACAAGCGCGACTGGGCGAACGACAAGGGCACCAGCGCCGGCCGTTCGGCGGGCGCCAAGCGGTCGGTGCGACCGGCGCCGGCCTGCACGTGGGGGGCAAGTTGTGCGACGGTGGGTGCTTCGAACAGGGATCGGACGTTGAGGCCGGCGTCGAGTTCGGCGTTGACGGCCGAGACGAGCCGCATCGCCGATAGTGAGTCGCCGCCGAGGAGAAAGAAGGAGTCGTCGATCCCGACGCGTTCGACACCCAGGATCTGGGCGTAGATGCCGGCCAGGATCTCCTCGAGGACGGTCCGCGGCGCGCGGTAGTCATCGCCCTGGTAATCCGGGGCGGGCAACGCGCGGGTGTCGAGTTTGCCGTTGAGTGTCAACGGCAACGCCTCGAGCACCACCACCGCCGCGGGCACCATATAGGCAGGGAGCCGCTGACCCAACCGGGCCCGAATATCGGCGGGGTCAGCGGCTCCGGTCACATAGCCGACCAGACGCCTCTGGCCGGCCTGGTCTTCACGAACCAGCACCGCCGCCTGTTCAACGCCGTCCAAATCGGCGAGAGCGGTGCGGATCTCGCCCAACTCGATGCGATACCCACGCACCTTGACCTGCTCATCGGCACGCCCCAGATACCGCAACTGCCCATCGGGACCCCAGCACACCAGATCCCCGGTGCGATACATGCGCTGGCCCATCACACCGAACGGGCACGCCACAAACCGCGACGCGGTCAGCCCAGGACGGCGCCAATACCCGACACCCACCCCCGCCCCGGCCACATACAACTCCCCCACCACACCCGCGGGCACCGGGCGCAGCCATTCGTCGAGCACGAAAAACGCCGCACGGGTCACCGGTGAGCCGATCGGCGCCACCCCCGACCCCGCCTGCAACGGGGCGCTCTTGCACGCCCACATGGTCGTTTCGGTGGGCCCATACACGTTGACCATCACCCGCCCCGGCGCCCACCGCTCCACCAACTCCGGCGGACACGGCTCGGCACCGACCACCAACGCCGTGCAACCCAAGCCCTGGGCCGACAGCATCCCGGCCGCCGACGGCGTCTGGGTCAACACCGTCACACCCTCACCCACCAACAGGGCGTGGAACTCCTCGGGCGAGCGGGCCACCGCGCCGGGGACCACGACGAGGCGCCCGCCGTGCAGCAGCGC
This sequence comes from Mycobacterium colombiense, assembly GCF_003284975.1. Classification (GTDB taxonomy): domain Bacteria; phylum Actinomycetota; class Actinomycetes; order Mycobacteriales; family Mycobacteriaceae; genus Mycobacterium; species Mycobacterium europaeum_A. The sequence continues at coordinate 17,670 of NZ_QMEU01000012.1, forward strand.
CCCCCAGATCTCCCACACCGAGAAATCAAAGGCATACGAGTGAACCTGCGTCCACACCTGCCCGGCCGACAAGGCGAACCCGAGCCGCAGGTCATCGAAGAGCTGCGCAACGTTGTGATGGGTCACCGCAACACCTTTGGGCACACCCGTGGTCCCCGACGTATACATCACATGCGCCACATCAACCGGCGCCGGCGCCGGCGGCGGGGTGCCCGGCCGGGCCGCGACCGCCGGGTCGGCCACGTCGATCACGATCAGGTCGAAGCCATCGAACGTGTCGGCCAGCTCCGCGCTGGTTACCGCCACCCTCGGGGCGGCATCGGCCAGCATGAACTCCACCCGCGCGCCCGGCAGCGCCGGGTCGATCGGCAGATACGCCGCCCCGGACTTGAGCACCGCCACGATCGCCACGATCGCCTCGGCCGAGCGCGACAACAGCAGCGCCACAACCCCACCCGGGCCCGCACCGGACTCGACCAGCAGATGCGCCAACCGATTGGCCGCCTCGTCAAGCTCCCGATAGGACATGGACCGGTCCTCAAACGTCACCGCCACCGCGTCCGGAGTCCGCGCCACCTGCGCGGCGAACAACCCCACCACCGACACCGGCACCACCGGGTCGGCCAGCACGGCCTCGTTGCCCCACGCGGCCAGCCGGGCGTACTCGGCGGTGTCGAGCACATCCAGCGCCAGCAGCGGCCGGGTCGGGTCGGCCGTCATCGCGACCAGTAGCCGTTGCAGTAGTGCGGCGAGGTCGGGGGCGTCGAAGCCGGACCAGGGTGCCCACCTGCCCGCGGTGCTGAGGAAGAGTTCGTCGCCGTCACTGGTGAAGATGAGGCCGAAGCCGTCCGCCTGACCGGAATTCGTGTAGGAGGCCGAGGCCGTGACACCGCCGAAGGGCAACGTGAACGTCGACGGGATGAAGTTGACGCTGACCCGCTCCGGCGACTTTGTCAGGCCGCGGACCTTGCGCTCGAGCGCGTGTACCGGGAATCGCTGGTGCACTACCGCCGCGTCGATGCGCGCCTCGACGTGCTTGCAGAATTCGGCGACCGTCGATGCCGGTGCGGCGGTGAGCACCAGCGGCACCACGCCGGCAACCATGCCGGGCAGCGTCTTCAACTCCGGGCGCACGCGGCGGCTGACCGGGAAATCGAGCACCACCTCCGGGCCGTCGGGGGACCAGCCGCGGACCAACAGGGCACAGGCCGCGGTGATGACCGACGTCTGGGATACGCCCCACACGTCGCAGAACCGGTGCACCCGGCGCACCACCGCGGGGTCCAGCGCCACCGGAGCCGACGGCCACGGGTTACGCTCCCCCGCGCCGTCGGGGATGCGGGGTTGCCCGTCGCGTTCGGGCGGCAGGTTCGCCAGCCAGTAGGCCTCGTCATCCCGGTACTCGGCGGAGGCCTCGTAGCGAGCTTCGCAGTCGACCAGCTCGCGCAGGGAGCCGAAGACCGCCGTCGGGATGGGTCCGGCGGACACGATCGCGGAGTAGATGGAGGCGATCCGATGGCCGACCAGCCCGACGCCGGTCCCGTCGATCACGATGTGGTGGCAGCAGGCGAACAAGAAGTACTCGTCGCGCCGGGTCTGAAAGAGAACGAACTTGAACAGCGGCCCGGTGAGCGGCATGCGTGTTCGCTGGATGGCCAACGCTCTGCGCCGGGCTTCTTCGACGGGCTCGGGCAGGTCGCTCAGGTTGTCGAACGTCAGCTCGACGTTCGGGTCGTCGATCGGGCGCTGGAACACCCCGCCGTCGACCTCGACGAAGGCGACCCTGGTCGGTTCCGCTTCATGCACGGCTTGCCGGATCGCCCACTGCAGGGCGTCGCGCTGGACCGTGCCGTTGATCCGCACGAACAGCCCCAGCTGCCACTCCGTGTCGGAGTGACCCGTCTGCTGCGCAAGCCATAGGTCTAGCTGTCCGCGAGTGAGCGGAAGCGTCCGGCCGTCAAGCTCCATCCATCTCCCCAACCACAGGGTGTTCCTTTCAACCCCCCGGTTGAGTGGGGCCGCTCGGGCAGGCGTTCGGGCCGTAGCCCGGTCCGCTGCTGCTCGAGGTAGCCCCGGCACTCGGCGCGGTCCACTTCGCGGCGCTTCACCCGGCGATCGGGAGCAGCGTCGGCAAAGACCGACCGCAACTTCGGTTGCCGCTCATCGTTGGCCGCGACGACTGGGCCGGGAAGCGCCGCCGCAACACGGTTGACGCTCGCCCACTCCGATGACCTCGTAGTCAACATGAGTGCAACAGTTCGGAAATCTAGTAGAGGACCACCCCGTTGGTCCAGGGTTATCCAAACTTAATGTCCTGTGAATTGCCCAAAGTAATGGTTTTCACGCAACCTTCCGGCCTTGATGCATACCCCAAGTACTGGTTAAGATTGTCTCAACAACATACGGTATGGCATGTTTTCGGGGGGTTTCGGCGTTGGTCGCCACGCACTGCGGCATAGTCCGTTATCGCGGCGTTACAGGCGATCGGGTCCCCGCCGGCTGTACCCGGCCATCAAAGCGAATTGCGCGTGACACAAAAGCGGCGTGGCCCGGATGGACCACGCCGCTTTCGGACTCCCCGAAGGAATTACAGCAAACCGAGCAGTTGCAGATCGGTGACGTACTTGACGATCACCGGCGCACTGACATGCGGGATGTCGTTGTCGGAACCGACCTTCGCTTCCTGCACGGCGGCGCGGAAGCGATCCGTCGGCGCGAAGGCGCCCCGGGCCGGTTCGGCGGGTTGCAGGTTCTTCGGGTCGCGCAGCAGCAACATCAACATCTGCAGCACCGAGTTCTGCCGCTGCCGCTCCGGCAGGCCCCGCAGGCCGGTCTCGAAGCGCTGCAGCCACTCACCGAAGTCGTCGACGCGTTCGATCGGGTAGCCCGCTTCGATGAGCCAGTCGACGTATTGGTCAAGGCCGATGCCGTCGTCGTGCGGGTTCATCACGTGGTACGTCTCGAACCCGTCCATCACCTGGGCGCCCAGCTTGGCGATCGCCTCGGCGACGAACTCGACGGGCAGGCCGTCGAAGTGCGCGCTCTGCCGGTTGCCGTCGGCGTCGAGCTGATAGAACGACTTGGGCGCGACGCCGGTGGCCACGACGCTCAGGATCATCCGGGTGAAGATGTCCGCGACGTTGAGCTGGCCGGCGTAGCTGGTGTCGGCCAGGATCATGTCGGAGCGGAACACCGAGACCGGCAGACCGCACAGGTCGTGCGCCTCGCGCAGCAGGACCTCTCCCGCCCACTTGCTGTTGCCGTACCCGTTGGCGTAGCCGCCGTCGATGACGCGGGTGGCGCTGATGACCCGGATGTCGGCGTCCTCGGTGAACGCCGCCGGGTCGATCTGGCGGCCCACGTCTGAAGTCGACACGTACGCGTACGGCTTCTTCTTGGTGGTGAGCGCCAACCGGATCAGCTCCGCGGTCCCCCCGACGTTGGGGGTGAACAGCTCGTTGTAGGGCAGGACGCCGTTGACCACGGCCGCCGAATCGACGATCAGGTCGACGGTGTCGGCCAGCCGCTGCCAGGTCGCCTCGTCCAGGCCGAGGTTGGCCTGCCCCTTGTCGCCTGCGACGACCTGCAGGTGCTCCTCGGCCAGTTCCTGGAAGTGCTGCAGCAGTTCCGGGTCGCCGCTGTTGAAGGTCTTCTCCAACCGGGCCCACGCGTCCTCGTCGGACTTGGCCCGCACCAGGCAGATCAGCTTGCCGCCCACGACTTCCAGCTGCTCGAGCCATTCGAGCACCAGGTAGCGGCCCAGGAACCCGGTCGCACCGGTCAGCAGGACCGTCCGGACCTCGGCGCTCGGACCGGGCAGCGTCGGCGCGGTCGACAGCGTCGTCGCGTCGATGAACTTGTCCAGGGTGAGGTCGCGGGCGTGCACCTCCTTGGCGTCGGCGCCGTGCACCGCCGCAAAGCCGGGTCCGGCGGCGCCCTCGGTGTCGGCCCCACTGGTGATCCGCTGGCTCAGGCTGCGGACCGACTGCGAGTCGAACAGGGTGCGCACCGACAGCGCGCCATCGACGGCGGTGTTGATCTCGGCGATCACCCGCATCGCGGACAGCGAGTCCCCGCCCAGCTCGAAGAAGGAGTCCTCGACCGACACCCGGTCCATGCCGAGGACGCGGGCGAAGATGTCGGCGACGATCTCTTCGGTGGGGTCGGCCGGCGCGACGTACTCACCGCCGCGCTTCTGGTACTCCGGTGCGGGCAGGGCGCGCCTGTCCAGCTTGCCGTTGACCGTCAGCGGCAGCGCGTCCAACACCACCACCGCGGCGGGCACCATGTAGGCGGGCAGCCGGTCGGCCAGCTGGACGCGGATGCCGACCGGGTCGGCGGTTCCGGTGATGTAGCCGACCAGGCGCTTGTCGCCGGGACGGTCCTCGCGGGCGATCACCGCGGCCTGCTCGACGCCGTCGAGCGCGGCCAGGGCGGCCTGCACCTCACCGAGCTCGATGCGGTAGCCGCGCAGCTTGACCTGCTCGTCGGCGCGGCCCAGGTACTCGAGCTGACCGTCGCGGCCCCAGCGGACCAGGTCGCCGGTGCGATACATCCGCGAACCCGGGCTGCCGAACGGGCAGGCGACGAAGCGCCCCGCCGTCAGGCCGGGCCGGCGCGAATACCCGGTCGCCACACCGTGACCGGCGATGTACAGCTCGCCGACGACACCCTCGGGCGCCGGGCGCAGCCACCGGTCCAGCACGAACAGCGCGGCGCGCGGCACCGGCGAACCGATGGGCGCCGATCCCGTGCCGCTCTTCAGCGGCGCGCTCATGGCCGCGTAGACCGTGGCCTCAGTCGGGCCGTAGGCGTTGATCATCACGCGTCCGGGCGCCCACCGGTCGACGACCTCGACCGGGCAGGCCTCACCGGCAACCACCAGCGCAGTCGACTCCAGGCCCTCGGGCGAGAGCATGCCAACCGCCGACGGGGTCTGGCTCAGCACGGTGACCTGCTCGGCGACCAGCAGCGCGTGTAGCTCGTCGGGCGCGGCCGCGACCGACTCGGGCACCACCACCAGGCGGCCGCCGTGCAGCAGGGCGCCCCAGATCTCGTGCACCGAGACGTCGAACACCAGTGAGTGCCACTGCGCCCAGACTCCCGCCTCCGGCAGGTCGGCGTGCAGCGTCTCCACCAACTGCGCGACGTTCGCGTGCGTGACGGCCACGCCCTTGGGGACACCGGTGGTTCCCGAGGTGTAGATCACGTAGGCGATGTTGTCCGACGACGGCATCGGCAGCGCCGTGCCGGGCTGGTTGGCCAGCGCCGGGTCGTCGACGTCGATGACCGTCGGGCTGGCGCCGTCCAGACGCTCCCGCAGCGCCGAGGTGGTGACGACGGCGACCGGCTCGGCGTCGGTGAGCAGGAATTCAATCCGGGCAGCCGGCAGCGCCGGGTCGATCGGCAGGTACGCCGCCCCGGTCTTGAGCACCGCAAGGATGGCGACGATCGCGTCGGCGGACCGCGAGAACAGCAGCGCGACCCGCTCGCCCGGACCGGCGCCCTCTTCGGTCAGCAGGTGCGCCATCCGGTTGGCGGCCTCGTCGAGCTCCCGGTAGGTCATCGTGCTGCCGTCGAAGGTCAGCGCCGGCGCGTCCGGGGTGCTGGCCACCTGGGCGGCGAACATCGCGGGGATCGACTTGGCGGTCGGCGGCTGGCTCAGCACCGCACGGTTGCCGCGCTCGTCGAGCCAGACGTGCTCGTGCTCGTCGACGACGTCCAGCGACATCAGCCGTCGGGTCGGATCGGCCGTCATCTCCGACAGCACCCGCTGGAACCTCTCGGTCAGCTTCTCGATGCCGGCCGCGTCGAACACGTCGGTGTCGAACTCGACGCGCAGGCCCAGTTCCCGGCCCGGCAGCGCCATCACTGACAGCGGGTAGTGGTTGTACTCGCGGTTGGTGACATCGGTGATGGCCAGCTCGTGGAAGCCCAACGGCACGCTGGTGTCGATCGGATAGTTCTCGTACAGGAACAACGTGTCGAACAGCGCGTCGTGACCGGTCACATGGTGGATGTCGCTCAGCGCCAGGTGCTCGTGTTCCAGGGTGTCGTTGTGGTGTTGCTGCAGCTGGTCCAGCACGTCGGCGACGGTGGTCTCCGCGGTGATGCTGGCCCGCACCGGAACGGTGTTGATCAGCAGACCCACCATGGACTCGGCGCCGATCAGGTCGGCCGGCCGGCCCGACACCGCGGTGCCGAACGCGACGTCATGCTGGCCGGTCAGCCGCATCAGCAGCTGCGCCCACGCGGCCTGCAGCACGGTGTTGACGGTGGTGTGGCAGGTGCGGGCCAGCTCGCCCAGGGCGCGCGTGGTCTCCGCGGACAGCCGGTAGGACTCGACGGCCCGCCGGCCCAGCCGCATCCGGCCTGCCGGGCCCACCAGGGTGGGGGTGTCGAATCCGTCGAGCACCTGACGCCACGCGGCCTGGGCGGCGGTGCGATCCTGGCTGGCCAGCCAGGTCAGGTAGCTGCGGTAGGTGGCCGGCGCCGGCAGCTGGTCCCCGTAGTAGTTGGCGAGGATCTCGCGCAGCAGGATGGGCAGCGACCAGCCGTCCATGACGATGTGGTGGTTGGTCAGCACGAACCGGTACCGGTTGTCCGCGGTGCGGATCAGCGCGGCGCGGAACGCCGGCCGGTTGGCCAGATCGCTGACCGCGGCGCGTTCGGCGGCGCACAGCTCCTCGACCCGCTGCTCGGGGTCCACATCCTCGGCGCCCAGCTGGATGTACCGCCAGGCCATGACCGGGTCGGCCGGGATGACCTGGACGGGCTCGCCGAACTGCGGGCAGAACCGGGCCGCCAGGTTGGGGTGGCGGTTGACCACGGTGTGCACCGCGTCGTGCAGGCGGTGCGAGTCCAGCTCGCCGGTCACGGTGATGCCGAGCTGCACCGCGTAGACGTCGTCGCCCGGGTCCTGCGCGAAGCTGGCGTGGAACAGCAGGCCCTGCTGCAACGGGGTCAGCGGCAGGATGTCGGCGACCTGGTGCTGCTTGCTCAGCTCGTCGATCTGGCGCTGGTTCAGCCGCGCGGGCGCGATGTCGGACGGGGTCAGGCCGCCGCCGCCACCCTGCACGTGGGCGCAGATCCCGGTCAGGGCCTCGAACCACAGCTGGCTGAGCCGGCTGATCTGCTCGCGGCCCATCGCCGAGGCCGCCCACGTCCAGTTGGCGTGTAGCTGCGGACCTTCCTCGGTGTCCATGGTGCCGGCGTTGAGGTCGACGGTGTGCATCAGCGGCATCGCGACCGCTGCGGCCGCGCCGCTCAGCGACAGGCTGTCGGGGCTCAGCCGCCACAACTCGCCGGGCAGGTCGGCGGCCGCGCCGAGCCGTCCCAGGTAGTTGAACCCGATCACCGGATCGGTTCCACCCAGGTCGATGTCGGGGTTCAGGTAGCGCAGCAGGCCGTAGGTCAGCCCGTCGGGCAGGGCACGCAGCTGCTCCTTGGTGGCCTTGACCGCCGCGCCCAGCGCGTCGTCGCCGGCGACCACGTTCGCCCAGTCCAGGCCGTCGACCGTCAACGACACCGGGTATTTGGTGGTGAACCAGCCGACGGTGCGGGACAGGTCGACGTGCGGGCCCAGCTCTTCCTGGCGGCCGTGACCCTCGACGTCGATGCCGATCGGCGTGCTGTTACCCAGGAACTGCGTCCAGGCCATCCCGAACGCGATCAACAGGATGTCCTGCACGCCGGCGTGGAACGCCGCGGGGACCTCGCCCAGCAGCAGCCGGGTGGTCTCGACGTCCAGCGACACCGAGAGCTGCTCGGCGGTCTGGTAGGTGTCCTCCTCGGGGCGCACCGCGGGCAGCACGGCCGGGGTGGCGACGACCTCGCGCCAGGCGTCGGCCTGTTCGACCACCTCGGGGCTCAACGCGTGCTCGGCGAGCAGCGAAGACCAGCGGGCGAATGAGGTGCCGCCGGCGGGCAGCGCCACCGGCTGGCCGCTGTGGTGCTGCGCCCAGGCGATGTTGAGGTCCTCGATCAGGGTCCGCCACGACACACCGTCGACGGCCACGTGGTGGATGATCAACGCCAATTGGCTTGTCTCGCTTGCCCAGACGGCGCTCACCATGATTCCGGCGCCCGGGTTCAGCCGGGACCGGGCCGCCACCAGAGTGGCGTCGGACAGCTCGTCGACCGTCTGCAGGCAGTCGCCGGCCTGCACGGTGCCCGGTTCGGGCGCGTGCAGCGACCAGCCGCCCTCGCCGTCGTCCTCGACGCGCAGCCGCAGCATGGGGTGCCGGTCCAGCAGGGCCTGCAGCACGACGACGACGTCGTCGGCGGTCACGCCCGCGGGCGCGGCCAGCACCATGGTCTGGTTGAAGTCGTCGATCGGGCCCTGCACGGTTTGCAGCCAGTGCATGATCGGGGTGGCCAGCACCGGTCCGATCCCCTCGTCGACCACGTCGTCCGCATCGGCACCGTCGGTGGCAACCCGGGCCAGCCGGGCGACGGTCTGCTCGACGAAGACGTCGCGCGGGCGGCACACCACCCCGGCCGCGCGGGCGCGGGCCACCACCTGCATCGACAGGATGCTGTCGCCGCCCAGATCGAAGAACGAGTCGTCGACGCCGACGCGTTCCACCCCCAGCACCTGGGCGTAGATGCCGGCCAGGATCTCCTCGGTGTGGTTGCTGGGGGCGCGGTACTGGCCGCCGCGCTTGTGGTACTCGGGCGCGGGCAGCGCGCGCTTGTCCAGCTTGCCGTTGACCGTCAGCGGCAGGCTTTCCAGCACCACGACCGCGGCCGGGACCATGTAGGCAGGCAGCCGCTTGCCCAGCTGAGTGCGCAGCTCGGTCGGGTCGGCGGTCCCGGTGATGTAACCCACCAGGCGCTTGTCGCCGGGGCGGTCCTCGCGGGCGATCACCGCCGCCTGATCCACGCCGTCCAGCGCGGCCAGCGCCGACTGGATCTCGCCGAGTTCGATGCGGTAGCCGCGGATCTTGACCTGCTCGTCGGCGCGGCCCAGGTATTGCAACTGGCCGTCGGCGCCCCAGCGGACGAGGTCACCGGTGCGGTACATCCGCGCGCCCGGCCCCCCGAACGGGCAGGCCACGAAGCGCGAGGCCGTCAATCCGGACCGACGGGCATAGCCGGTGGCGACGCCACGGCCGGCCACATACAGCTCACCGACCACGCCTTCGGGCGCGGGCCGCAGCCACTTGTCCAGCACGAACAGCGCCGCGCCGGGAACCGGCGAGCCGATCGGCGGGGCCCCGGAGTCGCCCGCGAGCGGCGTGCTCATCGCGGCGTACACGGTGGCCTCGGTCGGGCCGTAGGCGTTGATCATCACCCGTCCCGGCGCCCACCGGTCGACCACCTCGGCCGGGCAGGCTTCACCGGCCACCACCAGGGCGGTGCCGTCCAGGCCCTCCGGCGAGAGCATGCCGACCGCGGACGGCGTCTGGCTCAGTACGTTGACCTTCTCGGCGACCAGCAGGGCGTGCAGCTCATCGGGTGAGCCGGCAACCGACTCGGGCACCACCACCAGGCGGCCGCCGTGCAGCAGCGCACCCCAGATCTCCCAGACGGAGACGTCGAAGACCAGCGAGTGCCACTGCGACCAGACCTTCCCCGGCCCGGTCGGCAGATCGGCGTGCAACGTCCGCAGGAACTCGGTCACGTTGCGGTGGGTGACCGCGACGCCCTTGGGGGTTCCCGTGGTGCCCGAGGTGTAGATCATGTACGCGATGTCCTCGGGCGCCGGCCCCGGCAGCTCGCTGCTGGGCTGGCCGTCCGCCGCGGCTTCGTCGACGTCGATGACGGGCAGGTCGAATCCGTCCAGCCGGGTGCGCAGGCCGGCCGTGGTCACCACCGCGATCGGCGTGGCGTCGCCGAGCATGAATTCCATGCGCGCGGACGGCAGCGCCGGGTCGATGGGGAGGTAGGCGGCCCCGGTCTTGAGCACCGCGAGGATCGAGATGATCGCCTCGGCCGAACGCGAGAACAGCAACGCGACGCATTCGCCCGGGCGCGCGCCCTGCTCGGCCAGCAGGTGCGCGAGGCGGTTGGCGGCCTCGTCGAGCTCGCGATAGGTCAGCGAGCGATCGCCGAACGTCAGCGCCACGGCCTGAGGGTCACGCGCCACCTGCGTCGCGAACACCTCGGGGATCGATTTCGGAGATTTGACCGGCTTGGTCAAGACCGCGCGGTTACCCCACTCATCGAGTCGGTCGTGCTCGCCGCCGTCCAGCAGATCGATCGACAACAATCGCCGTCCCGCACCGACGGTCATGACTGCTCCTCCAAGTCCACGGTCATGGCTTCCAGCACCCGCCGAAATCGCTCAACTAGCTTCTCGATCCTCGCCTCGCCAAACACGTCCGTATCGAACTCGACGCGAAGACCTATTTCGTGGCCTGGCACAGCTTGCACCGAAAGCGGGTAGTGGTTGTATTCCCGATTCGTGAATCCACTAATAGTTAACTCGTCCACGGCCGATAGCGCGGCAGTATCGATGGGATAGTTCTCGTACACGAACATTGTGTCGAAGATTTGGTCGTGTCCCGTTACACGATGGATTTCATTCAGTGCTAAATGCTGGTGGTCCAGAGTATTGGTGTAAGCGCGTTGCAGCTGGTCAAGCAGGTCGGCGATGGTGGTTTCGGCGCCGATCGTGGCTCGCACCGGAACGGTGTTGATCAAAAGGCCCACCATCGCGTCGGATCCGGCCAATTCCGTCGGTCGGCCCGAAACCGCTGTGCCGAACACCACATCGTGCTGCCCGGTAAGCCACATCAGCAACTGCGCCCAGGCGGCCTGCAACACCGTGCTGACCGTCGTACGGCACGAACGGGCCAATTCGCCGAGCAAACGACTGGTCTCGGCGGACACTGCGAACTCGGCGACGCCGCGCGGGCCGAGCCCGGTGCGGCCCGACGGTCCCACCAGCGTGGGGGTCTCGAAGCCCTCGAGCACCTCGCGCCACGCGGCCTGCGCGGCGGCCCGATCCTGCTCCGACAACCAGGTGATGAAGCTGCGATACGGCACTGGCGCCGGTAGCCGCACCCCGAAGTAGCTGGCAAAGATCTCCTGCAGCAGGAGCGGCTTGGACCAGCCGTCGAGCACGATGTGGTGGTTGGTGAGCACGAAGCGGTAGGTGTTCTCCGCGGTGCGGATCAAGGTGCCCCGGAACGGGGGCTGACCGGCCAGATCGCAGACGGCGACGCGTTCGGCGGTGGACAACCGGTCCACCTGTGCTTCGATGTCGTCGCCGGCGTCCAGCTCGACGTACTGCCAGGCCAGCTCCGGGTCGGCCGAGAGAACCTGCACCGGCTCCCCGAAGTCCTCCAGGAAGCTGGCCACCACGTTGGGATGGCGCGTGATGACGGCGTGCACCGCTTGGCGCAGCCGCTCGGGGTCGATGGCACCGGTGACCGAGATGTCGAGCTGCACGGCATAGAGGTCTTCGGATTCTTCGCCACCCTGGGCGGTGCCGGTGTGGAACAACAGCCCCTGCTGCAACGGCGTCAGTGGCAACACGTCGGCCATCCGGTACCGCTGCTGCAGTTCGTCGAGGTCGCGCTGGCTCAGGCGGGCGGGCGCGACGTCGGACGGGGTCAACCCGCCGCCGCCGTTACGCACGTGCGCGCAGATGCCGGCGAGCGCGTCGAACCACAGCTCGCTGAGCCGGCTGATCTGCTTCTCGTCCAGCGCCGAGAGCGCCCAGGTCCAGTTGGCCTGCAGGTGCGGCCCCTCCGCGGTGTCCATGGTGCCGGCGTTGAGCTCCACCGTGTGCGGCAACGGCAGCGCCACCGCGCCCGCCGCGCCGGCCAGCGCGAAGCTGTCGGGGGCCAGCTGCCACAGCTCGGCGGACAAGTCGGCGGCGCCGCCGCCGAGCCGACCCAGATAGTTGAAGCTGATGACCGGATCCGGATCATCCAGTGCCGCTTCGGGATTCAGATAGCGCAGCAATCCGTAGGTCAAGCCGTCCGGCAGGGCGCGCAGTTGTTCCTTGGCGTCCTTGACCAGCCCATCCAGCGCCGCGTCCCCGCCGACGACCTGCCCCCAGGACAGCCCACCGACCCGCAGCGACACCGGGTACTTCGCGGTGAACCAGCCGACCGTGCGCGACAGGTCCACCTGCGGGCCCAGTTCCTCGTTGCGTCCGTGACCCTCCACGTCGATGGCGATCGGCGCGCCGGTGCCCACGAACTGGGTCCAGGCCAGTCCGAAGGCGATCAACAGAATGTCTTGCACGCCGGCGTGGAACGCCGCGGGCACCTCGCTGAGCAGCAGCCGCGTCGTCTCGACGTCCAGCGACGCCGAGAACTGCCCGGCCGTCACATACGTGTCCTCGGGCTGGGCCTGCGGCAACACCGCCGGCACTGCGGCCACCTGCCGCCACTCCTCCAGCCGCTCGACCACCTCGGGGCGCCGCGCGTACTCGTCCAGCAGCGACGACCACCGGGCGAACGAGGTCCCGCCCACCGGCAGGGCCACCGGCTGCCCGCTGTGGTGCTGCGCCCAGGCGATGTTGAGGTCCTCGATCAGGGTCCGCCACGACACGCCATCCACCGCCAGGTGGTGGATGATCAACGCCAATTGGTTTGTCGCGCTTGCCCATACGGCACGCACCAACACGCCGTCGGCCAGGTTCAGCCGCGACCGCGCGTCGACCAGCGCCGCCTCGGACAGCACATCGACCGACTCCACGCAGTCGCCGGCCTGGATCGAGCCCACCTCGGGCACCTCGAGCGACCAGCCGCCGACGCCGTCGTCCTCGACGCGCAGCCGCAGCATCGCGTGCCGATCCAGCAGCGCCTGCACCACCACCGGCACGTCGTCGAAGGTGACCTCCGCGGGCGCCGCGAGCACCATGGTCTGGTTGAACTGCTCGACGGGGCCGTCCATGTCCTGCAGCCACCGCATGATCGGCGTGGCCACCACCGGCCCGAGCCCCTCGTCGACCACGTCGTCGTCGCCGCTGGCCACCGTGGCGACGCGCGCCAACCGGGCCACCGTCTGCTCGACGAAGACGTCGCGCGGGCGGCACACCACCCCGGCCGCGCGGGCGCGGGCCACCACCTGCATCGACAGGATGCTGTCGCCGCCGAGGTCGAAGAAGGAGTCGTCGACGCCGACGCGTTCCACGCCGAGCACCTGGGCGTAGATGCCGGCCAGGATCTCCTCGATCGCACTCACCGGGGCGCGGTAGCGGTCGGCGTCGGAGTATTCCGGCGCCGGCAGCGCGCGGGTGTCCAGCTTGCCGTTGACCGTCAGCGGCAACGCCTCGAGGACCACCACCGCCGAGGGCACCATGTAGCTCGGCAACCGCTCGCTGAGCTGGGCGCGGACCTCGGCCGGGTCGGCGGTGCCGGTGATGTAGCCCACCAGCCGCTTGTCGCCGGGGCGGTCCTCGCGGGCGATCACCGCCGCGTGCTCTACCCCCGACAGCGACGCGAGGGCGACCTGGATTTCGCCGAGTTCGATGCGGTAGCCGCGGATCTTGACCTGCTCGTCGGCGCGGCCCATGTATTGCAGCTGGCCGTCGGCGCCCCAGCGGACCAGGTCACCGGTGCGATACATCCGCGCGCCGGGCGCCCCATACGGGCACGCCACGAAGCGGGTGGCCGACAGGCCGGGCCGCCCGACATAGCCGGTGGCCAGCCCGCCGCCCGCGACGTACAGCTCACCGACCACGCCGACGGGCACCTGGCGCAGCCAGCCGTCCAGCACGAAGAAGGCGAGGTTGGCCAGCGGCACCCCGATGGGACTGACGTTGCTGTCGACGTCACCGTCGACGATCTCCCGGAACGAGGCGTGCACCGTCGTCTCGGTGATGCCATACATATTGATCATCCGGGGCAGGCCGGGGTGGCGGTGCAGCCACGTCGACAACCGGTGCGGCTCGAGCGCCTCACCACCGAAGACCACCGTCTGCAACTTCAGCTGCTCGCCCAGCTCGGGCGCCAGCGCATCGGCGCTCTGCAGCGCGTAGAACGCCGACGGTGTCTGGCTGAGCACACTCACCTGCTCGCGAACCAACAACGCGTGCAGGTCTTCAGCCGAACGCACCACGGCATCCGGCACGATCACCAGACGCCCGCCATACAGCAGCGACCCGAAGACTTCCCACACCGAGAAGTCAAACGCCAGCGAGTGACATTGCGTCCACACCTGGCCCAACCCGAGCTGAGCATCCAGTGTCTCCAGCAACAACGTCACGTTGTGGTGCGGGATGGCCACGCCCTTGGGGGTTCCGGTGGTTCCCGAGGTGTAGATGATGTAGGCGATGTTCTCCGGGGCCGGCACCGGCAGGGCCGTCGTGGGCTGGCTGCCCACGGCGGGGTCGTCGATGTCGATGATCAGGCCTTCGAAGCCGTCCAGCTGTGGCCGCACCTCGGCGGTGGTCACCGCGGCGATCGGCGCGGCATCACCGAGCACGAACTCCAACCGCGCCGCCGGCACGCTCGGGTCGATCGGCACATACGCCGCCCCGGTCTTCAGGACGGCGAAGATCGCCATCACCGCTTCGGCCGAGCGTGGGATCACCACCGCGACCCGCTGGCCCGGCCCGGCGCCCCGCTCAGAAAGCAAGTGCGCCAACCGGTTTGCCGACTCTTCGACCTCGCGGTAGGTCCAGGACCGCTCGCCGCAGGTGATAGCCACGGCGTCGGCGGCGCGGCCCACCTGGGCGGCGAACAACGCCGGAATGGACGCGGGTGCCCGCCGCCGCTGGGTCAGCATGGCCCGGTTACCCCAGGCGTCGAGCCGCTCGTGCTCGGCGGCGTCGAGCAGATCGATCGACGAAAGCCGTTGCGCGGGATCGGCGGCCATCGCCGCCATCACCTGACGCAACCGGTCGATCAGGGTTTCGACGCCGGAGGCATCGAACACCTCGGTGTCGTACTCGACGCGCAGGCTCAGCTCGTGCCCGGGCGTGGCCACCACGGAAAGCGGGTAGTGGTTGAACTCGCGGCTGCTGAACTCGGTGACGGCCAGCTCGTTGACGCCGAGCAGCGCACCGGCGTCGATCGGGTAGTTCTCGTACAGGAACAGCGTGTCGAACAGTTGGTCGTGCCCGGTGGCGCGATGAATCTCGTTGAGCGCCAAGTGTTCATGCTCGAGCGTTTCGGCGTGGGCGCGCTGCAGCTGCTCCAGCAGGTCGGCGACGGTGGTGGCCGCGGCGATGTCGGCGCGCACCGGCACGGTGTTGATCAGCAAGCCGACCATGGCGTCCGCGCCGGCCAGTTCGGTGGGCCGGCCCGAGACCGCGGTGCCGAAGGCCACGTCGTGCTGGCCGGTCAGCCACGTCAACAGTTGCGCCCACGCGCCCTGCAGCACGGTGCTGACGGTGGTGCGGCTGGAGCGGGCCAGTTCGCTCAGCGCGCGGGTGGTGTCCGCCGAAACCGTGTAGGTGGCGACGGCGCGACGGCCGATCTTGCCCGGCGGCGCCACCAGCGTGGGGGCTTCGAATCCGGCGAGCGCCTCGGCCCAAGCCGCTTGGGCGCCAAGACGATCCTGCGCGGCCAGCCACATCAGGTAACTGCGGTACGACGGCGCCGCGGGCAGCCGCTCGCCGTAGTAGCCGGCGAACACTTCGCGCATCAGGACCGGCAGCGACCAGCCGTCGATGACGATGTGGTGAATGGTCAGCACAAACCGGTGCCGGTCGGGCGCGGTGCGGATCAACGCCGCGCGGAACGGGGATTCGCCGGCCAGGTCGCAGACCGCGGTGCGTTCGGCCGCGGCGAGCTGCTCGACCTCCGCGTCGACATCGCCGCCGTCGAGCTCGACGTGGTTCCACGCCATCACCGGCTTGGCCGGGATGATCTGCACCGGCTCACCGAATTCGTCGATGAAGCGGGCCGCCAGGTTGGGGTGGCGGTTGACGACTGTCTGCACCGCCTCGCGAAGCCGTTGCGCGTCAAGGGAACCGCTCACGGTGATGCCGAGCTGCACCGCGTAGAGGTCTTCCAGTTCCTGCGCGAAGCCGGTGTGGAAGAGCAACCCCTGCTGAACGGGGCTGAGCGGCAACACGTCGGCGATCTGGTGCGCACGGCAGAGCTCGTCGATCTGCTGCTGGTCCAGTCGGGCGGGGGCGATGTCGGACGGTGTCAACCCGCCACCACCGCCGCGCACGTGCGCGCAGATACCGGCGAGCGCGTCAAACCACAACTGGCTCAACCGGTTTACCTGCTCGTCGGTCAGCGCAGACGGCGCCCACCTCCAGTTGGCGTGCAGGTGCGGGCCGGCCTCGGTGTCCATGGTGCCGGCGTTGAGTTCCACGGTGTGCGCCAACGGCATTGCCACCGCGGTGGCCACGGCCGCCGACGACAGGCTGTCCTCGCTGACCCGCCACAGGTCCTCGGAAAGGTCGGCTCCCGCGGCCAGCCGGCCCAGGTAGTTGAACCCGATCACCGGGTCTGCGCCCTGCAGGTCGACGTCGTCGTTCAGGTAGCGCAACAGTCCGTAGGTCAGGCCGTCGGGCAGAGCGCGCAGCTGCTCCTTGGCGTCCTTGATCACCGCACCCAGTGCGGCCTCACCGGCGACCACCTGCGACCACTTGAGGGGGCCGTTGATCTTCAGCGCCGCAGGGTATTTGGTGGTGAACCAGCCCACCGTGCGCGACAGGTCAACGCGTGAGGTCACCTCTTCGTGGCGGCCGTGCCCTTCGATGTCGATACCGATCGGCGCGGCCTCACCCAGGAATTCGGTGAACGCCAAGCCGAACGCGATCAACAGAATGTCTTGCACCCCAGCGTGAAACGCCGCGGGCACCTCCCCCAACAGCAGCCGGGTCGTGTCGACATCCAACGATGCCGACAACTGACCGGCCGTCGCGTAGGTGTCCCCGGGCTGGGCCGCGGGCAATGCCGCCGGCGTGGCTGCCACCTGCCGCCACGCGTCGGCCTGCGCGGCCACCGCCGGAGTCTGCGCGTAGTCGGCCAGCAGCGCAGACCACCGGGCGAAAGACGTTCCGGGCACCGGCAGTTCCACCGGTTGGCCGCTGTGATGCTGGGCCCAGGCGATGTTGAGGTCTTCGATCAGGGTCCGCCACGACACGCCGTCGACGGCGAGGTGGTGAATGACCAACGCCAATTGGTTTGTCGCGCTTGCCCATACCGCGCTCAGCAGTAGCCCGTCGGCGATATTGAGCCGGCCGCGAGCCTCGATGAGCGCGGCGTCGGTCAACGTGTCGACCGCACGCACGCAGCCGCCGGCCTGCACCGAGCCCGCCTCGGGCGCCTCGAGGGACCAACCGCCCGCGCCGTCGTCCTGTACGCGCAGCCGCAACATGGGGTGGCGGTCGAGCAGCGCCTGCAGCACGACGACGACGTCGTCGGAGGTGACGCCGGCCGGTGCCGCCAGCACCATGGTCTGGTTGAACTCGTCGATGGGGCCGTCGATGGTCTGCAGCCAGCGCATGATCGGGGTGGCCACCACGGGCCCGATTCCCTCATCGACCGCGCCGAGCTCGCCGTCGGCGGCGACCTCGGACACCCGCGCCAGGCGGGCCACCGTCTGCTCCACGAAAATGTCGCGCGGGCGGCAGATCACGCCGGCCGCGCGGGCCCGCGACACCACCTGCATCGACAGGATGCTGTCGCCGCCGAGGTCGAAGAAGGAGTCGTCGACGCCGACGCGTTCCACGCCCAGCACCTGGGCGTAGATATCGGCCAGGATCTCCTCGATGGCGTCGGCCGGGGCGCGATATTCACTCGCGGCGTACTCGGGCGAGGGCAGGGCGCGCTTGTCGAGCTTGCCGTTGCCGGTCAGCGGCAGGGTGTCCAATACCATCACCGCGGTCGGGACCATATAGGGCGGAAGCTTGTCGGCCAACTGCGCGCGCAGCGCGGCCGGGTCGGCGGTGCCGGTGATGTAGCCGACCAGCCGCTTGTCGCCGGGGCGGTCCTCGCGGGCGATCACCGCGGCCTGGTCCACTCCGTCGAGGCCGGCCAACACGGCCTGGATCTCGCCGAGCTCGATGCGGTAGCCGCGGATCTTGACCTGCTCGTCGGCGCGGCCCAGGTACTGCAGCTGGCCGTCCGGGCCCCAGCACACCAGGTCGCCGGTGCGGTACATCCGCGCGCCGGGACCGCCAAAGGGGTTGGCCACGAACCGCGTTGAGGTGAGCCCGGCCCGGCGCACATAGCCGTGTCCGACGCCGCGGCCCGCCAGGTACAGCTCGCCGACCACGCCGGCGGGCACCGGCTGCAGCCATTTGTCGAGCACGAACATCGCCGCGCCGGCTATCGGGGAGCCAATCGGCACCACCGAGGACCCCGCCGTCAACGGCGTGCTGATCGACGCGCACACCGTGGTCTCCGTCGGGCCGTACGCATCGAGCATCACGCGTCCGGGCGCCGCCCACCGATCGACCACGTCGGTCGGGCAGGCCTCACCGGCCACCACCAACGCGGTGGACTCCAGGTCGTCGGCCGGCAGCATCGCCACGGCCGACGGGGTCTGGGTCAGCACGCTGACTTTCTCCGCGACCAGCAGCGCGTGCAGATCCTGCGGGGAGGACGCCACCGATTCGGGCACGATCAGCAGCCGCCTGCCCCGCAGCAGCGCGCCGAAGATCTCCCAGACCGAGAAGTCGAAGGCCGCCGAGTGGCATTGGGTCCACACGTTGCCCTTGGGCAGGCCGGCGTCGAGCGACTCGATCAGCCAGGTGACGTTGAGATGAGGAATCGCAACGCCTTTGGGGGTTCCGGTGGTTCCGGAGGTGTAGATGATGTACGCGGTGTTCTCGGGCGCCGGCAGCGGCAGCGCGGTGCCGGGCTGGCTGTCGACGGACGGGTCGTGGACGTCGACAACCAGGACGTCGTGGTCGTCGAGCCGTGAGCGCAGCTCCGCGGTGGTGATCACCGCGCTGGGGCCCGCGTCTTCGATCACGAAGTCCATCCGGGACGACGCGTGCGCCGGGTCGATCGGCACGTAGGCCGCGCCGGTCTTGAGCACCGCCAGCATCGAGACGATGGCGTCGGCGCAGCGGGGGAACAGCACCGCCACGCAGTCACCCGGGCCGATGCCGTGACCGGCGAGCAGATGCCCCAACCGGTTGGAGGTCTCGTCGAGTTCGGCGAAGGTCAGGGCGCGGTCGCCGAAGGTCACCGCCACCGCGTCGGGCGTGTTCTGCACGTGCTCGGCGAAAGCCTGGGGAATCGACACGGGGTCGGGCACCGGCTCGTGCAGCGCCGGCCGGTTGCTCCACTCGTCGAGGCGGGCGGGCTCGTCGGGGGTCAGCAGATCGATCGAAGACAGCGGCCGGTCCGGGTCGGCGGTCATCTCCTCGAGGATCTGCTGCAGCCGGCCGGCCAGGTCGGCGACGCCGAAGCTCGCGAACGGTTGGCCCGGGCCCGCGGTGCTGAGGAACAGCTGGTCACCGGCGCCGAGGAAGAACAGCCCGAAGTGCCCGACCGGCCCGTGGTTGGTGTACGACGCGGTCGCCGGGGAGCCGGCGAGGTCCAGCGTCAGGCGGGACGGGATGAAGTTGATGCCCACCCGATTCGGCGCTTGGCGCAGCCCGTCACCCTCCAGGGTGTGCACCGGGAAGCGCTGGTGCTGCAAGAGCTCGCGGATCCGCTTGTCGACGTGCTTGCAGAAATCGGCGACGGTCGACTGGGGCTCCGTCGACAGGACCAGCGGCACCACGCCGGCGAGCATCGCGGGCAGCGTCTTCGATTCGGGACGCACCCGCCGGCTGACCGGGAAGTCGAGCGCCACCTCCGAACCGCTGCCGGACCACCCGCGCACCAGCAGGGCGCACGCGGCGGTGGTGACCGAGAACCGGCGAATGGCCAGCTTCTTGGACAACTCCTTGATCCGGTTGGCAACCGAGGGGTCCAGCTGCACCGACGCGGACGGCGAGTAATGGTCTTGTTCCCCCGCGGCGGTGGGCAGTCGGTCGACCGGCCCGCTCTCCGGCGGCAGGTGCTCGCTCCAGTAGGCCTTGTCTTCGGCGTAGTCGTCGGAGGCTTCGTAGCTCGACTCGAGATCGACCAGGTCCTGCGCCGACCCGAAGTAGGCGTCGGGGATCGGCTTCCCGGCCACCATTGCCGAATAGATGGTGGCCACTCGGCGGCAAACCAGGGCCATGCCCAGACCATCGATGGCGATGTGGTGGCAGCAACCAAACAAATAAAATTCCTCGTGCCCCGTTTGAAACAGCACGAATTTGAAGAGCTGACCGTTCAGCGCCATCGGCGTGCGCTGGATCGCCGAAGCCCTCTCGCGGGCTTCCTGTACGGGGTCGGGCGCCTCCCTCAAGTCGTCGAGCGTCAGCTCGACGTGCGGGTAGTCGACCGGCTTCTGCACCACCTGGCCGTCGACCTCGAAGAACGAGACCCTGCCCGGCTCGGCCTCGGCCACCGCCTGGGTGATTGCGCGTTCGAGGGCGTCGTGGTCGACGGTGCCGTCGATTTTGACCAGGAGACCGAGCTGCCATTGGGTGCCGGCGAACCCGGCTTCTTGGGACAACCAGATGTCAAGCTGACCGCGCGTTAGCGGAAGTGCCCGATCTGCCCGCTCCATCGACTCCCCCAAGTCTCCGCCACCCGCCCCATACCCCTGCTGCTTACTGCTCAAAACCCCGACCCGTTGCGAGCTTGTCGCGCAGGCTCTTCGGCCGAATGTCAGGCCAATGCTGCTCGATGTACTCCAAACACGCAGCTCGGTCGGCTTCCCCGTGTACCACTCGCCAGCCAGCTGGAACATCGGCGAAGGCCGGCCACAAGCTGTGTTGCTCCTCGTCGTTCACCAAGACGAAAAAGCTGCCGTTGTCGTCGTCGAAGGGATTGATGCTCACAATTCTCCAGGATGCATAAGTGGACATGAGTGGAACAGGTCCAAACCATAGTTGAGCCCCAGAGTGCTCGTCCGTGGTTTGGACAAAGTTCCCGGTGTGGCCTAGCAGGCTGTTGACGCCATCGATCCGGTGGTGTGCGGCGGGGCCCCGATGCCCCGAAAAGCGCTGCGATGACCTGCTTCAATGGCGTTGACTGCGAGATATCGCTGTTGGGCAGGCACGGTCTTCAGGCCGATGAAATTATTGTGCTTTGTCGCCGCTCAGCTTAGCCGAAGTCGCGGTGACCGGGAAAATCACCACGAGGCGAACGGGCCCTGCCTCCTCGAGGGCCGTTGAACCATCTGTGCCAGTGACACGTACGGTGTGTTGTGCTTAGGTGGCGTTGCACCGATTCGGGAGTCTTCGGGCGGACTCGTGACCAGCAAGATGTCGTTACGCACGCGATAGGCATTACGATCCCGCATCGCGTTGGCAAAGCACTGATACGGAAGCGACTGCCGTGGTTTACTCATCAAGACCTGGTCGCGCTCCCCGAGGGGGCGGGACCCGCAAGAGGTGACAGAAAAACGGCTGGTCGGCGGCGGCCCTGGCATTCGGAGCGCCGTCACCTGGGGCGATCACGGCCGATGTGTAGTTGCATGGCCGGGGGCGAACACCGCGCGGGCGCGACGGTGCGGCTGAAGGGGGTGCAGTGGTCGAATCGGAGGTACGGGCCCGGCCCGACAACACCATCGCGGAAGGACGAGACATTAGCCATCGCGGTTTCCTGGGCTTTGGTCGTCGATCTTCAACCGGACCCGAGCAGCAACGCGGCCCTGCCAAGGCTCGTCCGAAAACAAAAAGGGGCCCCGGGCTTTTCGGTTTCCTGGGCCGGTTATGGATCCCGCTGGTCATCGTTGCTGTCGTCGTCGCCGGCGGCATGACCGTCTCGCGGTTGCATGGCGTTTTCGGCTCCGAGAAGCGCCCGTCGTACGCCGAATCCAGGCAGCAGGACACCAAGCCGTTCAATCCCAAGCATGTGAAGTACGAGGTCTTCGGCCCTGCCGGCTCGATGGCCGACATCAGCTACTTTGACGCCAACGGCGAACCGAACCACATCAACGGCATCGAGCTGCCGTGGACGTTCGACATCTCGACGACGTTGCCGTCGATCGTGGGCAACGTGGTGGCGCAGGGCAATAGCGATAGTCTCGGCTGCCGCATCGTGGTCGACGGTGTCGTCAAAGCCGAGAGGATCTCGCACGAATTGAATGCCTTCACCTACTGCGTGTTGACGGCCACATGAGCGCGCCCCCATTGGAGACCCAGCCGGCCGCGCGACCACGCATCGCGCGGCTGATCCATCGGCTTTCCGTCCCTATTATTCTGGGCTGGCTCGCGATTGCCGTCCTCATCAGCATCGGCGTTCCTTCGCTGGAGCAGGTCGAAGCGGAAAATGCGGTATCGCTGAGTCCGTTGGGTGCGCCGTCCTTCAAGGCGATGGAGCGCCTCGGCCAGGACTTCCAGGAGACCAATTCCGGCGCGCTGGCGATGGTCTTGCTGGAGGGCCAGCAGCAGCTCGGCGACGACGCGCACAAGTATTACGACCGCCTGGTCAAGCTTCTGGAAGCCGATACCAAGCATGTGCAGCACGTCCAGAACTTCTGGGGTGATCCGCTGACCCGCGGTGCCGCGCAGAGCCAGGACGGCAAAGCCGCCTACGTTCAGGTGAACCTGAACGGCAATCAGGGTGCGGCCGCGGGCGACGAATCCGTGGCGGTGGTCCGAAAGATCGTGCAGGAGGCTTCGCCCCCGCCTGGCTTGAAGGTCTATGTCACCGGGCCCGCGCCCATCGTCGCGGACATGAATATCGCGGGCCAAAAGACCGTCATCCTGGTTACGCTGGCCAGCCTCGCGGTCATCTTTTTGACGTTGCTGCTCGTCTATCGCTCGATTGTCACGGTCATCCTGCTGTTGCTGATCGTCGGCCTGGAATTGCAGATCGCACGCGGGATGGTCGCCTTGATCGGGCATCTCGGGCTGGTCGGTCTCACCACTTTTGCCGTCAACCTACTGGTCGCCGCCGTAATCGCGACAGGTACCGACTACGGCATCTTCTTCGTCGGCCGATATCAAGAGGCTCGGCAGGCCGGCGAAAGCCGCGAAGAAGCCTTCTATACGACGTTCAACGGCGTCGCCAAGGTTGTGTTGGCATCTGGGTTGACCATCGCCGGCGCGGTGCTCTGCCTCAGCTTCACCCGGCTCCCCTATTTCCAGCCGCTGGGCATCCCCTGTGCCGTCGGCATTTCGATCGCGGTCCTGGTGGCGATCACACTGGGGCCGGCCCTTATTGCCGCCGGAGCCCGGTTCGGTCTGTTCGAGCCACGGCGGGCGCTCTCGACCCGCAGGTGGCGACGCATCGGAACCGCGATCGTCCGGTGGCCGGCGCCCATCCTCATCGCGTCCTTGGCCGTAGCGCTGATCGGACTGTTGGCCCTGCCGAATTACCGGCCCAGCTACGACGACCAGAAATTCATTCCGGCCAGCATCCCCGCCAACGTCGGGTACGCGGCCGCGGCCCGGCACTTCCCCGGCCAGCGCATGTCGATGCCCGAGATTCTGTTGATCGAGACCGATCACGATTTGCGCAATCCGACGGACATGCTGGTCATCAACAAACTCGCCAAGGGCGTTCTTGCCGTTCCCGGAATCGCGACCGTGCAGACCGTGACCCGCCCCGAGGGAGTTCCGCTGCAGCACACGACGATTCCCTGGATCGTCAGCATGGGTCAGGCAAGCCAGATGCAGAACATGGCGTTCCAGAAGGACCGCATGGACGACATGCTCACCCAGGCCAACGAGCTGGGGAAGATGATCGGCATCATGCAGCACATGCTGGACCTGATGAAGGAGCTCGTCGCCACCACGCACCACATGGTCAAGACGACGCATGAAATGCAGGACATCACTTCGGATCTGCGAGACCGCGTTTCGGATTTCGAGGATTTCTGGCGCCCGCTGCGCAGCTATTTCTACTGGGAAAAGCACTGCTACGATATTCCCATCTGCTTCTCGCTGCGATCCATTTTCGACGCGATCGATGGCGTCGACGAGATCAGTGACAAGCTGGGCGACCTGGTGAAGAACCTTGATCAGCTGGACGCAATCCTGCCCGAGCTGGTCATGCAGATCCCGCCGATGATCGAAACCATGTCGAGCATGCGCAACATGATGCTGACCATGCACAGCACCATGTCCGGCGTCATGGGCCAAATGGATTCGAGCGCAAAGGATCCCAGCGCCATGGGGCAGGCTTTCGATGCCTCGAGAAACGACGATTCGTTCTATCTGCCGCCCGGCATCATCAACGGCTCGGACTCCTTCAAGCGGGTCGAGAAGGTGTTCATGTCGCCGGACGGCAAAGACGTTCGCCTGCTCATCTCGCAGCGGGGCGACCCGGCGACACCCGAGGGCCTGTCGCGGGTCGAACAGATCAAGACGGCGGCCGAGGAATCGCTCAAGGGCACTCCCCTGGAGAACGCCAAGATCTATCTCACCGGTACCGCGGCGATTACCAAGGACCTGGTGGACGGATCCAAATTCGACCTCTTGATCGCCGGCGTATCCGCGCTCTGCCTCATCTTCATCATCATGCTGATCATGACGCGAAGCTTCATCGCGGCCATGGTGATCGTCGGCACGGTTCTGCTGTCACTGGGCGCGTCCTTCGGGCTATCGGTGCTGGTCTGGCAGTACCTACTGCACATGCAGCTGCACTGGACGGTGCTGTCCACTTCGGTGATCGTGTTGTTGGCGGTGGGTTCTGACTACAACCTGCTGCTCGTCTCCCGCATGAAGGAGGAACTCGGGGCCGGGATCCACACCGGCATCATCCGTGCGATGGGCGGCACCGGAAAGGTCGTGACGAACGCCGGCCTGGTGTTCGCGTTCACCATGGCCTCGATGGTGGTCAGCGATCTGCGCAGCATCGGCCAGGTCGGTACGACGATCGGCTTGGGCTTGTTGTTCGACACGCTGATTGTGCGAGCGTTCATGACGCCGGCCGTCGCCGCATTGCTGGGACGCTGGTTCTGGTGGCCACAGCGCGTCCGCCCGCGCCCGGCCAGCGCCATGCTGCGGTCCACCGGCCCCCGTCCATTGGTGCGTTCACTGCTCCTGAAGCAGCCGCAATAAGTGGTGGCTTTCCACTTCAGGATGGGAACAGCGACCGTGGGGAAGACTGTGACACAGGGCAATTGCTACGCGCGCCTGGCGAGGGCCTTATGACCACGCACCCACCCCGGCCTTCGCGCTTCGCGCGGTACATCCGTCACCTTGCGGTGTTCATCATCATCGGGTGGGTGGCGCTGACCCTGCTGGTGACGTTCGGGGTGCCGCGGCTCGAGATTGTGGGCCAACAGCATTCGGTGCCGCTGGCCCCCCAGGACGCACCGGCGGTCCAGGCCATGCAGCGCATGGGCCGGGACTTCAAGGAATCCGATTCGGACAGCTTCGCGATGCTGGTCCTGGAGGGTCAACAGCCGCTCGACGACAAGGCGCACGCCTACTACGACAAGCTCGTTGGTGAATTAAAAAGCGACACAAAGCATATCGAGCATGTGCAGGACCTCTGGGGCGATCGCCTCACCGCGGCGGGCGCCCAGAGCCCGGACGGCAAGGCCGTCTATGTGCAGTTGAATCTGGCGGGCAACCAGGGCACCACCCTGGGCCAGGAATCCGTGGCCTCGGTCCGCGACGCCATCGCACGAACGCCACCGCCTCCCGGGGTCAAGGCTTACGTCACCGGACCCTCGGCGCTGTTCTCCGATATGCAACTCGCCGGTGACCGATCGATTCTGAAGATGACCATGATCGGCGCCCTGATCATCTTCATCGTGTTGCTCCTGGTGTACCGCTCGATCACGACCGTCATTTTGTTGCTGGTCACCGTCGGGATCGAGGTCTTCGCGGCTCGCGGGGTCATCGCCTTCATCGCCAACAACAACTGGATGCCACTGTCGACGTTCGCCGTCAACCTACTGGTGGCGCTGGCAATGGCCGCCGGCACCGACTACGCGATCTTCTTCTTCGGCCGCTATCAAGAGGCGCGCCAGGCGGGTGAAGATCGGCAGACGGCCTATTTCACCACCTATCGCAGCGTCGCTCCCGTCGTATTGGGTTCCGGCTTGACCATCGCCGGAGCCATGTTGTGCCTGAGCTTCACCCGGATGCCGATCTTCCAGACCATGGGCATGCCTTGCTCGGTGGGCATGCTCATTTCGGTGCTGATCGCCCTGACGCTGGTGCCGGCGGTGCTGACCGTCGGAAGTGGCTTCGGGTTGTTCGATCCGACGCGCACGATCGGGTTCGGCCGGTGGCGGCGCATCGGCACGGCGATCGTGCGCTGGCCAGCCCCCATTCTGTGCGCGACGATCGCGGTCGCCCTGGTGGGTCTGGTGACCTTGCCCGGTTACCAGACGAGCTACAACAACCGGCTGTACATGCCGGACAACGTTCCCGCCAACGTCGGTTACGCCGCCGCCGATCGTCACTTCAACCAGTCGCGGATGATGCCCGAGATCCTGATGATCGAATCGGATCACGACATGCGGAACTCGGCGGATTTCTTGGTGCTGCACCGGCTTGCCAAGGGAGTCTTCGGAGTTCACGGGATCTCTCGTGTGCAGGGCATCACCCGGCCCGAGGGCACACCGATCCAGCACACGTCGATTCCGTTCCTGCTCAGCATGCAGCAGTCGATGATGAGTCAAGACGTCAAGTACATGCGGGCGCGCATGGACGACATGCTCGTCCAGGCGGACATGATGGCCAAGCAGATTACGATCATGAAGCGCATCTACGAACTGCAGAAGCGCATGACCGATATCACGCACGATTCGATCCAGAAGACCAAAGAAATGGCCGTCGTCCTTTGGGAGCTCCGCGACAAGATGTCGGACTTCGAGGATTTCTTCCGGCCGCTGCGTAGCTATTTTTACTGGGAAAAGCACTGCTACGACATCCCGATCTGCTGGTCGTTGCGGCAGATTTTCGAAATTCTCGACGGCGTCGACACGCTCAGCGACAAAATGGTGGGCCTGCTCCAGGATCTCGATCACATGGACCGGCTGATGCCGCAACTGCTCGAGCAGTATCCGCCGATGATCGCGATGTCCGAGGACATGCGGAACATGATGCTGACGAACCACAGCACCATGTCCGGGATCCTCGGCCAGATGGACAGCAACGACAAGGACGCCGTTGCCATGGGAGAGGCATTCGACGCCTCGAAGAATGACGACTCGTTCTATCTGCCGCCGGATATCTTCGAGAATCCGGATTTCAAGCGCGCCATGGCCCAATTCCTGTCGCCGGACGGAAAGGCCGCTCGCTTCATCATTTCGCACCGCGGCGACCCGGCAACGTCGGAAAGCGTGAACCGGATCGACAAGATCCGGCTGGCGGCGGAAGAAGCCCTCAAGAACACGCCGCTGGAAAATTCCAAGATCTACATCGCGGGGACGGCGTCGACATTCAAGGACTTCCGGGACGGCTCCACGTACGACCTCTTTATTGCGGGCATCGGTGCGCTGTGTCTGATTTTCATCATCATGCTGATTCTTACCCGAAGTTTCGTGGCGGCCCTGGTCATCGTAGGGACGGTGACGCTGTCACTGGGCGCATCATTCGGGTTGTCGGTGCTGATCTGGCAGTACATCTTCGGCATCAAGCTGTACTGGATGGTGCTGCCGATGTCGGTCATCGTCTTGTTGGCGGTCGGATCGGACTACAACTTGTTGCTGGTCTCCCGTATGAAAGAGGAGCTTGCCGGCGGCATAAACACCGGCATCATCCGCGCGATGGGCGGCACCGGTAAGGTCGTGACGAATGCCGGCCTGGTGTTCGCCTTCACTATGGCCTCGATGGTGGTCAGCGATTTGCGCATCATCGGTCAGGTCGGAACCACCATCGGCCTGGGTCTGATGTTCGACACGTTGATCGTGCGCTCGTTCATGACGCCTACCATCGCCGCGCTGCTCGGGCGCTGGTTCTGGTGGCCGCAATTGGTTCGGCCGCGGCCGGCCAGTCTGCTGCTGCGCTCCATAGGAACACGTCCGGCGGTACGCACCCTGCTCCACCACGACGACGACATGGACGCCCCCACGGCCGAGATCCCGATCGCCAGGCCTACCGTCTAGGTGCTTTTCGTCGTTTCATTGCCCGGGCAGCGGGGCGGTCGACACCCTCCGCGAAAAGCGCAGCGAAATGGATTGGAGGCCAATGAATTTGCTTCGAGTGCGCGGGACTCCCCCACTGCAAAACTATCGATACCGTCAGCATGCCGTTGCGCACCGTGAAATACTCGTGCCGTGAGTCCACTTGCGATTGAGGTTGTAGGCCTCACAAAGACATTCGGGCGAAACACGATCGCGCTCAATGGCGTGGACTTTTCGGTTCCGGCCGGGACGGTGTGCGGGGTGCTCGGCCATAACGGCGCCGGCAAGACCACCACGATCAATATCCTTTCCACGCTGATCCGCCCCAGCTCGGGCCGGGCCAGCGTCGCGGGGTACGACATCATCCGCCAGCCGTCCGAGGTGCGTGCCAGCATCGGGATGGCCGGGCAGTTCACCGGGATGGACCCCATGCTGACGGGCCGGGAGAACCTGGTGCTGTTCGGCCGGCTGCGCGGGCTGAACCGCAAGCGGGCGAAGGCTCGTGCCGATGAATTGCTCGAGCAGTTCGATCTCGTCGCCGCCGCAGACCGGCGGCTGTCGACCTACTCCGGGGGCATGTTCCGCCGCGTCGACCTGGCCAGCGCTCTGGTGGTGCCGCCGCAGGTGCTCTTCCTCGACGAGCCGACCACCGGGCTGGACCCACGGAGCCGCCGCGACGTGTGGGCCCTGGTGAGTTCGCTGACGGTGCAGGGCATCACCGTGCTGCTGACGACGCAGTATCTGGAAGAGGCCGACGTGCTGAGCGACTCGATCGTCGTCATCGATCACGGAAAGGTGATCGCCAGCGGCACCGCCGAGGAGCTCAAGAGGGCGGTGGGGACCAGCTACTGCCAGGTGACGCCGGCCAACCCAGCCGACCTGCCTCAGGTCGCGGCGGCGCTGAACGGTCTCGAGGGCGTCGACATCGACAACGACACCAATTCGGTGTCGGTGTTCGCGCCGGATGGGGTGGCCACCCTGGTCGAGGTGTTCCGCCGGGTCGACGCGCTCGGGCTCGAACTCACCGACATCTCGCTACGCAAGCCCTCCCTCGACGAGGCCTTCCTGCACCTGACCGAGCGGACCGCCTCCCGGTCATGAGCGCCCTGTCCGCCCTCACCGAGCGTTCGCTGATGTCGGCGGCCCGCGACGGCGAGATGATCTTCGAGATCCTCTCGCCGGCAGCGTATTTGGCGGGGTTCAGTGTGGCGCTGCACGGCCTGATCGATACAGGACACATCAGTTACACGCAGTACTTCCTGCCCGCGGTGGTCGCCCAATCGATGATCTTCGTCGGCCTCCTTACCGCGGACCGCGCGGCTCGCGACCACGTGTCCGGATTCGGCGAACGAATGCGAACGCTGCCCGTCGCCGCGGTGGCCACTGTGACCGCGCGCACCGCAGCTACCCTGATGCGCGCCGTGCTCTCCCTGGTGGTCGCGCTGATCGCGGGCTATGCCTTCGGTTTCCGGATCAGCGGCGGGTGGGGTCCCGCGCTGGCGTTCTTACTCATCTCCTTGCTGCTGTGCCTGGCGGTGGCGCTGGGCGCCGACGCGCTCGGATCGCGCGCCAAGACCGTGCAGGGGGCCAGCCACCTCTTGTTCGTCCCCCAGCTGCTGCTGTTCATGCTCTCCACCGGCATCGCCCCCGAAAAGACCTTTCCGGACTGGCTGCGCCCCTACGTGCGTAACCAGCCGGTGTCACAGTTCGCCGAGACCCTGCGCGGCTTGGCCACCGG
This sequence comes from Mycobacterium colombiense, assembly GCF_003284975.1. Taxonomy (GTDB): domain Bacteria; phylum Actinomycetota; class Actinomycetes; order Mycobacteriales; family Mycobacteriaceae; genus Mycobacterium; species Mycobacterium europaeum_A. The sequence goes on from NZ_QMEU01000012.1 coordinate 47,362, forward strand.
TCACGTGATCCTCAGCAACCTGATGGCCACCCTTGCGTGGTGCCTCGGCATGGTCCTGGTGTTCGGCGCAATTACCGTGCGGATGCAGAGGCGCGGCTAGTGACGCATCACCTCGAGGCAGAGGGATCTCTGTTGGCCCAAAGCTGGGTGCAGGCCGGCCGACTCCTGTTGCGATGGCGGCGCGACCAAGCGGTGCTGATGGGGTCGCTTCTGCTACCCGTGTGCCTGCTATTGATCTACAAAATCGTGCTGGGCGAGCAGGTGCAGAAGGTCACGGGTGTCGACAGCATTTATGGCATCGTTCCCATGTGCGCGGTGATCTCAGGGCTCTTCGGGTCTCTGGGCAACTCCGTCGGGATCACCATGGACCGCGAGTCGCGCCTGCTCAGCCGGATGTGGATACTGCCGATTCACCGAGCCAGCGCGATCACCGGCTGGATCATCGCCGAGGTAGTGCGGGCTTTCATCGGCACCATCCTGATTACCGCCCTTGGGCTGGCAATGGGACTGCGCTTCCTCCAAGGTTGGCCTGCGGCAGTGCTTTTCCTGCTGATCCCGTCAATTGTGGTGACGGGGTTTACCGCCCTGGTGATGGCGATGGCGATCCGCAACAATGGCCGAACCGCGATGACTTGGGTGCTCGGCGTCACTTTTGCACTGGCGTTCGTCAATCCCGGTGCAACTCCGCTCAAGTTGTTCCCGGATTGGGCTCAGCCCTTGATCCGCATACAGCCGGTTTCGCCGCCCATCGAGACGATGCGCTCCCTGGCACTCGGCGGTCCGATCATGTGGCCACTTCTGACGACTTTGATCTGGGCGGTCGTGCTGCTAGCGGTGTTCATCCCAGTGGCCGTGCGCGGCTACCGGTTGGCTGCCGAGGCCAACGCGTGACTCACCCGGACCAGGTACCGGCCAATCCACTGGTCTCGGTGTGCGTGCCGATGTACAACAACGGCACGACCATCGAGCGCTGTCTGCGCAGCGTCCTGGATCAGGACGGCGTGGAGTTCGAGATCCTCGTGGTCGATGACCAGTCGGCGGATGACGGCACCCGCGTTGCCGCGTCGCTGCTCCGCGAGGGAGACCGGCTGGTACGCAACGAATCTCGGCTCGGCCTGAACGGTAATCACAATAAGTGCCTGGAACTCGCCCGCGGCGAATACATCCAGTTCCTGCACGGCGACGACTGGTTACTTCCCGGAGCCCTGCGGACGCTGGCCCGCTGTTTCGACGACCCCGACGTAGGACTGACCTTCGCTCCCCGGCGGGTGCAAGCCGACGACCTTCCCTGGAGCGAGCGACGAAAAGCACCGAGCAAGCTGCATGTCTACTTTGCGAAGCTGCGCGAGCATAACCGCGGGTCGTCACTGGTCCTTCAGTTGGTCGGCCTCTGGGGTGCGAGCGCGAATCTGGTCGGCGAACCGAGTTGCGTGATGTTCCGGCGCCAGCTGGCACTGGATGCCGGCGGCTTACGCGACGACGTCTATCAGACCGTCGATTTGGACTTCTGGTTGCGCCTCATGCTGCGGGGGGCGGTTTGTTTTGTGCCCCAGGAACTCTCGGTGCGACACCACACCGCGGCAACGGAGTCGGCGAATATCACGAAGGCCCACCGACACTGGCTCGACCAGCTACGAATTCTGACCTGGATGATCATAGATCCGGCGTCTACCCGTCTGGTCCGCGCCGCAGCGATTTCCTGGTGGTTGCTTGCATGGCTGGGGCTGTTCATCAAGGTGACGCTCTTTGGGCCTCGGCGGTCGTCACGACTGAAAACATTGCTAGCAGCGCCTTTTAGTGAGTTCGCGCGTGCGAGACGATTCCGCGACCAGTTGATGCGGCGATCGGGGTGATGGCGGTGGGATGTAAAACCGCCCATTGCAATGCAAAAGGCTGCATCATGACGGGACAGTGGTCCGTCGACGTAAGTGGGTGATGTCGGGGTGTATCAGGCAACGGAGCACGCTGCCGGCAAGACGCCGACGCGTGTCGGCCTCCTCGGTGCTGGGGCACAGGCCCGCGAAGTCGCCTCCTACTTGCCGTCCGGTACTGAGGTGTTTTGGGCCGTTTCCGCCACCCACCTCGATCTGAACGCAACCGATCAAATTGATATCGCCTCCCCCTCATCGGCTGCAAGAGATTTGCCGGTCGTCGGCGCAGTTGGCGCACCGGCATTGCGTCGCGAATTGGTCGCCGCGTGGCCGGGTAAGCGCTTTCTGACCGTCGTCTCTACTGCGGCTTACATCGACTCGTCGTGCCTGATTGGTGACGGCGTCGTCATCGCGCCTGGCGCGGTCCTTACCGTCGACGTAGTCGTCGGTGATCATTGTCAGGTCAACATTGGAGCGACTATCAGCCATGACGTGCGCCTTGGATCATTCGTAACTGTTGGCCCTGGCGCACACATTTCGGGTCATGTCCACCTCGGCGACGGTGTGTTCGTCGGCGTGGGGGCAAGCATTTCTAATAACGTGTCAATAGCATCGGGTGTCGTAATCGCCGCTGGCGCGACGGTGCTGGCCGATGTGATGACACCAAACGCAGTCGTTGCAGGCGTTCCTGCATCGGTCGTGAAGACTCGGAACGGGTGGCTCGATGTCCTCTGAGATTCCGTTCATCCGCCCAAACTTTCCCGAGCCCGCTGAGGTGGCTGAGGACCTAGCAGAGATAGTGCGCGCCAATCGGTACACAAACTTTGGCCCAAAAGAGCAAGAGTTCACCCTCGCCTTGGAGCGGTACTTAGGACCAGACCTGCACGTGGCGACGGTCGCTAACGGGACCCTTGCCTTGATCGCTGCGCTGCAGGTCACGCTGGGCCATGGCGGCCGCGATCGCTACTTGTTAATGCCCTCGTTTACGTTCGTCGCTGTTGCCCAGGCCGCTGAGTGGACCGGATACTTGCCTTTGTTCATCGACATTGACGCCGAAACTTGGCAGCCAAGTGTTGCCTCCGCGAGTGCCGTGCTGAAGACCCGACGCGATCGGGTGGCCGGAATTTTGCTTCCGAATGTCTTCGGGGTCGGCAACCCCGACATTGATTCGTGGGAGAAGCTCGCAGCCGAGTGGGACTTGCCGCTCGTGATCGACTCTGCGGCCGGGTTCGGTTCGGCATACGCGGACGGCAGGCGCGTCGGCGGACGCGGGGCCTGTGAAATCTTTTCCTTTCATGCAACCAAGCCATTCGCAGTTGGCGAAGGCGGCGCATTGGTCTCACGCGATCCTCACGTTGTCGAACAGACGCGTCGGTTTCAAAACTTTGGGTTTAACGAAGCCCGAGAGTGCACGCAGCTCGGAATTAACGGCAAGCTGCAAGAGATTAGCGCCGCCATCGGCCTGCGCCAGCTGGTCGAGCTTGATCGCCGCCTGGCGAGCCGTCGCAAAGTCTTCGACTGCTATCGCGCCGAATTGAGCGGCGTCGGCCTGCAATTCCAGCCCAACGCCGAAGCCTCATCGCTGTGCTTTGTAAGCGCCTGCTGCAGTTCAGTGGAACATAAAGCCAAGGTACTCGGCAGTCTGCAGAGTTACTCGATCCAAGCCCGCGATTACTACAACCCACCGCTACACAAGCAGCCGTACTTCATGGCGGACTCGCGACTGCCGCCAACCGAACTACCGGTCACGGAAGACATCTGCTCGCGGATCGTATCTCTGCCAGTCCATGACGACATGGCATCCGCCGACGTCTCACGCGTCGTGGCGGGTACACGGAATGGGAGTTAGATTGACAAATACTTCGCCGACGAGCGCGCCCAAAGTCAGCGTTGTGTCGATCAGCTACAACCACGAAGCTTTCATCCGCGACACCCTTGACGGCTTCGTTGCTCAAGATACCGACTTCCCAGTTGAGATAGTCATCGCTGACGATGCGTCGACCGACGGGACTGCGACGATCATCCAGGACTACGCCAACCGGTATCCACATCTATTCCGGCCGATCTTGCGATCGACGAATGTCGGCATCCACGAAAACCTGAGCGATGCCCTGTCGGCCGCTCGGGGCGAGTACCTCGCCATATGCGAGGGTGACGACTACTGGACCGATCCGATGAAGCTCAGCAAGCAAGTAGCCTTTCTGGATCAGCATCCCGAGACCTCGTTGTGTTTCCATCCCGTGCAGGTGCTTTGGACCGATGGCCGCAAGGGGTCCGAGTTTCCGCCGGCTGGCTGGCGCCGCGACTTGAGCATCGACACCCTCATCCGGCGGAACTTCATTCAAACGAACTCTGTCCTGTACCGGCGTCAGGCTCGTTACGACGATATTCCGACCGACGTCATGCCGATGGATTGGTACTTACACGTCCGCCACGCGGCAGACGGCGGCATCGCGATGCTGCCGGATACTATGGCAGTCTACCGTCGCCACCCTCAAAGTTTCTGGTACGGCGCGGAAGTGGACCGCGCAAACTTCTGGGTCTCGCATGGCCGCGGCCATGCGGCGATGTTCGAAGCGATGCTGGATATCTTCCCCGACGACCCTGACCGTGAAGAAATAATCGCTGGCAGGGCCGACTGGATCCTGCGCGAGATTGCCAGGATCCCAGGCCCGGAGGCCCAGGCCGCGCTTCTAGAAACCATCACGCACCATCCGCGGTCCGCCATGCTGGCACTGCAACATCGCTGGAGATCGCCGATGCGGCGCCTTAAAGCCCTGTCGCGCAGGCTCAGAAGGACATAGACGCCTAGAATTCACGGTGCCGCGGCATCTCTCGAAAACGGGCAATCGAATTCAGACGTCGGCGATCATCGGCCTTGAGCCCCAGAATCACAGTCCGGTTTGCGCACGATATACAGCACCGACCCGAGAGCTATGGCGTGCCGGTTGAAAACCTCTTCACCGAACGTCTGCGAGTCGAGGGCGGAAACCTCAAACCCGCTAGTGCGAATCCGCGAGCACAACGTGGGACGGTCGTAGAGCCGCACGTGGTCGCCTTGGGCGAACCGGCGCCACCGCTCGCTCTCGTCCGTGACCGTCGGATCTTCGTCGAAGCTGCCTTCAGGGGCTACCGGAGTCATGATGATGCCGCAACCACCCGGTGCAAGTATTCGGTACAGCTCGTTCAGCGCGCGGGCGTCATCCGAAACGTGCTCAAGCACGTGTGAACAGATGAAGAAGTCGACCGAGCCGTCCGCATAGATTGGCATGTCGGTGATGTCAACGACGTCATCGACACCGCTCATCATCAAATCGGCGCTGCGATAACGGAAATCGTTGCGGCTCTTCAAGTACCCCGACAGGGGTGGCGACGGCGCAAATTCGAGCACCTTTCGCTCGCCATCGGGCGGCAGAAACCGGTCGACGTAGAGCTTGTAAAGGCGGTCCCGGTCGACCGAGCCGCACACCGGACAGACGTACCTCCGGTGATTGATCGTCTCCATCTCGTCGAGGGAATACGGGAATCCGTACTTGGCGAGCTCGCCGCCCAGTCTGCGCGTAACGCTCAAAAAGCGGATCCGGCTCCCGCACATGTTGCACTGACCTGGGCCCACGAAGCAGATTCGGCGGATGAAGCGGCCAGCACGTTGGCCTGTGTCCGAGAGCGGCATGTGTCTCATTCAATAACAGCCTGCCGGCCAACGGCACCATATTGCGGTGCATGCCGCACAAGCGTGCCGACTACTGGGCTGGCTGGACGGCAGGCGTCAGCATCAAGCGTGCCCGACCGCGGTCGATCGAGTGCTGCCCGGCGAGGCGCTCCCTGCACGGCGAAGCATGCGGTAGAAGTGGAACTGGGCGATGTTCTCACGAAGTGGCGGCCGGTTTCATCAACCGAGCCAATGCGCGAGCGGTACATACCGGCGACGCCAAAGTCGTCCGGCGCGGAGTTTAGTGCAGTGAAACGGCGATCATCTGAAAGGGATCAACGCGTAATGTCGGCGGAGAAGCAGACCTTCGAATTCACGGCTCATAACATCCGTCTCGACGACGGAACTTATACGAAACCCGAATCCATCAATTCGATCGCGGACCACCCGTGGTTCGTATCGGCCCGGGGGGTCCTGGACACCGTCTTTCCAGGAGAAGACAAAACCAGCTTCCGCGTGGCGGACGTTGGCTGCTTGGAGGGCGGATACGCTGTTGAATTCGCGCGCATGGGTTTTCAAGTCCTTGGCATCGAGGTGCGGGAATCGAATGTGGCGGCGTGCCACTATGTCAAATCGAAGATCGACCTACCACGGTTGGAGTTCGTCCAGGACAACGCTTTGAACATCGCAAATTACGGCGCCTTCGACGCCGTCTTCTGCTGCGGCCTTCTCTACCACCTGGATCGCCCGAAAGAGTTCCTCGAAACAGTCTCGAGCGTGACGAACAGGTTGCTGATCCTACAGACGCATTTCTCCCTCATCAGCGATTTCGATAAACGGTTCCGTCTGTCAACGCGGGTGCGATGGTTCGCGGATCGCATCTTGAGAAGGTCCGCCGCCACGAAGTTCGTGCTCTCGTCCCCCACCACGAACGAGGGCCTGCCAGGACGTTGGTATACGGAATTCGCCGATGACCAGTCATTCAGCAAGAGAGAAACCGCAAAGTGGGCCTCCTGGGACAACCACCGATCTTTTTGGATCCAGCGGGAGCACTTACTGCAGACAATCCATGACGTCGGATTCGATGTAGTGATGGAACAATACGACAATCTCGAACCGAGCATCGCAGAGAACTTGCTCGAAGGCTCCTATCAAGCGGATCTGCGGGGCACATTCATCGGCATCAAAACTCGCGACCGAGCCTGACCTCGCCTGTGCACGCTGCTGGGTGCCCGACTAAACCCTTGACCGGCAGCAATGCCCAAATGGCCTCCGCGGATCAAACCACTAGAGATAATGACCTCTGCCGCCGCCCACTCGCACGGCCACCGGAAGGATTCGTCGTGAAGATCGCCCTGGCCAGCTACGGAACCCGCGGCGATGTCGAGCCTTGCACGGCTCTGGGCCGCGAACTGCAGCGCCGGGGTCACGAGGTCCGCCTTGCGGTTCCGCCCAATCTGGTCCCATTGGTCGAGTCGGCCGGGCTGACGGCGGCCGCTTACGGGCCCGATCAGCAGGACGGATTCTGGGACACCGATTTCCTCGGCAAATTCTGGAACTTTCCGGAGGTGAGAAGGCGGTGGCGGGAAGCGCAGGAGCTGCTTGTGCAGTCCTGGGCGGAGATGGGTGCGACCCTGATATCGGTTTCCGACGGCGCCGACCTGGTCTTCACCGGCCCGGGCTTCCCGGGCGTCGCGGCGAATGTCGCCGAATACCGCGACTTGCCCTTGGCCACGATGCACTACTTCCCCATGCGACCCAACGGTCAGCTCGCGCCGAATCTGCCGGCCCCGCTGGTGCGCGGCGCCATGGCGGCGCTGGACTGGACGCAGTGGCGGGTGACGAAAAGGGCCGAGGACGCACAACGCCGTGAACTCGGCCTACCGAGGGCGAAAAGCCCTGCGCCACAGCGGATGGCCGCCCGCGGTGCACTGGAGATTCAGGCCTACGACGAGGTGTGCTTTCCCGGGCTGGCCGACGAATGGGCGAAATCGAATGGCCGACGGCCGTTTGTCGGCACATTGACGATGGAGATGACGACCGACGCCGACGACGACGTCGCGACCTGGATTGCCGCCGGCACGCCCCCGATCTGCTTTGGCTTCGGCAGCACAGCGGTCGAATCCCCGGCCAATACAATCAACATGATCGCTCATGCCTGCGCCCAGCTGGGTGAGCGAGCGCTGGTGTGCTCCGGCAAAACCGACTTCAGTGGTGCCGAACGGTTTAACCACGTCAAGGTGGTCGGCCCGGTGAACTACGCGGCGGTCTTTCCCGCCTGCCGCGCGGTGGTGCACCACAGTGGCGCGGGCACCACGGCCGCGGGACTGCGCGCCGGAGTTCCCACCTTGAGTCTCTGGAGTCTCAGTGATCAAAAGATCTGGGCTGGGCAAATCCAGCGGTTGAAAGTTGGTCTCGCTCGGCCCTTTTCGGAAACCACGCACGAATCGTTGGTCGCTGACCTGCGGGAGATCCTTTCTCCGCAATACGCCACCCGCGCCCGCGAAATCGCGGCGCGAATGACCAAACCCGCTGAAAGCATCGGAACCGCCGCAGACCTTCTGGAGAAATTTTCCGCCTGAGAAGCACGCATGTTGCCAGGCAGAGGCTATCGATCGTGACGGCGTGCGGCAACGCCACCTCAGAGCGGTGGTATTCGTTTGCTGTACGAGCACCAGCATTGTAAAGACTGTGCGTCATACCTGTTGCCTGGCAAGCGAATCACTCGCGCAACCTTTACGATTGACGCACGGGTCAGTATCGGTGCTGTTTTCGGCCCGGGGACTGTTAGGGTCGGCAACTAGCTGAAGCCGTCTCCCTTCTCGCGTCCCTGCTGGTCGGACCAACTACGTTTCGACGACCGCGCAGACCGAGCAACTGCGCAGAAGGGAGGCTCGCAGTGACCGTAAGGCCAACAGCGAAGCCCCCCAAGGTCAGCGTGGTTTCGACCACTCACAATCAGCAGGCCTACATCCGGGAGACGTTGGACAGCTTCCTCGCCCAGCAGACCGAATTTCCGGTGGAGATCATCGTTGCCGACGACGCCTCGACCGATGCGACGCCGCGAATCATTCAGGACTACGCCGACCGCCACCCGCACCTGTTCCGACCGATCCTGCGATCCAAGAACCTCGGCCTCAACGCGAACCTGACCGGCGCGCTGTCAGCAGCGCGCGGTGAGTACATCGCGCTGTGCGAGGGCGACGACTACTGGGTCGACCCGCGCAAACTGAGCAAGCAAGTCGCACTGCTCGACCAGAACCCGAACACCGCGGTGTGTTTTCACCCGGTGCAGGTCGTCTGGACCCACGAGCGCGCCGAAGACGAAAAGCTCGTCCACGCCGTGTATCGCAAGTTCGAACAGACCTTCCTGCCGACCTTTCCGCCGCCCTTTCGGGCCGGCGACCTCAGCTTCGAGACACTGATCTCACGAAACTTCATCCAGACCAACTCGGTCATGTACCGCCGCCTCCCCCGCTACGACGACATCCCGGCCGACGTCATGCCGGTGGACTGGTACCTACACGTCCGCCACGCGGCGCAAGGCGACATCGCCATGCTGCCGGAGACGATGGCCGTCTATCGTCGCCACCCACGCGGCATGTGGTACAAGTCCATCACCGACCCCGCAACGTTCTGGCGCACGCAGGGTCGAGCGCATGCGGCGACCTTGGACGCCATGCTCGATGTCGTCTCCGGCGATCCCACGCACGAATCGATCGTCGCCAAAAACGCCAACTGGGTACTCCGCGCGATCGCCAAACAGGTGCCCGGCCCCGAAGGACATGCCCTCCTGGTCCAAACCACTGCGGAGTACCCGCGCATCGCGACACTGGCCCTGCAGAACCGGTGGACCAGGACGCCCGGAGGGCTCCTGAAGAAGTTGCGGCGCAAGGTCGTTCGTAATGCCGCCCGACCGAAGCACGGCGCGGTGCAGCGGCTCAACGAGAGACTGAGCGCCTGACGATGCCCGCCACCGCAGACCCGACCGTCGCCTACCTCGGCTGGCACGGCCTGGGCAATCTCGGCGACGACGCGATCTACGACGCGGTTCGCGGCCAGCTACCCGGGGCGACCTTCCTCGATCTGCCGCGCCTGCCCCACCAATTGATTTATGCAACCGCCACCGCCGCAATTGGTTTGAACCGTTCGCTACGGCGCAGCAGGCAGGTAGTGGGGGGCGGCACTCTCGTCGGCCGGAGCCAGTGGCGGCTCCTGGTCAACCGAGGATTGGCGCTCACCAAGGACAACGGAAGCCACGCAATTGGGGTGGGCGTCGAAGATCCGGCCTTCGGCGGACGCAACAGCGGTTCAGGCAAGGGCGAGCTGAAGCGGTGGGCGCCGATACTTTCCAGATTCCGTACCGTATCGGTGCGGGGGCCGCGCAGCGCCGAACTGCTGGCCGACATCGGGTTGAGCGTCGAGGTGTCCGGCGACCCGGCGCTGCTGCTCCCCCGACCCGACGTCAGTCCCGAAGAGGACTTGATCGGCGTGAATCTCGGTTTCGGGGACGACCTGTGGGGGCACGATCCAATCATGTTGGCCGGCGAAATCGCCAACGCCGTCAAACAGCTGGCCTCGCACGGCTACCGCTTCATCGGGATACTGATGAATCCGGAAGACCGGCGGTGGACCGAAGCGGCGCTGAGGGACATCCCGGAAGCCCAGCTGGTGCTGCCGGCCAACCCCGACGCCGCCGCGCGGGAATTCGCCCGCTGTTCGGCAGCGATCGTCACCCGACTACACGCGAGTGTGCTGGCGTCGCTGTCCGACACTCCCGTCGTTTCCCTTGAATACCAACCGAAGTGCCGCGACTTCGCACTCGCGATCGACGATGAACGGTCCCTGATCCGCACCGACGCGGTGAGCGACACGGCCGTCGTCGACCAGGTACTCGACGCGATCGGGAACTCATCGAGCATCCGAAGCAGCAAGCGCGACGCGGTCGCAGCCCTGCGACATCGCCTGCACAGCGAATACGCCGACCTCGCGCGTGAGTTGGGACTGGCTTCGTGATACCGCTGCGAAAAGCGTTGGAGCTGAAGTGGGTCAAACGGGGCGGGCGCATCGCCGGTCTCCCGCGACGGTTGCCGCCCGCGGCGCGCAAAGCCGCCATCGAATCATCGGCCCAGTCCACGAACAAGATCGGCGCCCTGCCGTTGGCCGAAGCCTACGGGCAGCCGGGCGCGACCCGGAAACCCAAACAGGTCCGGGCCGCGTCGTGGCAGGGCGACCTGTACGCCTACCTGGTGGGCTGGCGCGACCCCGGGATCGTGGTCGAGTTCGGATCGGCTTTTGGGGTGTCCGGGATGTACCTGTCCTCCGCGCTGCGGCGGGGCTGGATGTATTCGTTCGAGATCAACCCCGCCTGGGCTGACATCGCCGAGCGAAACATCAACTCCATCAGCGACCGTTTCACCCTGACCAGGGGTGCCTTCGAAGACCACGTCGGCGACATTCCCGACCCGATCGATCTGGCTCTGGTGGACGGTATCCACACCCGGGATTTCGTGGCCCGGCAATGGCAGCTCCTGAAGCCCCGGTTGACCCCGGGTGGTTGGGTGCTGTTCGACGACATCGACTTCAATCCCGGGATGGGCGAAGCCTGGCTGGACATCTGCGCCGACCCCGACGTGGTGGGGGCGGTCGAGGTGTCTAAACGGCTGGGCCTCATCGAATTGGGTTCTTAACCCCATAGCCCCGTCGGCAGACAGGGCGATCTACTGACGGCCAGTCGATCCGACCGGCAATAATGGGTCCGACGTTGCCCGCAGCAGGACAACTCCGAAAGGCAGGATGTTCGTGAAGTTTGCCCTGGCGAGTTACGGAACTCGCGGCGACATCGAACCGTCTGCTGCCGTTGGCCTCGAACTGCTGCGCCGCGGGCACGACGTTCGCATGGCCGTCCCGCCCGAACTGGTCAGTTTCGTCGAGTCGGCCGGCCTCACCGCGGTTCCGTACGGGCCGAAGGTGCAGGAGTTCTTGGACGAGGAATTCCTTCGCAACATGTGGACGGACTTCTTCCGCAATCCGATCCGGCAGATTCCCAAAGTTTGGGATCCGCTGATCAAGTACTGGGGCGACGTGAGCACAACGTTGAAGTCGCTGGCGGACGGGGCCGACCTGCTCTCCTCGGGCCTGAACTTCGAGCAGGCCGCGGCCAACGTCGCCGAGCATTACGCCATCCCGTTGGCCGCGCTGCATCACTTCCCCATGCGCGTGAACGGCCGGCTCGTGCCGAGCATGCCGGCGCCGCTGGTGCGCTCCACGATGACGGCGATCGAATGGCTGTTCTGGCAGTCGACGAAGGAAGTCGACAATGCGCAGCGCGGTGAACTCGGGCTGGAAAAGGCAAGACATCGCTCGCAGCGCCGAATCGCCGAACGCCGATCACTGGAGATCCAGGCGTACGACGACATTTTCTTTCCCGGTCTGGCAGCCGAGTGGGCGCGTTGGGGCGACCGGCGCCCCTTCGTCGGGGCACTGACGATGGAGCTGCCGACGGACGCCGACGACGACGTCGCATCCTGGATCGCCTCGGGAACACCGCCGATTTGCTTCGGGTCGGGCAGCATCGCGCTCGAATCCGCTTCCGACACGGTCACGATGATCGCGACGGCATGCGCGCGGCTGGGCGAGCGGGCCCTAATCTGCTTCGGCGGCACCGACTTCAGCGACGTGCCACACTTCGACCACGTCAAGGTGGTGGGCCCAGTGAACTACGCGACCATCTTTCCCGCCTGCCGCGCCATCGTTCACCACGGCGGCTCGGGCACCACGGCCGCAAGCCTGCGCGCGGGCATCCCGACCCTGGCCCTGTGGAGCTCGGCCGATCAACCGTATTGGGCCGCGTCGATCAAACGCCTTAAATTGGGGACTGCCCGGCGCTTTTCGGTCACAACCCAGGAAACGCTGTTCTCGGACCTGCGCCAGATCCTCGCCCCGGATTACGCCGTGCGAACCCGCGAGTTCGCCGCGCGGATGATCAAACCCGCGGCCAGCGTCGAACGCACCGCCGACCTGTTGGAAGACGCCGCGCGCCGAAAAGGGTCTGGCTGAGGGCGATATCACGCCGGAACGTCGGCCCAGACCGTCTTACCAACTGGGGACACATCGCAGCCCCATTGGTGTGCGATTTCGGCGATCAGCGCGATGCCGCGCCCCCCTGGCTCGTACGGACCCGGGTGTCGCATCCGCGGTCGAGACTGCGAGGCGTCCTCGACCGCAAAGCGCACGCCCAACGGTGCCGGCGACATCACCACGCGGAAGGCGCTATTGGCGTGCACAACGGAGTTGGTGGCTAGCTCGGTGACAATGAGCGCCGCATCGTCGACTAGGTGCGACAACTTCCAATCCATCAGCGTGGCGACGGTAAAGTGACGCGCCGCCGCGACGGCGGCGGCCACCGGGATAAACAGCTTGTGCGCGACTGGATCTGGGCCCGTGAGCCGATCGCCTGGCATGTCGAGGGCGTCGCCGAGCAGGCTGAGTTCGGAGTGCAGTTGACACATCGAATTCAGTGCATGCAGCGACCCATCATCAAATGAAGCGCTGGGGTAGGCACACATCAGATAGAACTGCCGGGTCGCGGCCAAGTCATTCCATAACGCCTCAAGCGCCAGTGCTCCGGCCACATTGCCCTGATCCCACAGCGCGGCCACCATTTCGCCATATACCCGCACCGGCCGCCCACCACCTGCGGCCCTATCCACGATGCCACCGATTGTCGCCTCGAACGCTGCCGGATCCGGGGCCCCTTCCCTCATGAACTTGCGCAGAATTTCGGCCGCGTCAAGGAGGACCAAGGTCTGCGCACCAAGCTGCGAACCACAGTCGAGCATGCGCGAGATCGCCGCGAGGTGCTGGCCGGTAGCCACAACGACGACACTTTCATCCTGCGACAACCCGTGCGAAATAAAGCCGGCCAGCGCCACCAGGAGATGGCTGTCATCGGTGTAGACGTGCACCACGTGCTCGTGCGGCGCTCCTTCGCGCAGCTTATCGATGGTCCGGCCGTGTTGCGGCAATGTGCTCACCCGCTCTATAGGGAGGGTTGGCGAGGCCCTTCTCACCAGCCTGTATCGGTCAGGCTTATCACACGTTGCACCACATCTCCTGACCGAACGACGTGGGTGTTGCACCCCTTTTCAGCTGGGCTTCGATGAGCGTCGAGGAGAAACTGCAATCGTACTCGCAGCTATGACGGTGATCGCCCGAAACATTGTCGCGGACTCGGCGTTGAAATCGTCGAGAGAAAGTCGCTCGCCCGCCTACGGGGCAGAATTCAGCGCGCAGGTTTGATGAGCAGGCCCTGGCCCGTGGGCAAAGAGCAGATCTTCACACCAAGTTCCCCGGCCACCTCGTCCATGGCGATGCGCTGCTCGTCGCGTCCCCGGTTCGCGTAGTCGTCCAGCAGTACGAAGGCGCCCGGCGTGAGCCGCGGCCAAAAGAACCGCAGCGCAGCAACTTCGGGGGGAGCACAATTCATGTCGATGTGCAGGTATGCCACCGACGGCGCGTCCACCTGCTCGAGGGTCTCCGGGACGGCGCCCACGATGATGCGCTGGTTTTTCCACTGCGCGAAGTTGGCGCGCACGCTGTCCACCCCGTTGGCGTACATCCCGTTGCGCAGGTGTCCTTCGCTCGTTTCCAGCGCACCGGCCTGGCGTTCGTTCTCAGTGACGAATCGGGGATCGATCCCGGCGAAGGTGTCGAGCAGGTAGAACGTCTTGCCCTGGCGATCCCAGTCGAGGTATTCCATGATCGCGCTGCTCAAAAAGCCGTAGCTGACGCCACACTCGACGAAATCGCCCTCGAGCTTGCTGGCGCTCGCCGCGGCCCACAGCCCCACATGCACGCGCCATTGCCATTGGTACCAGTCCTCGTTGCCCAGCGATTTGGCGCCCCTTTTATAGGCGCGTTGGAAATCGGGGTCATCGAGAAAGCCGTGGAAGTTGTTGAACGTGATCAACGCGTCGTTGGCGTAGACGTCGGGCAGCAGCGTACGCGCGAGCCAGTATTCGGTGCGCACCCACCACATCCGCAGGCGGGTGCCGGTCGTCAGCCCTGTTGCCACGGCGGCAACCATAGCATCGGCGCGCACGGCGTCCCGGTGAAGCGCGACGGAAGCGCCATGACCGTGCTTGTGCTATCCCTCAAACGAGGGCAAAACGTTTCGTACACCTACAGTTTCAGCTATCTCACGACTTGCGCCACAGCACGCCGGTGCCGTCGATCTCTACGATCTCGTCAGTCACGCCGTGCTTGGTGCGGTAGTCCGCCACGGCCTGCGCACACGCGTCGATGGCGTGGTAGTCGTCGATGATGCAGAACCCCCCGGGCGACAGCCGCGGATAGAGCGCATCTAGCGCCTGAATCGTCGATTCATACAGATCGCCGTCCAGCCGCAACACCGAAATGCTTTCGATCGGGGCGTCCTGAAGCGTGTCCTTGAACCAACCCGGAACAAAACGAACCTGGTCATCGAGCAACCCATAGCGCTCGAAATTGGACCTGACATCCGCTTCAGGCACGCCCAGGATGCGTGCGTGGCGGTGCAGCCGAATCCCCTTGTCCGCCTTGTAATTGACGGTGTCCGGGGGCGGCACTCCGGCGAAGGAATCGCATAGCCACACGGTGCGCTTCTCATCCCCGTGGGCCGCCAGCACCGCGCGCATCAGGATGGAGGCGCCACCGCGCCACACCCCGCACTCGACCAGGTCGCCGGGCACGTCCTCTTCCAGCACCCTCTCGACGCAGTGCTGCAAACTGGTCAGCCGCTTCATGCCGATCATCGTCAGGGCATCCGCCGGCCAGTCCAGACCGAGATCACGCGCCTGCTTGTTGAACGGACGTTTCCGCACCAGCATCAAGTTGCGGGTGCTGAACAGGGGACGACCCAGCCGGTACAACCCCACCGGCACCAGCTCGTCGCTGCCGTACCTGGTGAGGTCACGCCGGAGCAGGTCGAGGTATGCAAACCGCGTGTCGTGATCGGTCACGGCCAAAGCTGCCCCTTACTCCGCAAGCCAGTAATACCGGTAGAGCCTAGACGCCCATGGACGCCGTTCAATGCGTTTCGCAGTGTATCCGTCACCGGCGGCTCAGCGACTTCGCCCAGCTTGAGCGTCGGGGACACAGCGCCCCTTGCGAGCGAATTCCTCCAGCAGATCGACCGCGCGACCTGCGCTCTCGGAGGGCTTGCTCATCCGGGTGGAGAGCTCACGCGCGCGGGTGAGGTAGTCCGGGGCGAGGATCTTTCGCAGGTCCGCGACCAGCGACTCGGGCGTAGTGGCCGAGAACCGTCGAGACGTGCCGACCTTCAGCCGCTTGACGCGAGACCCCCACATCGGCTGATCACCGGCCGTCCAGAGGATCAGCGTGGGAATGCCGGCGCGCAGGCCCGCCGCTGTGGTGCCCGATCCGCCGTGATGCACGACGGCGCGGCAGGCGGGGAAGATCTTCGTGTAGTTGACCACGCCGACGACCTTGACGTGCTCGAGCTGCGGCACGTCGCTGAAATCGCTCCAGCCGGAACAGATCAACGCCCGCTCCCCCAGCTCCGCACAGGCAGCGCCGATCATCCGGACCGTATCGGCGGGGGTTTCGGCGACCGGCATGCTGCCGAAACCGAAACAAATTGGCGGCGTTCCCTGGGCGATCCACGACAAGACCTCGTCATCGGAGTCCGTCGTCAGTTCCATGGTCAGCGAACCCACGAACGGCCGCTGGGTGCCCCACTTCGCCCATTCTTCGGCCAGCCCCGGGAAGCAGACGTCGTCGTAGGCCTGGATTTCCAGCGACCCGCGTTCGGCGATGCGTCGCGGTGAGGCAACCGTGGCGGTCGGCAGGCCGAGCTCACGGCGTTGCCGATCCTCGGCTTTCTTGTTCATCCGCCAACACATCCAGTCGTAGATGGACATGCCGGTGCGAACCAGAGGGCCGGGCACCCTCGGAAGAAGCTCACCGTTGGGGCGCATCGGGATGTAATGCAGCGTGGCCATCGGAATGTCGTAATAATCAGCGACGTTGATGGCCAGATCCTGGTAGAGCTGGCCGCTGAACAGCAAATCGGCGCCGGCACCCACCGACATCAGCGCCGAGCTCATTTCCTGCCAGTTCCGCAGCACCGGTTCCCAGGCTTCGCGCATCAGACTGATCGGCCCTTTGACGAAGTTCTTCCAGAAATCGCGAATGAACTCGTCACTCCAAAAGTCATGCATATCCGGCCCGTAGCCGATCGCGGGCAGCCCGGCCGCTTCGGCCAGCTCGACGAGATTGGGCGGAACGGCCATCCGGACCGAATGGCCGCGGCGCATCAGTTCACGACCGATGGTGAGGCAAGGCTCGATATCGCCACGCGTTCCATAACTTGCCACAGCAAATTTCATCGCGATGGTTACCTTAATCAGTCTCCGACGGCACGGGCAACTTTGACTGCGGCGTTTCCGCTCGGCAATCCGCGGCTCGCCATTGGACCGGCGAGGCGGTCAGAGTCGTGGTTGTAGTTGTTTCGCAACGGATTTGGCGGCCGGAGACCAGGCTCGATCGTGAAAGTGGCACCGGTGCAGTCGAGTGCGACAAACCCAACCTCATCGGCCTTTCCCCCCGACCGTAGAAGTATGACGACTCTGGGTGGTTTGGCTGAACCCCAGGCGTCGTCGCCTGATTCTACGTAAGTCTGCCAGACTATCTACACCGTGTCTTGGGAAAGCCGGAAGTCGATCCCGAGCCGCCCGCGCTCGTATTCCGATTAACAAACTCCGCTATTTCCGCAGCGCAATGCCGGTAAGCCGATTAGCTGGAGCGGGTACGACTCCGCGAGCTGACGAAGTTCTCCACCACGTCGGCGGCTTTGACCACGCTGTCGGCCGGCTTGGTCATCCGGGTAGCGATCTCGCGGGCGCGCTGGGCGTAGTCCGGGGCTAGGATCTGGCGCAGGTCCCCCACCAACGTTTCCCGGTTCGTTGCCGAAAAGCGGCGTGTGGCACCAACTTTCAGCCGTTTGAGTTGAGCTCCCCAGATCGTCTGATTGGCGTCCATTGACAGGATCAGCGTCGGAACTCCAGCGCGCAGGCTCGCGGCGGTGGTGCCCGAACCGCCGTGATGAACCACCGCGCGACAGACGGGAAATATCGTCGCGTAGTTCACCGGACCCACGACCTTGACGTGATCGGCAAGGGGGACGCCGCTGAAGTCGCTGCGGCCGGCGGCAATCAACGCCCGCTCGCCGAGCTGCGCCGAGGCCGTGCTGATCATGTCGACGGTGGCGGCCGGGGATTCGACCGGCATGCTGCCGAAGCCGAAGCAGATGGGCGGGGATCCCGCGCGAATCCACGACATCACCTCGTCGTCGGCTTCGGTGGTCAGCTCCATGGTCAGCGTGCCGACAAAGGGCCGCAGGCCATCCCATTTCGCCCACTCGGCGGCCAGCCCGGGGAAACACACCTCGTCGTAGGCCTGGATTTCGAGCGATTCGCGCTCGGCGATCCGCCGCGGTGAGGGTCCCGTCGCCTTGGGCAACCCCAGCTCTCTGCGCTGGGTGTCCTCGACCTTCTTGTTCAGCCGCCAACAGAACCAGTCGAACGCCGTCATGGCCGAGCGGGCCAACGGCGGCGGCAGGATGGCGACGACCTGGCCGTTGGGCCGCATGGGCACGTGATGCAGCGTGGCCAGCGGAAGGTCGTAATACTCCGCGACATTGGCGGCCGGCTCCTGGTAACTCTGCCCGGCGAACACCAGGTCGGCGCCGTCGGCCAGCGACATCAGCGTAGTGTTCATCTGCGCCCAGCACTGGTCGCTGAGGTCCCACATCTCGCGCCACATGCCGCGCATCTCCCGGATCTTCCAGAAGCCGCGGAAAAACGCTGTCCAGAAGTCGCGGTACACGTCGAGCCAGGCCTGCGATTCCAGTCCATACGGCACCGCCGTCAACCCGGCGGCCTCGGTGAAGCCGACCGAGTCGGGTGGGACGGCCATGACCATGTCATGGCCCCGGCGTTGCAGTTCGCGCGCGACCACCAGGGAAGGCTCGATATCACCGCGCGTTCCGTAGCTGGCCAGCACACATTTCATCGCGAATCCACGCCCTTCGGTTGCACCATCATTTGCAGCACCGACATCACTGTAAATATCGACGAAACTCGACAGCACCGGTTTGCGCGACCACACCGGGACGAACTACGCGCGGGTGAGCCTCAAGGCTTGCGCCACAGCACGCCGGTGCCGTCGATCTCCTCGATCTCCGCGGTCACGCCATGCTGCGTACGGTAGTCCGTCACCGCCTGACGGCACGCACCGATGGCGTGGTAGTCGTCGATGATGCAAAAGCCGCCGGACGACAGCCGCGGATAGAGCGCATCGAGCGCCTGAATCGTCGATTCGTACAGATCGCCATCCAACCGCAACACAGAAATCTGTTCGATCGGGGCGTCCTGCAGGGTGTCCTTGAACCAGCCCGGAACGAATCGCACCTGGTCATCGAGCAACCCATAGCGCTCGAAATTCGCCCTGACCTGCTCCTGGGGCACCGCTAGGACGGCAGCCGTATGCAACCTGATGCCCTTGTCCGCCTCGTAGTGCGCGGTGTCCGGGGGCGGCACCCCTTCGAACGAATCGCACAGCCACACCCGGCGTTCTTTGTCGCCATAGGCCGACAGCACGGCGCGCATCAAGATCGACGCCCCACCGCGCCACACCCCGCACTCCACGAGATCGCCCGGTACGTCCTCTTTCAGGACCGTCTCGGCGCACCGCTGCAAACTGGTCAGGCGCTGCATGCCGATCATCGTCAGGGCATCCGCCGGCCAGTCCAGCCCGAGATCACGCGCCCGCCTGTTGAACGGGCGCTTGCGCACCAGCATCAACTTGCGGGTGCTGAACAGCGGACGCCCGAGATAGTTCCAGCCGACCGGCACCAACTCGTCGCTGCCGTACCGGGTGAGGTTACGTCGCAGCAGGTCAAGGTATGCGGATCGGGTATCGAGAAAAGGAGATCGCATGTCACGATCGGCCACGGTCAAAGCTGCCCCTTAGTTCAGATGAAGTACTGGCGGTGATGACCTCGGCAACGTCGAGGCCGTCAATGCGTTGCGCATTTCCAACTAGCTCGCCTCACCGGCCTCCTCGACCTACCCCGCTCCTACCGGCGAGCTGACGCGGCCCTACCGAGCAGTAGCAACCATCATAGGCGTAAGTTTGCGCTGCCTCGGTTGCCGGGTTTGCTGGGTGGTTAACTGGGGCCACGGCCCTCAGCGGCGCCCTGCCTGGTCCATGACCGGACGGCCGGATTCGTTCGACGCGGCGGGGGCATCGGATTGCCCGCCGATCCATTCGAGCAGGGCGGACAAGCCTTCGCCGAGGGTGGACTTCGGCTCCCAGCCGAGCTCGGTCCGCGCCGGCTCGATATCGCAGCTCGCGGCGCGCACGTCGCCGTCGCGGAATTTTCCGACGACGACCGGTTCGGGGGCGTCGCACATGGCGGCGATCGTGTTGGCCAGCTCGTGG
Source organism: Mycobacterium colombiense (assembly GCF_003284975.1). Taxonomy (GTDB): domain Bacteria; phylum Actinomycetota; class Actinomycetes; order Mycobacteriales; family Mycobacteriaceae; genus Mycobacterium; species Mycobacterium europaeum_A. The sequence goes on from NZ_QMEU01000012.1 coordinate 67,390, forward strand.
ATGGTGGTGGCAGTGCCGGATCCGATGTCCAGGCAGCGCGGCTGGGTGGCCGGCCGCTGCACGGCCGCGAACAACGCGTCGACGACGGCGTCGATGTAGACGAAGTCGCGCACGATCCGGCCGTCTTCGTAGACCTCCAGCGCGTGCCCCTGACGCGCCAACCGCGCGAACAGCGCGACGATCCCGGTGTACGAGTTGGTCAGCGACTGGCCGGGGCCGTAGACGTTTTGCAGGCGCAGCACGCTGAGATTGGTGTCGTGCGCGGCCGTCCAGGCGGCCAGCAGATGCTCCTGGGCGAGCTTGGTCGCCGCATAGACGTTGGTGGGGCGGGGCTCGGTTCGGTCGGCGCGACTCGGCAGCGGCACCGCCGGTTCACCGGCCGGTCCTCGCGGATCCCAGACGCCCGCCACCAGCTGTGCGTGGCTGCGTGGCTTCGGATAGAAGATGTGCGCGCCGCACTGCCAGGCGCCCTCGCCGTACACCGCCCGCGAGGACGCCAGGACCAGTTGCTCGGGCACAATGCCCGAGCGGCTCAAGGCGTCGAGAAGTTGAGTGGTGCCAACGACATTCACCGAACCGTGCCGCGTCGCCTCGGAGAGCGATTGCGCGGTTCCGGTCTCGGCCGCCAGGTGGACGATCTGGGCGGGGCGGAACAACCGCAACACGGCGTCCCAATCGGGCGCGTGGGTGACGTCGCCGGTGAACAACCGCACGGTGGGCGGCAACTCGATCGGGCGGCCACCGCCGTGCACCTGCGGATGCAAGACGTCCATCACCGCTACGTCGTATCCGGCCTCGACGAGACGGTGTGAGAGCGCCGACCCGATGAATCCTGCCCCACCACTGATCAGCACGGACGCTGACAAGAATCGACGCCTTTCTTTCGTGTGCAGAAGAAATTGCCGGCACCCAGCGGCGCGCGGTCCGGTCGATCATATCGGGCGCTTCCCGCGCCATCAGAGGATTGTGCGAAGCGCACGGGCACACCGAATGCGCACAAGGGGCGCGCGAGCGGCCCCGCGGCGGAGAACGCTAGGCCCAAGTCCCTTTGTGCCGATGCGCCATTGCCATGACCTCCATCACCGGCCGCGCGATGACTGGCCGGAAGATGCGGAAGAGCATGCTGTGCGATAGGCCGTGAAAGTCCTCGAACGCCTTGCGGAAGTCGCGCTCGCCTTGCCGGTAGGACGCGAAAACGCGGTCCAATGTGGAGAAGTCGACGGGATCGTCCTGGGCGGCGTCGTGTAACGCCTCGTAGACAAGGGAGATCCAATCCGCGCCGAAAAGGTCCGTCACCGGCCCGTGGTGCCGCTGGCGATGCAGACCGGGGGTGATGAACTCTTCGATCGCGTCCTCATACTGCGTGTGCAATTCGACCGGCAGCTCGGTGGAAATGCGCTTCATTTCCCGGCGCCAGTCATCGAGAAGGTTCGCATAATCGACGAATACGCGTGGCACGCCACGGGTGTTTCGCTCGGCGAGGATGTTGCATTTCAGCCACAGGGCACTCGCGAGCGCGGGAGAGACGTGCCAGGACTTGACGATCGACGAGATGACCTCCTGCGGGTGACGTACCGCGATCACCGACGCGACGTCGAATCCCGCCTGACGCGCCGCCTCGAACCACAGGTCGGACAGCGTGGTGATCCGGGGTTCCTTGATCACCACCAGCGGAGCCGCGGGCAGGGTGGACAGATAGGCGGCGATTTTCTCGACGCAGGCCTTGTTCTCGTCGGGGCCGACGGCGTCGCCGTCCAGGAATCGCAATGACGGGTCGTACCAGTTGGTCCCGAGACGGCGCAGGATTGTTTCGTTGAGCGAGATGGCAGCCCGCGGCTCCCAGTAGCCGAGCGGATTGTTCGCGTCGGCACCCAGCATTGCCGCCGGCAGCGTGCCACCGCACAACGACAGCACCCGGGTAAGCGCCGAGGTTCCGGACCGTTGCGGCCCTAGGACGAACAGAACGACCGGGCGGGTATTGCCGAAGAAATCGGCGGCGTTCTCGGCTGGGCCGCTCGTCCGGGGCAATCTCATCGCGAATCGAAAACCTTTCACTCGTCGTGGCCGACTTCCGGACTTCTCTTGTATTCCATGCCTTTTGCGATTCGATACCGGCCGACCGACGGCCGCGCATCGATTACCGGAAGCCTGAATCCGAGGCCTCACAACATGTTTGACAAAGGGAAGATTATTTACCGGGCTCCCGCGTGCAAAGTCAGGTCTGCCTTGCGACCGTCAACTTCGCCCCCCGGGGTCAATTTCATCGGATCATTGCGCCCGCTAAGGACTATAGCCCGGCTTGACGGATCAGAACACCATTTTTACGAATCCGTGTCGCTTACTTAATGTTTGGATGACGCGCGGACGAATTGCATCAACGGCCTTCTAAACTGGCTTTAATCTCGGACGCCCCTCCGGGCAACCACCTCGGCAGGCGTTCGCGGCCGTGTCGACAGATCAGCGGCGACTCCCGCGCACACAGCATGGTTACTTTAACAAACGATCTCGGCCGCGGGGCGCAAACCGCGCCGAGACCGACGTGTTCCGTCAGGACGCCGATGCTGACCGGCGCGGCGTTAGGCCCACGGTCCCCGGCGCCGATGCAGCATCGCGCCGAGCTCGAGGATCCGCTTGACGACGAACGGCCTGAACACCCGGCGAACCACGCTGTGCGTTCGGGTATGGAATTCGGTGAAGGCCATGCGGAAATCACGTTCACTGGCCTGATACGACTCGAAAACCCGGTCCAGTGTCGAGACATGCAGGGGGTCGTCCTGCGCGGCCGCGCGCAACGCTTCATAGACCGCGGAGATCCAGTCCGTGCCGAAGTGCTCGGCCACCGGGCCGCAGTATCTCTGGCGGCGAAGATCGGGTGTCAGGAACTGCTCGATCGCAGTCTCTTCGACGGTGTCCAGGTCGATTTCGAGCGTGGTGGCGATCCGTTTCATCTCGCGATGCCAGTCGTCGAGGAGGTTGGCGTAGTCGACGAACACGCGCGGCATCCCGCGGGTGTGCCGTTCGGCCAGCAGGTTGTACTTGAGCCATAGGGCGCTGGAGAGTTCGGGGGAAGTCTGGACGTACTTCGCCGCCGAGGCCACGACCTCTTGCGGGTGGCGCACCGCGATCACCGCGGCGACGTCGAAGCCGACCTGGCGCGCCGCCTCGAACCAGAGTCCGGAGAGCGCCGTGATTCTCGGCTCCTTGATGACCACCAGCGGCGCCGCGGGCAGCGTGCCCAGATACTCGGCGATTTCGGCGATACAGGCATTCTTTTCCTCGGCGCCGAACGCAGACTCCTCCTGCAGGCGCAGGGTCGGGTCGTACCAGTTGCTGGCGTGGCGGCGCAGGATCGTCTCGTTGAGCATGATGGCTGCGCGTGGCTCCCAATAGCCGCGCGGGTTGTTGCCGTCGGCGCCGCACATGCCGGCCGGCAGCGTGCTTCCGCACAGTGAGAGCACCCGGGTCAACGCCGATGTCCCCGATCGCGCCATGCCCAGCACGAACAGCGCGACGGGGCGGACCGTGGTGCCCGGGCGGGAGGAACGCGCCGGAAGATCGACGGCGCATTCGGCGGATTGACTCGTCCGGGCAGGCGTCATCGCGGAACCCATACCTTTCAGTTCGCGTCTGGCGGGCCCCCGGATCTCGGGTCATTATGCATGACTTTGCAATTTCTCGGGCGGTGTTCAATTACACGTTTCCGGCCACTACGGCGCCGACCCAAGGTGTTCACGACAACGTCAATTGACGAGGCGGCGTTGATTCCTGCGAGCGTTGTGCACTATTTGCACAACGCTGGAATCACCGGTGCTTTCAGCGACTTATTCGGCCGGAACGGCGTCCGCGGCCGGTGGTGCGCCAACCGCCGCGTCACCCCGTCCACGTGTCCGGCGCTTGAAGCGGGATTTGAGGGACAGCGCACGCTTTTCGACCAAAAACCAGCTGAGCGCGGCCAACGGCAGCGTGGCGACGCCGGCGACCACCGCGAAAACCAGCGGGGGCAGGAAGGCCAGGCCGCAGATGACCAGCAGCTGCTGCATGGGCCACGCGTAGATGTACACGCCGTAGGAGAGGTCGGTGCGTAACCGCAAGCGCCTGTTGTGAATCAGCGCGCCCGAGACTACGACGGCGTAGGCCAGCGGAAGCGCGGCGAGTACCCGATAGTTGGGCACCAGCACGCCGGTCACCACGACGATGGCGGCGCTCACGGCCACCAGTGACCATCGGGCGGGAACGACGTCCCGAAACTCGTGCAGCACCGCGCCCGCCGCGAACACGAGCGCGAAACGCGTAATCATCTGGAAAAGCGTCGGCACCGCCGCAACGGGATATGACAGGAGCGCCGCGGCCACCAGGAAGAGTGCGAACACCACCGGCGCGGGCCACCGACGATTGAACAGGCCGGCTACGCCGGCGGCGGCCACGGCGATGTAGCACAGCATCTCGAATATGAGGGTCCACAGGACCCCGTCCCACACGCGCGGGAATGGGACATTCTTCGGCGTTCCATCGATGCCGGCGTGGTAGACGTTCAATACCGCGTTGTTCAGCCAGTAGGTGATCGGTGCGGGTGACAGCAGCAACCTGGCGGCCGAGCCCCCTTGGATCGCGACCCCGATCGGGGCGATGACGAAGGCCACCACCGCCAGGCAGACCCACAGTCCGGGGAAGATCCGCAGGATCCTGGCGACGAAGTACGCGCGAAGTCGTGGGTTGCGGACCCAGCTGGAGGTGATGAGGAATCCCGAGACGACGAAAAATCCGTCGACCCACACCTGGGTGAGTAGCTGCTCGACGGGAGGGTGCAACTTGCGGCCGGTCAGCGGCCACGAATGTTCCAGGATGACGCCCGACGCCATTACCAAGCGCCATGCGTTCAGTGCGTTGTTTCGTGCGTCGAAGACCTGCGCGAGTCTCGGGCTAGCCACCCGCCGCCGCTTCGGTCGCCTGCTGGCGGCGGTACGAGGGCCGGTAGCTTTCGGGTTCGCGCTCATCTGGGGATTCCCATTCCGATGCGTTCGACCAGGCGACCTGAGTTTGCCGCTTTCCTGGCTGCGAATATCGCCGTCCGGCCATCAGCGCGCCCCCAGAGCGCAGATCACTGACCGGCATTCCGGCGACGCCGCGGAATGCACGGAAATGGACGGGGCAAACACCCGCACAGAGTACAGCGCTCGCAATTCAGCCGTGCGGGTGCGGCCAGACTCTTTCAGCGCCTCTCGGCGTCGTTGGGCGTCAGCCGGCGACGGCACCCGGCTCGGCGAACGGCGCACCGAACTCGGTGACCGGGCGGAAGCCGTGCTTGCGCACCTTCTCCGCGGCGCGGCGGATCAACGCATAAATCCCGACGAACGCCGCGTGATCGGTCATCACCAGAGGTGTCAGCAGCCGGTTGTGCACCAGCGAGAACGCCACCCCTGAGGCGGGGTCGGCCCATCCGAGCGAACCACCCATGCCGACGTGACCGAAGCCGGGCATCACACTGCCGATCGGCAGGCTGTGATATCCCAGATGGAAAGCCAACGGCACGTAGAGGTTTCGGTCCGGCCGTAGGCTCCGCTCGCCAGTCAGGCCCGCGACCAGCTGACGGGAGAGCAAGCGGATGCCGTCCACCTCGCCGCCGTTGGCGATGGCGCCATACATTCGGGCCAGCCCGCGCGCCGTGGCTACGCCGTTGGCCGCCGGGATCTCGGCGTCCAGCAACGGGGTGTCACCTTGAACCGCGGCGATCAGACCCTTGAAGTACATCGACCGGTACGCCCCGGACATCTCGTTGGCCACCTTGCGCGTCACGTAGCTGACGACGGGGTTCCCGATCACGTTTTGCGGGCAGATGATCTCGGCGACCCGCGTCGGCGCCTGGGCCGGCGGGCGGCCGAGGTGCAACCCGTCGGTGCCCAACGGCTCGGCGAGCTCCTCGCGGATCAGCGTGGCCATGCCCTTGCCGGTCACGGCCCGGCCCAGGCCGGACATCAGCCAGCCGAAGGTCAGCGCGTGATACGCCGATTTGCCCAGCAGCCGTCCGGGCGCCGCCGCGGCCAGCTTCTCCTCCATCACGACGTGATCGAGCAGTTCTTCCTTGGTGGCGCCGCGCAGGCCGGACAGGCCGGCCTGGTGTCGCATCACCTGGCGCACGGTCATGTCGGCCTTGCCGTTGGCCGCGAACTGGGGCCAGTACTCGGCAACGGGTGCGTCGTAGTCGATCAACCCCCGGTCGGCGAGCCGGTGGATGACGGTGGCGGCCATCCCCTTGGTAGCCGAGAAAACCATCGGGGCGGTGTTCTCCGTCCACGGCCGCTGCCCGGCCCGGTCGGCCCACCCGGTCCAGACGTCCACGACGGGCTGGCCGTCGACATAGACGGCCAGCGCCCCGCCACCGAACCGGCGCGCGGGGAACATGCTGGCGAAACTACGAACGACGCAACCGAAGTGTGAGTCCGCCGCGCCGGACACACGATGACCTGCGTCAAGGTCATCATGGACACGGACCGCGCGGCGATCGACTCGGGTATCCACCGTCACAACTTTGAATTTACTTCCATTACACAACCGGTAGGAGCGAAATCTGGATTATTTACCTATCCGTTAGCCCGACGCGGCCGTCAATATTTGCTGGGCCGCCAGCGCGGGAGTCAGCTCCCCCGCCTTGACCTTTCGCTCCACGTCGGCGCGGATCTTGCGCACCGCCGGGCTGGACAACAACCGGTCCAGCACCGTGTCGCGCACCATCTGCCAGGTCCAGTCGACCAGCTGCTCCCGGCGGCGCGCCTCGAACTCCCCCGCCTCGCTGAGCACCTGGCGATGCCGTTCGATGGTGTCCCACAGTTCCTCGAGGCCGGTCCCCTCGGCCGCGCTCATCGTGAGAACGGGCGGCCGCCAGAGCGTTTCACGCGGGTGGATCAGCCTGATCGCCCCGGACAGCTCGCGCGCCGCCGACCGGGCCTCGGCGAGATGATCGCCGTCGGCCTTGTTCACCACGACGATGTCGGCCAGCTCCAGCACACCCTTCTTGATGCCCTGCAGCTGGTCGCCCCCGCGCGCCAGGGTCAGCAGCACGAAGGTGTCGACCATGTTGGCCACCGTCACCTCGGACTGGCCGACCCCGACGGTCTCGATCAGGATGACGTCGTAGCCGGCGGCCTCGAGCAGCACCGCCGTTTCGCGGGTGGCCTTGGCCACCCCACCCAGGGTGCCCGAGGTGGGCGAGGGCCGAATGTATGCATCCGGATGCATTGCCAGGCGCGCCATCCGGGTCTTGTCGCCCAGGATCGAGCCGCCGGTCCGCGTCGATGACGGGTCGACCGCCAGCACCGCCACGCGGTGGCCCAGCTCGATCAGGTGCATGCCGAGCGCCTCGATGCTGGTGGACTTGCCCACCCCGGGGATCCCGGTGATGCCGACGCGATAGGCGTTGCCCGAGTCCGGCGTCAGCTCCAGCAGCAGCTGCTGCGCCTTTTCGCGGTGGTCGGCGCGGGTGGACTCCAGCAGCGTGATGGCCCGCGGCAACGCCGCGCGGTCGCCGTTGCGGACCGCCTCGGCCAGCTGCTTCACCGTCCGCCCGCTCATTGGCCCGCCGCCTGTAACGCCATGGCGAAAATCGGTGCCATTCTTCGCCGTAGCGTTACGTGCGCAGCAGGAATTGCGGTCACTGGCCGAGGTCGTAACCCAGCCGCTCGGCGAGCTTGTGCAGCAAGCCGATTGCGGCGTCGGCGATCACCGTCCCGGGCGGGAAGATGGCGGCGGCCCCGGCCTCGTACAGCTCGTCGAAGTCACCCGGCGGGATGACGCCGCCCACCACGATCATGATGTCGGGCCGCCCCACCTCGGCCATCGCCTCGCGCAGCGCGGGCACCAGCGTCAGGTGACCGGCCGCCAGCGAGGACACCCCGACCACGTGCACGTCATTGTCGGCGGCCTGGCGGGCCACCTCCTCGGGCGTGGAGAACAGGGAGCCGACGTCGACATCGAACCCGATGTCCGCGAACGCCGTCGCGATCACCTTCTGGCCGCGGTCGTGGCCGTCCTGGCCCATCTTGGCCACCAAAATCCTGGGGCGCCGACCGTCGGCTTCCGCGAACTTCTCGACGAGTTCGGTCGCGTTGGAGAAGGAAGTCATGTTTCCGCCCCCTCGTGCTTCGTCGCGGTAGACCCCGGCGATAGTACGGATCTCCGCCTGGTGGCGGCCATACACCTTCTCCAGCGCGTCGGAGATTTCGCCGACGGTGGCCTTGTGCCGGGCCGCGTCGATGGCCAAAGCCAGCAGGTTGTTGCCAAGACCATCGTCACCCGCCCGGCCGTGCGCGGCGGCCGCCCGGGACAACTCGGCCAGCGCCGCCTCGACGGCCTTCTGGTCCCGATTCGCCCGCAGCTCTTGCAGTTTGGCCAGCTGCTCGGCCCGCACCCGGCTGTTCTCGACCTTGAGGACCTCGACCTCCTGGTCCTCTTCGACCTGGTACTTGTTGACCCCGATCACCGGCTGGATGCCGGAGTCGATGCGGGCCTGGGTGCGCGCGGCGGCCTCCTCGATGCGCAGCTTGGGGATGCCGTCGCTGATGGCCTGGGCCATGCCGCCGTGCTCGGTGACCTCGGCGATGTGGGCGCGGGCCTTCTGCGCGAGCTGATGCGTCAGCCATTCGACGTAATACGAACCCGCCCACGGGTCGATGGGCCGCGTGGTGCCCGACTCCTGCTGCAGCACCAGCTGGGTGTTGCGGGCGATGCGCGCCGAGAAGTCGGTGGGCAGCGCCAGTGCCTCGTCGAGCGCGTTGGTGTGCAGCGACTGCGTGTGCCCCTGCGTGGCGGCCATCGCCTCGATGCAGGTGCGGGCGACGTTGTTGAAGGCGTCCTGCGCGGTCAGCGACCAGCCGGAGGTCTGCGAATGTGTGCGCAGCGACAGCGATTTGGCGTTCTTCGGGTTGAACTGGGACACCAGCTCGCTCCACAAGAGCCGGCCCGCCCGCAGCTTGGCGACCTCCATGAAGAAGTTCATCCCGATGCCCCAGAAGAAGGACAGCCGGGGCGCGAACTTGTCGATGTCCAGCTCGGCGTCCAGGCCGGCCTTGATGTAGTCGACCCCGTCGGCCAGCGTGTAGGCCAGCTCCAAATCGGCTGTGGCACCGGCTTCCTGGATGTGGTAGCCGGAGATCGAGATGGAGTTGAACTTCGGCATCTTCGCGCTGGTGTAGGCGAAGATGTCGGAGATGATGCGCATCGACGGCTTGGGCGGATAGATGTAGGTGTTGCGCACCATGAACTCTTTGAGGATGTCGTTCTGGATGGTGCCGGCCAGCTTCTCCGGCGGCACCCCCTGCTCCTCGGCGGCCACCACATACAGCGCCAGGATCGGCAGCACCGCGCCGTTCATGGTCATCGACACCGACACGGTCGACAGGTCGATGCCGTCGAAGAGCTGACGCATGTCGAGGATGGAATCGATTGCCACACCTGCCATTCCGACGTCACCCTGCACACGCGGGTGGTCGGAGTCGTACCCGCGGTGGGTGGCCAGGTCGAAGGCCACCGACAAGCCCTTCTGGCCGGCGGCCAGGTTGCGCCGATAGAACGCGTTGGATTCCGCGGCCGTGGAGAAGCCGGCGTACTGCCGAATCGTCCACGGCTGGTTGACATACATCGTCGGGTAGGGCCCCCGCACGAACGGCGGCTCGCCGGGAAAACTGTGCAGCGGATACCCGTCGGCCTCCACGGCGGCGCGGTCGGCGCCGATGTAGACCGGTTTGACGTCGATGTCTTCCGGTGTCTGCCATTGCAGTTGGTCGGGCGTGTACAGATGCGCGGCCGCCGCCGCGGCCACGTGTTCTTCCACGGCGGCTTCGGTCGCCGGCGCAATCGCCCGCTCGCTGTGCAGCGGCACGTCGGCGAAGCTGCCGACAGCAGGTGCAGTGGTCGTCATCGTAACTACGCCCCCAACCTTGTGAGCAGATCCGACAGAGTTTGCACCGCATTGATTTTCGCGGTCAGGAATTGGTCCGGTTGGTGCTCGGCGTCGGCCACGGCCTTATCGGGTCCGGCCAGATAGACGCACGCAATGCCGGCGTCCCGCGCCGCCCGCACGACACCCGAGGCCTCGGCCTGGTAGCGCTTGTCGGTGCCGCAGATGACCGCCACCGTCGGTGACCCGGCATCGCTCACCGCCGAGCCGACACCGTCGGCGTCGACCGTTCCCGGGTTGATCGCCTCGATACCGCCGGAAGCCAGCAGGTTCGAGGCGAACGTAGCGCGGATGTTGTTCTCGGCCAGCGGACCCAGCGGCAGCAACAGCACCTGCGGGCGCGATCCGGTGCGGGCCAGGTACGCGTCGGAGCGATCCCGCAACGCCTCGAACTCCGCGGCGTACCGCACCAGCTTCCCGGCGGCCAGCGGCGAATACGTCGAATCGCTTTGCGGCAGAGGCGGTTCGGTGAGGTTTGGGAATTCGTTGACACCGGTGATCGCGGTCCGGCGGTGCGCGATGTCGTCGCTGCGGCGGGCGGCGACCTCGGCGATCTGACCGGCGATGAAGTCGCGGGCTTGCGTGAATCCGCCGTGGGCCTCGATGGCCTGGAAATGCTCCCAGGCCTGCTCGGCCAGGCGCCGGGTGAGGTCCTCGACGAACCAGGAGCCGCCCGCCGGGTCCAGCACGCGGCCCACGTGCGACTCTTCGAGCAGCAGCAGCTGCGTGTTGCGCGCGATGCGGCGGGCGAAACTCGTTGCTACGTCGGGGAATCCGCCGTCGATGGCCACGTCGAACGGGAACACCAGCAGGGAGTCGGCGCCACCGACGCCGGCCCCGAAGGCGGCCAGGGTGCAGCGCAGCATGTTCACCCACGGGTCGCGCTGGGTCATCATCGGCAGCGACGTCTCGGCGTGGACGACGGCCGCGCCGGCATCCGGCTCGCCGACGACTTCGGCGACCCGCGCCCACAGGTTGCGCGCGGCGCGGAACTTGGCGATCGTGATGAATTGGTCGTCGTCGGCGGCGAATCGGAAGCTGATCTGCCGCAACGCCTGGCCGATCGACAGCCCCGATTCGGTAAGCACCCGCAGGTAACTCACCGCGGCCGCCACACTCGCGGCGACCTCCCACGTCGCGTTCGCGCCGAGGTTGTGGAAGGCGGGCCCGTCGACGGTGATCGCGCGCACCCCGGTGTGATCGGCGGCCCGCTTGGCCACCGCGACCACGTCCTCGATCTTCGGCGCGGGCCGCTCGCTGAGCGCCGCGCTCAGTGGGTCACCGCCCAGGTCGATCGACAGGGTGGCGCGCTGGTCGGGTTCGACCGCGTGCGCCAGCGCCAGCGCCACGTCGCCGGCCGCCGCGTAGTCGGCGCCGGCTTCGAGGATCAGCGGCGCCATGCTCAGGTAGACGCCTTCGAGCGCCTCGCCCAGCTGGTCGGGCGCCACGCCCGACTCCCCGATCCGCAGCACCACGGCGCCGGCCCCGTTGCCGAGCGCGTCGAGCACCGCGGAGTTGACGTCCTGTGCCGCCACACCGGGCACCGGCGTCGCGGGGAACGCCTCGGCGACCTTCCAGCCGGACTTGACATCGCGCAGCGCGTCGCCGCCCCGCACAAAGGGCCACTCGCCCGGCAGCGGCGGTTCTGGCAATTCGTCGAGCGCGGTGTAGAGCGCGCGGATCGCGATCCCGTCATACGTCGGCGTTTCCAGCAGCCGCTCGGGCGCGTCGCCCAACTGCTGGGGGTCCTTCCGGGTGCTTTTCGCCAGCACACCGGCGACCGCACTGCGCCAACGCCCGCGAACCTGTTCTAGCTCGCCGAGCTCGGGTACATCAATGGACACCGATTGCTCCCTTTTCCCAGCATTTGGGCTACAACTCTGGGGATACCACTTAGCTACTGAGGCTAATTGATGACCGCTCGTCGCTAAAAACCGCCAGGTGCGGCGGGCGGTCACGATTGCCGATGAAACACCAGCGTCGGGCAACGCCTTATTCACCCGCGCCCCGTACCCTAGGAAGCCGTGACGGGTTCCGCCACCAGCAAAATCACCGAAACGCTGCGCGATCTCGGCTGCGCCGTCGGCGTCACCGCGCGCAGCGTGTCCCGGTCGCGGATCGCCTGGACAGTGGTGGGCATCACAGCGCTGGTGGTGCTGGCGTCGTGGCTCCCGCTGCCCTCGCCGGTGCAGATGCGCGACTGGGCGCAGGCAAGCGGACCGTGGTTCCCCCTGGCGTTCTTGGTCGCCCACATCGTCGCGACGGTGGTGCCCGTTCCGCGCACCGCGTTCACCCTGGCCGCCGGACTGTTATTCGGGCCGCTGCTCGGCGTCGCCATCGCGGTGGTCGCCAGCACCGCGAGCGCGATGATCGCGCTACTGCTGGTGCGCGCGGCTGGATGGCGGCTGAACCGGCTGGCGCGTTACCGATCTATCGAAACGGTGGAAGAGCGCCTGCGGCAACGGGGCTGGCTGGCCATCTTGTCGTTGCGGCTGATCCCCGCGGTGCCGTTCTCGGCGCTCAACTACGCCGCGGGCGCGTCGAGCGTGCGGGTGCTGCCCTACGCGGTGGCGACCCTGGCCGGGTTGCTGCCCGGCACCACCGCCGTGGTCGTCTTGGGCGATGCGCTCGCCGGTCACATCAGCGCGCTGCTGTATCTGGTGTCGGCGATCACCAGCGCGCTGGGACTGGCCGGGTTGATCGTCGAGATCCGCCACTTCCGTCGGCACCACCGCCGTGCGCACCGTCCGCTCGACGATGAAGCCTCCCCCGAGCCGGCCGCCATCAGCTGATCACCAACTTCGGTAAGACCGCCGCGCGGCGCGGCAAAGATCGATCTAATGGAGTGGTGTACGCGATGGAGGTCGCGAGCTGGGGGACGCCATACTCGCCGGCTCGTACCGTCGCGTTGCCCCTGAGCGCCGTGGTGTTGGCGGTACTCGCCATGCTGGGGTTCCTACCCGGTCCCGGCGAGCTGCGTAGCAAGCCGAAGAGGAGCCTGCGGGCCAGCTTGCACGTGCAACCCCGCCGCGCCAGGATCCATACCTCATTGCTCACCCTCGCGGCGGTGTGCAGCGTCACCGCCCTGGTGACGGCCGTCTGCCTGTACCCCAGGGCCACCACGCCGGCGCAGCAGCCGGCGCCGTCACCGCCGCCCGTGCTGGCACCGATCGATCTGCCCGGCGCCAGTGCGGTGGGCCCCGGGGCGGGAATTTACGTGGCCTACGCCGACGGCTCGGGCGGAATGGGTTGCACCGCAGGCTTTCTGGTGCACACCGGCGGCGGCGCGGCTGGGATTCTGACCGCCGGGCATTGCAACCGTCCCGGGCAACCCAGCAGGGTGACGATGAACCTGGGCGGCGTCCTGCCCTACGCGACGGTGGGCACGTTCCGCGAGACGGTCAACGAGGGAGTGCACAACGAGCAGCACGACATCGGGCTGATCGCGCTGGACGGCGACAACATTCCCCAGTCCTCGGCGATCGCCTCGTCGTTGGCGGTCACCGGTGTGGCCACCAACCTGCAGATCGGCCAGCAGTTGTGCAAGTTCGGCATGGGCTCCGGGGCCGACGCGTGCGGGCAGATCGTGGAGATCACCGGCAGCAAGGTCGTATTCCTGGCGAGCGGTCAGTGCGGCGATTCGGGCGGCCCGGTGTATCACTACGAAACCGACGGCACCGTCAGCGCCGTCGGCATCCTCATCCGCGGCGGCGACCCCTACATCCCTAAAGCCGGGTGCGCGGCCCGGGCCAAGTTCTCCGTCGCCGAATTGGTGCGGCCCTGGCTGGCCAGGTGGCATCTGACGGCGGTGACGGCACCGGCTTCCCCGCGCTGACGAGTCTCGCTGAGCGGCTCCTGCCATCTTCAGGTCGGCTTCAGGCTGGCTTCCTACCGTCGCGGCATCGCCTCCGAAGCGGCGACGCCTAGGGCGCGGTGACCGGTAAATGCGGTGCGAGTAGCACGATTTCGCACCGACCGGAGGAAGGAACCGTCGACAGAGAGGATGGATGAACCCAGTGAAGATCAGAGAACTCATCGCTGGTTCGTTGCTTGTGGGCGCTCTTGGGGTGGCCGC
>NZ_QMEU01000130.1 GCF_003284975.1 Mycobacterium colombiense
CGATCGCGGCGATGATCAGCGCACGCGGCGGCCCGCCATCGGCGTCCGGTTCGGTTGCCACCGCCGCACACCTCCCTTTTCTGCTCACCACTATCGCCGTCGTTTACCCCCAGGCCAATTTATTCTCGGGGCGGTCCGGCCGACGCCGGGAGCCCTATCGTGGGGGGCGTGCCGGACGAATTGGGCGAGTCCCCGTCGCTGCAACAACTCGGCGAGTTCGCCGTGATCGATCGCCTGGTGCGGGGCCGCCGGCAGCCCGCCGCGGTCCTGCTGGGACCCGGCGACGATGCGGCGCTGGTGTCGGCCGGTGATGGGCGCGCCCTGGTGTCGACCGACATGCTGGTGCAGGACCGGCACTTCCGGCTGGACTGGTCGACGCCGCACGACGTCGGCCGCAAGGCGATCGCCCAGAACGCCGCGGACATCGAGGCCATGGGCGGGCGGCCGACGGCCTTCGTGGTCGCCTTCGGCGCGCCCGGTGATACGCCGGCGGCGCAGGTGGACGCGCTGGTCGACGGGATGTGGGACGAGGCGCAGCGGGTCGGCGCCGGCATCGCCGGCGGTGACCTGGTGCACTGCCCGCAGTGGGTCATCTCGGTGACGGTGCTGGGCGAGTCGGACGGGCGCGCGCCGGTGCGGCGATCCGGCGCGCAGCCCGGTGCGCTGATCGCCGTCGCCGGGGACCTGGGCCGCTCGGCGGCCGGATTTTCCCTGTGGCGCAAGGGGATAACGGAGTTCGGCGAGCTGCGGCGCCGGCATCTGGTGCCGGAGCCGCCCTATGGCCAGGGAGCGGCGGCGGCGGCCGGGGGTGCGCAGGCGATGATCGACATCTCCGACGGCCTGATCGCCGACGTGCGCCATGTCGCCGAGGCGTCGGGGGTGGGCATGGATCTGTCGACGGCGGCGCTGGGCGCGGACCGCGATGGGCTGGCCGCCGCCGCCGCCGCGGTGGGCGCCGATCCGTGGCACTGGGTGCTGGGCGGCGGTGAGGACCATGCCCTGGTGGCGTGTTTCGCCGGTCCCACCCCGGCCGGTTGGCGGATCATCGGGCGGGTTCTCGACGGGCCGGCGCGGGTGCTCGTCGATGATCAAGAGTGGAACGGCTACGCCGGCTGGCAGTCGTATTAGGGTGACGCGGTGACCGTTTACGCGATCGCGAAGAGCCGATGATGACCGCGCGTCCGCTGGGGGAACTGGTCGAGCCGGGGTGGGCGAGTGCGCTGGCGCCGGTGGCCGACCAGGTGGCCGAGATGGGGCAGTTCCTGCGGGCCGAGATCGCGGCCGGGCGCAGGTACCTGCCGGCCGGACCGAATGTGTTGCGCGCCTTCACTTATCCCTTCGACGACGTCAGGGTGCTGATCGTCGGGCAGGACCCGTACCCGACGCCCGGACACGCTGTGGGGCTGAGCTTTTCGGTGGCGCCCGACGTGCGGCCGCTGCCACGCAGTCTGGCCAACATCTTTCAGGAGTACACCGCGGACCTGGGCCATCCGCAGCCCTCCTGCGGCGACCTGACGCCCTGGGCCCAGCGCGGCGTGCTACTGCTGAACCGGGTGCTCACGGTGCGGCCCAGCAATCCGGCGTCGCACCGCGGCAAGGGGTGGGAGGCGGTGACCGAATGCGCCATCCGGGCGCTGACCGAGCGGTCGCGTCCCCTGGTGGCGATCCTGTGGGGCCGCGACGCGTCGACCCTCAAACCCATTCTCGCCCAGGGCAATTGCGTGGCAATCGAGTCGCCGCATCCGTCCCCGCTGTCGGCGTCGCGCGGGTTCTTCGGTTCGCGCCCGTTCAGCCGCGCCAACGAATTGCTGACCGGGATGGGCGCCGACGCGATCGATTGGCGCCTGCCATGACCGAGATGACCGCGCTGCGCGCGCACCGGCGGGGTGGCCCGGAGCAGTTGGTGCTCGAACGGGCCCCGCGACCGGTGCCGGCCGCCGGGGAAGCGTTGGTGGCGGTACACGCGGCCGGGATCACCTTCGACGAGCTGACGTGGGAGGAGACCTGGACCCGCGACGGCGTCAGCCGCGTCCCGGTGATCCCCTCACACGAGGTGTCCGGCGTGGTCGAAGCGGTCGCCGCCGACGTGTCGGATTTCGCGCCGGGCGCCGAGGTGTACGGGTTGATCGGGTTCGACCGGGACGGCGCGGCGGCCGATTTCGTCGCCGTGCCCGCCGCCCACCTGGCGATCAAGCCGTCGACCGTGTCGCACACCGTCGCCGCCGCGCTGCCGCTGGCCGGCCTGACCGCCCTGCAGGCGCTGGTCGACCACGCCGCCGTGCAACCGGGCGAGAGCGTGCTGGTGCACGGCGGTGCCGGGGGAGTGGGCCTGCTGACGGTTCAGCTGGCCTCGCTGCTGGACGCGCGGGTGACCGCGACCGTGCGCAGCGACGCCGCCAACCTGCTGCGCGGGTGCGGCGCGCAGCGGGTGATCGACGTGCGCACCGAGGCGTTCGACGAACCCGGCGCCGGTTACGACGTGGTCATCGACACGGTCGGCGGGCCGACATTGGAGCGGTCGTTCGGGGTGCTGCGCCGCGGTGGCCGGCTGATCACCCTGTCCGCACCGCCTCCGGAGGGTCTGGCCGAGCAATTCGGTGTCACCGCAACGTTTTTCATCGTCACGCCGAATCGGGGCCAGCTCGACGAACTCGCCGCGCTGGTCGACAGCGACCGGTTGCACGTCGCGATCGCCCAGACATTCGGGCTCGACGAGGGCCGCGAGGCGTTTGAAAGCCGCGACCACGGCACGCGCGCCGGCAAGACGGTCCTCATCGTGCGGGACTGAGTGGCCTCACGAGTCCGCGAAATTCACGTCCTTCGTGACGGCCTTCCACTCTTCGATCGACGCCGAGAGCGCGGCGAGCTTGTCGCGCATGGCCTTCAGCACGTCACGGCCCAGCAGCAGCCGCAGCGGCGGCTCGTCGAGCGTGGTCACCATCAGCACCGCTTCGGCGACCTTGCGCGGGTCGCCGGGTAGGTGATCGGCGAACTGCTTGATCAGGTCCTTGCGCGCCGCCACGTCGGCGTAGTCGGCGATCGGGCTGCCCGACTCCTTCATCGACCGCGTCGCCCAGTCGGTGCGAAACGCGCCGGGCTCGATCGCGGTCACCTTGATGCCCAGCGGGCGCACCTCGGCGGCCAGCGCCTCGGTCAGAGCCTCGAGCGCGAACTTGGTCGAAGAGTAGTAGGCGTTGGGCGGATTGGCCACCAGGCCGGTCATCGAGGAGATGTTGATGATGTGTCCCGACCCGCGGGCGCGCATGGCGGGCAGCACCGCCTTGATCATGTCGACGGCCCCGAAGTAGTTGACGTCGAACAGCTTTCGGACCTCGGCGTCCTCACCCTCTTCCACCGAGGACAGGTAGCCGTGGCCGGCGTTGTTGACCAGGATGTCGACCCCGCCGAACGCCTCGTCCGCCGCCGACACCGCCGCCGCGATCTGGGCGGCGTCGGTCACGTCGAGGGCGACGACCGCGGCCCGGTCAGCGAATGCGTCGGCGATGTCGGCCACCGCCTCGGCCCGCCGCGCGGTCACCACCACGCTGTGGCCGGCTTGCAATGCGGCGCGCGCGATTTCGCGCCCGAAGCCCGTGGAGCATCCCGTGATCAGCCAGCGTGACACGTCAGATCGTCCCTTCCGGCAGGCGGCGCAGGTAGGCCTTGCGCCGCTGCGCCAGCTCCGTCGCGCGCTGCTGTTCGCTCACCCGCGGCAGGTGCGGCACCTCGGCGTCGAGCCGGTCCAGCTTGACCACCCGGCCGCGCGCCCCGAGGTCTTCGCGCGGCCCGGACTCGCCGAACTCCGCCATCCGCAACGTCAAGATGGCCTCCTGCAGGCCGTCGGAGTCGATCCAGTTCGCCACGCCGGGGTCGACGGGCGAGATCACGTAGGTGTAGCTGCCGTCCTCGTTGGCCACCGACTGCGCCTTATTGAGGCTGCCGGTGCGGTCGACCAGACCTAGTGTCGTGCCCCAGATGTTGCTCAGCGGCACCGTGAAGTATTCGGCGCCACCGTCGTTCAGGTCGACGACGAAGGCCTCGTCGGGGGCGAGGTCGAACCGGCCCATCACGTAGACCTGGTTGCGCATCGCGCCGACCTTGTCGGCCGACCAGGCGAGTTCGAAATGGTTGGCGGGCATCTTGTACACGCCGTGGCTGAGCTTGCCGGTGAAGTTGGCGAAGTAATCCATCATCGCCGCGGTGGCCTCGGCCTGTTCGTCGAGCGTGCGCGCCGGGGCGGCAGGCGGACCGCCAAGCCGTTGCACCTCAATATGATTCGGGTCATCGAGGTCCCAATCCAGCAGCACGTCGCGGATGTAGAACTCGTGGGCCTCCGACGAGGTCTGCACGTGGTTTCCCCGGCCGTTGGCCGGCTCGGAGTCGACGGTGATGGTGTAGCTGCCGTCGGAGTCGACCTGCATGGTGCGGCCGTTGAGCACGGCGACGGTCCCCATGTGCGCGTCCCACAGCGTGAAGTAGTTCTCATTCATCCGGTGCTCGCCGACCCGGCCGTGGATCTCGTAGCGCTCGTCGCCGGAGATCGGGATCACCCGGTACACGCTGTCGGGATTGTCGATGCCCCAGCGCGATCCGGGGATGCGGCGGCCGTCCACCGGGTGCGCGAGCCGGGTGATGCAGCTGACCTTCGGTCGCAGCTTGTCCTGATTGGACGACCACACCGCCGCCGAGAACATCACCTCGGCGAATGCGTCGTCGAATCGTTCGCGCATCGCCTCCGACGCCTTGGCGCGACCGAGCCAGGTCTCGGCGACCGTGCCGTAGGCGGCCTTGACGGTAGGGTGCTCGATCAGGTCGAGGGCCGCCAGCTCCTGCTCGTGCTGGGACGCCGTCGCGACCGGGTGTTCAGGCATGCGCTGTTCCTCCGATTTGCTGTCCGAACCGCTTGTTGTACAACGTGAATCGCTCATCGACCTGCGCGGGACGCAGGCCGTAGGTCTCCAGTCCGTAGGGCGGCCGCGGCACCTCACGGGGGCGGTGGGCCAGCCAGCGCCGCATCGCGTCCTCGGCCTGCGCGGTCAGCGGCAGCCCGATGGCGTCGTAGACGCGGGCCACCTGGCCGATCGGGTCGGCCACCGCCTCGTCGAACCCGATGTCGGTGACCACGGCATCGTGATCGGTCCAGCCGTCGCGGATCGCCATCGCCCGGTCATTGGTCCAGCCCATCCGCTCCAGCCATTGCGCACCGACCCGGTGGACGTCGACGGTATCGGCGTGCATCGCGTGCAGGGTCGCATTCAGGCTGGCCCCCGACGCGATGGTGGTGCGCGGGTCGCGATGCATGTGCACGAGGTGCAAATCGGGAAACTGGGCGCGCAGGAGGTTCAAATACCCAAGGTGCGCAGGCGATTTGAGCACCCAGCGGCGGCCGCGGGCGCCCCGCTGCCGTTTCTGCCACTGCAGGAACTGCAGCATCCGATGCAGATAGCCGTAAGCGGGGGAGAAGTCTTGGTCGTCGAGCCAGGACCGGTACCGCGGTAGGTGCGCCCCCGACTCGGGGACGTGCGACAAGAAGGCGTCGGCCAAAAAGACGATCTCCTCCTCGGCCTCCCTGGCATACATGGGGTGGATGGAGAACAATTCGGGCGCCAGTTCGCGGGATTTCGCTTCCCGGGCCTCGCTGATCGCGATGCGCGGATCGAGGGTGTCGGTGAACCGATGGTCCAGGCGCGGCGCGACCTCGACGACCTCCCAGCCGTAGGCGCAGATGAAGCGCGGGTCGGCGGCGAGCAAACGCTGCAGCAGCGTGGTGCCGCTGCGCATCATCCCGACGACGACGATCGGCGCGGCCACCCGCTCGTCGAGGATCTGCGGGTGGCGGCGGATCCACTCCTGCGTGCGCAGCCGCATGCGCAGGCTGTGCACGATGCCCGAGCGCAGGATGTGCACGCCTTGGGCATTGAGGCCGTTGAGGTCGGCGCGCGCGTAGTCGGACAGCAACATCCGCAGCGCGCCATCGAATTCGCCCGGGCCCCAGTCGCTCAGCTCTTCCTTGCGTTGCGCGTCGGCCAGCACGGCGGCCGGGTCGAACGGACCGTCGGACGCGCTCGCGGATGCCACGGGTCAGAACTTCAGATGTTGGCTGACGTCGCCGACCTGGTCGACGAACATGGTGCGGCTGTCAAAGCACCAGGCCCCGTCCACCCGGTGAAAGGTGTCCTTATAGTGCCCGGTCACGATGACCTGCAGCGGCAGGTCATCGGTGGCCTGCGTGACGCAGTAATAGGACGTGCTTTGCGCGGTCCCGGCCGCCTCGTCGACATACAGCTGCACGTTGGTGGTGTTGTGTTTGGTCTTCGGGGTGCCGTCGTCGTAGATGCGCGTGGCCATCTCGTACATCTCCCGCACCCGGGCCGAGCCGGCGAATACCGTCTCCGGCGGGCCGTCCTGAACCCCGCAGATGCGGCCGTGCTCGAAGAGCCGGGCCACCCCGTCCAGGTCGCCGCCGTCGAGAAGCTGCGCATAGGTGTAGATGAGGTTGGTGATCTCGGTGGCGCTGCCAGTCATATCGAACCGCCTCGGGAGTCTTGCGCGCTGTTCCGCGAACAATGTTGGCAGAACCGGTCCAACTTACATAGAACCGACCATTACTCTGGATCGCCGTGACCCTACCGTGGACGCCGAGCCGGCTCGGCAACCTGACCGGCAAACGCGTGATCGTGACCGGCGCGACCAACGGCGTCGGACTCGGCACCGCACGTGCGCTCGCCAAAGCCAGGGCGCACGTGATCCTGGCGGTGCGCAACACCGAACTCGGCGCGCAACGCGCGACGGAAATCGGTGGCTCGACCGCCGTGGTCAAACTCGACCTCGCCGACCTGTCGTCGGTGCGCGCCTTCGCCGACCTCATCGACGAGCCGGTGGACATCCTGATCAACAATGCCGGCGCCTTGACCGACCGGCGCACCGAGACGGTCGACGGCTTCGAGAAGACCCTGGGCACCAACCTGCTCGGACCCTTCGCACTGACCAATCTGCTGCTGCCCAGGGTGCGTTCGCAGATCATCAACGTCGGCTCCGATGCGCACCGGTCGGCGACGCTGCGGCTCGACGACCCGCACCTGCGGCGGCACAAGTGGACGAGGCTGGGCGCCTACGCCCAGTCGAAGCTCGCGGTCATGCTGTGGGGGCTGGAGCTGGACCGCAGGCTGCGCGCGGCCGGATCTCCGATCGTCACGCAGCTCACCCACCCGGGGTGGGTGGCCTCCAATCTGTCGAACCTCGGCGACTCACGGCTGATGTCGCTGGCCCACAAAGGGGTCAAGGTGGTGGCCGACCGGCTGGCCAACGACATCGACGAGGGCGCGGCGCCGACGCTGTACTGCATCAGCGAGCCGATCCCGCCGGGCAGCTACGTCGGGGTCAGCGGCAGGTTCGGGCTGCGCGGCGGCCCGGTGCTGATCGGCCGCACGCCGCTGGCCTGCGATTACGACACGGCCGCGCGGCTGGTGGCCTTCGCCGAACGCGAGACCGGCACACAACTGGAGGTGGAGTAGCCATGGGCGACTTCGACAACACGGTGGCCGTCATCACCGGCGCCGCGCGTGGCCAGGGCCGCAGCCACGCCGTGGCGCTGGCCGAGCAGGGCGCCGACATCATCGCCGTCGACATCTGCGCCGATCTCGAGCCGATTCCCTATGCCCTGGGGACCAAGGCCGATCTCGACGAGACCGTGCGGCTGGTCGAGGCCGCGGGTCGCAAGGCCGTGCCCGTTGTCGCCGACGTCCGCGACCTGGCGCAGCTGGAGGCCGGGGTGCAGGGCGCGATCGACGCCATCGGAGAGGTGGACATCGTCATCGCCAACGCCGGAGTGGTTGCGATCGGTGACACCGACGCCCACTCCGAGCCGGTATTCAACGCGATCGTGGACACGAATCTGAAAGGGGTCTGGCACACGCTGCTGGCGACAGTGCCATCGATCATTCGTAAGGGCCGGGGCGGCTCGATCGTGATGATCAGCTCGTCACAGGGTCTGACCGGCCGGGGCGGCGACGGCAGTTCCGCGATGTTCGCCTACGCTGCATCCAAGCACGGCGTGGTGGGATTGATGCGTTCGGCCGCCAATGCATATGCGCCGCACAAGATTCGGGTTAATTCGATCCACCCCGCCGGTGTCACCACGCCGATGATCCTCAACGACTTCGTCGTCAACCGGATGCTGGAGAACCCGAACCCTGCCGTCTCCCAGATGCTGCTGCCGGACGTGCCACTGGTCGAACCGCAGGACGTGACGGAAGCGGTGCTGTGGCTGGCCGGCCCGAGGGCCCGCTATGTGACCGGCGTGTCGGTGCCCGTCGACGCCGGCCACATCGTGATGTAGCTGCGGCCTTAGCCGCGGGCGACCTTGCCGGCCTTGATGCAGGACGTGCAGGCGTTCACGCGCTGCTTGTTGCCGCCCGGGCGGGTGACGACGTGCACGGTCTGAACGTTGGGGTCCCACCGGCGGCTGGTGCGGCGGTGGGAGTGCGACACCGACTTACCGAAGCCGGGGCCTTTCCCGCAGATGTCGCACACAGCGGCCATTGTTCAAGCTCCTCAGATCTCGGGGGTCCGGCAATCTGGCCGGGACGGCCCAGGTTGACCGGGCCCAATCAGAATACCGATTGTCGTGGTAACCACCAAAACGTCGACGGCGGCCCGACGGGTCACGCCGGGGTCAGTGTGCGCCGCGACCCCCTGCGCCGTAAACATCGAGTCGATCACAATACCGGCGCGAATCCGGGCTGCTCGGACGCGGCGCCGCTAGGCTGGCGTCGCCGCCGATGGTCGGCGCGGTCGCTGCCTGTGTCAGGCGTGGACGGCGCGCTGATCCGGCTGAAGTCTTCTTCCCGGCGGTGCCGGCCCGCGCGGTGCTGCGGATGAGGCTGGCAAGCAAATATCGGCAGGCTTGAGGGGAGTGCGCGGGGTGGTTGCGCGCGCCGAAAACACCGCCGGTTGCGCCTGCGTCGAAACCCGGCGGGGCGCTCCGGTGGGCGTACGACGGTTGGCATCGCGGTTGCGACGGGTCGCGGCGGCTTACCTGGTGGTGACGGCGGTGGGGAGCCTCGCCATCGGCAGTACATCCGGTAACAGCCCGACGGGTGCGGGCGGGCTGGGTCCGAAAGCGTCGTGGGCCGGCAATGCCGCAGCCGCGCCCTCCTGGTGGCAGCCGCCCGCTCTTCTCGCCCCGGTGCAGCCGGCTGTCGCCGTGCGGAGCCCGATCCAACTGTCGGAGGTGGGTTTCGAGGGCCGGGGAACGTGGCCGGAGGGGCCGGAGGCGATCCGCGGCTACCTCGAGGAGGCGCTCGACCGGATTGGCATCACCGAGCCGCCGGCCCGTGGCCATTGGATCGAGGGCATGATGACCATCGCCGATCACGAGGCGCAGTTCCACTCGGGCGCGATCAACCTCTCCGACAGCAACGCCTACGGACCGCGCCAGCCAGACGGTGGCCCGTTGCACGCAACGCGCGGCCCGTGGCAGGTGATGCCTGATACGTTCGCGATGTTCCACCAGGCGGGAACGTCGTATTCGGCATGGGATCCGGTGGCCGCTGCGTGCGCGTCGATGAACTATCAGATGAGCCGCTACGGGGTGAACCGCGATGGCAGCAATCAGCGCATGCTCGTGGGGCAGGCCAATCCCGGTATCCGGCAGGGCTATTAAGCCCGCCTAGGGTACCTTCTTGCCCGTCGAGCTTGCCCGTCGAGGACCACCTCGCCGCCGATCGGTTTGCCGTTGCCGGACCGGCTGCTCGGTCTTCCTCAACGGCGCAGAGCAACTGAGCGCAGCGGCTCGGGCGCCGGGCTACGCTGGCGCCCACCGGGGGACTGGTGCGGAGGAGGTGGGTCACACTGGGCACTGCGGATACGTCGCAGGATCGTCTCCTGGACGCGACCACCCTGCGCGACTGGGCACACACCGCCGTCAGCGACCTGATCACGCACATCGACGAGATCAACCGGCTCAACGTCTTCCCCGTCGCCGACTCCGACACCGGCGCCAACATGCTGTTCACCATGCGTTCCGCCCTGGCCGAGGCCAACGCGGGCGCCGAGGCCGGATCGGGCTGCGTGGCCCGGGCCGCGGCGGCGCTGTCGGCCGGCGCGCTGAACGGCGCCCGCGGCAATTCCGGGGTCATCCTGTCACAGATCCTGCGGGGCATCGCCGACGTCACCGCGACCGCGGCCGCCGATGCCGGGGGCGAGCTGCCGCACATCGACGCCGCCGTTCTCGGTGCGGCGCTGCAGCGCGGCGTCGAGCTGGTCATCAGCTCGATGGGCGGTGAGGAGATCCCCGGGACCATCGTCTCGGTCCTGCGGGCGGCCGCCAACGCCGTCGCGCAGTGCGCCCGGGCCGGGGACGGGCTGGTGCCGGCGGTCATCGCGGCCGGCGACGCGGCGGTGGTCGCCCTGGAGAAGACGCCCGAACAACTCGACGTGCTCGCTGACGCCGGCGCCGTGGACGCCGGCGGGCGTGGGCTGCTGGTGCTGCTGGACGCGCTGCGCTGCACCATCACCGGGCAGGCCCCGGCCCGCACGGTGTACGAGCTGTCGCCGCGGGAGCTGCAACCGGAGGCGTCCGCGCAGCGCCCGGCGCCCCACTTCGAGGTCATGTACCGGCTGGACGGCTGCGAGCCCGCGGCGGCGGACAGGTTGCGGGATCGGTTGGGGGAGTTGGGCGATTCGGTGGGCATCGCGTCGGCGCCGTCGTCGGCGCAGCGCACCTACTCGGTGCACGTGCACACCGACGACGCCGGCGCCGCCGT
>NZ_QMEU01000131.1 GCF_003284975.1 Mycobacterium colombiense
CGGCGTTCTACCGCCACATCGAAGGCTGGCTGCTGGTCCGCTAGTTTCGATCGGTGAGCTTCCCTGCCTCCCAACACGAATCGGTACGGCCCAGCCCGATCTTTTTGGGCCTGCTCGGGCTGACGGCCGGCGGCGGCGCGCTGGCCTGGTCGGCCGGGGCCAGCGCGCGGCCGCTGGCCTACGCCGGGGTCTTCGTCTTCGTCATCGCCGGCTGGCTGGTGTCGCTGTGCCTGCACGAGTTCGGGCACGCGGTGACCGCCTGGCGGTTCGGCGACCACGATGACTCCGTGCGCGGCTACCTGACCCTGGACCCGCGCCGCTACGCTCACCCCGGGCTGTCGCTGGCGCTGCCCATGGTCATCATCGTGCTGGGCGGGATCGGCCTGCCCGGCGCGGCGGTCTACGTGCGCACCTGGTTCATGACGCCGGCCCGGCGCACCCTGGTCAGCCTTGCCGGCCCGGTGGCCAACCTCGCGCTCGCGGTGCTGCTGCTGGTGGTGACCCGGTTGTTCTTCGACCCAAAGCACGTCGTGCTGTGGTCCGGCGTGGCCTTCCTCGCGTTCCTTCAGCTCACCGCCGTGCTGCTCAACCTGCTGCCCATCCCGGGCCTGGACGGATACGACGCCCTGGAGCCGCACCTGAGCCGCGACACCCAGCGGGCGCTGGCGCCGGCCAAGCAGTGGGGCTTCGTCATCCTGCTGTTCCTACTGTTGGCCCCGGTGCTCAACCAGTGGTTCTTCGGGCTGGTGCTGTCGCTGTTCGACCTGTCCGGCGTGCCGGACGTGCTGGTGGGCTGGGGCAACGCACTGACCCGATTCTGGAGCCGCTGGTTCTGACCCTTGCCATATATGCGCTGTTGCGCATATATTTCGCGCCATGGGCGCAGGCCACAACCACACCCCGGCCGAGACGGACGACGCTCGGGTGATCCCGCGCATGGTCGCGGCCGCAGCGATTCTGGCGGCGTTCTTCGTGGTGGAACTGGCCACCTCGTTGCTGATCAACTCGATCGCGCTGCTGGCCGACGCCGGCCACATGCTGACCGACGTCGTCGCCGTGTTCATGGGGCTGGCCGCGGTCACGCTGGCCCGCCGCGGCAGCTCGTCGCCCGCCCGCACCTACGGCTGGCATCGCGCCGAGGTGTTCACCGCCGTCGCCAACGCTGCGCTGCTGATCGGCGTGGCGGTGTTCATCCTTTACGAGGCCATCCGGCGGCTCAGCGAAGCTCCGACCGTGCCCGGCGTGCCGATGATCGTGGTCGCGCTGGCGGGGCTGGCCGCCAACCTCGTGGTCGCGCTGCTGTTGCGTTCGCACTCGTCGGGCAGCCTGGCGGTCAAGGGCGCCTACATGGAGGTGGTCGCCGACACCGTGGGCAGCCTGGGCGTGCTGATCGCCGGTGTGGTGACGGTGACGACGCACTGGCCCTACGCCGACGTGGTGGTGGCCGTGCTGGTCGCGCTGTGGGTGCTGCCCCGCGCCGTCTCGCTGGCCCGCGACGCGCTGCGGATCCTCTCCGAATCGTCGCCTACCCACATCGACGTCGAGGAACTGCGCGCCGCGCTCGAGGCCGTTGACGGCGTGATCGACGTGCACGATCTGCACGTGTGGACGCTCTCCCCCGGCAAGGACATGTGCACCGCACACCTGATCAGCGCCGGCGACTCGGCCCGAATTCTGCACGACGCGCGGACGGTGCTGTCGGCTCGCGGGCTCGAGCACGCCACCGTGCAGATCGACTGCCCCGACGACAGCGATTGTTCGGACAGCTTTTAGCGCGCCTTTGAGGGCGTCAAAACCCCAGCGCCGGGCGCGCCTCGGGGTCGCAATCGTCGAGCAGGTCCAGGCAGCGCGAGTATTCGTCGGTTTCGCCGATGGTGTCGGCGGCGCGCGCCAGGGCCGCCACACACCGCAGGAAGCCGCGGTTGGGTTCGTGCGAATAGGGCACCGGGCCGAAGCCTTTCCAGCCGTTTCTGCGCAGCTGGTCCAGGCCGCGATGGTAGCCGGTGCGGGCGTATGCGTAGGCGGTGATGGCCTGGTCGTCGGCCAGCGCCTGCTCGGCCAGTGCCGCCCAGGCCACCGACGCGGTCGGATGCGCGGCGGCGACGATGCCGGGCTTTTCACCGGCGAGCAGTTCCGCCTCGGCATCGGCATCTCCGGGCAGCAGGATCGGGTCGGGCCCTAGAAGATCTCCCATCGGCGTCATGGCTCTATTCTGCAGCTCGCGCGTTTTGCCCGCGTGACGCACCTCGGCCAGCGCCGCGAGCCGGGTACTCGGTCGCTAAGCTCTGCAACTACCCCACGAAGCGGGAGGACAGTAGTACTCATGCCCAACCCATCCGAACCCGACCGCGGCGGCGCACCGAAACGGCCCGGGTTCGACCCACGCGATTCGCGCGCCGAACCGAGCGACGAATGGGGGGCCGAGTCCGGCTTCGACACCGGAGAAGACGCCACCGAGAGCGTCCCGATGGTCCCCACCGACTCCGAGACCGAGACCGTGGTGATCAACAGGCCCGACCCGCAGAGCGGCCCCGAAGAAATCCCGGATGCACCGCAGCGCGAACGGCGCTTCACCGCGCCCGGCTTCGACGCCAAAGAGACCGCGATCATCAACACCACCGCCGAACCCGCCACCGAGGTGTTCGCGACGCCGCCGGGGTCCGACGCCACCGCGCAATTCGGCGCCCCGCCTAAAGCCGCTGTCCCGCAATCGATTCCGCCGCGGTTCGGAGGGAAGCTACGCACGTCGCGGCAGTTCAACTGGGGCTGGATACTGGCGTTGGTGGTCATCGTGCTGGCGCTGGCGGCGATCGCGATCCTGGGCACGGTGCTGCTGACCCGCGGCAAGCACGCCGGCGCCTCGCAGGAAGACCAGGTTCGCCATACCATCCAGAATTTCGACGTCGCGATCCAGCGCGGTGACCTGACCACGCTGCGCACCATCACCTGCGGCACCACCCGCGACGGCTACGCCGACTACGACGAGCACGCGTGGGACGAGACCTACCGGCGGGTGTCGGCGGCCAAGCAGTATCCGGTGATTGCCAGCATCGACCAAGTGGTGGTCAACGGCCAGCACGCCGAGGCGAACGTCACCACGTTCATGGCCTATGACCCGCAGCTGCGCTCGACCCGCAGCCTGGATCTGCAGTACCGCGACGACCAGTGGAAGGTCTGCCAGTCCGCCAGCGGCTAGCTTCGGCCGCCGGTGCCGCGTCCTCCGCGAGACTTAAACCACGGCGACCCGCATCGGCGTGTCGTGTGCGTGGTTTAAGTGTCGCGCGCCAGCGAGCCCGCTAGGCGCCCAATGACTGTCCGGCGCAATGCAGGTCGGTGCAGGCCTGCACCACCCGCTCGGACATCGACGCCTCGGCCTTCTTGAGGTAGCTGCGGGGGTCGTAGACCTTCTTGACGCCGACCTCGCCGTCGACCTTGAGCACGCCGTCGTAGTTGGCGAACATGTGACCGGCGATCGGGCGGGTGAACGCGTACTGGGTGTCGGTGTCGACGTTCATCTTCACCACGCCGTAGCGCAGCGCCTCCTCGATCTCCGACGTCAGCGACCCGGACCCGCCGTGGAAGACGAAGTCGAACGGCTTGGCCTCGGCGGGCAGTCCCAGCCTGGCGGCGGCCACCTTCTGGCCTTGCGCCAGGATGTCGGGGCGCAGTTTGACATTGCCGGGCTTGTAGACCCCGTGGACGTTGCCGAAGGTGGCGGCGAGCAGGTACTTGCCGTGCTCGCCGTGGCCCAGCGCGTCGATGGTCTTCTCGAAGTCGTCGGGCGTGGTGTAGAGCTTGTCGTTGATCTCGTGGGCGACGCCGTCCTCTTCACCACCCACCACGCCGATCTCGATCTCGAGGACGATCTTGGCGGCCGCCGCGTCCTTGAGCAGGTCGCGCGCAATCACCAGGTTCTCGTCGATCGGCACCGCCGAGCCGTCCCACATGTGCGACCCGAACAGCGGGTCTTTGCCCGCCGCGACCCGTTCGGCCGAGATGGCCAGCAGCGGGCGGACATAGGTATCCAGCTTGTCCTTGGGACAATGGTCGGTGTGCAGCGCAACGTTGACCGGGTATCTGTCGGCAATGCGGCGGGTGAACTCGGCCAGCGCCACCGCGCCGGCCACCATGTCCTTGACACCCAGCCCCGAGGCGAATTCCGCACCGCCGGTCGAGAATTGGATGATCCCGTCGCTGCCGGCGTCGGCGAAGCCCTTGAGCGCGGCGTTGACCGTTTCCGACGAGGTGCAGTTGATGGCCGGGAAGGCGTACGCGTTCTGCTTGGCGCGTCCCAGCATCTCGGCGTAGACCTCGGGCGTGGCGATGGGCATCAGACACCTCCTGACGGCTGGTCCTAACCCAACCACGGATGCGTGGTCGACAGCTACCCGGCGAAGCGCGGCGCGGGTTAGTCCGGGCTTTGTCCGGGCCAGGGTCGTTTCGCCGGTATGTTGAGGGATCATGAGCACCGCCGTGACGGCCCTGCCCGACATCTTCGACCCCATGTACTGGTTGGGCGCCAACGGCGTCTTCGGGTCGGCGGTGCTGCCGGGCATCCTGATCATCGTCTTCATCGAGACCGGGCTGCTGTTTCCGCTGCTGCCGGGCGAGTCGCTGCTGTTCACCGGCGGCCTGCTGGCCGCGCACCCCAATCCGCCGGCCAGCATCTGGGTGCTGGCCCCCGCCGTCGCCGCCGTGGCGATCCTGGGCGATCAGACCGGGTATTTCATTGGCCGGCGCATCGGCCCGGCGCTGTTCAAGAAGGAAGACTCGCGGTTCTTCAAGAAGCACCATGTGACCGAGTCGCACGCGTTCTTCGAGAAGTACGGCCCCTGGGCGATCATCCTGGCCCGGTTCGCGCCGTTCATCCGGACGTTCACACCGGTGGTCGCCGGGGTGTCCTACATGCGCTACCCGGTGTTTTTGGGCTTCGACATCGTCGGCGGCATCCTCTGGGGCGGCGGCGTGACGGTGGCCGGCTACTTTCTGGGCAACGTGCCGTTCGTGCACCACAACCTGCAGAAGATCCTGCTGGCCATCCTGCTCGTCTCGCTGATGCCGGCGTTCATCGCCGCCTGGCGCAGCTATCGGGGACGCCGCCACGCGCACAGCGCCGAGGACCGCGAACCCGAGCGGCTGCCGGCGGCCGAATAGCCGGCCACCGCCGGCGCGGGATCAAAGCGCGACTTTGAAGTCGCAGCCCGTCTTGGCGCGGACGTCCTCGACCGTGACGCCGGGCTGCAATTCGGTGAGCACCAGCCCCTGTCCCGGTTCGACGTCGAAGACGCACAGGTTGGTGATGATCATGTCGACCACATTCTTGCCGGTGAGCGGCAGCGTGCACTGGCTGAGGATCTTCGGGCTGCCGTCTTTGGCGGTGTGATCCATCAGCACTATCACGCGCTTGACCCCCGACACCAAATCCATTGCGCCGCCTGGACCTTTGACCATCTTGCCGGGCACCATCCAGTTGGCCAGGTCGCCGTTTTCGGCGACCTCGAGCGCACCCAGGATGGACAGGTCGATGTGGCCGCCGCGGATCATCGCGAAGGAATCGGCGCTCGAGAAGAAGCTCGACCCGGGCAGGCTGGTGATGGTCTGCTTGCCCGCGTTGATCAGATCGGGGTCGACGGTGTCCTCGCTCGGGTAGGCCCCGATGCCGAGCAGGCCGTTCTCCGATTGCAGGGTGACCTTGATGCCGTCGGGAATGAAGTTGGCCACCAACGTCGGGATGCCGATGCCCAAGTTCACGTAGAAGCCGTCGCGCAGTTCCTGGGCGGCGCGCTGGGCCATCCGCTCGCGAAGGGGGCTGTCGCTTTTCAGCGCGGCGCCGCCGCTGGTGGTGCGGAACTCGATGCGCTTCTCGTAGCCGGTGCCCGCGATGATGCGGTCGACGTAGATGCCGGGGGTGTGGATCAGGTCGGGATCCAGCTCGCCGACCTCGACCAGCTCCTCAACCTCGGCCACCGTGATCGCGCCGCAGGTGGCGATCATCGGGTTGAAGTTGCGCGCCGTCTTGCGGTACACGAGGTTACCGGCGGTGTCGCCCTTCCACGCCTTGACGATCGCGACGTCGGCCCGGATGCCTTCTTCCAGAACGTATTCGGTGCCGTCGAAGACCCTGGTGTCCTTGCCTTCGGCGAGGTTGGTGCCGAAGGCCGTGCGGGTGTAGAAGCCGGGGATGCCCGCGCCGCCGGCGCGCAGCTTCTCGGCCAGCGTGCCCTGCGGCGTCAGCACCAGGTCCAGCTCACCGGCCAGCACCTGGCGCTCGAACTCCTTGTTCTCGCCGACGTAGGACGCGATCACCTTGCGCACCTGGCGTCCCTTGAGCAGCAGTCCCATGCCGAAATCGTCTACGCCGGCGTTGTTTCCGACGATGGTGAGGTCTTTGATGCCGCTGTCGACCAGGGCCTGGATCAGCTTCTCCGGAATGCCACACAGACCGAATCCGCCCGCGGCGATGGTGATGCCGTCCTTCAGCAGGCCGAGCAGAGCCGACTCTGCGTCGTGGTGAACCTTATTGCTCACAGGGTGCTCCCGTTCTTCGACTCGGCGGAGACGTTACAGGCGGCCTCCATGAGCATCCACCCCGATAGCTGCACCGACAGGTCCCGCTCGGCGACCTCCGAGGCCATCACCGCGCCCTCGACGAATTCCGCCTCTTTGCCGCCCGCCGTCGGCAGCTGGGCGTCGCGGTCCCAGAACGGGCCGAACACCGGCAGCCCGTCCACCGTCTGCCTGTTGTCCCAGGCCGCCTTCGCGCTGGCCAGCACGATCCGCCGGGCGGTGTCGCGCGCCAGCGCGTCGTCGGCCGACTCCCCCGGCAACGTGGTGGCCACCAGCGCCAGGTAGCGGGCGGTCACCCCCGCGAACAGGCCGCCATCCCCGCCGCCGGCCCCGGCCAGCACGCCCGCCGGCGCCATGTGTTCGTCCACCGCCGCGACCAGGCGGTGCACCCGCGCGGAGTGGCGCTGCCTGACCTCGAGCGCGGTGCGGGCGGCCAGCTCGGTCTCCAGCCCGAGCACCACACCCTGGCAGTAGGTGTACTGCGCGCGCACCAGCGACCCGGCCTTGATGCCGTCGAACACCAGGTGGGTCTCCGGGTCGATCAACGTCTGGTCGATCCAATTCCCCATCTGCTCAGCGCGTTTCAGGTGGTCGCCATAGCGCGCGAGGAAAATCCCGGCCGGGCCGTTGGCCGGGGCGTTGAAGAATCGGTCGGACTTACGCCACGGGATCCCGCCGCCGTCCTCGGGCGCCCAGGCCTTGACGAACTGCGCGGCGAGCTTGGGCAAGGCGCGGCGGCGCTGCACGCCGGCGATCCGGGCGGCACGTTCGAGCGCCAGCGCCAGCCAGGCCATGTCGTCGTAGTAGGCGTTGATCCAGGAGAAGTTGTTGCGCAGCCGGTGCGAGCGGACCTGGCGGTTGATCTCGGTGTGGCGGTGGGGCTGCGGATCCCGCGCCTCGGCGTCGACCAGGCAATCGAGCAGATGCGCCTGCCACCAGTAGTGCCAGGTGCCGAACCAGCGGTCGCGCCGCGTCGCCGGCCAGGCCACCACCCCCAGCTGCGTGGCGGGCAGTCCCCAGAGGCGTTTCAGGTGTCGTTGCGTGACAGCGGCTTCGCTGCTGGCCGCGCGGTTGACCCAGAGCTGATCCATACCTGTCGATCCTGCCGCACACGGTTGAATGTGCGCGTACGGCGTCGGGCTACCAGGCCTGGGACAGATCGGCGTGCTGCTTGACCCACGCGTGCATGGCGATGCCCGCGGCGACGCCGGCGTTGATGCTGCGCGTCGAGCCGAACTGCGCGATCGACACCGTCAGCGTTGCGCCCGTGCGGGTGTCGTCGGTGATGCCGGGGCCCTCCTGACCGAACACCAGCAGGCACTCGCGTGGCAGCGCGGCCTCCTCCAGTCGCGTCGCGCCCGGCACGTTGTCGACGGCCACCACCGTCAGGCCGGCGTCGGCCGCGAAGTCGAGCAGCTCGGCGGTGCTGTCGTGATGGCACAGCCGCTGATAGCGATCGGTGACCATGGCGCCCCGGCGATTCCACCGCCGCCGCCCCACGATGTGCACGGTGTGCACCGCGAAGGCGTTGGCGGTGCGCACCACCGAACCGATGTTGGCGTCGTGGCCGAAGTTCTCGATCGCCACGTGCAGGGGATGCCGGCGCCGGTCGATGTCGGCGATGATCGCCTCGCGCGTCCAGTACCGGTAGGCGTCTACGACGTTGCGA
The DNA here is from genome assembly GCF_003284975.1 of Mycobacterium colombiense. Taxonomy (GTDB): domain Bacteria; phylum Actinomycetota; class Actinomycetes; order Mycobacteriales; family Mycobacteriaceae; genus Mycobacterium; species Mycobacterium europaeum_A. The sequence continues at coordinate 8,237 of NZ_QMEU01000131.1, forward strand.
GTGTCGCCCTCGCGCAACAGGATTGGGTCATAGCGCGGGTCGTCGGGGAGCTCGCCCCGCCACGGGCCGACGCCGGCGGGCGGGGTCGCGGACCATTCGGTGGGCCCGGGTCCGCTCATCGCTGCGTCCACACCCCGGCGTGCGTGCCGTCGATGGCCAGCGTCGCGTATAGCAGCGCGTCGTTGATCTCGCCCTGGGTGCACAGCGACGCGTTGACGTGCACCGCATCCAACGACGCGTCGGGCAGGATCAGCACCGACGACCCGTAGGTCGAGCAGGCCGGGTTCAGACCCGGGGCGGGCAGGGTCGGCGAGGCCAGCAGCATCATCGGCCCGCCGCGCTTGACGGACTCGTCGCGGTAGCGGACCGCGACGGCGGTGGCCTCCAGCCCCAACAGCATGTAGCCGTTGCCGGTGAACGCTCCCGGATCGCCCAGCTGCATCTTGGTCACGGGCTTGCCGTCGGCGCGCCATGCCGACAGGCTGGCGGTCTTGACCGCGAGCCCGCCGCTGTCGTTGGGGTTGGTGGGCAGCAGCCCCACCGGGAAGGCCACCGGGTAGGCCGACGAGCTGTCGGGGATCCGGTCGCGCGGCGAGTAGCCGTAGACGCCGCGCACCTGGCTTCGATCCTTCAGCGGCCCAAGGCAAACCGTGCCGGTGAGCCGGTCGCGGGGCGCCGAGAGCGGCGCGGGGACGTCGCGCACATTGGTGGTCTTCGCTTGGAAGGATTTGTCACAGCTGCCCAGGCCGGCCGTCTCCGTGGGGTGGGCCAGCGCGCCGTAGAGCCCGAAGCGGATGTCCTCGGCTTTGGCGTGCGGGTCCTTGGCCGAGGCCGGGCTGGCGTCGACGTCGACCAACACGTAGTCGCCGTCCCAGCGCAGATTCGACACCGACATGTTCCAGCCCAGCAGGGCCAGCGATTCGCCGAGCCGCGCGCCCTGAGCCCCGTACGGACGCACCGGCTGGCTGGAGGACGAGCAGCCGGTCAGGCAGGCCACCACGCATGCGAGCATCGCAAGGGCGCTACGCATGATTCAGCGAACTCGGGCTAGGAAGATCAGCCGGCAACTAGCTCAGCCCCAAATCGGCGAGGCCGAGCACGCTTCGGTAGGGCAACCCCTCGGCCTCGATGGCCTCGGCGGCGCCGGTGGCGCGGTCCACCACGGTGGCCACCCCCACCACGTCCCCGCCCGCCTCCTGCACGGCGCGCACCGCGGTCAGCGCAGAGTTGCCGGTGGTGCTGGTGTCCTCGACGACCAGTACCCGCTTGCCGGAAACCTCGGAACCTTCGATAAGGCGTTGCAGCCCATGGGTTTTCGCGGACTTGCGCACGACGAAGGCGTCGATCGGCCGACCCGGCGCGTGCATGACGGCGGTGGCCACCGGGTCGGCGCCCAGCGTCAGGCCGCCGACGACGGCGTAGTCCCAGTCGCTGGTCAGGTCGCGCATCAGCGTGCCGATCAATGCCGAGGCGCGGTGGTGCAGGGTGGCCCGGCGCAGGTCGACGTAGTAGTCGGCCTCCTTGCCGGAGGACAGCGTGACCCGCCCGTGCACCACCGACAGGCGTCGCACCAGCTCGGCCAGCTCTTCGAGGTCAGGTCCGGCCACGGCCACTCCCGATTCGTTTGGTGACGGCCCGCAGCAGGGTCCGCGGCAGCAGGCGCTCGGCGGCGATGATCGCCTTGTACTGCAGGCCCGGAATGCTGATCACCTTGCCGCGGGCGATATCGGCCAGGCTCTGGCTGACCACATCGTCGACCTCGAGCCACATGAACGACGGCGACTTGGCCATGTCGATCCCGGCGCGGTCGTGAAATTCGGTATGCACGTAGCCCGGGCACACGGCGTGCACGGAAACCCCGGTGCCCTGCAGGCCCACGGACAGGCCCTCGCTGAACGAGATCACCCACGCCTTGGACGCCGAATACGTCGACCCGCGCCCGGGCACCAGCCCGGCGATGCTGGCGATGTTGACGACGGTGCCCGCGCCGGCCTCCAGCATGGCGGGCAGGGCGGCGCGGGTCAGGTGCATGACCGCGGTGACGTTGACGTCGAGCTGGGACTGCAGCAGCGCGGGGTCTGCGGACCAGAAGTCGCCGGAGGTCCCGAAGCCGGCGTTGTTGACCAGGACGCGCACTCCCCCGGCCGCGAGCCGGTCACACACCCGCTGACGGCCGGCCGTATCGGCCAGGTCGGCGGGCAGGATCTCGACGGAGCCGGAGTGCTGCTGCAGTTCCTCGGACAATCTGGTCAGGCGGTCGACATCGCGGGCGACCAGGACCAGGTCGTAGCCGTCGCTGGCATAGCGTCGCGCGAACCCGGCGCCGATTCCGGACGTAGGCCCGGTGATCAGGGCTACGGGGCGAGGCATGAGCGACATCCTAATGACGGCGGCAGCACCGGCCTTGCGGCCACCCGGGGCCCGCCGTCAGTGCTGATAGTTGCTGGCCTGCTGGCCGTTGCGCCCGGACGGCG
>NZ_QMEU01000132.1 GCF_003284975.1 Mycobacterium colombiense
CGGCCGCGGCCACCCGATCTGACTCGGCGCGCAGGTCGGGGTCCGCCAGTAGCGCCAAGACTCCCGCCGAACCCGCCGCTCCGGAGACGCTGGTCATCCGACCACTGTGCGGGGCCGTGACCTTGGCACAACAGTCCCAAACGGGGATTTGTGGATAGAGACGCGAGTGTGCACAAACGCGTCGCGGGGCTATGCCGCCAGCGACGACGTACGCGCTTCCCCCGCAACGCACCGAGAGCCGAGCCCGGGGACGCGAAGCGAGAAAAACCGACCGTAGAAAAGGGACGACCCCCGCCAGGGGGGGAGGAGGCGAGGGTCGTCGTGTATCAGCCCCGGGGGGTCGGGCTGATACACCCTCGGCTCAGGCCGAGTAATGCTTACTATACACATGACAAGCCGGAGTAACGCAAGAGATCATTTTCTGGAAAACCAGCTTGAGCCGCGTAAACACCGCTTCGTCCGCGTCCGGAACCCCTGAGCGGCCATTTCCGGTGCGGGATGGCGGCCGTGCCGGACCGCCGACCTATGCTGGTTCCGTGACCGTCTTCGACCCCACCGCGGAGCAGTCGGCCTCGGAGCAATCGGCGTCAACCACTGCTTCCCATGCCCGCACGGCGGCCTTCTTCGACCTGGACAAGACGATCATCGCCAAGTCCAGCACCCTGGCTTTCAGCAAACCGTTTTTCAACCAGGGCCTGCTCAATCGCCGCGCCGTGCTCAAGTCGAGCTACGCGCAGTTCATCTATCTGCTCTCCGGTGCTGATCATGACCAGATGGATCGGATGCGCGCCCACATGACCAACATGTGCACCGGCTGGGACGTCGAACAGGTCAAGTCGATCGTCAACGAGACGCTGCACGACATCGTGACTCCGCTGGTCTTCGCCGAAGCCGCCGACCTGATCGCGGCCCACAAGTTGTGCGGACGCGACGTCGTGGTGGTGTCGGCCTCCGGGGAAGAAATCGTCGCCCCCATCGCCCGCGCGCTCGGCGCCACCCACGCGATGGCGACCCGGATGGTTGTCGAGGACGGTCGGTACACCGGCGAGATCTCGTTCTACTGCTACGGCGAGGGCAAGGTGCAGGCGATCCGCGAGCTGGCCGCGCGCGAGGGCTACCCGCTGGAGCACTGCTACGCCTATTCCGACTCGATCACCGACCTGCCGATGCTCGAGGCCGTCGGCCATCCCAGCGTCGTCAATCCCGACCGCGGGTTGCGCAGGGAGGCCGTGGAGCGCGGTTGGCCGGTGATCTCGTTCTCCCGACCGGTGTCCTTGCGTGACCGCATCCCCGCGCCCTCCGGTGCCGCTATCGCCACGACGGCCGCGGTGGGCATCAGCGCGCTGGCCGCCGGCGCGGTGACGTATTCGTTGTTGCGCCGCTACGCCTTTTAGCGCTTTTTAGCGACCCAGCAAACGGGCCTCGGGCGCCAGGGGATTTCCTTCGTAATTGGGCCTTGCTGTGCTAGGGGTCTAGTAGTACAAAGGAACCACGGAAGCCCGGTAAGGCCAAGGTCGAGCCGGAAGAGAAGGTTCGTTCTCCCGACCCGGGCGCCCAGCACGGTGCTCGGCACCCACGCGGAGTCATAGCCGCGAAAATGGCAGAAGTGTTGCGGGCCTGCGAAATTGCGAAAATGCGGAAGGTATCGACGGCCCTTTGGGTGGGGTTGCAACCATAAGCGTCGCGAGATCGCCGAGGCCAACCCACGCAGCCCCGAGATGCACGCTTGGTAACCGAGCCCCGTGCTAGCGGGCGGCGGACCGAACATTCGGAACGTCGCCCGCTCTACCTTTTTGTGCCCGTTTTCCCGGCTTCGGCAACCGGTTCAGCTACTTGTTGGACATCGCGTCGGCGATCGACACCGCCTCCTGCGCTCCGGCTTTCATCGCCCGGCAACACAGCACCAGCCACGTCCCCACCCCGTCGGGCGTGCCGTCGGCGAATCCTTGCGCGGCGTCGCGATAGGCGGCGGGCTGACGCATCCAGGTGACCTCGGGCACGCCCAGCCCGTGCGGGTCCAGCCCGCTGGCGATGGTCACCAACCTCGACACCGCCCGCGCCGAGACCTCTGCGACCGAGGCCTACGCGAGCGAGTTGCCGGACCTGTCCGGCGGAGTGCCGCGTGGCCCGCACCGCAAACCCGCACCCGAGCGCCCCGCCGAGTCGCCGAGCGCGTCGGGGACTGGACGGTCGGCCACCGCCGAAAGCCGGGAAGGCCGGGACAACCGGGTGCAAGTGTCACGGCGAACGCGCGGCCCGGTGCGGGCCAGCATGCAGATCCGCCGCATCGATCCGTGGAGCACCCTGAAGGTGTCGCTGCTGCTTTCGGTGGCGCTGTTCTTCGTCTGGATGATCGCCGTCGCGTTCCTCTACCTGGTGCTCGGCGGAATGGGCGTGTGGTCGAAGTTGAACAGCAACGTCGGTGACCTGCTCAACAACACCAGCGGCAGCAGCGGCGAACTAGTGTCCAGCGGCACGATTTTCGGCGGTGCGGTCTTGATCGGTCTGGTGAACATCGTGCTGCTGACCGCGATGGCCACCATCGCCGCGTTCGTCTACAACCTGACCACCGATCTGATCGGCGGTGTCGAGGTGACGTTGGCGGATCGGGACTAGCAGTGGATGCTGCGCTTTTGGGAGTCGGGCGGGGATTGCGGTAATCTCGTCGCTCGGCCGTACGCGAGTACGGGCCTATAGCTCAGGCGGTTAGAGCGCTTCGCTGATAACGAAGAGGTCGGAGGTTCGAGTCCTCCTAGGCCCACAACCATGTGCCCGTCAAGACGTTGCGTAAGACTCGCACTGCCGCTGGGACTTATCGCCGTATGGGCAGCGGTGGCGTGGTCCCGACGCGGAGTCGAGGTCTGGCACGTGGCTGTGGATGACCAAGGTCAACCACCCAGTCACGATGAGGGGCCTTAGCTCAGTTGGTAGAGCACCGCCTTTGCAAGGCGGGTGTCAGGGGTTCGATTCCCCTAGGCTCCACAGGTCACGCCCCTCCCCTGCTCCCGCATAGGACGAGCCGAGAAAGCGTTCCACCAGGGCCCGCTCGGTGGCGGCGTCCTTGAGCGGCCAGCCCCACAACGCCAGGAAGACGCGGATAAGCCACTGCGCGGCCAGGGGGTCGTCGTGGCCCGGCCCCAGCATCTCGGCGGCCAAGGTCGTCACGATCGGTGAGTTGATGACCCAATCGCTGACCGGGGCGGCGTGGATCGAGCGCATGAGCCGGGCCAGCGGATCGGAGCGCAGCCGCTCGAGCGCCATGATCGTGGCGGTCACGACCCGCTCGGGGCCGGCGAGGTCCTTGATGGCTTCGCGGATGGTGTCGACGATGCGGGCGGCCTGGATGCGAATGACGGCGTCGCGGATCGTCGCCTTGCCGCCGGCATGCCGGTAGATGGTTGCCGGTGAGCAGTGCACCCGGGCGGCCAGGGCTTCGATCGTGAAATCCTCGTAGCCCCGGCGGGCGACGAGGTCGGCCGCCGCGGTGTAGATGCGGTCGGCGGCTTCGCTACGGCGGTCGCGGCCCACCAACCAATCACTCCCAGTCATCCGTCCATGCTGCACCGTCTGCGGGCTGCGGAAACACTTTTCTCAGGCCGAGAATCTGCTACGCGAATTTCTCAGCCGAAGTAGCTGCTGGCGACGGGTGGGCGCCGTCCGCCGTGTTCGGCCGCGAGCCGCCAACGTTCCTCAACTTCCCCCATGCCATTGACCCGCCGGTGAGCTGCGTCGAGCCTGAAACGCATGGCCGTGTTGGACAAGGCGATCCGATTCTTCGGCAGCGAGGCGATCCAGGACCCCTACCCGCTGTATGACCGGATGCGCGCCGAGGCGCCGGTGCACCGCATCGGCGACTCCGTCTTCTACGCGGTATGCGGTTGGGACGCGGTGCTGGAAGCCGTCGATCGCGTCGGAGACTTTTCGTCCAACCTCACGGCGACCATGGTTTTTCACGAGGACGGCACCGTAACCCCGTTCGATATGGGACCGCCGGGAGCCCCGATGCATACGTTGGCCACCGCGGACGACCCGATTCATGCGGTGCACCGCAAGATCCTGCTACCCCATTTGCCCGCCAAACGTATTCGGATCATTGAAGAATCGCCGCAAGACCGCGGACCTTCTCTGGGAGGAGAACCTGCGCGATGGTGAGATCGAGTGGATGAGCGCGGTCGCCAACCGGTTGCCGATGATGGTGGTCTGCAAGCTGTTGGGTCTGCCCGACGATGACGTCGACAGGCTCATTCGGCTTGGCTACGCCACCACCACCTTGCTCGACGGGATCGTCACGCCCGACCAGCTCGCAGCGGCCGGAGTCGCGGCAATGGAACTCTCCGGCTATGTCCTCAAGCACTTCGAAAAGGCAAGCGACAGCAGTGAAGACGGTCTGATCGCCGATCTGGCAGCACGCTGCACATCGGGTGAACTTGAACAGCTGCCGGCGCTCGGGATCATGCCCACCCTCTTCAGTGCCGCGGGTGAATCGACGGCGTCGCTGCTGGGCAGCGCGGCCTGGATCCTTGCCGATCGCCCCGGGGTCCAGCAGCAAGTTCGCGAAAACCCGCAATTGCTAAGTAGTTTCATCGAAGAGACCCTGCGCTTTGAGCCGCCGTTTCGCGGCCATTACCGCCACGTGTGGCGCGACACCACGCTGGGTGGGGTCGAGGTACCGGCCGGCGCGCACTTGTTACTGATGTGGGGAGCGGCGAACCGCGACCCGGCACACTTTGACGCTCTCAACGAATTTCGGCTCGACCGCGCGTCCGCCAAGGGCCATGTGAGTTTCGGCAAGGGCGTGCATTTCTGCGTGGGTGCCGCGCTGGCCCGCTTGGAGGCCCACATGGTGCTGCGGATGCTGCTCGAGCGCACCGCATGGATCGACGCGACCGACGTCGGCGCGTGGCTGCCGAGCATTCTGGTCCGTCGCCGCGAGCGGCTTCAGCTGGCTGTGCGGTGATCTAGGGCCGCGGCTGCACCTCGACGCTGGGCGGCCGCGACTGGGGATCCTGGGGCTTCGCCCGCACCGAGCGCCGGATGATGCTGAACGCCGCGGCGCCGCCGGCGAGTACGGCGACGGCGACGCCCACGAAAACCAAGGGGCGCTTGCCACGACGCTGCGCGCGCCTTGCGTCCTGCAGTGCCTGGGGCAGGCTCGTCACCACTTCCTGTGCGGCGGCCAGCTCCTGGGCAAGGGTTTCCTGGGCCGCGGCGAGGTCCCGGGCCAGCCGCCCCTCTTGATACCGGCGGCGCAGCTGCGCCGCGGTCGACTGCGCGGACTGGACACTCAGGCCGACCACCCCACGGGTGAGGTCCACCGGTCCCTGCGCCGAATAGCTCAGGCCGCGGGCCAATCGCTGCCGCGGGGTCAGCCGGGAATCCGCCTTCGCGCTCATCTGTCGCCTTTCTGTCCCGTGGAACGAGCCGGCCGTGACACCGGCCGGGTAACTGAACAGACTGCCAGCATAGGGACGTCGTCGTCTTCAGTGCGCGCACGTTGCGATTTCGATGACGGTCCGCGTTGGGTGACACCGCGTGCGGCAACGCCCACCCCTAGTGGCAGACTCTCATGCCGTGACCAACAGCCCCTTTCAGACTGCTACCGCGACGCTCCACACCAACCGCGGCGACATCAAGGTCGCCCTCTTCGGAAACCACGCGCCCAAGACCGTCGCCAACTTCGTTGGCCTGGCGCAGGGCACCAAGGAGTACTCGACGCAGAACGCATCGGGCGGCTCTTCGGGCCCCTTCTACGACGGCGCGGTCTTCCACCGGGTGATCCGGGGCTTCATGATTCAGGGTGGCGACCCGACCGGAACCGGTCGCGGCGGCCCGGGTTACAAGTTCGCCGACGAGTTCCACCCCGAACTGCAATTCGACAAGCCCTACCTGCTCGCGATGGCCAACGCGGGCCCCGGCACCAACGGCTCGCAGTTCTTCATCACCGTCGGGCAGACCCCGCACCTGAACCGGCGCCACACGATCTTCGGCGAAGTGACCGATCCGGAGTCGCAAAAGGTCGTCGACGCCATCTCGACGACGAGCACCGACGGCAACGACCGTCCCACCGAGCCGGTCGTCATCGAGTCGATCACCATCTCCTGAACCCGGCGCCCGCGGGCCGCTCAGGACTGCTGGCGGCCCGCGTAGCCGGCTTCGGTGAGCGCGTCGAGCACTTCCACCGGGTCCGTCCCGAGATCCCATCGGGAGAACAGCACCAGGTCGCCGTCAGCCGTCTCGACCTCGAGTAACCGCACCCTTCGCCCGTAGCGGCGGAACTCCATGATGCGGATGATCTTGATGTCGGAATGCTGCAATACCTGCGTCCGGAACCAGCCGCGCAGCACCAGCCCGCCGGCTGTGATTGCCAGCTTGGGACGCGCGTGCCACGACACGCCGGCAAACAAGAGCAGACCCGCCGCGGCAACGCCCGCCAGAATCCGCCCGGGCGGGTCTGTGACCACGGTCACAGCGGCGATAGCCATCAAAACGCCCGCGGCTCCACAACCAGCGATTCCCGCCGTGTGCGGCTGCCATTGTGTTTGCTGCATGCGGTCCTTAACCCCTCCCACCACGGGCTATGCAGTTATCCACATCAGCTATCAACAGTGGGGATAAATCACACGCGTGTGATTGGGTGGTCGGAAAGTTGCTGACGTCGTGCCGAGTCAACCCGGAAATGAATTCATTACACCGACCGTCCTGCTCAGTGCCAGCGCATCGTGAGCAACAAACCGGTGATCATGAAAGCGAACGCGATCGCGTAGTTCCACGGGCCCAGTTGCGCCATCCAGTTCAGGGCGGCCGGGGCCTGGCTCCCGACGGCGGCCAGCTGGAACACCATCAGCCAGACGAGGCCGATCAGCATGAGACCGATGAACAGCGCGACGAACCACACGCTCGACGGCCCGACCTTGACCTTCACCGGCGTGCGGCTGACCGCGCTGACGGTGAAGTCGTTCTTCTTGCGGACCTTGGACTTGGGCATGATTACCTCGCGGATTACCTCAACGACACGGTGAGCGGGACGGGGTGCAACGATAAACAGTGCAGTCGCACCCATAGCTTGGCTACGAGACTAACTCACCTGGGACGGTGACCAGGAAATGGAGACTCGATGATCGAGACGCGCCGGTCGCCATGGCGCTTCGGCGTGCCGGTGGTGTGTCTGCTGGCCGGCCTGTTGCTCGCCGCCACCCACGGAGTCTCCGGCGGCGCCGAGATCCGGCGCAGCGACGCTCCACGCCTGGTGGACCTGGTCCGCGAAACGCAGTCGTCGGTGAACCGTCTCAGCGCGCAACGCGAGCAACTGACCGCCAAGATCGATGCCGCGCACGGCCGGTCCTCGGACGCCGCACTGTCGGCCATGCTGCGGCGCTCCGCGCAACTCGCGGGCGAGGCGGGGATGGGTCCGGTGCACGGGCCGGGCCTGGTGGTCACGCTGGCCGATGCCCAGCGCGACGCCAACGGCCGCTTCCCGCGCGACGCCTCCCCCGACGACCTGGTGGTGCATCAGCAAGACATCGAGGCCGTGCTCAACGCGCTGTGGAGCGCCGGCGCCGAGGCGATCCAGATGCAAGACCAGCGGATCATCGCCACGTCTGTGCCGCGCTGCGTCGGCAACACGCTGCTGCTCAACGGCCGGACCTACAGCCCGCCGTACACGATCACGGCGATCGGCAACGCGGCGGCCATGCAAGCCGCCCTGGCCGTCGCTCCCCTGGTGATCCTGTACAAGCAATACGTGGTCCGCTTCGGCCTCGGCTACGAGGAACAGGTGAAGTCCGACGTGCAGGTCGTCGGTCATGTCGAGCCCGACCGGCTGCATTTCGCGCAGCCCAACGGCCCCATCAGCTACTGACGCCCACGGACCAGCTACCCGGGCGGCCGCGGACGGTAACCTGGCACGATGCGGATCCTGGTTGTCGACAACTACGACAGCTTCGTGTTCAACCTGGTGCAGTACCTCGGTCAGCTGGGTGTGGACGCCGAAGTCTGGCGCAACGACGACGCCCGGCTCGCCGACCAGGCCGCCGTCGCCCGGCAGTTCGACGGAGTGCTGCTCAGTCCGGGGCCGGGCACTCCGGAACGCGCGGGCGCGTCGATTCCGATGGTTCGTGCCTGTGCCGCCGAGCGGACGCCGCTGCTCGGAGTCTGCCTGGGGCACCAGGCCATCGGCGTCGCATTCGGCGCCACCGTCGACCGCGCCCCCGAACTGCTGCATGGTAAGACCAGCAGCGTCCATCACACCAATGCCGGTGTGCTACAAGGGCTTCCGGATCCGTTTACCGCAACCCGCTACCACTCGCTGACCATCCTGCCCGAGTCGCTGCCGCCGGTGCTGCAGGTTACGGCGCACACCCCGAGCGGCGTGATCATGGGCGTGCGGCACACCGATCTACCGATCCACGGCGTCCAGTTCCACCCGGAGTCGATCCTCACCGAGGGGGGCCACCGCATGCTGGCGAACTGGCTCGCCGATTGCGGGCGGGAGCGCGACGACACGTTGGTGCGCCGGCTCGAGAATGAGGTGCACGCCGCGGTGCGGCCGTATTTCCCGGCCGACCCGCCGGCTACTGACCGAACTTCAGCGTGATGATGCCGTCGCGGTTGACCCCGGCACCCGCCGGCGGGTTCTGATACACCACCCGATGTGACTGGGAGCTGCCGGCGTCGACGTCGGCGCCCTTGTCCAGGATGCCCGTCCAGCCCAGCGCCCGTAGCCGCGGTTCGGCGTCCGTCCAGAACATGCCGGACAGGTCGGGCATGACGAACTGGTTGCCCTTGGACACCTGCAGCTCGATCACCGAGTCGACCGGAACCATCTGGCCCTTGGGCGGATTGGTGCCGATCACCTCGCCGGCCGGGCGGGTACTGTCCACCTGCACCTGGGTGACCTTGCTGAAGCCGTAGACGGTCAGGTTCTTCTGCGCGATGTCCACGGTCTGGCCGGCGATGTCGGGGACCTGCTTTGTCTCGGGCCCGGAGCCGACGATGAGGGTGACGACGTTGGTGATCGCCGAGGTCTGGTTGGCCGGCGGGTTGGTCCCGATCACCTTGCCCAGCAGTTCCGGGGTCGACGGTGAGTTGGCCTGCTTGAACTTACTGAAGCCGGCGGCCTTCAGCTTGGAAACCGCGTCGGCGTAGCTCAGCGAGGAGACGTCGGGAACCTCGCGCTGCTCGGGGCCGGTGGAGACGTTGATGGTGATCTCGTCGCCCGCATTCACCGACGCGTTGGCGCCCGGGTCGGTCCCGATGACGTGATCGGGCGGGATCGCCGAATCCGGCTTCTGCAATGTCCGGGTCTTGAAGCCGCGGTTCTGCAGCGCCGCGATGGCATCGGCGGACACCTGCCCACGCACGTCGGGCACCTGCACGTCCCGGGCGCTGCCCCCAAAGGTGTTGAAAGCAATGACGACAACGATCGTCAACACGGCCAACGCGGCCACCGCGACAATCCAGCGGCCGACCGAACCGACGCTGCGGTCCTCGCCCGCGTCGGCAAGAACTTGACGCGGCAGCGGGTCGGTGCGCGTCGGGCCGGCGCCGCCGCTCCCCGAGGACAGCAGCGAGCTGCGGTCGGCGTCGGTGAGCACCTTGGGAGCTTCGGGCTTCTCGCCGTTGTGCACCCGGATCAGATCGGCCCGCATCTCCGCCGCGGTCTGGTAGCGGTTGTCGGGATTCTTGGCCAGCGCCTTGAGCACCACGGCGTCGAGGTCGGCGGAGATGCCATCGTGCCGCTGCGAGGGTGGGACCGGGTCTTCCCGAACATGTTGGTACGCAACGGCAACTGGCGAGTCCCCGGTGAAAGGCGGTTCGCCCGTGAGGATTTCGTAGAGCACGCAGCCCAGGGAGTACACGTCGGAACGCGCGTCGACGGTGTCGCCGCGGGCCTGTTCGGGGGACAGGTACTGCGCGGTTCCGATCACCGCGGCGGTCTGGGTGACGCTGTTGCCGCTGTCGGCGATCGCTCGGGCGATGCCGAAGTCCATCACCTTGACCGCGTTGGTGGTGCTGATCATGATGTTGGCCGGCTTGACGTCGCGGTGGATGATGCCGTTCTGGTGGCTGAAGTTCAGCGCCTGGCACGCGTCGGCGATGATCTCGATGGCCCGCCGCGGCGGCAGCGGCCCATCGGTGTGCACGATGTCGCGCAGGGTGACGCCGTCGACATACTCCATCACGATGTAGGGCAGCGGCCCGGTGGGCGTCTCGGCCTCGCCGGTGTCGTAGACGGCGACGATCGACGGGTGATTCAACGCGGCGGCGTTTTGCGCCTCGCGCCGGAAGCGAAGGTAGAAGCTGGGGTCGCGGGCCAGATCCGCGCGCAGCACCTTGACAGCGACATCGCGATGCAAGCGGACGTCGCGGGCCAGGTGAACCTCGGACATACCCCCGAAGCCGAGGATTTCGCCCAGTTCATAGCGGTCGGACAGGTGCTGCGGCGTGGTCATTGCGGTGTTCCGTGTCGGGCCGGCGCGTTGTGGAAGCCGGAAGTCCCTATTGTCCCGTCGTCCGGCCAATTGAGCCGCATGCCGGGCTGCGCCCCCGAACCGCTCGGCGTCTTGCTTGCCGGCGGCGCGGATGCGGGTGGGGTTCCGGTATCGGTCACGGTAGGCGGCTGTTGCTGCTGGTCCGCCCGCGAATTGATGACGATGAGCACCGCGATGATGATCGCGAGCGCACCGAGCACCCCGGCGGCCCAC
>NZ_QMEU01000133.1 GCF_003284975.1 Mycobacterium colombiense
GGCCCGGTGACCGGGTAGGCACATCACCGGTATCGCTGCGGCTGTGGTCCCAGGCCTGTGCCTCGTTGCCGGGGGATTCCTGGTGAGCGGCGACGCGGGCGACGATCCCGTCGCCGCGGTGGACGCACTGGTGGCGGCTGCCGGGCCCGGCTTGGACCCGCCGGCCATTCAGCGCCGCGATGCCGTGCTGGTGACCGGCCCCTGGATGGCCGGGGTCACCGCGGTCGCCGATGCGCTGCGCAAGCGGCTCCCGCAGCACACGTTCGTCGAGTCGGCGGATCTGGGCCCCGGCGAGGTTCCGATCGCGGTGGTGTTCGTCGTGTCCGCGGCGGCAAACCTGACACAGTCCGACTGCGCGCTGCTGGACGCCGCGACCGAGCACACCGACGCGATCGTCGGGGTGGTGTCCAAGATCGACGTGCACCTGAACTGGCGGGACATCGTCGCCGCGAACTGCGACGCGTTGGGGACGCACGCTGCGCGTTACGCCCGGGCGCCCTGGGTGGGCGCGGCCGCCCTGCCCGACCTGGGCGATCCAGACGTCGACGACCTGGTCGCGGCCGTCGCGGCGCAGCTCGACGACCCCGATCTGGCACGGCGAAACAGGTTGCGGGCGTGGGAATCCCGGCTGCAGACGCTGGCGCGGCGGTTCGACCGCGAGGTCGAGGGGTCCGGCCGGCGGGCCCGGGTCGAGGCGCTGCGCGAAGAGCGCAGCACCGCTCTGCAGCAGCGGCGCCAGGCCAAAAGCGAGCGCACCATCACGCTGCGCGGTCAGATCCAGCAGGCCCGGGTGGCGCTGTCGCACTCCGCGCGCAACCGGTGCGCGTCGGTGCGCACCGAACTGCAGGAACACGCGGCGGGTTTGTCGCGGCGCAACATGCCGGGCTTCGAGGCGGACGCCTACGAGGCGCTGGAGGAGGTGGTCGCCGAGGTCAGCCGCGACACCGACGTGAAGCTCGCCGAGGTGGCGCAGGCGGTGCACGTGCCGATGGACCTGCCGCCGCTCGAGCAGCTGCCCACGGTCGACGCGGCGCCGCCGCCGCTGAAATCGCGCCGGCAGGAAACCTGGCTGATGGTCGTGCTGGGCGTCGGGTTCGGACTGGGGGTGGCGCTGACGTTGAGCCGGCTGATGAGCGGCGTGGCCTCGCGGCTGAACCCGGCGCTGGCCGTCGTCGCGGCCCTGGCGTGCGTGGCGATCTCGCTGGCGCTCACCTACATGGTGATCAACATCCGGGCGTTGTTGCACGACCGGTCGCTGCTGGACCGCTGGACCGGTGACGTGACGGCCGCGCTGCAGTCGGTCGTCGAGGAGCTGGTCGCCACCCGCGTGCTGGTCGCCGAGTCGGTGCTCAGCAAAGGGCTGCTGGCCCAGGACGAGGCCGAGAACGCCGAGGTGTCGGCCTCCGTCGGCGTCATCGACGCCGAACTGCGCGAGCACGCCCTGGCCGCTGCGCGCGCCGCGGCGGCGCGGGATCGGGAGATGCCGGCGGTGACGGCCGCGCTGGCGGTGGTGCGTGCAGAACTGGGCGAACCGGGTATACGAGAGGACGAAAGTCACGCTGAAGAGGGTGGCGCTGACGACACCGAAAAACCCGCATCGAGGAGCGAAGATGGCGGCCCGTCGGGATCTTCTGAATCGTTGTTGTGAGAAGGCTTATACCTGCCCGAGACTCACCCGACAAGATCCTCACGATAACCTGTAGTTAACGCCACCAATTCCTTAATTGTGTGGGCGAGAGCATAGCGAGCAGCACGAGCCCGATACGCAGAAGATCCAGGAGAGTTCGATGACCTCAGCGACCATTCCCGGTTTGGACACAGCACCCACGAATCACCAGGGCCTGCTGTCATGGGTGCAGGAGGTCGCCGAGCTCACCCAGCCCGACCGGGTGGTTTTCGCTGACGGCTCCGACGACGAGTTCCACCGGCTGGCCGCCCAGCTGGTCGAGGCGGGCACGCTGAAGAAGCTCAACGAGAAGAAGCACCCCAACTCCTACCTGGCGCTGTCCGACCCGTCCGACGTGGCGCGGGTGGAGTCGCGGACCTACATCTGTTCCGAGCGTGAGATCGACGCCGGGCCGACCAACAACTGGATGGACCCGGCGGAGATGCGGTCCACGATGACCGAGCTGTACCGGGGCTGCATGCGTGGCCGGACCATGTGGGTGGTGCCGTTCTGCATGGGCCCGCTGGGCGCCGACGACCCGAAGCTGGGTGTGGAGATCACCGACTCGGAGTACGTCGTCATCTCGATGAAGGTGATGACCCGGATGGGCAAGGCCGCGCTGGAGAAGATCGGCGACGACGGGTTCTTCGTCAAGGCGCTGCACTCGGTGGGTGCACCACTGGAGCCGGGGCAGAGGGACGTGCCGTGGCCATGCAACGACACCAAGTACATCACCCACTTCCCGGAGACCCGGGAGATCTGGAGCTACGGCTCGGGTTACGGCGGCAACGCGCTGCTGGGCAAGAAGTGCTACTCGCTGCGCATCGCCTCGGCGATGGCCCACGACGAGGGCTGGCTCGCCGAGCACATGCTGATCCTCAAGCTCATCTCCCCGGAGAACAAGGCCTACTACTTCGCCGCGGCTTTCCCGTCGGCGTGCGGTAAGACCAACCTGGCGATGCTGCAGCCGACCATTCCGGGCTGGCGCGCCGAGACGCTCGGCGACGACATCGCCTGGATGCGGTTCGGCAAGGACGGCCGCCTGTACGCGGTCAACCCCGAGTTCGGTTTCTTCGGCGTCGCACCGGGCACCAACTGGAAGTCCAACCCCAACGCCATGCGCACCATCGAGGGCGGCAACACCGTCTTCACCAACGTGGCGCTCACCGACGACAACGACGTGTGGTGGGAGGGCCTGGAGGGCGAGCCGCAGCACCTGATCGACTGGAAGGGCCGCGACTGGACGCCGGATTCCGGCGAGAAGGCCGCCCACCCCAACTCGCGCTACTGCACCCCGATGTCGCAGTGCCCCATCCTGGCGCCCGAGTGGGACGACCCGCAGGGCGTGCCGATCTCCGGCATCCTGTTCGGCGCCCGCCGCAAGACCACGGTTCCCCTGGTGACCCAGGCCCGCGACTGGCAGCACGGCGTGTTCATGGGGGCCACCATGGGCAGCGAGCAGACCGCCGCCGCCGAGGGCAAGGTCGGCACCGTGCGCCGCGACCCGATGGCCATGCTGCCGTTCCTGGGCTACCACGTCGGTGACTACTTCCAGCACTGGATCGACCTGGGCAAGAACTCCGACGAGTCCAAGCTGCCCAAGGTGTTCTTCGTTAACTGGTTCCGCCGCGACGAAGACGGCGGCTTCCTGTGGCCGGGCTTCGGCGAGAACAGCCGCGTGCTCAAGTGGATCGTGGACCGCATCGAGCACCAGGCCGGCGGCCAGGACACCCCGATCGGCATCGTGCCGACGGCCGACGACCTGGACCTCGACGGCCTGGACGTCGAGGGTGGCGCCGTGGCCAAGGCGCTGGCGGTCGACCCGGCCGAATGGCGCGAGGAACTGCCCCTGATCGAGGAGTGGTTCGAGTTCGTCGGCGACAAGCTGCCCACCGGCGTCCGCGACGAGTTCGAGGCCCTCAAGCAGCGGCTGTCCGAAGCGGGCTGACCACCTCGGGCGCGGGCTGACCGATCAGCCCGCCAAGCGCGAATCGGGGCTGGCCTTCTTTTCCGCGTACATCAGCTCGTCGGCGCGGGCCAGTAGTTCGTCCACGCCGGCGGTGTCGGAGACCGGCGCGCGCACCAGCCCGATGCTGGCCGACACCCGGTAGGGCCGATCCCCGGTCTTGTTGAAGTTCCCGAACGCCGCGGCGAGCCGCTCCTCGAGTGACGTTGTGCCGTCGCCGTTCTCGGTGACCATCACGCAGAATTCGTCGCCCCCGATGCGGGCCAGGATGTCGGACTCGCGGCGAATCGTCCGCAGCACATGGGCGACGTCCTTGAGCAGTTTGTCGCCCACCTCGTGGCCCTGCTCGTCGTTGACCTTCTTGAGGCCGTCGACGTCGAGGAAGGCGAGCACGCAGTTGTGGCCGAGGTGGTGGGCTCCACGGAGTTTCTGCTCGGCCAGCAGGTAGAAGCCGCGACGATTGTTCAGCCCGGTGAGCTCGTCGGTCACCGACAGCCGGCGGATCTCTTCGTTGGCGCGCTCCAGCGCGGCGGTGCGCTCGCGCACCCGCTGTTCCAGTTCGGAGTACAGCGCGACGTTCTCCATGGCGATCGAGGTCGAGTCGGCCAGGGCCTGCAGCAGGTGCACCTCGTGTTCGGACGGATGATGCGGGTCGGCCCAGTAATTTCCGATCGCGCCGATCGGATCGAGCTTGCGGATCGGCACCATCACCAGGCTCTTGACGAAGGTGGGGCGGTACAGGGTGTGCGGGATGCGCGAGTCGCGGTAGATGTCCGGGATGACCGCCGCGTCGCGGTTGAGCATCGCCCACCCGCTGATGCAGGACCTGATCGGGAAGCGGCTGCCCTTCCACAGCGGGGCGATCGCATCCTCGTCGGCGTAGTAGCACCGGTCGTTGTCCCGCAGCACGAACGTGGCGCCGTCACACCCGGTGAGCTCCCGGGCCTGGGTGCGCACGATCCGCTGGATGTCGGGCAGACTGCGCGCCAGCGAAAGCTCCTGAACCGCATGCACCAGGCGCTCCATGCCGTCGACGTAGTCGGACGGCGCGACCGCGGGGATCGGCGGGGCAGCGGCGAATGCCGCGGGCTCGGATGCCTGCTCGGCGGTCATGCGCACCTCCGGTGCGAAGTGGCGTACCCGCCAAGGCTAACTTCCAAGGCCAACGGCAGTGTACTTAACTGCATTATCGGCGGCGACTTTCCCGCGGGCGGCGGCCGGCGCCCAAAATGACCGGACACGCGCATCGCGGCGGCGCCGCGAGGGCGTCCGCCGGCACCGCGAAACGCTTTGCTGGAGCGGGGGCGGCGCCGCGGCCGCTGACCACTTAACACCCGTCAAGTTTGGCGGCGGTACAGTCTGCGCATGCAGATCCGCCCGTATATCGGCGCCGACAAACCTGCTGTCATCCTGTACCCATCCGGGACGGTCGTCACCTTCGACGACCTCGAAGCGCGAGCCAATCGCCTGGCGCACCGGTTCCGCCAGGCGGGCCTGCGTGAGGGCGACACCGTCGCCATCCTGATGGAGAACAACGAGCACATCCACGCGGTGATGTGGGCGGCTCGTCGCAGCGGTTTGTACTACGTGCCGATCAACACGCACCTGACCGCGGCAGAGGCGGCCTACATCATCGACAACAGCAGCGCCAAGGCCATCATCGGTTCGGCGGCGCTGCGTGACACGCTTGCCGGCCTGGCCGAGCACCTTCCCGGCGGGCTGCCCGAGCTGCTGCTGATCGCCGATGGCGACCTGCCGAATTGGGAGCGCTATCCGGAATGCGTTGCCGGACTGCCCGATACCCCGATCGACGACGAGATCGAGGGTGACCTGCTGCAGTACTCGTCGGGCACCACCGGCCGGCCCAAGGGCATCAAACGCGAATTGCCGCACGTGCCACCGGCCGAGGCGCCCGGCATGATGTCGGCGCTGGTCAGTTTCTGGATGACGCCCGATTCGGTCTACCTCAGCCCGGCGCCGCTGTACCACACCGCGCCGTCGGTGTGGTCGATGAGCGCGCAGGCCGGGGGCATCACCACGGTCGTGATGGAGAAGTTCGACGCCGAAGGGTGCCTGGACGTCATCGCGCGCCACCGGGTCACGCACGGCCAATTCGTGCCGGCGATGTTCACCCGCATGCTGAAACTGCCTGAACGGGTGCGTCATTCGTACGACCTGTCCAGCCTGCAGCGGGTGATGCACGCGGCGGCCCCGTGCCCGGTGGAGATCAAGAAGCAGATGATCGACTGGTGGGGGCCGATCATCGACGAGTACTACGCGTCCTCCGAGGCGCACGGATCGACGCTGATCACCGCCGAAGATTGGCTGGCGCATCCGGGTTCGGTCGGCAAACCCATGGGCGGCGCCGTGCACATTCTCGACGAGCACGGCAACGAGCTGCCGCCAGGACAGGCCGGCGAGATCTACTTCGAGGGCGGGTACTCGTTCGAATACCTCAACGACCCAACCAAAACCGCCTCATCGCGCGACAAGCACGGCTGGGCCACCGTGGGGGACATCGGCTACCTCGACGACGAGGGCTACCTGTACCTGACCGACCGGCGCCACCACATGATCATCTCCGGCGGGGTGAACATCTACCCGCAGGAAGCCGAGAACCTTCTGGTCACCCACCCGAAGGTGTTGGACGCTGCGGTGTTCGGGGTGCCCGACGACGAGATGGGCCAGCGGGTGGTGGCGGCCGTGCAGACCGTCGATCCGGCCGATGCCACCGACGAATTCGCCGACGAGCTGACAGCGTGGCTGCGAGACCGCTTGGCGCACTACAAATGCCCGCGATCGATCGCCTTCGAAGCGCAGCTGCCGCGCACCGACACCGGCAAGCTCTACAAGAATGGGCTGATCGAGAAATACTCGGTGTGAGCCATGCTCCGGGTGGTCGACCTGTCGAGTGCGCCGCACGACGGCCCGGGGTCGCCGCCCGGGGTGATCGTCGCCGTCGGCTCGGCCGCCGACATCGCCGCGGCCGAATCATGGCTTGACACGGCAACTTTCACTCTGACCGAGGACCACTGCGCCGACCGGCGGGTGGTCACCGTCGACTCGGTGCCGGCGACCGTGGACGAGCTGACGGCACGCTGCGATCGGTGGCCGCACGCCAGTGGGGTCTGTGACGACGTCCTGCGCGCGGTGGACCCACTGGGCCCGACGCTGGCCGGGGTGATGATTGAGTCGTTGGCGTACTCGACCCTGCAGGCCGGCCCGGAGTTCGCGCGGTGGCTGAGTGAGCGGGGCCCGGCGCGCGTCCCCGAGATCGCCGATCCGGTGCGGGTGACGCGCGACGGCGACGTCGTGCGCATCGCGTTCAACCGGCCCCAGCGGCACAACGCGTTTTCCACCGATGCGCGCGCGGCGGTGTTGGAGGCCCTAGCGGTCGCGCAGCTGGATCCGTCGGTCACCGGCGTCGTGTTGAGCGGCAACGGCCCGTCGTTCTGCAGCGGCGGCGACCTCGCCGAGTTCGGCACCTTCGCCGACCCGGCGAGTGCGCACCTGGCCCGCACCCGCTACAGCCCGGCCCTGGCGCTCGACGCGCTGGCGGCCAGGCTCGGCCGGGCGTGCCGGGCCGAGGTGCACGGCCGGGTGATGGGCAGCGGACTGGAGATGGCGGCGTTCTGCGGGTGGGTCACCGCCCGCGGCGACGCGGTGTTCGGGCTACCCGAATTGGCGCTGGGACTGCTTCCCGGTGCCGGTGGCACGGTCAGCGTCACACGGCGGATAGGCCGTTGGCGCACAGCGTATCTCGTGTTGTCCGGGCGCACCGTCGAGGCGCCTACCGCGCTGGAATGGGGGTTGGTGGACGAGGTTCAGAAACTCGAATAGGTGGTGGTGGTCGTGGACGGGATGGACGACACGATCGCCGCGAACATGGCGAACCACAGCACCACACCGATCACCGCCGCGACGACACCCACGACCGCGCCGATGATGGCCCACTTCTTGGCGTTGTTGGACGCCTCCTGGGCCTCGGCGTAGCGACCCTGGGCCCACAGCCCGGACACCTTATTGGAGTGGACGATGGACACGATTCCGAACGGCAGGCAGCACAGCACCGTGACCAGGATCGCCCAGACCAGATAATTCTCGGGCTCCTGCCATCCCGGCTGGGGTGCCGGCCATCCCGCCGGCGGGGGCTGGCCTTGCCACCCGGGCGGCTGCTGAGCCTGCCACCCGCCGGGCTGCTGAGCCTGCCATTCCGGTTGCTGGCCTTGCCATTCCGGTCGCTGCCCCGGCCATTCTGGCGAACCTCCGGGCGGCACGGGAGGATAACTCATGGCGGCTGCCTTTCCCTGTGGTTCCCGCGGTTGGCGAACAGCTTTACTGCCGTTCCGGTTCGCCGGCCGGAGAAGTCAGGCAAATATACTCCCAAACTTTGTTCCGGGCCGTGAGATTCGCGGGGGAGGATCAGATCCCGCCCCGCGTCACCAGCTGGCGGGCGATCACGTTGCGCTGGATTTCGTTGGTGCCTTCGCCGACGATCATCAGCGGCGCGTCCCGGAAGTAGCGTTCCACGTCGTATTCGGTGGAATAGCCGTAGCCGCCGTGGATTCGCACCGCATTCAGTGCGATCTCCATGGCGACCTCGGAGGCGAACAGTTTGGCCATGCCGGCTTCCATGTCGCAGCGTTCGCCGCTGTCGTAGCGCTCGGCGGCATACCGGGTGAGCTGGCGGGCCGCGGTGAGTTTGGTCGCCATGTCGGCCAGGTAGTTGCCGATCGACTGGTGCTGCCAGATGGGTTGGCCGAAACTCTCGCGCTGCTGGGCATAGGCCAGCGCATCTTCGAGCGCGGCGGTGGCGACGCCCAAGGCGCGGGAGGCCACCTGGATGCGTCCGGTCTCGAGCCCCTTCATCATCTGTGAAAAGCCTTCGCCCGCAACGTCGCCCAGTATCGCCGCGCGGGGCACCCGGAAGCCGTCGAACGACAGCTCGCACGACTCGACGCCCTTGTAACCCAGCTTCGGCAGGTCCCGCGATACCGTAAGGCCCGGCCCGTGCTCGACGAGCACGATCGAGATGCCCTTGTGGCGGGGCGTGGCGTCCGGGTCGGTCTTGCATAGCAGCGCGATCAGCCCGGACCGGCGCGCATTGCTGATCCAGGTCTTGGATCCGTTGATCACCAGGTGATCGGCGTCGTGAGCCGCGGGCAGCGCGGTGGTGGTCATGTTCTGCAGATCCGAGCCGCCGCCGGGTTCGGTCAGCGCCATGGTGGCGCGCACCTCGCCACTGGCCATCCGCGGTAGGTAGCTCCGCTTCTGCTCCTCGGTGCCGAACAGCGTCAGCAGCTTGGCCACCACGGTATGCCCGCCCATCGCACCGGCCAGGCTCATCCAGCCGCGCGCCAATTCCTCGGTGACTCGCACGTAGCACGGCATCGACACCGGCGACCCGCCGTATTCCTCCGGAACGGCCAGACCGTAGATCCCGATCCGCTTCATCTGCTCGATCCACGCCTCGGGGTAGGTGTTGGCGTGCTCGACCGCACGGATGCTCGGTTTCACGTCGCGGTCGATGAACGCCCGCACCGTGGCGACCAGCATCTCTTCTTCGTCGTTCACCTGTGATCACCTAACCGATGTGCGCCGAACGTCGACTTGATGGGCAACACCGTACGAATTGACACCAGCAAGTCGACGTCAGGGTTTGATCCGAATTGACCCTCGATTCCACAGCCTGCCAGCATGGGGCGTTGTGACGAGTGACGGGTATGCGGCAATCCGCGAGGGCGGGCCGTACTTCGACGACCTCTCGGTGGGGCAGGTGTTCGACTGGGCGCCGTCGATGACGCTGTCGTCCGGGTTGGCGGGGGCCCACCAGGCGATCGTGGGCGACCGGCTGCGGTTGGCGTTGGACGCCGACCTGTGCGGGGCGGTGACGGGTGTGGCGGCGCCGCTGGCCCATCCGGGGCTGGTGTGCGACGTGGCGATCGGGCAGTCGACGCTGGTGACCCAGCGGGTCAAGGCCAACCTGTTCTATCGGGGCCTGGTGTTTCACCGGTTTCCGGTGATCGGTGATTCCCTCTACACCCGCACCGAAGTGGTTGGGCTGCGGGCAAATTCGCCCAAGCCGGGGCGGGCGCCGACGGGGCTGGCGGCGCTGCGGATGATCACCATCGACCAGGCCGACCAGTTGGTGCTCGACTTCTACCGGTGCGGCATGCTGCCCGCCAGCCCGGATTGGCAGCCGGAGGACGGGCCGCACGACGATCTGTCCGCCATCGGCGCCGACGTGCCCGGCCCGGCCCACGATCCGACCGCGCAATGGGACGGCGAGGTGTTCCGGGACAAGGTGCCCGGTCCGCACTTCGACGCCGGCCTGGCTGGCGCGGTCTTACACAGCACCGCCGACGTGGTCAGCAGCGCACCCGAACTCGCCCGGCTCACATTGAATATCGCTGCCACACACCACGATTCGCGAGCCGGTGGGCGCCGGCTGGTGTACGGCGGCCATACCATCGGGCTGGCCTTGGCGCAGGCCAGCAGGTTACTGCCCAATCTGGTGACGGTGCTGAACTGGCAATCCTGCGATCACACCGGGCCCGTGCACGAGGGCGACACCCTCTACAGCGAACTGCACATCGAATCGGCCGAGCCCACCGGGCACGGGGGCGTGCTGGGACTGCGCTCGCTGGTGTATGCGGTCAGCGACGCCGCGGATGAGCCGGACCGTCCGGTGCTGGACTGGCGGTTTCACGCGCTGCAGTTCTGAGGCCGATGTGTGCCACGCGCACAATGGGGACGTGAGCTCGGCGGCCACCAAGTGGGGAAGTAGCGGGCTGGCCTATCTGACCGGCCTGCCCGACGGTCCCGCCGACTTCTCCCGCGCCAACGTGCTGGCCCGCGCCGACGAGGTCGCGGCGGCCGTCGGTGATCGACTGGGTATCGAGGTCGACGCGGCGAGCCTGCTGAGCGGGCGGGCGGCACTGTTGGGGCTGACCCGCGGCGGCCGGGGCTCACCCGGCGGCGCCACGCGCCTGCTCGCCGCCCGGG
>NZ_QMEU01000134.1 GCF_003284975.1 Mycobacterium colombiense
ACGGCCGCTGCGGCGAGAGGGTGCCGGAGTGCCCACCGGCGTCGGCGGCCTGCACGGCGAGCATGTCGACGCCGGCGTCGTGGGCCTGCGCCGCCTCGTCGGCCGTGGTGACCGTCTGGACCACGACGCTGCCCGCGCGTTGCAGCGCGGCGATCACCTCGCGCGACGGAATGCCGAAAGTGAACGACACCATCGGAACGGGGTCGTCGAGCAACAGCGCGATCTTCTCGTCGAATTTGTCGTTGTCCTCGATGGGTTCGGGCGGCAGTGTCAGCCCGAACTGGTCGGCGTCGGCCTGCACGATCGCCGCGTAGGCGCGGTAGCGCTGCGGATCGACCGGCACCGGATTGGGCGCGAAGACGTTGACACCGAACGGGATTTGCTCGGCGCGAACGGCTTTGATCTCGGCCTCGATGGCCTCGACGGTCTTGTATCCGGCCGCGAGCAATCCCAGGGCGCCGGCGCGGGTGGCGGCCGAGACCATGGCCGGGGTGGTCGGGCCACCCGACATCGGAGCAGCCACCAGCGGGATGGACATTCCAAACTGTGTCAACATCGTCATGCCCCTTCGCTGTTCGCAGTGCGGGCCGATAGGGCCTACCTCGACAGTATCGACGTCGAGCGGGTGCGCATCATTCCGCCATGGCGACCGACCTGGCAGGATGCTTGAGCGTGACGCGCCCCAACTTCCTCGTCATCGTTGCAGACGACCTCGGGTTCTCCGATCTCGGCGCATTCGGCGGCGAGATCGAGACGCCCAATCTCGACCGGCTGGCCCACGCCGGCGTCCGGCTCACCGATTTCCACTCGGCCCCGGCCTGCTCGCCGACCCGGGCGATGCTGTTGACCGGGACCGACCACCACATCGCCGGCATCGGCACGATGCTCGAGGTCGCTTCCCCGGACTTCCGCGGCGCACCCGGGTACGAGGGCTACCTGAACGACCGGGTCGTCGCGCTGCCCGAACTGTTGCGCGACGCTGGATATCTGACGCTGATGTCGGGCAAATGGCACCTCGGCGCCACCATCGAGACCTCGCCGTGGGCGCGCGGCTTCGAGCGCTCGTTCGCCCTGCTGCCCGCCGGCGCCAGTCACTACGGCGGAGCGGGAGCGCGCGGATTCTCGCCCGTGCCAACGCTTTACACCGAAGACGACCGGTTCGTCACCGTCGGCGACGACTTCTATTCGTCGGACGCCTACACCGACACGCTGTTGCGGTATCTGGATGAGCGCGACGCCGACGACGACCGGCCGTTCTTCGCCTATCTGCCCTTTCAGGCGCCGCACTGGCCGCTGCAGGCGCCCGACGAATCCATCGCGAAATATCGGGGCCGCTACGACGCCGGGCCGGACGCGCTGCGCGAGGAGCGGCTGGCCGCACTCAAGCGGCTCGGTCTCTGTGCGCCCGACGTCGTCGCGCACCCGGTGGTGGCCGACGGCGCGCCCGAGTGGGCCGACATGACCGACGAGCAGCGCGCGCGCTCGGCGCGCAGCATGGAGGTCTACGCCGGGATGGTCGACCGGATGGACTACAACGTCGGCCGGGTCATCGACTACCTCACGGCCAGCGGCGAACTCGACAACACCGTCGTCGTCTTCCTGTCCGACAACGGCGCCGAGGGCGCGATCGTGGAGGCGATGCCGCTGCGCGGACCCCAAATCGCCGCACAGATCGAAAAGCATTGCGACAACAGCCTGGACAACCTGGGCCGGCCCACGTCGTTCATCTGGTACGGCCCGCGCTGGGCGCAGGCGGCCACCGCGCCGTCACGGCTGCACAAGGCGTTCACCACCCAGGGCGGGATCCGCGTGACCGGCTTCGTCACCTGGGCCGGCTTCGCCCGCCGACAGGAGATCGGCACCGCGTTCAGCACGGTCATGGACATCGCGCCGACCCTGCTGGAACTGGCCGGCACCACGCACCCTGGCACGTCGTACCGCGGCCGGGAGGTGGCCCCCATGCGCGGCCGCTCACTGGTGGATTACCTGACGGGCGCCGCCGAGGCCGTGCACGACGCCGACACCGGCACCGGCTGGGAGTTGTTCGGCCGCCGCGCCATCCGCCAGGGCGACTGGAAGGCGCTGTACCTGCCCGCACCGTACGGTCCGGGCGGCTGGCAGCTCTACGATCTGGCCACAGATCCCGGTGAGATCGACGATCTGGCCGCCTCCCGCCCCGACAAGCTGGCCGAGCTGCTGGCGCTGTGGGATCGCTACGTCGAGGAAACCGGCGTGATCCTCGACCCCATCTCGGTATACGACCTGCAACTCTGAGGACGCTGACCGTAACGTCCGCCGGGCATTACCCGCTGGGTTTTTGGGCCTCGAACAGCTCCACCGCACCGCTGTGCCGTGCCGCCAACACTTCGAGTCCCGCGTCCGCCAGCCAGCGCCGCACCTCACCGGCCCGGGGCGTATCGCCGAAGAAGCCCGCCGCCCGCAGCGCGGTCACAAAACGATCCTGGCGCCAGCCGCGACCGCGCACACAGGTGCTCCCACGAAGAATCCCACCCGGCTTCAGCACGCGGGCGAGTTCTACCACGGCCGCTCGCGGGTCAGGAAGACAATGCAGGCCGTTGAACGTCAAGGCCAGGTCGAAGGCGTTGTCCGGGAAGGGCAGATCCGTAATGTCCGCATCGGTGAACTCCATCCGGTCAACCACGCCCAGCTGAGTTGCCCGACCGTGTGCCCGCCTGAGCATGTCCGAGGAAATGTCGGCGGCCACGTAGCGGCAATCCTGCCCGGGGCGCAGGCCGCGAAAAGCAAATCCGCCACCGCACGGGACGTCCAGCACACGTGCGCCGGCGGGAGCTTCACCGACACGCCCAACCTCTGTCAGGAGGTCATGTAACGCCAACCCCCACAACGCTTTTGCGCCCACCGCGGCGACACTGTCATGCATTGCGGCCGTGTTGTACAACGCCGATGCCACCCGAGCCGCCCGCCAGCGCTCCGTTACCTGCCCCATCCGCTGACCCTAACCGGACATGCCGATGCCGAGACGGTCCGCCCGCCCCGATGGGATGGTGTCATGCGGGGCGACTTACCAGTTGCGCCAATTGCGCAGCGCCCTGTGCCGTTTGGGTGGTCAGCACGATCCGCCCCGAGGTGGCCGGTTGCTCGATGATCGGCGCCTCGAGCACCATGTTGTCCCGGATGAAGGCCAGGTGGTCTTGCAGATGCTCGCCGGTGAATGCGGCCCACGCGGCCGTCGACGGGGGATCAAGCACAAGGGTCAGTTCGTAATAGTCCGCGGTCAACGATTTCGGCGGGTCTACGTGCACGAGGCCCAGTTGCATGGTCTCGGGCCCCAACGTATAGACGGTGGTGCGCCCGATGTCACAGGTGGTCAGGGTGTCCGTCGGCTTGGTCGGGGCGTTCGGATCGGTGGCCGGGCACTTCACCGCGGGAGTCGTGGGCTGCGACTTCGTCACCGGCCGAACCGGCAACGGGGCGATCTTGACCACCGGTGGCGGTGGCGGGGGCGGGGGCGCGGTGGCGCTCGGCGGCGCGGTGGTCGATGAGCTGGACGGTGCGGGCTGGTGCGCGTGCTGGCAGCCGGTGATCACGGCGGCGAGCAGGCTGAGCGACCCGAGCCGGGCGGCGGCATCGCGCACGCGCAAACGACGGTGAATCATCCGAACTGACTCTACCCGCCGGTCATTGGTTTTCCGTCCGACAGGAAGTCTTGCACCGCAATTTCTTTGGTGTGTATTGGCGTGGAACGTCGAATTCGGACACCCCGAGTCGGAGCGGCGGTGCGGCATGAGGTGCCCGTATCCGACACCCTGGCACGGTCAAGAACGTGCCCTTTACCTACACTATAAATATAGAGTATGGTCGCGATTCAAGCTCATGGACAGACGACGAAAACCCAATCCCGCCGAGCGTCGCCGCGACCTGTGCGACGCGGCAATTCAGCTGTTGGCCGATGACGGGGCCAAGGGATTGAGCCATTTGAAAGTCGACCGCAAGGCCGGAGTGCCGGACGGGACGACCTCGTTTTACTTTCGCACCCGATCGGCGTTGCTGCGCGCGGTGGCCGAGCGCTCCGCCGAGCTCGACCTCGCCGAGCTGCAGGCGATCGCGGACAGTTCCGATGCCGACGCCGCACGTCGCGCACCGTCGCGGTTGTCGCAGGTCGTCATCCAGGCCGGCAGCGATCCGCAGCTGTACCGAACCAGGGCCCGTTACGAGCTCACCATGCAGGCCACCCGCGACCCCGCACTGGCCGCGATCCTGCAGCAGGCCACCGACGAGTTCACCAAGCTGCACCGCGAAATCCTGGTGCAGCTCATGCCGCACGGCGCCGACCTGGATCCGGCTGTCGTCGAGGATCTGAGCAACGTCACCCTGACGTTCATCAATGGTCTGCTGCAGCGGTTCGCCCACGGCGACCGGATCATCGACAGCGCCGAACAGCTCGACGGCATCCTCTCGGCGATCGCCGCCGGGATATTGAGGAGTTCGGACAAGGGGCGGCTCACCCAGACGGGCGGTCTGCGGGTGTTGGGCCGCGGGGCGGCCGGGCCGGGATGAGGACGCCGACGGGACACGGCGCACCGGGCTCTGGCTCTTGCCAGGGCGTCCGCTGTATGGTTCTCTACGACAATAGAGTAAGCCCACGTTCATGCGTCGTTTTCTCCCGCGCTCGCGCAGCGGTGACAGCGACGCAATTAAGCGGAGTGTATAAATTGCCCGGACCGAATCCAGCGCTGCAACGCTGGCAGCGCTAGCCCTGGTGCAGGTAATGCGGGTATCCAAAAGTGCAGCGGTAGGAGGGGTTTCGTGACGGCGAGCACCGAAAGCAGTGTTCGGTTCGATCCATACGATGTCGATTTGATCGCCGATCCGTATCCCATGTTTAAGCGGCTGCGTGACGAGGCGCCGCTGTATTACAACGCGGAATACGATTTTTACGCACTGAGTCGATTCGCCGATGTCAACAAGGGCATCATCGACCACGAGACCTACAGCTCCGCGAGGGGCGTGATCATGGAACTGATCAAGGCCAACCTCGAGATCCCGTCGGGCATGCTGATCTTCGAGGATCCGCCGATTCACGACGTGCACCGCAAGTTGCTGTCGCGGATGTTCACCCCGCGCAAAATCGCCGCGCTCGAGCCGATGATCCGCGAGTTCTGCGCGCAATCCCTGGATCCGTTGGTGGGCTCCGGTCGGTTCGACTTCGTCACGGACCTGGGCGCGATCATGCCCATGAAGGTGATCAGCGCACTGCTCGGGATTCCCGAAGAAGACCAGGAATACATCCGCGATCGCGGTAACGCCCAGCTACGCACCGAGCCCGGCAAACCGATGAGTGCCGCCGAGCATGGCCTGTCGGTGGGCGAGCAGTTCGAGGCCTACATCGACTGGCGGGCGGAGAATCCGTCCGACGACATCATGACCGAGTTGCTCAACGTCGAATTCGTCGACGAGACCGGTACCACGAGGCGGTTGAGGCGCGAGGAGATTCTGGTGTACCTCAATGTCGTGGCCGGAGCGGGCAACGAAACGACGACGCGGTTGATCGGTTGGGCCGGCAAGGTTCTCGCGGACCATCCCGACCAGCGCCGCGATCTCGTCGACAATCCGGCGCTCATCCCGCAGGCGATCGAGGAGCTGCTGCGCTTCGAGCCGCCCGCGCCGCACATGGCGCGTTATGTGACGCGCGATGTCAGTGCCTATGACCAGACGGTGCCGGAAGGCAGCGTGATGTTGATGTTGATCGGCGCCGCCTGCCGCGACGAGCGGCAATTCGGGCCCGACGCGGGCGAATTCAACATCCACCGCGCCGCCCGGCCGCACCTCACGTTCAGCGTCGGCGCCCACTTTTGCCTGGGTTCGGCACTGGCCCGGCTGGAGGGCCGCGTCGCCCTGGAGGAAATCCTCAAGCGTTTCCCGGAGTGGGAGCTCGATTTGGGCAACGCCACGCTCAGCCCGACATCGTCGGTGCGGGGCTGGGAAACGCTGCCGACTCTGGTGTCGTGATGCCCGGCCGGGTCGAGGGCAAGGTGGCTTTCGTCAGCGGTGCCGCCCGCGGACAGGGCCGCAGCCACGCCGTGCGGCTGGCGCAGGAGGGCGCCGACATCATCGCGATCGACGTCTGCGGGCCGATCGAGCACCTGGCTTATCCCCATTCGACACCGGAAGACCTCGCCGAGACCGCGGATCTGGTCAAAAACCTCGACCGGCGCATCGTCACCGCCCAGGTGGACGTCCGCGACTACGACGCGCTGAAGGCCGCGGTGGACGGCGGGGTGGAACAGCTCGGTCGCCTCGACATCATCGTCGCCAATGCCGGCGTCGGGACCGACGGTAGAAAGCTACACAAGATCCGCGAGGATGTGTGGCAGGACATGATCGACATCAACCTGTCCGGCGTCTGGCACACGTTTAAAGCCGCTGTGCCGCACATCCTTTCGGGCGGACGCGGCGGGTCCATCGTGCTCACCAGTTCGGTGGGCGGCCGCAAGGCCTACCCGAACACCGGTCACTACATCGCCGCCAAGCACGGCGTCATCGGCCTGATGCGTGCCTTCGCCGTCGAGCTGGGCCCGCACATGATCCGGGTCAACTCCGTGCTGCCCACCCAGGTCAGCACCACGATGGTGATGAACGACAACACGTATCGGCTCTTTCGTCCCGATCTGGAAAACCCCGGACCCGACGACTTCGCCCCGATCTCGCAAATGATGCATACACTGCCGGTGCCTTGGGTGGACGCCATCGACATCAGCAATGCTGTCCTGTTCCTCGCCTCTGACGAATCGCGTTATGTCACCGGCGTTTCGCTTCCCGTCGACGCGGGCAGCTTGCTCAAATAGGCGCTAACCCCCAGTGAAAGAAGAAGCCCATGCCTGAATACGACTACGAAAAGCTGAAGAAGGAAGCCGAGCAGTACATCAAGTTCGAAAAGGACAAGAAGAACCGGATCGCCTACATCACGTTCAACCGCCCGGAAGAGCTCAATTCGACCACGCTGGGCATGCGGCAGAACTACGCGGACCTGATCCACAAGTGCAACGTGGACGACGACGTCAAGGTCGTCGTGATCCGCGGCGAGGGCCAGGATTTCGGCAGCGGCGGCGACCTGCCCGAGCAGCGTCCGATGCTGGAAAACCCGGGCCTGCCGCTGCACCACGAGTTGGCGATCAACGATGACGACGTCAAGTACCCGCCGGGCGGCTCCTACCGGTACCTGTCCACCGTCACCGACTTCTACGCCAAGGCCCGCGCCGGAAACCGCCCGCTGCAGGAGCTTCGCAAGATCAGCATCATCGAGGCCAAGGGCTACTGCTACGGATGGCACTTCTATCAGGCCGGCGACGCCGACCTGGTGATCTCGTCCGACGACGCGCTGTTCGGACACCCGGCCTTCCGTTACGTCGGCTGGGGACCGCGGCTGTGGTGGTGGGCCGAAACGATGGGCCTGCGCAAGTTCTCCGAAATGCTGTTCACCGGAAGGCCGTTCAGCGCGAAGGAAATGTACGACTGCGGATTCGTCAACAGTGTGGTGCCCCGCGACCAGCTGGAGGCGGAGACGGAGAAGTACGCGCTGGCATGCTCGAAGTCGCGTCCGACCGACACCGTCGCGGTGCAGAAGACGTTCCTCGAGCTCTACAAGCAGCACAAGGGCGAGTACTTCGGCAGCCTGCTGACCGGCATGGTCGAGGGCATGTTGCCGATGATCAAAAACGACGCGGAAGAGGTCGACCTCACCGGGGGCACCTTCGAAAAGGGTCTCAACAATGTGGTCAAGGACAACGACCTGAACTTCCCGCCGGAGTGGCGCCTGAGCCGCTCGGGACGCGCGAAGCCCTGACCGACTTGGCGGGGCGTACATGTCCGCGCTGACGGGTATCAGGATCGTCGAGTTAGCCGAATCCGTCGCGGGCGAGTATTGCGGAAAGCTGCTGGCCGACTTCGGCGCTGAGGTCATCAAGATCGAGGCGCCGAAGCGCGGCAGCGCGACGCGCGCCATGGCGCCCGTCCTTGGTGACGGGTGCGAAGGCGGCGCCCTGTTCGCCTACCTCAACACCAACAAACGTTCCGTCGTTCTCGATCTCGGTTCGGCAGCCGACATCGAGCGGCTGCACCGGCTCATCGACACCGCCGACGCGGTAGTCGAAGGCCGGACCGCGGACTGGTCCGCGCAACACCCGTCGGTGGTCTGCTGCTCCATCACCCCGTACGGCCAGGGCGTGGCCGCCGAGTTCGACAACGCCCGCAGCATCAACGTCTTTCACGCCAGCGGCTGGGGATATCACACGCCGAGCCACCCCGACCCGGCCAAGCCGCCGCTGCAGGGTCCCGGCCGCTTCCTGGCGGACTACGAGGCGGGGCTGGAGGCGGCGCTGTGCGTCGCGTCGTCGTTGTGGGGACGCCTGCACACCGGGAACGGCGAGTTCATCGACATCTCCGAGCAGGCCGTGCTGGTCTCGCGCGCCGATTGCATCCTGGGGCGCCTCGTCACCGGTGAGGTGCCGGCCGACGGTGAGCGCGGCGACTACGATCAGGCGGGGCCGGCGTCGTTCTTCGCCTGCGCCGACGGTTTCGTGTACTTGTACATGACCAGCCGGTCCCACTGGGCCGGGGTGAAAACCCTGATGGGCCAACCGGACTGGCTCGGCGGGTTCGAGGACGACTGGCTGGAGTTCTCCGTCACCGCCGAGAAGGTCACGGCTTTTCAGCGCGGCTTCGCCGCATGGGTCGCGGGCCTCGCCAAGGAGGAGGCCTCGGAACGGGCGCAGCGGCTCGGTGTGCCGCTGGTGCCCGTCAACAGTGCCGCAGATCTGCACCGGTCGCCGCAGTACCGCCATCGCGGTTTCTTCCAGCGGGTTCACCATCCGGTGCTGGGTGACGCGGCGTATCCCACGGTGCCGTACGCGTTCAGCACATCGCCCGCCCGGATCACCGGCGCCGCACCGCGGCTCGGCGAACACACCCGAGCGGTCATGGAAAGCATCGACGCTCCGCGCGCCCGGCCGGCGGTCAGGCCGGCCCAGCTCAAGCCACCCAAGAACCCGCGGGGTGGACCGCTGGAAGGGGTGCGCGTCGTCGAGCTCACCAAGGTGTGGGCCGGCCCGTACGCCGGAAAGCTGCTGGCGATGCTGGGCGCCGAAGTCATCAAGATCGAGACAGCCGACAGCCCCGAGGAGATGCGTGCCTACGGTGGCACGGACATCAACCATGCGCCCTACTTCTTGAGCATCAACCCCGAGATCCTCAGCGTGGACCTCGATATCAAGTCGGCCGACGGGATGGCACGGCTTCGGGAGCTGATCGCGCGCAGCGATATCGTCATCAACAACCTGCGTCCCGGTGCCATGGAACGCCAAGGCCTGGGGTACCAACAACTCGCCGAGATCAAACCCGACATCATCTCGGTGTCGATCAAGATGTGGGGCAACGACGGGCCGCTGGGCCACCAAACCGGTTATGCGCCATGCTTTGCCGCGCTGGCTGGACCGGCCGCGCTGGTCGGCTATCCCGGCGGGCCGCCGCTGGGGACCAGCATGCGCTACGGCGATTCGACGGTCGGGGCCGCCGCGGCCTATGCCGCCGTGGTGGCATTGCTGCATCGCGAGTTCAGCGGCGCAGGGCAATTCGTCGATGTGTCCGCGGTGGAGACGCTCTCCTCGATGATAGGTGACTGCCTGCTGGAGCAGTCGCTGACCGGCCGGCAGCTGGGGCCCGCCGGCAACAACCATCCCGACATGTGCCCGCACGGCTGCTACCCGTGTGCCGACGGCGCCTGGGTCACGGTGGCGGTCGCGACCGATGCCGAATGGCTCGGGTTGTGCGAGGTGCTCGACGCCGCGACGCTGGGCGACGATCCCCGCTACGCGACGGGCGATTCGCGACACCGGCACGTCCGGGCGCTCGACGCGGACCTCGCCCGGCTCACCCGAGACCAGGACGCGGAGCGGCTCGCGCAGCGCTTGTGTGCTGCCGGGGTGCCGGCCGGCAAGAGCGCCACTTCGGTGGATGTGATTGGGGATCAACGGTTGTGGGACCGAGAGCTATACCGGTTCGTCACGGATCACCGCGAAGGCCAGCGGCCGGTGCTCGGGCCGTCCTGGCGGATGGCGCGTTCCCCGGCGCGGATCGCGCGCGGCGCGCCGGACCTCGGCGAGGACACCGACTACGTTTTACACGAGATACTCGGCACGCAACCGACGGGCGGAACATGACGACACTGGCGCGCAC
>NZ_QMEU01000135.1 GCF_003284975.1 Mycobacterium colombiense
CGCCAGGCCGCCTGGGCGCTGAGCGGATCACCCGCACCGCCCGCGTGGAATCCGCCACCCACCATCGAATACACCGCGGACCCCGCGCCCGACGTCGCGGAGCGCTACGCGCGGGTACGCGACCTCACCGAGGGGGTCACCTAGTCGCCGGACAGCGGCCGAAACACCGGCAAAACCCGGTACTTCGCAATGAAGCTGGCCCTGTCGTGTTTCTCGCGGACCTCGCCGTCGCAGGCGATGACCGTGGGTCCGTCGACGGCGCTGAAGCTGAATTCGGGCACCTGCAGCTCGTGGTAGAGCGGGCTGCGTTCCAGGCGCCCCAGGGCGAGCGCGGTCAGGATCCTGGTGCGCGCCCAGTGCCGCCCGGTTTCGAGGATGCGCACATCGATCAGGCCGTCGTCCATCCGGGTCCGCCGCGCGGGCGCGAACCCGCTCGGCAGGTAGAGCGAATTGCCCAGGAAGAACAGGGATGTCAGCAGCGTCTTGTTGTCGTAGCGGATGCGCACGGGCTGCTCCTTGCGCAGCGTGCGCAGCATGGCGTACAGGCCGGCCAGCGGCTTGCCGATGCGTTTCTCGAGCTTTTCCCGCCGCCGCACGAACGCCGGGTAGGCGCCGACGCTGGCGGTGTTGAGGATCATCTGAGAGTCGTTGAGGCACACCAGGTCCACGCACGCCACGTGGCCGCGCCGGATCGCGTCGACCGTCTTGGCCACGGTGTCGCAGCCGATGTCCTTGGCGAAATGGTTGAACGTCCCGGCGGGAAAGACGGCCAGCGGCAGCCCCACCTCGATGGCCACCCCCGCGGCGGCCGCGACGGTGCCGTCACCGCCGCCCACCGCCAGCACCTCGGCGCCTTCGGCCGCGCTGCGCAGCACCTGCACCGCGTCGTCGCCGGGACCCAGTTCGCGGATGTCCACCTTCGGTAACGCGGCACGCACCTCGTCGACGACCCGGGCCCCGGTGCCGCTGCCCGACTGCGGGTTGATC
This sequence comes from Mycobacterium colombiense, assembly GCF_003284975.1. Classification (GTDB taxonomy): domain Bacteria; phylum Actinomycetota; class Actinomycetes; order Mycobacteriales; family Mycobacteriaceae; genus Mycobacterium; species Mycobacterium europaeum_A. The sequence continues at coordinate 988 of NZ_QMEU01000135.1, forward strand.
ACCAGCACCACGCCGGCGCCGTCGGGCCGCTGCGGGGCCGCGACGCGAAGCGGTTCCGTTCGTGGAAGGGCGGTTTCGACGATCGGCGGGACGAGGCGGCCGCCCAGCACGGCCAGGCCCGAGCCGATGCCGAACCCGGCGATGACGTCGCCGGGGTAGTGCGCACCGGTCGCCACCCGCGACAGCCCCACCAGCCCCGCGAGCAGCGCGAGCCCGAAGCCCAGTGTCGGGTTCTCCAGCCCCACCCCGATGGCGAACGCGGCGGCGCTGGCGGAGTGCCCCGACGGCAACGAGTTCGACGTCGGCCGGCGGCGGACCTGTCTGACCAGGGGCACCAGCTCGTAGCCGGGTCGGGGCCGGCGGCGGATCCGCTTGGCGACCTGATTGGTGACCAAGCTGGTGGCGGCGAGCGTCACCAGGCCGCGGGTCGCGCCGCGCTGCGCGCTTTGGCGGCCGGTGGCCAGCAGCGCCGCGCCGATGGCCACCCACAGCTTGGAATGGTCGGCCGCCCGGGTCAGCGGCGGCATCACCGTATCCAGCAGCGGGGTGTCGGTCTCGGCGATGGCATCGAACAGCTCTCGATCCAGCGTGCCCAGTCCCCGGGTGATCTGTTTGATGCCGCGTGCGCGTTGCCAGGGCCCCCTGCTCATTCGCTACACCCTAAATTGGTCCGAAGACATGGACGCACACGGCTATTGCAGTAGATGGCGCGACAATGCCGATCGCCGCGGCGTCGCCGCACCCGTCGTCGCCGAGATCGCCCGTCGGTACGGCATCACCGCCGCTCGCTTCGGGGTGCTGGAGGGCATGGCCGAATTCATCGACCCGCACGGCAAATCGTTCTTCCTCATCCCCGCCTACGCCGACGGTGCGCGGGCCCGCGACGCCGCGCTGATGACCTACGTGTTCAACGCGGACACCGGCTACGGCAAACCGGGCGCGCGGCCCACGGATTTTCCGGCCACCCCCTACGGCGCCGCTGAGGTGGCCCGAATCATGGCCCGGCAGAACGCAAATCGCTGGAGTTATGCCCGCGACGTCGGATTCGTGCACCGCAACGGGGGGCGCCTGGTCGCCACCCCCAACGGCATGCTCATGGGCCTGGGCGGTAACTGGATGCAGCGGCTGTTCAGCCAGCGCGGCGGGACCACTTGGGGCGACATCTTCCTGGTCAACGTGGGCAGGGTCACCGACCCCGGCGGCCAGCTGCACCGGATCGTCTTGTCCGGGTGCGCCTGGTTTCTCGACCGGGCCGGCACCCCCCGCGCCAGCCGCCTCGACCTGGATCGGGTGTTGCACCACGAGGAGCGGCACGCCGCGCAGTGGGCGAACCGCGGCTATCTGGGCATGCTCACCGGCTACGGCCGGGAGTTGTTCCGCGAGTTGGCCTTTGGCGCCGTGAACAGGTTCGAAGAGGACGCGGGCCTGGCCGACGGTGGTTATAAGGCGTGAACCCCGTGATAGAGCACCATCGCGCCGATCACCACGAAGACCGCCGCCAGTAGGGCGCCGTTGTTGCGGTCCATCCAGTCCTTGAGCCGCGCCAGCGTGTCATCGAGGCGGCTGCCGGCCGCGGCATAGGCCAGGATCGGGATGGCGACGCTGGAAGCGGCGATGGCCACGAAGAACGCGGCGGCCACCCAGTCACCGGCGAGGCCGAGCCCGCTGGTGCCGATGCCCAGTCCCGCGGGGACGCAGATGAGCGACACATCCGGGCGCACCACGGCCAGCACCGCGCCGAGGACCCCGGCGCGGGGCGGGGTGATACTGGCGAACGAGCGCATCCAGGCCGGGGATTCGGCCTGGCCGTGCCGGTTGAGCCAGCGGTAGATGCCGTAGCCGATCAGTGCCGAACCGAGCACCACGCGCAGCCACGACGACCACCGCGGGGGCGCCTTGTCCAAGCCGCCCAGCAGGCCGGAGGCCGCCACCGAAATCGCCGTCAGCGCGGACAGGCTCAGCAACCAGCCGCCCAGAAACGCCAGGCTGCTCGGCCGCGGCCGCGGCGCCTGGAGCACCAACACCGCCGGAATGACCGTGAGCGGAGAGAGCGAGATGACCAGTCCGAGCGGAACGAGGCCGGTCAGCACCGTCCCCCAGCTTCCTGCCATGGGCGGCATCCTGCCATTGCCGTGCCGGTGCGACGCCGAAACGCGCCGATCAGGCCAGCGTGCGAATCCCGTTGTAGAGCACGATCAACCCGATCAGGAACAGGATGACGGCCATCATCGCGTCGTGGTTCGCCTCCATCCAGGCCTTGAGACGTTCCAGGGCATCGTCGAGGCGGTCCCCGGCGCCGACGTAGGCCAAGACCGGGATGGCGACCGTCGACGCGGCGAGCACGACGAAGATCGCGGCCGCAATCACCTGGGCGCCGGCGCTCAGAGCACTGTTGCCGACGGCCAGGCCGGCGGCCGCGCACAGGATCAGCACCTCGGGCCGTACCGGCACCAGCACGGCCCCCATCACCCCGGCGCGCGCCGGCGACAGGGTGGAGAACGAACGCATCCAGCGCGGCATGCTGCGCTGCCGATGCCGGGTGAACCAGTGATAGGCGGCCAGCGCGAGGAGCGCCACGCCGAAGGCCAGCCGCACCCAGGCTGCCCATTTCGGCGGAGTCGCGTGGAAGCCGCTGAGCAACTCCGACCCGCTGACGAAGGCGGCGGTGAGGGCGACCAGGCCCAGCAGCCAGCCGCCCAGAAAGGAGAGGCTGGCCGGGCGCGGCCGGGGCGCGTGCAGCACCAGCACGGCCGGGATGACCGTGATCGGCGACAGGGCGATGACGGCCGCCAACGCGACGAGTTTGCTCAGCACCGAGCCCCAACTTGTGTCCACGGGCAGCAATCATCGCATTGGCGTGGCGCTGCCACCGCGGTTTACCGGGCCGGTCAGCCTTTGCGGCGCAGCGTCCAGGCGGGCACCCAGTGTGTCACGGTCCTGCGCTTCGAGCCGTACGCGACGGGATAGGTCACCAGCCCCCACCAGTCGCCCTGCTCGCACAAACCCCAGCAACTCAGCCACCCCTCGACGACCTTGTGCAGCTGCAGACCGTTGGGCTGATACCGCCCCGAGCGGTGCGGCTCGCGCGGGAAGAGCACCGTCAGGTCGACCAGCACCGCGACCGCCGGACGCACCACCCGAAACGGGCTCCGGACCGGCTGGCCGTTGTACCCGATCGACGCGAGCGGACCCATTGATCGATCATACGTTCGAATGGGCGACGCGTTGAGCCCCCCGATTCGGCCGGGTCGCTTCTGGCAACATAGCGGTGTGTTCAGCCAAACCGCGACGTCCCGGGCGGTTCGGTGAGCATCGAAACCACCGAGGTAGCCCGGCGTCGTCGCCGCGTGCTGGGCGACCACCGACCGGCGGTACCGGCCGCGCTGGACCCGGTGATCGTCGCCGTGCTGGCCGTCGCGGTCGGCGTGGCCGGCGGCGCCCGGCCCTCGTTCTGGTACGACGAGGCGGCGACCATCTCCGCCGCCTACAGCCGGTCGCTGGCGCAAATGTGGCACATGCTGGGCAACGTCGACGCCGTCCACGGTTTGTACTACCTGCTCATGCACGGCTGGTTCCAGGTCTTCCCGCCCACCGAGTTCTGGTCGCGCGCGCCCAGCGCCCTGGCCGTGGGGGCGGCGGCCGCCGGCGTCGTCGTGCTGGGCAAGCAGTTCTCGTCCCGGACCGTCGCGGTGGCCTCCGGCGCGTTCTGCGCGATCCTGCCCCGGACCACCTGGGCGGCCATCGAGGCGCGCCCGTACGCCATGTCGATGATGGCCGCCGTGTGGCTCACCGTCCTGCTGGTCTACGCCGCGCGCCGCGACACCGGTTGGCTGTGGCTGGCCTATGCCGTCGCGCTGGCCTGCTCGATCGTGCTCGACGCCTACCTTGCCCTGCTGCTGGCGGCGTACGCCGTGTTCATCGGCGTCTTCCACCGCGCCCGAACATCCTTGGCGGGCTTCGCGATTGCCTCTGCGCTGGCGGTGGCCGCGCTGCTGCCGTTTTTGATGACGGTCGCCGGGCAGGCACACCAGATCAGTTGGGTCGCACCCATCGGCCACCGCACCATCGAAGACGTGGTGATGCAACAGTATTTCGAACGATGCCCGCCGTTCGCCGTGCTGTCGGCGCTGCTGCTCGGCGCGGCAATCGTATTGTGGCTCAGCGGGTCCGCGCGTCTGGCGGATTCGCAGCGCCGGCTGCTGGTGCTGACGACGGGGTGGCTCGCGGCACCGACGGCCGCGATCGTGACGTATTCGGCGCTGGTTCATCCGATCTACACCCCGCGCTACCTCTGCTTCACCGCGCCCGCGCTGGCGCTGATCCTCGGCGTCTGCGCCGGCGCGGTGGCCGCGCGTGGCCCCTCCAGACCCTGGGTGACGGTGGCGCTCGTCGGTCTTTTCGCCGTGGCCGCCGCGCCCAATTATGTTCGGGTGCAACGTAACCCGTATGCCAAATACGGTATGGACTACAGCCAGGTCGCCGACCTGATCACCGCGAAGGCCGCACCGGGCGATTGCTTACTTGTCAACGACACGGTGACGTTCATGCCGGCCCCGATGCGGCCGCTGCTGGCGGCGCGCCCGGACGCCTATCGCAAGCTAATCGACCTTACGCTGTGGCAGCGGGCGACCGACCGCAACGACGTGTTCGACACCAACCTCATCCCCGAGGTGGTGGCCGGACCGTTGAGCCAGTGCGGCGTCGTCTGGATCATCACCCAGGCCGACCCGTCGCAGCCGTCGCACGAACAGGGTCCGGCGCTGCCGCCCGGCCCGGTCTATTGGGCGAGCACCGCCTTCGGGGTGCCGCACGACCTGGGCTTCCGCCTGGTGGAGCGCTGGCAGTTCAACCTGGTCCAGGTGCTCAAAGCCCAGCGCTAGTCACCAGATGTGGATCCAGTCGACAAGCATGTCCGCCGGGTAGGTCGCCGCCGCGGGATCACCGGCACCGACCCCGCCGACCGCCAGGGTGAACATGGGCGTCATCCAGTAGCCGGGATTGTTGAACGGCCAGCGGAAGTCGTCCGGGGCGCCGCCGTGGACGTGGATGGGTTTGTTCGGCACGGTGAAGTACTGTGCCCCGTCGCGGGCGAACTGGAATCCGTCCTCACCCCAGTGCATTCGCCAGGTGTGCCAGTTGCCGTCCACCATGCCGGGGATGGACTTGCCCTCCCATGTCTTGCCGTTCGACGCGGCGTGCACCGTGGTGCCCGGCGGCCACGAGCCGTTGCCGTACCACTCGAAAAGGTCGACCTCGCCGTCCGGCAGCGGGTCCTCGTTCACACCCCAGAACGCCGACCACAGGCCCGGTTCCAGACAGTTCAGTTTGATCCGCGCTTCCCAGGTCTGGTTGATCATGCTGCGGAAGTTGCCGCGCAGTTTGGCGCCGTAGTAGGTGTCACCTTCCTGGGTGGCGCGCAGCACGAGATTGGAGTTGCCGTCCTGGAACACGTTTCGGCGGTCGTCGCGGTAGATCCCGGCGACCGGCGGGAACACGTCGTCCTGCCAGGTCTGGATGGTCCACTTGCCCGGATCGGGAGCCGAACCCGCCGGGCCGTCGAACTCGTCGGCGAAGATGAAGCCGCCGCCGCCCGCCGCCGGTGCGGCCGGCACCGACGGGCCCGATGGGGCGGCCCAGGCACCCGGCAAGCGCATCGCAGCCCCGATCATGCCGAGGCCCGACATCAACATCATGCTGCGACGATCCATCTAAACCACCAATCGTTAAAGCCGGCTCGTCAAGCTCGGCGCGATCTCACCAGGCAACTCTCGCAAACGGTGTTATGAAACCACGCGGTGGGGTGACCCGCATGCTGCCGTCGCGATCCGCGCGCGACGTTCCCGATCACGACCCGCGCCCCGGTCCGTCGCCGCGATCCCCTGGCATAAACAAGGGACGATAGCAGCCGTGACGCCCGCTTCCAGGGATTTCACGTCTCAACCATCAACCTAGTTGACATTGCCGCGGCCGCTGGTATCAAGGAGATTGATGGTTCGAGAAAGGAAAACAACCATGTCTCATGGATTCTTCGGCGGTTTCGGTGGGCCCGGTTTTGGCGGGCCCGGTTTCGGCGGTCCGGGCTTCGGTGGGCCCGGCTTCGGCGGTCCGGGCTTCGGTGGGCCCGGATTCGGCGGTCCGGGCGCCGGTGGCCCCGGCTTCGCGCCGTTCGGCAAGAAGGGTCGGCACGGTCTCAAGCGCGCCGCGTTCGTCACCGCGGCGTTGCTGCTGGACGGCCCGGCCGATGCCGCACAGGTGGTGCAACGGGTATCCGACGCGACCGGCGGCGCGTTCACCCCTCCGCAGGACATCGCCGAGCTTGCGATCGGGATCCTCGCCGGTCGAGGCGTCGTCACCGTCGACGGCGGTGTGGCGACGCTGACCGAGCTCGGCCGAAACCTGTTGGCCTGGCGCGGCGTCAGCAGCGAGACCGCGCACGCCTTCTTGGGCCGGGCGGCCAAGTTCGGTGACGTGGCGAAGATCCGCAAGGAGCTCTTCGAGATCGCCGGCCTGGCCCGCACCATCGCCTGGACGGGCACCGACGAGCAGAAGCAGCAGCTCGCCGAGACCCGCACCAAGGTGCTGGAGGCGCTGACCGACGCGCGCAAGGCGCTACACCGCGTGCTCGGCGAGGCCTAGCGCGGCGGCGCCGGCCGAACGTGGGGCATATCAAGGGAATTCGCACCCAAGCCCCCACGTTCGGCGCGGTGCCGGCTAGCGGGACGTTGGTTCGCTGAGCCTGACCAGGGTCTTGCCGACGTTGACGCCGGTGAACAGGCCGTTGAGGGCATCGACGCACGACTCGATGCCCTCAAAGATGGTCTGCCGGTGGTGAAGTCGGCCCTCGGCCTCCCACTGGCGTAGCGCGGCGAACGCCTCGTCGAAGCGGCCCCACTGATCGAGCGCGTTGAACCCCTGCATCAACGCGGTCTTGGACAACAGGTTCACGTAGTTGGCCGGCCCGGGGTGGTCTCCGGTCAGGTAGCTGGAGATGACGCCGCACAGGACGACGCGCGCGCGCGAGGCCAGCCGGCCCAGCACGGCGTTGAGGATGGGCCCGCCCACATTGTCGAAGTAGACGTCGACGCGTTGCGGGCAATGCTTTTTCAGCGCCGCCGCGACGTCGTCGTTCTTGTAGTCGATGCACGCGTCGAAGCCGAAGTCCTCCACCACCGCCCGGCATTTCTCCGAACCGCCGGCGATCCCCACCACCCGGGCGCCGGCGATCTTGGCGATCTGCCCGGCGACCGATCCGGTTGCGCCCGCGGCCGCCGACACCACCACCGTTTCCCCGGGCTGCGGCCGGCCGATATCGGTCATGCCGAAATAGGCGGTGGCGCCGGTCGGCCCGTAGACCGACATGATCGCCAGCTGGTCGTCCTCCCCGGGGATCGGCGTGCTGAACAGGTCGTCACGGATGAGCGCGTATTCCTGGAAACCGGTCAGGGTGGTGACCACGTCACCGACGGCGTAGGCGTCGCACCGCGATGCGACCACCTCGCCGATCCCGGCCGCCCGGATGACCTCACCCAACTGCACCGGCGGAAGGTAGCTGGGCTGGTCGTCGAGCCAGGTGCGCGCGGCGGCGTCGATGCCGACGTACGTTGTGCGCAACAACGCCTCGCCGTCGGCGGGTTCGGGCGCCGGCGTGGTGACCAGTTCCGTGTCCTCCGGCCGGACCAGCCCGGACGGGCGACGACGAAGCAGGACCTGGCGATTCGGCACATCGGGCACGATCGTAAAAACTACCGAACCGGCCGTAAACGCAGAAGCGAATGGCATATTCATTCCATGGCAGCAAACGAAGACCCGGAAGACCGGATCCGGGAACTCGAGCGCCCGCTCGCCGAGGCGGCGCGGGCGTCTGAGCAGGGCAGCGCGCAGCCCGCCGGCCAGAACTATCCCCCCGGCCCGGCGAGCGCCCCGTGGACATACGGTGGGCCCACGTTCGGCCCGCCTCAGCAACGCCCTTCCGGCAACCGCGCGTGGTGGATCGTCGGCACGCTCGTCGCCATCGGTGTGCTGGCCCTCGCCGGCGGCATCGCGGCCTTTGCCGCACACCAACTTTCCGGGGTCAAGTCGATCATCGCTACGCCGCCGACCATCTCCAAAACGTCTAGCCCGCCGAGCATTTCGACGAGCCCCGGCCCGGCGACGTCCCGCCGCAAGTCGGCCGCGCCGTCGACCTCACCCGTCGCTCCGCCGGGCACCGAGCTCAGCGTGTCCGGCATCAACGAGAATCGGACCATCGCCTGCAACGACAACATCGTCAGCGTCAGTGGGGTTTCCAACACGGTCACGATCACCGGGCATTGCACCAGCCTGTCGGTGTCCGGTGTGCAGAATTCGATCACCGTGGAGACGGTCGACAGCATCGAGGCCTCCGGCTTCAACAACAAGGTCACCTACCGCTCGGGCGCACCGCAGGTCAGCAACTCCGGCGGCTCGAACGTGGTGCAGCAGGGCTGAGCCGAAAACTCTTGTTACGCAGGCTCTTCGGCGTCGTCGTCCAGGACGCTGACCGCGATGCCGTAGGGCAGGAACCGCACCTTGCGTTTGGGGTCGACGTTGTTCTTGTTCGCCCGCAGCGCGTCGAGTTCGGTCGCATAGACCTGTTCGACGCGCGCGCCGCCGCTTTCGTCGACCGTGTAGATGGCCCACACGCCCTCACCGGCTTCGCCGGCGGTTTCCGGGGCGCTGCGCGGGCGCCGCGTCAGGTCGTCGAAGACGGCGGACCAGCCCGTCCGGGCGCCGGGGGCGGCCACGAACCTGCTGACCCGCTCGAACACGTCGCGCAGGCCTTCGCTGCCTTCCCGAATCATTCGATCGAATTCGTCGGGGTCGAATCCGAATCCACTGTGCTCGCCCACGCGACCTCCTTGGCGCTCGTGCCGTAACTGCCAGTGTGCGCTCAGTCCAGACCGTTTGCCACGCGCTACGGGGCCGGTGGCGCCGGCGGGGGCGGCGGGGTGATCGGAATCGGCACCGTGACGAACGGGAAGTGCAGATACATCGTCACCGGCGGCTGCTGGGGCAGCTGCGGTGCGGCGGGCGCGG
>NZ_QMEU01000136.1 GCF_003284975.1 Mycobacterium colombiense
CTGCGGTGGACTGTCCAGGCCCGGCCGGATGCTGGCCGCATACAGTTGGCTGGCCAGCGCGGCAAGCTCCGCAGCGCTGATAGGCAGGTCGCTTTCGGCGTCTACCGCTCGGTACTCACTTGTACTCATGGAACTGGTCCACGGCGACGTCCTCGAGCACGGCGAGCGCGTCGTCGGTCAAAACAGCCAGGGACGTGTACAGGGTGACCAGGTAGGTCGCGATCGCCGACTGGTTGATGCCGGTGAAGCGCACCGACAGACCCGGCGCCTGCTCCCCGACCAGGCCGGGCTGGAACAGGCCGACCACGCCCTGACGCTCCTCACCGGTGCGCACCAGGATGAATTTGGTCTTGCCGTCCTCCACCGGGACCTTGTCCGACGGGATCAGCGGAATGCCGCGCCAGGTGATGAACTGCGCACCGAACAGGCTCACCACTGGCGGCGGCACGCCCCGGTAGGTTGCTTCGCGGCCGAATGCGGCGATACCCAGCGGGTGGGTGAGGAAGAAGCTGGGCGTCTTCCATACCTTGGTGATCAGCGCGTCGAGGTCATCGGGCGCGGGGGCACCGGCGAGCGTCTGGATGGTCTGCTCCGGCGTGGCCTGCGCGAGCAACCCGTACTCGGGGCTGTTGATCAGTTCGAACTCTTGACGTTCCTTGATCGTCTCGATGGTCAGCCGCAGCTGCTGAGCGATCTGGTCGTGCGGGCTCGAGTACAGGTCGGACACCCGGGTGTGAATGTCGACCAGGGTCGAGATGCTGCGCAGCGTGTATTCGCGCGGGCTGGTCTCGTAGTCGACATATGTCTCGGGCAGCGGTTCGTCGGTGCCGGCGCCGGCCTCGGTCTTGATCGCGACCTGCTCGGGGTTGACCACCCGGTTCACCCGGTAGATGCCGGCCTCCACCGGGACCCAGCCGAGCAGGTGCAGCAGCCAGCGCGGTGTGATCGTCGAAAGCTGGGGGACGGTCTTGGTCGCGTTGGCCAGTTGCCGGGCTGCGAGGTCGCCAAGTGTCTGAGACTCATTTTGAGCCGACGTCATCGTGATCCTTTCGTGCGTGGACTGCGGCCGGGATCTCCGCGGATCTATCGTCCCCCAACAGAAGCGGGTCCGCGCGCCGAGCCTAGGCAAGTGTAGGGGCAGGCCAGAAGAGTTTGAGCCCGGCTGAGCGAAACGGGCCGAGCAGTGCCGATGCCCTATAGTGGGGACATGCAACACCCCGCACAGTCGTGCTTTGTCCCGTCGCGCTGCGTCGGCGTGGACTGTTGTTGCTGTTGTTGCTGTTGATTTCCTGAGCCCTCTGACGCTGTAGAAATCCCCGCGCTGGCCCATTTCCGGGCGGTACCGCCGGGTCTGCCCGGTGCCGTGAAGGCGCGGGCCAACCGAAGCCTTTCAGGAAGACCAGCAACCCATGACCATATTGTCCGAGCCCAATCGTGCCCTGGCGCCGGTGGCGACCCGCCGGCGTTCGGTGGTCCGCCCGGCCACCGCGCTCAACCGCATGACCCGCTATCGGGGCGGAACCTATTCCCACACCGTCGACCGGGTCGTGTTCACCGACGGCAGCTGGGCGCGCACCGACCTGATCAGGCTCAACCCGAACGTGCACGCCTACTCGCTGGATTTCACCGGCATCGCGCCGCAGCACCCGTCGCGCTACCGCGTCGACACCTGGGCTGCCCTGCCCCATCTGCGGGCGTCCAGCCACGAAGCCTCGGTCGCCTGGATCGTGCGGAACTCCTTTCCGATGCGCTCCATCGCCGAACTGAGCCGACAGGTGCGTGAGGCGGGTTATCCGCTCGGATCGGCCAACATCAACGAGCACGAGGCAATCGCCGCGACCCAGGCCGCGATCTGGTTTTTCACCAACGGCCTGGCGCTGGACACCCGCCCGCTCAACGTGCCCGTCGCCGTTCACCGCTCACCCGGGCCGGTGATCACCTTCGAGTTCGACGGCGCGCCTCAGCTCGGCGGCTACTCGGTGTGGGCCGCCTCCAACGGGGGCGTCACAGTACGGCTGCAGAAGTCGGCCAACGGCGTTGACTGGCAGGACGTTTCGGGATCCGAACTGGCCGTGGGCCCCGGCCGGGGCCGCCACCAACGCACGTTGGGCGAGGGCAGCACACTGTCGTCAAGCAGCCATGGCCGCGGCGGGCGCGGGTACCGCTACTACCGGCTGGTCGCACACTCCGATGCCGATGTCCCCCGCATCGAGCACGTCAGCTTCCGGCTCACCGGTGCGCGCCACTACCGCAACGCCGACAAGGTCGTGCACCTGTACAACTACCTGCTCGCGCAGGCGCGAAAGTTCGCTCACCAGGCCGACGAAGCCCTGCTGGTCGACCAGCACGCCGCCGCGGATTCGGGCATCGTCGGGCCGTTCCAGGTGCGAATCCCGCTGATACTCAGCGCCACCGGCGGTCACGAGCTGGTGGACGCCGACGGCTTCGCGTTCGGCGACATGATCCACCCCGGCACGGATTTCTACATACGCCAGGCGCCGGGCACCTCGGGAATAACGCTCACCGCGAAAACGGTTGGCGATCTGCATGGACGCGTGCTCACCGGGGTGGCGCTGGACGAAGCGTCGCAACGCTTTACCCCTGTAGCGCTAGCCATCCCCACCGAGATGAACATAGAGTTCGATATTAGCTGGCAGGCGGATGAGGCCTGGTCCTACGTCGTTGGAGACAAAAGATAGATGAGCATCGCGGAGAACGTCACGGAATTGATCGGTAACACCCCGCTGGTCCGGCTGAACCGGGTCACCGAGGGTGCGGTCGCCGACGTCGTCGCCAAGCTGGAATTCTTCAACCCGGGAAACAGTGTCAAGGACCGCATCGGGGTCGCGATGATCGACGCGGCCGAGCAGGCGGGCCTGATCAAACCGGACACCATCATTCTCGAGCCCACCAGCGGCAACACCGGCATCGCCCTGGCGCTGGTGGCCGCGGCGCGCGGCTACCGTTGCGTGCTGACCATGCCGGAGACCATGAGCGTCGAGCGGCGAATGTTGTTGCGCGCCTTGGGAGCCGAGATCGTCTTGACCCCGGGATCCGACGGCATGCCGGGCGCCATCGCCAAGGCCGAGGAGCTTGCCAAGAGCGACCAACGCTATTTCGTGCCACAGCAGTTCGAGAACAAGGCCAATCCCGCGATCCACCGCAAGACCACCGCGGAAGAGGTGTGGCGCGACACCGATGGCAAGGTCGACATCTTCGTCGCCGGGGTGGGCACCGGCGGAACCATCACCGGTGTGGCCCAGGTGATCAAGGAGCGCAAGCCCTCGGCGCAGTTCATCGCCGTCGAACCGGCCGCCTCGCCGGTGCTGTCCGGCGGACAGAAAGGGCCGCACCCGATCCAGGGCCTGGGCGCCGGGTTCGTCCCGCCCGTGCTCGCGCTGGATCTGGTCGACGAGGTCATCACGGTCGGCAACGAGGAGTCCATCACCCTGGCCCGGCGGCTGGCCGCGGAGGAGGGCCTGTTGGTGGGCATCTCCTCGGGGGCGGCGGTGGTAGCCGCCCTGCAGGTGGCCCGCCGGCCCGAGAACGCCGGGAAGCTCGTCGTCGTGGTGCTGCCCGACTTCGGCGAGCGGTACCTGAGCACGCCGCTGTTCTCCGACCTGGCCGATTAGTCATGCTCGAAGCCATCCGTCGTGACATCCGAGCGGCCAGGGAACGCGATCCGGCCGTTCCCACCACGCTGCAGGTGATCCTCGCCTACCCGGGCGTGCACGCCATCTGGGGCCACCGGATCAACCACTGGCTGTGGAACCGCGGCGCAAGGCTGGCCGCGCGCATCACCGCCGAAATCACCCGGATCCTGACCGGCGTCGAGATCCACCCGGGCGCCGTGCTCGGCCCCGGTCTTTTCATCGACCACGCCACCGGGGTGGTGATCGGAGAGACGGCCGAGGTGGGTGAGGACGTGACCATCTATCACGGTGTCACCCTCGGCGGCAGCGGCAGAGACACCGGCAAACGTCATCCCACCATCGGTGATCGGGTGACCATCGGCGCCGGGGCGAAGGTCCTGGGCGCCATCAAGATCGGCGACGACAGCCGCATCGGCGCCAACGCCGTGGTGGTCAAAGAGGTTCCGTCCAGCTCGGTGGTCGTCGGCGTCCCCGGACAGGTCATCAGCCGCAGCCGTCCCGGCAGCCCGGACGACTCGATGATGCCCGACCTCGTCGGAGTCAGCCTGCAGTCGCTGCTGACCCGGGTGACCAAACTCGAAGCCCGCGCGGACGGCGCCCAGAGCAATCACGTCATCCGGCCGCCCGAAGCCGGCGTGTGGCACGGCGAGGACTTCTCCATCTGAAAGACGGTGGCGTTCAGAGCAAGACGCCGTGATCGCCCGTATTCGCCACGCTGCACCGAACCCGCATCGCCGCGTTCCGCCGGGCTGAACTCGGCGAAGTATTACTCAGCCTGAACTTAACCCGGTTTTGGAATGCAGCGCCGTCGGCAGCGTTGCACAGTGGGTTATGACCACGATGCGCGACGCCGAACCGACGGGGATCACCGGGGACCGACCATGACCGAGTTGCATCTGGCGGTGGGGCTGGACGGCTACGGCTGGCATCCCCACGCGTGGCGATACGCGTTCGCGCACAACGCGACCGGTGGCGGGCAACTGAGCGGCCGCTATTGGGCAGCCCTGGCGGGCACCGCCGAGCGCGGACTGCTGGATTTCCTGACCATCGACGACAGCCTGGACGCGCAACCCGGCCGCACCGCCGACATCTCGCCGCGGCGCCTGGCGGGACGCGCGGACGCCACGCTGGTCGCCGCCCGCATCGCCCCGGCCACCCGACACATCGGCCTGATCCCGGTGGCGACCGTTACCCATACCGAACCGTTCCACATCTCGAAAGCCATTGCGACGCTTGACCATATCTCCCACGGTCGGGCGGGATGGCAGGTGCGGGTGAGCCCGACGGCGCACGAAGCCGCCCTGTTCGGCCGACGGGCCGCCCCCCACGGCGACGACCTGTTCGGCGAGGCCGCCGACGCGGTGGAGGTGGTGCGCCGGCTCTGGGACAGCTGGGAGGACGACGCGGTCATCCGCGATGTGGCGACCGGCCGCTACATTGACCGCGACAAACTGCACTACATCGACTTCGTCGGCGAGCGCTTCTCGGTCAAAGGGCCCTCGATCACCCCGCGCCCACCTCAGGGCCAGCCGGTGGTGGCCGCACTTGCCCACGCGCCGCGGGTCTACGAATTCGCCGCCGCCAGCGCCGACCTGGTCTTCATCACCCCGCACGACGCGGGCTCGCTGCGGGCGATCCTGGCCGATGTGGGCCACGCGCGGCGGGCCGCCGGCCGGGAGCTCAAAGTCTATGCGGACCTCGTGGTGTCGCTGGTCGACGATCCACTGGCACCCGCGGCGGCCATCTCGTCCGATGCACACGGATTCGTCGGCAGCACAACCGATTTGGCGGATCTCCTGCTCGCCTGGCAGGACGTCGGGGTCGACGGGGTGCGACTGCGCCCCGCGGTCAACGCCCTCGACCTGCCCGCCATCGTCGATGACCTGGTGCCGCGCCTGCAGCGTGCCGGCCGGTTCCGCACCGGCTACCGCGCCGGCGAGACACTGCGCGACCGCCTCGGGCTGGCGACCGCACCGAACCGCTACGCGACGGCGCCGTCATGAGCATCACTCCCCTGTCGATCCTCGACCTCGCGCCCATCAGCGCCGGCAGCGACGCCGCGACGGCACTGCGCAACACCATCGATCTGGCCCAGCACGCCGAGCGCTGGGGCTACCGGCGCTACTGGCTGGCCGAGCACCACTTCGTCGCGGTCGCCAGCTCCTCGCCGGTGACGCTGATCGGCCAGATCGCCGCGGCCACCGAGCGAATCCACGTCGGGTCGGCCGCCGTGCAGATCGGCCACACGACGGCGCTCGCCGTGGTGGAAAGCTTCGGCATCCTCGACGCGCTCTACCCTGGCCGCATCGACATGGGGCTGGGCCGGTCCGGGCAGCGGCGCAAGGAGGCCGCCACGGCGCCACCCCCGGTCCACTCCGAGCGTGCGCCCACGCCGTGGCGCGAGGTCGACGGGCTGGTCATCCCCGCACCCTTCGACCAGACACCGCTGATGAAAAGCGAGCGGATCCGGGCGCAGGCCTCCGCGCTGGCGCAACCGTGCGCACAACCCCCCGACTTCGCCGACCAACTGGCCGACATCGAAGCGCTGCTGGCGGGCACCTACAGCGTCGATGGCCATGACCTACATGCCGTTCCCGGCGAGCGCGGTCAGTTGACGCCGTGGATCTTCGGGAGTACCAAGGGGCAAAGTGCCGAGGTCGCCGGCGCCCGTGGCCTCCCGTTCGTCGCGAGCTACCACATCACCCCCGGGACGGCGCTTGAGGCAATCACCGCCTACCGCAACGCCTTCCGCCCGTCCGCGCGGCTATCGGAGCCCTACGTGGTGGTGTCCGCCGACGTCGTGGTCGCCGAGGACAGCGCCACCGCGCGCCACCTCGCGTCCGGTTACGGCCGGTGGGTGTATTCCATCCGCAGCGGCCACGGCGCCATCCCGTACCCCGACCCCGATTTCTGCGAGCCCTTGACCGAGGACCAGCAGGCGCTGGTGGCTGACCGCACCGCAACACAATTCGTCGGCAACCCCGACGAGGTCGCCGACCGCCTCGAGCTGCTGAGCCGGGTGACCGGCGCCGACGAACTGGTGATCACCTCCGTCACCCACCGCCACGTCGACCGGCTGCGCTCGCATGAACTGATCGCCAAACGATGGGGACTGACCGGATGAGCGTTCGAGAAGCACGACACCGCAAGCAGATTCATCTGGGCGCCCACTTCCCCGGGGTGAACAACACCACGGTGTGGTCGGATCCGAGCGCGGGAAGCCAGATCGCGTTCGAGTCGTTTGTGCACCTTGCCGAGAGCGCCGAGCGGGGACTGTTCGACTTCTTCTTTCTGGCCGAAGGCCTGCGGCTGCGTGAGCATCGCGGCAAGATCCACGACCTCGACGTGGTCGGACGGCCCGACACCTTCACCGTGCTGGCCGCGCTCGCCGGGGTCACCGACAGGCTCGGCCTGGCCGGCACCATCAACACCACGTTCAACGAACCCTACGAGGTGGCAAGGCAATTCGCGACGCTGGACCACCTGTCCGACGGGCGGTCGGCCTGGAACATGGTCACCTCCTCCGACGCATTCACCGGGGAGAACTTCCGCCGCGGCGGGTTCCTCGCCCACGCCGACCGTTACCACCGGGCCGAGGAGTTCATCACGGTCGCGCGGCGGTTCTGGGACAGCTGGGCGCCCGATGCCGTCGTCGCCGACGTCGACGCCGGGATCTATGCCGACCCGGCCCGCATCGGCGTCGTCGAGCACCACGGTCCGCAATTCGACGTCCGCGGCGTGGCCTCCCTGCCGGCCGGGCCGCAGGGCCACCCGGTGCTGCTGCAGGCCGGTGACTCCGACGACGGCCGTGACTTCGGCGCCAGGCACGCCGACGCCCTGTTCACATTGCACGGGTCGCTCGAGGCGGGTCAGCGTTACTACAGCGACGTGAAGAGCCGCGCCGCGGCCTATGGGCGCGACCCCGACCAGCTCAAGGTCCTGCCCGGCGCGACGTTCGCACTGGGAGACACCCCCGAAGAGGCGCAGGACAACGCCCGCCACATCCGGGAGCAGCAGGTCAGCGGCCCGACCGCGATCGCTTTCCTCGAACAGGTGTGGGGCGTGGACCTGTCGGCCTACGACCCCGACGGGCCCCTGCCCGACGTCGATCCCGTCGAGAACCCGAACATCACCCGCGGGCGGGTCCGGCACGGTGACCCCAAGACGGTCGCCCAGACCTGGCGCGCCCGGGCGGAAGCCGAGAACCTGTCGATCCGCGAGCTGATCATCGAGGTGACCAGCCGCCAGCAATTCGTCGGGACGCCGGCGCAGGTCGCCGCGGAGATCGATCGCTACGTGCAGTCCGATGCCTGCGACGGCTTCATCCTGGTGCCGCACCTGACGCCGCACGGCCTCGACGAATTCGTCGACAAGGTGGTGCCGCTGCTGCAGGAGCGCGGTAGCTTCCGCAGCGAATACCGCGGCCGCACGTTGCGCGACCACCTCGGCTTGTCACCCACGCCGGGCCGGACCGGGCACCCGACCGGCGTCGAGCGCTTCGAAAGTCGGCGCGCCACAGGCTGATCCGTCGACGGGTCACAGTAGATTCACGATTCGCGGCGTGCCACCGGGGTGGCGCGTCGACCGCCGCATCCGCCGACAGACCGCCCAAGGAGACCTCCGTTGACCGCAGATCACGCCCGTCAGAAAGTCGCGATCATCACCGGCGCCTCCCAGGGCATGGGTGCCGCCCTGGTCGACGCCTACCGCGAACTCGGCTTCGCGGTGGTGGCCAATTCGCGATCGATCGCCGCCGGCGCTGACGCCGAGGTGGCGGCCGTCGCCGGTGACGTGGCCGATCCCGCGACGGCCGACCGCATCGTCGCGACGGCGCTGGACCGGTTCGGCCGGGTGGACACGCTGATCAACAATGCGGGCGTGTTCGTGCCCAAGCCGTTCACCGAGTACACGCCGGCCGACTACGAGTTGGTGACCGGCGTGAACCTGACCGGCTTTTTTCACATCACCCAGCGCGTCATTGCCCAGCTGCTGAGGCAAGGCGGGGGCGGCCACGTGGTCAACATGACCACCTCGCTGCTCGAGCAGGCCAACTCCGGGGTGCCGGCGGGATTGACCGCGCTGACCAAGGGTGGCCTGGCGGCGGTGACCAAATCGCTGGCCATCGAATACGCCCGCAACGGGATCCGCGTCAACGCCATCTCGCCGGGCAACATCGCCACGCCGATGCACGCCGACGACGACACGACCGCGCTGGCCGCCATGCATCCGCTGGGCCGGATGGGCACCATCGCCGACATCATCGAGGGGATTCGCTACCTGGAGGGCGCGTCGTTCGTTACCGGCGAGACGCTGCACATCGACGGCGGCCAGAGCGCCGGCCACTGAGACGTTCAGAGAAGTGCTCCCCCGCCTGGACTCGAACCAGGAACCCTTCGGTTAACAGCCGAATGCTCTGCCAATTGAGCTACAGGGGACTAACCCGATCGCGGGACGACTCTAGCGTACTGGCGCGACCGCACCCAACTAGCGTGGACCACCCTCGGGCAGCCCATGAACGGGGATCGACCGCGCGGGCGTCCCGGCCGGTGAGGCAGGATGGACCCATCGATAGTCGGGAGGAAAGTTTTGATCCGGTATGTCGTGGTGCTTGGGCTGGGTTACGTGCTGGGTTCGAAGGCCGGGCGTCGCCGATACGAGCAGCTCGTCGGCACCTATCGCGCACTGACCAGCAGCCCGGTGGCCAAGTCGATGATCGAAGGGGGGCGGCGCAAGATCGCGAATCGGATCTCGCCCGACGCCGGTTTTGTCACCCTGACCGAGATCGACGACCAGACGGCCATCATGGAACGCGACGTCGAGGGCTCGGCCGACGACGTGCTGACGCCGTCTAATCGTCGCCGCTAGCCTGCTCCAGCAGGCTGCGCCGGTAGGACTCCATCGCCACCAGGTCCCCGAACAGGGCGTGGTACTCGTCGCCCTGCTCGATCGGGGACATCCGCTGCAGCTTCGACTTCACCTCGGCGATCTGGCGGCCCATCCACACCTCTTGCAGCCGGGCCAGCACACCGCCGATGTAGCGCGGCAGCTTCTCCTCGTCGACCGCGATGGCCTCCACCCCCAACTCGCTGGCCAGGCCAGCGGTCAGCGGCGAGGACGCCTGCTCACGCACCGCCTCGATCCACTGCGCGCCGGTGATCCCGCTCGAGGTGCCCCCCGCGGTCTCGATGGCCGCGCGGATGGCCGCGTATCCGGGATGGGTGAAGCTCTCGACCGTCAGCGTGTCGAACACCGGCCCGGCGAACGCCGGATACTGCAGGGCCGCCTTGAGCGCC
>NZ_QMEU01000137.1 GCF_003284975.1 Mycobacterium colombiense
GCAGAACACCGCGATCTTGGCCAGCAGATAGGCGGTGGTGGACGGCCGACCCGGCCAGCACCGTCGGCGGCAGGTAGATCTCGGCGGTGGTGCCGGAGCCCGACTCGTTGGCCGCCGGGCCGCGCAGGCCGACCCGGATGCCGTGCCGGGCCGCGATCCGGCCGACCACGAAGAGACCCATGTGCCGGGCGTTGTCGGGGCTGACGTCGCCCCCGGCCTGCAGCCGCATGTTGGCCATCCGCCGGTCGGTGTCGTTCATTCCCAGACCGGAGTCGGCGATCCGCACCACGACGCCGCCGTGCGGATCCGACCCGCCGCGCGAGGCCGAGATCCGCGCCGGGCTGGTCGGCGGCGAGTAGCGCAGCGCGTTGTCGATCAGCTCGGCGAACAGGTGGATGGCGCCGCCGGCGGCCGCGCCGATCAGCGAGCATTCGGGCAGCCCGGCGACCTCGACGCGGCGGTAGTCCTCGACCTCGGAGACCGCGGCGTTGATCACCGTGGCCAGCGGCACCGGGTCGCGCTGGTCGCGGGCCAGCTGCGCGCCCGCCAGCACCAGCAGGTTGGCGCTGTTGCGGCGCAGCCGCGCCGCCAGGTGGTCGAGGCGGAACAGGCTGTCCAGGCGGTCGGGGTTGTCCTCGTTGCGTTCCAGCCGGTCGATGAGCGCCAGCTGCTGGTCGACCAGCGAGCGGCTGCGCCGCGACATGGTCTCGAACATGTCGTTGACCAGCAGCCGCAACCGCGCCTCGTCGCCGGCCAGCAGCAGGGCCTGGGTGTGTAGCTCGTCGACCGCATGCGCGACCTGGCCGATCTCCTCGGTGGTGTAGACCGGCAGCGGGGTCGGAATCGGTTCGGGACCACCGGCTTTCACCCGGGCGATCTCTTCCTCGAGATCAGTATGGGCGACTTTGAGCGCGCCGTCGCGCAGGATGCGCAGCGGCCGCACCAGCGCCCGCGCGACCAGCAGCACCACCGCCAATGCGATCACGATCGCGGCCAGCACCAGGACGGCGTCGGTGATCGCGGCCGAGCGGCGCTCGGCGGCCTGGGCGTGCACCGACTTGGTCACCGATGCGGTGGCGTTCTTGATGACCTGGTCCGCGATGTCGTCGGTGGTCTGGATCGAACGCAGCAGGTCGGCGTTGTCGACCAGCACGCTGGCCGGATCGGACATGATCGCCATCCGGCTCACCATCTGCTGTTGCAGCGTCTTGGCCTCCGGCGACCCGGCGCCGAGCACCTCGCTCATCCCGAACAGCGTCGAGGGTTCGGTGCCCGCCAGGGTGGTCATCGAGGTCCGCAGCTGCGGCTCGGGTAGCTCGGCCCCGCGGGTGACCAGGATTTTCTGCATCGTCATCTGGCCGCGGGCGCCCACCGCCCGGCTCAGGCCCTGCGCCTGGGCGCGGATCTTCTCGTCGTCGACGCGCACCGAGGCGTTGATGACGTCCTCGGCGGTCAACAGGATCGGCGCGTAGAGGGTGACCCGCTCCCGCAAACCGAGGGCGGGGTCGGCCGCCTTATTGACCAGCATCTGCCCGCCGTCGAGGAGGTTGGTCACCCCGGAACGGACGTCGGAGTTGACGTCGGTGTCGTCCAGCCTGGACTGCAGTTCGCCCTTGCGCGCCTCGTAGTTCTTCTTGGCGCCGTCGACGTCGCGCCCGGTGGACCCGGCCAGCAGCGCGACGTCGAGCGCGGACATGTATTTGGTGATGACCGGGACGACGTCGGCGCGGGTGGCGGCGAGCCGCAAGCCGGCCGCGTTGGCCATCGCGGCGTTGATGCGCAGCACCCCGAACACCGTCGCCAATGTCAGCGGGACCAGCACGATCGCCAGCACCTTCCAGCCGACCGGCCAGTTGGTCAGCGACCAGGACGGCGGGCGCTTGGCCGGCGCCGCGTCCGCCCCGCCCACCGGCGCGGGCTGGGCGACTTCCGCCTCGGCCGGGTTGGTCGGGCGGGTGAACATGGTCATGTCATCGCGGCCGCACGACCGGCCGCTGCGCTGACGCTGAGCGCTGAAAGAAACGAGAGGCTCATGAAACTTCCTGCTTTATTTCGCCCGCCCCGCGCCAGATAGGCGTGTGCGTGTAGGTGTGGCAATCCGACGAGTATGACAGCCCGCGGCGCGGGCCACCAGAATCGTTACTGAGCAGACAGGTCCCTCCAAGGTGGCGCCGCGCCCGCGCGGTCACCCCTGGCAAACACCGCGAGCGCGCAATCCTAGGCGGGACGAAGCAGCGCGACCAGGAAATCGGAGTCGTCGCGCAACGGCCGCATGTCCCAGGTGGACAGCAGCAGATCAGGCGCGAAGCCGGCGTCGGCCGCGTCGTTGAGGAACACGTCGAAGTCGTAGTCGCGGCCGGCGCCGAAGCCGATCGCGGCGCGGCCGTCGTCGGCGACGTGGGCGCGCAGCCGGCTCAGCACCTGGATGCGGGTGCTGGGCGCCAGGAATGCCATGACGTTGCCGGCGGAGACGATGACGTCGAACGGTTCGGCGATGCCGCGCGACGGCAGGTCAAGCTCGGCCAGGTCGCCGACCAGCCAGCGCGGCCCGGGGTAGTCCTGTTCGGCCGCCTCGATCAGCGCCGGGTCGACGTCCACACCGACCACCCGGTGGCCGACCGTGGCCAGATATCCGCCCAGCCGGCCGGGCCCGCAGCCGGCGTCCAGGATGTGGGCGCCGCGCGGCGCCATCGCGTCGACGAAGCGGGCCTCGCCGGCCAGGTCGTCGCCGGCGCGGGTCATCGCGCGGAAACGCTCGATGTACCACTGCGAATGGCCGGGATCGGCAGCGACCTTCTGCATCCAGATGCTCTGCTCGACCATGCGACCATTATCCCCGTTGTGTTCAAGCTGATGTTTCTGGCGCCGCGGATCCCGCCCAACACCGGCAACGCCATCCGGACGGCGGCGGCGACGGGCTGCGAATTGCATCTGGTCGAGCCGATGGGGTTCGACCTGTCCGAACCCAAGCTGCGGCGGGCCGGACTGGACTACCACGACCTGGCGTCGGTCACGGTGCACGCGTCGCTGGCGGACGCCTGGGCGGCGCTGTCACCGCAGCGGGTGTTCGCCTTCACCGCGCACGCGCCCACGTCGTTCGCCGACGTGCGCTACCGGGCCGGCGATGTGTTGATGTTCGGCCCCGAACCCACCGGGCTGGACGCCGCGACGCTGGCCGACCCGCACATCACCGCGCAGGTACGCATTCCGATGTTGGCGGGCCGGCGCTCGCTGAACCTGTCCAACGCCGCGGCGATCGCGGTCTACGAGGCCTGGCGGCAACACGGCTACGCCGGGGCCCGATGAGTACTCGGCCCCGCGCCAGTCAGCAGTGCTATGGCTACCTTCATCACGATCGGTTACGGAGACGAAGCCGGCTACCGCCGGGCGACCGACGACTGCAAGCGTGCCGCGCACACGCGCGACGACGAACTGCGTGCGGCCGGCGCACTTGTCGGGATTGCCGGAGAACCCGTTGCCGTGCGCAACCCGGACGGCGCCGGCCTGCGGGTCGAGGCCGGGCCGTTTATGAGTTCAGAGCTGCCGATCGCGGGGTTCGCGGTGTTCGAGGCCGACGATCTGGACGCCGCGATCGAGCGGGTAAGTCAAACGCCGTGCGCCGTCGCGCACGGCGTCGTCGAGGTGTGGCCCCTGAACGTATGACTCACCACGTGTTCCAGTGCGTGACCCGGTCGGCGGGCAGCCGCTTGGCCGGGCGGAAGTCGGTGCCCTTGGTGTAGGCGATCGGGAACAGCCCGCCCTGGCTGTAGCGGTCGTTCGGGATGCCCAGGATGTCGGCGACCCGTTGCTCGCCGTCGCGCAGCAGGTGCAGCGTCGTCCAGCACGACCCCAGTCCCCGCGAGCGCAGCGCCAGGCAGAAGCTCCAGACCGCTGGGAACAGCGACGCCCAGAACGACACCCCGCCCAGCGGCGACTTGTCCGGTCGGCCCTCCAGGCAGGGGATCAACAGGACCGGTGCGGAATGCATGTGCTCGGCGAGGTAGGTCGCGGAATCGCGGACCGCGCCCATCCGCTCACCCCGCGTGTCACCCTCGGGGTATTCGGCCCCCGGGGCGCTGAGGTAGCCGCGGGCGTTGGCCAGGTAGACGTCGGCGATCGCCTTCTTCTTCTCGGCGTCCTCGACGAACACCCATTGCCAGCCTTGCGAATTGGAACCGGTGGGCGCCTGCAGCGCCAGTTCGAGGCATTCCGTCAGCACGTCGCGGCCCACCGGCTTGTCGAAGTCGAGACGCTTGCGGACCGAGCGGGTGGTGGTAAGCAGTTCGTCGACGGACAGATTCAGGGTCATGCTTGGAGGTTACATTCGGCTGATGAGCGTCGAACTGACACAAGAGGTTTCCAACAGGCTGCGGTCAGACAACTTCGGATGGCTGACGACCGTCGCCAAATCGGGTCAGCCGGTTCCCCGGCTGGTCTGGTTCTACTTCGACGGCACCAAGCTGACGGTGTACACGTTGCCGCAGGCCGCCAAGGTCGCCCACGTCAAGGCGCACCCCCAAGTCAGCCTCAACCTTGATTCGGACGGAAGCGGCGGCGGCATCATCGTCATCGGCGGGACGGCCACGATCGATGCCACCGACGTCAATTGCCGGGACGACGAACCGTACTGGGCGAAATACCGTGAGCTCGCCGAGCAATTGGAGTCGAACGAGGGCATGTCGATGGATGCATTCAGCACACGGTTGGCGATCACCCCGACCCGAGTCTGGACGACGCCGGGCGGTTAGTCGTCGGCTGAGAGGTCGGCTGGTGCGGATCAGGCCGATTCCACGTGATGGAATTCTTAGCGGAAGTCGCGGGACTTCGAGCCGACCGCCAGGGTGATGCGGCCCAGCCGCTCGGCGACGACGGTGATCGCGCCGCTGGCGTTCTGGACCTGCCCGCGCACCAGCAGCGCCGGCGCCGAGTTCGCCAGCTTGCGATGCCGCGCCCACACCCACGGCGCGCAGAGCACGTTGACCATCCCGGTCTCGTCCTCGAGGTTGATGAACGTGACCCCCTGCGCCGTGCCGGGCCGCTGCCGATGGGTGACCGCGCCGGCGATCAGCACCCGGTCGCCGTCGGGCACCGAGCCCAGCTTCTCGGCGGGTACCACCCCCATCGCGTCCAGGTCGGCCCGCAGGAACTGCGTCGGGTAGCTGTCCGGGGAGACGCCGGTGGCCCACACGTCGGCGGCGGCCAGCTCCAGCTCGCTCATCCCGGGCAGCGCGGGGATGTGCGAGGACGATCCCACCCCGGGCAACCGGCCCGGCCGCTGGGTGGCCGCCGCCCCGGCCGCCCACAACGCCTCGCGCCGGGACATGCCGAAGCAGGCAAAAGCTCCGGCCGTGGCCAGCGCCTCGGTCTGCGGCACACTCAACTGCAGCCGTGCCGTCAGGTCCAGCAGGGAAGCGAACGGGCCGTTGGCTTTTCGCTCCTCGACCAGTCGCTCGGCCAGGTCGTCGCCGATATGGCGGACCGCGCCCAGCCCGAGACGGACTTCGGTGCCCGCGTTTTCGAGGGTGGCGTGCGCCAGGCTGGCGTTGACGCACGCGCCGTGCACCGTCACGCCGTGCCGGCGCGCGTCGGCCACCAGCGACTGCGGCGAGTAGAACCCCATCGGCTGGGCGCGCAGCAGCGCCGCGCAGAACGCCGCCGGGTGGTGCAGCTTGAACCACGACGAGTAGAAGACCAGCGACGCGAAGCTCAGCGCATGGCTTTCCGGGAAGCCGAAATTGGCGAAGGCCTCCAGCTTTTCGTAGGTGCGGTCGATCACCTCGTCGCTGGCGCCGTGCAGCGCGCGCATGCCCTCGTAGAACCGGCCGCGCAGCCGTCGCATGCGTTCGGTCGAGCGCTTGGATCCCATGGCGCGGCGCAACTGATCGGCCTCGGCGGCCGAGAAGCCGGCGCAGTCGACCGCGAGTTGCATCAGCTGCTCCTGAAAGAGCGGTACTCCCAACGTCTTTCGCAGTGCCGGCGCCATGGACGGGTGGTCGTAGATCACCGGCGCCTCCCCGTTGCGCCGTCGGATGTAGGGATGCACCGACCCGCCCTGGATGGGGCCGGGACGGATCAGCGCGACCTCCACCACCAGGTCGTAGAACACCCGCGGCTTCAGCCGTGGCAGGGTGGCCATCTGCGCGCGCGACTCCACCTGGAACACGCCGACGGAATCTGCGCGGGCCAGCATCTCGTACACCGCCGGCTCGGAGAGGTCGAGGCGGGCCAGGTCCACCTCGATCCCCTTGTGCTCGGCCACCAGGTCGATGGCATAGTGCAGCGCCGACAGCATCCCCAGCCCGAGCAGATCGAACTTCACCAAACCGATTGCCGCACAGTCGTCTTTGTCCCACTGCAGGACGCTGCGGTTCTCCATGCGCGCCCACTCCACCGGGCACACGTCGGCGATCGGCCGGTCGCAGATCACCATGCCGCCGGAATGAATGCCCATGTGCCGCGGCAGGTTGCGGATCTGGTTCGCCAGATCGACCACCGGTTCGGGAATGCCCTCGACATCGGGTGCGTCGGCGAGCCCGTTCCAGTGGTTGATCTGCTTGCTCCACGCGTCCTGCTGGCCCTGCGAGAAGCCCAGGGCGCGGGCCATGTCGCGCACCGCGATCTTTCCCCGGTAGGTGATGACGTTGGCGACCTGGGCGGCGTAGTCGCGGCCGTATTTGTCGTAGACGTACTGGATGACCTTTTCGCGCTGGTCGGACTCGATGTCCATGTCGATGTCGGGCGGCCCGTCGCGGGCCGGCGACAGGAAGCGCTCGAACAGCAGCTCGTTGGCCACCGGGTCGACGGCGGTGACACCGAGGGCGTAACAGACCGCGGAGTTGGCCGCCGATCCCCTCCCCTGGCACAGGATGTTGTTCTCCCGGCAGAACCGGGCGATGTCGTGCACCACCAGGAAGTAACCCGGAAACGTCAGGTGGGCAATGACTTTGAGCTCGTGCTCGATCTGGGCATAGGCGCGCGGCGCCTGCTCGGCCGACCCGTAGCGCCGGCGCGCCCCGGCCATGGTCAGCTGCCGCAGCCAGCTGTCCTCGGTGTGCCCGGCGGGCACGTCGAACGGCGGCAGCTGCGGCGCGATGAGCGCCAGCCCGAACGCGCACTGCTCGCCCAGCTCGGCGGCCGCGGTCACCACGTCGGTGCCCCCAAAAGGCACCTGCGCGAACAACCGGGCCATCTCCTCCCCGGAGCGCAGGTGCGAACCGCCCAGCGGGGCCAGCCACCCGGCGGCCGAATCCAGGGACTCCCGCGCCCGGATGGCGCCCATCGCCATGGCCAGCCGGCGCCGCGACGGCCCCGCGAAATGCGCGCCGGTGGTGGCCACGACGCCCACCCCGAAGCGTGGGGCCAGCGCGGCCAGCGCGGCGTTGCGTTCGTCGTCGAGCGGTTGACCGTGATGAGTGAGCTCGATGCTGACCCGGTGCGCACCGAACCGGTCCACCAGGTCGGCCAGCGCCCGCTCGGCCGCCGATGGGCCACCCTCGGAAAGCGCTTGGCGCACATGGCCTTTGCGACAGCCCGTCAGGATGTGCCAGTGTCCGCCGGCGGCCTCGGTCAGCGCGTCGAAATCGTAACGGGGCTTGCCCTTCTCGCCGCCGGCCAGGTGCGCCGCGGCCAGTTGCCGCGACAACCTCCGGTAACCCTCCGTACCGCGGGCCAGCACCAGCAGGTGCGGGCCGGGCGGGTCCGGCACCTCGGTGCGTGCGCTGACCCCGATGTCGCCGCCTTCGCGGCTCTGACGCCCCAAAGACAGTTCGGCGCCGAACACGGTGCGCATGTCGAGCTCGGCCGCCGCTTCGGCGAACCGTACCGCCCCGTACAGGCCGTCGTGATCGGTGAGCGCCAGGGCGCGCAGGTCCAGCCGGGCCGCCTCCTCGACCAGCTCCTCGGGCGTGCTCGCCCCGTCCAAGAAGCTGAACGCCGAATGCGCATGCAGTTCGGCATAGGCGACGGACGAGCGGGACGCCCGGCCGTCATCCGGTGGCCGATACGTCGCGCGCCGGCGCGACAGCGGGCCGTCGGATTCCGGGCCCGCCGACTCCCCGGCATGGCGCGGCTTGCTGTCGAGCACCCGCTCCATTTCCGCCCAGCTCGGCGGCCCGTTAAACCAGCCCACCCGACGAGTATATCGAACTGGTGTTCGATTTAACCGCGGCTCAGTACAACCGTTGTTAAACCGATCGTCAACTCCTAAACAAGGTCTTAACGCCGCGGGCACTACCGCGGATCACGAGCTCCACAAATACTGGTACAAGTTCAAAAAGCGGACACGGCCGGGGGCAGCATGGCGCAGACACTGGACACGGCTTTCCTGCAGGCCCACGATCCGGATCAGCACGCCAGCCTGGCGGTCGGCGCGGTCGCCATCGTCGACGGCACCGCGCCCGATTACGAGCGGCTCAAAAGCCTTCTGGCGGAACGTATCCAGCCCATCGCGCGATGCACCCAGCTGCTGCGGGCCCAGCCGCGCAATCAGGAATGGATCGACTGCCCGGACTTCGACCTGGCCCACCACGTGCGCCGGGTGGCGATTCCCCGCCCCGGCGACGAGGCTGAGCTGTCCCGGGCCATCGCCTACGCGCTGGAACGGCCGCTGGAGTCCGGTCGGCCACCGTGGGAGTGCTGGATCATCGAAGGCCTGACGGGCAACCGGTGGGCGATCCTGATGAAAACCCATCACGGCCTGCTCGACGGCAACCCGGCCGCCCGGCTGATCAGCAGGCTCTGCGACGACGACGCCGATACCTTCGCCAACACCGCCGCGGGCAAGCAGGCTGCGCCATCCACATCCGCCGAACCGGGCTGGGTGGACGCGCTGTGGCGGACCTCGTTGGCCGCCGGCAACCTGACCGGCGCCCTGATTGATGCGCTGTGGCCGGTCGTGCGCACCGACGCGGTGAGCACGCTGCGGCGCTACAGCACCGTGCGGGTGCCGATCGCCGACGTCGACAGTGTCTGCCGCAAGTTCGGGGTGAGCGCGAACGACGTCGCGCTCGCCGCCATCACCGAGGGCTTCCGCACGGCGCTGATCGGCCGCGGCGAACAACCGCGGGCCGACTCGCTGCGCGCCCTGGTGCCGCTGCCGGTCCGCTCGGCCATGCTCTCGCACCTGCCGGTCGAACACGACGACCCGGTGCGGCGGTTGCAGACCGTGCACACCCGGTGGCAGGCCAAGCAGGCCGCCCAGCCCCTGGGCATCGCGGAGTCGGTGCTCGGCTTGCTGCCGAAGGTGTTGCGCAGCAATGTCTTACAGCTGCTCTCCCGCGTGCCGCAGCGGGCCATCGTCACGTTGGCCACCAACGTGCCCGGGCCGCGCCGCCGGCTTCGGGTGATGGGCCAGACGCTGGAACGGCTGCTGCCGATCCCCCCGACCGCCACGGCGCTGCACACCGGCGTCGCGGTGCTGAGCTACGGCGACGAACTGGTCTTCGGGATCACCGCCGAACACGGCGACGCGTTCGACGTCAAGCAGCTGGCCGCCGGCATCGAGCTGGGCATGGCGCGCCTGGTGGCCCTCGGCGACGATTCCGTGCTGCTGTTTACCCGCAAGCGTTCCGCGCGCCGGGTCGCCCGCTCGGTACCGCCGACACATCCGTCGGCGCCGGGGCACTCGCGGCACTGACCCGGCCCCGGGGGCACCGGCCACCGTGAGAAGGTTGGTCATGGGCAAATCGGGGCCGGCCGTCATCGACCCGCGCCGTCATGACGCGGTGCTGTTCGACGCCGACGGCGCGCTCGGCTCGTCGTTGGCCGCGCAACTGCGCGAAATCGGGGTGGGCGCCGCGGTCAGCGCCGACGGCCCGGCGCTGAC
>NZ_QMEU01000138.1 GCF_003284975.1 Mycobacterium colombiense
GCCACTACCTCCGATGGTGGCGACCCGCATCGCCCGGCACCACCGCGCTCGCGATCGCCACTACCCGACCCGCTCACCGCGCCGGGCGCTGCGCACCTTGCTGCGCCGCTCTTCGATGATGTTGCCAAAGTTCTGCAGCAGCAGGGGCGCCCGCGTCACCAGGTGTTCAATGTGTTCCCGGTCGATTTCCAGCGCCGTCACCTCTTCCAGCGCGTACGCGCTGGCCAGATTCGGCTGCCGGGTCAGCGCCGTCAGCCCCAAGAACGACCCCTCGACCAGCGTGCTGATCGGCACCGTCGACCCGTCATCGGCGGTCGCGGTCAGCTGCACCCGCCCGGCGACCAGGAACGTCATGGTCGTGGGCACCTGGCCCGCGTACTCCACCACCTCGTGGGCGCCGTACCGGACGATCCTCGCGGCGGAGCGCAGCGATCGCTGCTCCTCGGCGCCGATCCGCAGCGCCGGCGCCACCACCGTGTGCAACGCATGCTCGACCCGTTCGATGGTGGAGAAGTCGTCATCGGCGCCGTCGAGGTGCAGGTCCTCCCGTCGCGCGGCATACCAGGCCCAGCGCAGGAAGATCGCCTTGGCCGCGCCGGCGTCGGCCGGTGAGTTCAACCCGATGGTCGTGCGGTACTCGCCCGCTCCCACCGGGACCGTCCGCGGCACGCTGCCGGCCTTGAGCTGAGGCAGCCCCTCGGCGATGCGCGACAGCAGCGCACACACCCGGTCGGGCGGGTCGACGGTGGCAAACGTGGTCGTCACCGCCAGCTTGTGAGTGCCGGGCGGCCGGCTCAGATTGGTGAACGCATTGCCGGCCAGCATCGCGTTCGGCATGACCCGAATCCCGCTGCCGGTATCGATGTGCACGGCGCGCCAGTTGACCTCGACCACCCGTCCGCGCGCCGTGCCGGTGTCCAGCCACTCGTCGATGCGGAAGGGCTGCTCGAACAGCATGAACAAGCCCGACACGATCTGGCCGACGGAGTTCTGCAGCATCAGCCCGATGACGACCGACGTGACGCCCAGCGCGGTGAAGATGCCGCCGATCCGCACACCCCAGATGTAGGACGACATCACCGCCAGACCGACGCCGATCACCACCAACCGCGCGCAGTCCAGGAAGATGCCGGGCAGCCTTTTGCGCCAACTCTTTTCGGGCGCGCCTTCGAACATCGTGGCGTTGAGGCCGGACAGCACGAGGACGAGCACCAGCAGACCGAAAACCGTGGTGAGGACGCGCACCGGAACGTCGCCGGCGGGGACCTGGGAGGCCTGGACCAGCAGCAGCAACAGCGCACCGAGCGGCAGCAGGTAGTTGCGCAGCAGGCTCACCTGCCTGGCCAGCGGACTGTTCCTGCGCAGCAGCGCGTCGTGCAGCTCGGTGAGAGCGATCAACCCGAGCGGCAACCCGACCGCGATGCCGATCGCCCAATAGAACCATGACGAGTTGAAGAGGTTCATCAGCGCTCCAGCAACCGGTAGATGGCCTGATCGGTACCGCCGACGGAGATGGTGCCGGCCGGGGTGAACTGCCGGACGTCCCGCATCGCCTCGTACACCTGCGAGCTGACGTAGATGCCCGGTTGCGGTGCGCCACTGTGCATTTGATAGGCCAGGCTGACCGCGCCGCCCCACATGTCATAGACCAGGCTGGACCGGCCGACCAACCCGCTGACCACGTTGCCGGTGTTGACGCCGACGCGCAGCCCCAGCTGGTGCACCGCCTGGCTGTTGAACCGATCGATGATGCGACCGATCTCCAAGGCGAAGTCGACGGCGCGGTGGATGCTGTCCAGCCGGGGCGTGACTACCCCGCAACTGGCCAGATATCCGTTGTGGAACGTCCGAATCCGTTCGACGCCAAGGGCTTCGGCCGCCGAATCGAATTGCCGGAAGAGATCGTTGACGGTCGCGACCAATTCGTCTTCCGGCACGTCGCTGGAAATCTCGTCGAGGCCGACGATGTCGGCGTAGATGACGGCCACGTCCTGATGTTTCTGGGCGATGGTCTCCTCGCCCTCGCGATAGCGCCGCAGCACCGACTCGGGCATCAGCGCCAGCAACAGGCGGTCGTTTTCCCGGCGCTGCTCGTTGAGCAGCTCCTCCTTGATGGCCAGGTTGCGGCTCATTTCGTTGAAAGCCGCTGTGAGATCCCCGATTTCGTCGCGGCGCCGGACGGGGATGTTGATCTCGTAGTCACCCGAGCTGATTTTGCGGGTGCCTTCCTCGAGACGCCGGACCGGTCGCACCGCGGCCTGCGCGACGAACATCGAGGCCACACAGATGGCGAAGATCATCGCGGCGACCGCGACCACCAGCGTCTTGCTGAACCTGCCGAGCCGGGCGAACGCATCGGAGTTGTCGCGCGTCGCCAGGATCGACCAGTGCAGGTCGGAATTGGGGATGTTCAGCGGCGCATAGGCTTCCAGCTCCCTGTTGCCGGTGTAGTCGGTGGCGCTGACCACTCCCGTCTCGCCGCGCTGGGCGGCGCGCAGCCCGGCCGTGTCGACCGGCTGCACCAGGGTGGTGCTGCCCAACCGGAGCGCTCGGTCCACCACGTCGGGTGGCGTGCCGGCGTCGATCGCCTGACGCCGGTAGCCCTTCGGGTCCTCGATGAAATCCCGCGAATCGGAACGCATCAGGTCGTCGGGACCCGCCAGATAGGTCTCGGTCGCCGGCCCCATTCCGGCGGCGTCCCAGCGTTTGTCGGCGGTCATGATCTTGTTGATCTTCGCGACCGGAACCGGCAGCGCCATTACGCCTTCGAATTTGCCGTTCATGCCGACCGGCGACACCACCCACGCCGTGGGGGTGTCGAGGTGCGGCTGGTACTGCTGAAAGTCGGTGATCCAGACGAAGTCGAGGTCGTTGGACGCCAACGCCTTTTGGTATGCCTCCCGCAGCTTCGATTCGCGATAGGGGCCCGTGAGGATGTTAGTGCCCAGATCAGGCCCCTTCATCACGCTGTAGACGACATTGCCCTGCATGTCGAGCAACAGCGCGTCCTGATAGTCGAATCGGGTGACGATGCCGCGCATATAGAAGTCGAAGCGGGCGTTGGCCGCTGACCATGCGCTGCCGTCACCGGCGTCCTGGACGGGCAGGGCGTCGGGGCCAGGCCGGGGGGCGGCGGTGTAGTACGCCTGAATGTATTTCTGCGCGTTGGCACTTGGCAGGACTGCCCTGATGTCGATGGTGTCCCCGGTGATCCGCTTGATCGGTTTGATCATGTCGTCGTCGTAGTAGTTGACCAGCGACTGCTGTTGGGCGGGCGTGATCGTCGCGTTGCCCAGCTGAGCGAATCCGGCGGTCAGCGTCGTCATCGCCTCGTTGACGCTGAAGCCGCCGCTGTAGACGATCAGCGAATTCGACACCTCCCGGAACAGCGCCTGCACGGCCCGCTTCTGCGACTCGCGCAACTCGATCAACCGCTCCGATTCGACTTGGCGCAACGCGTTACGGCCGGACACGGCGCCGATGAGGCCGATCACCGCCACACCCAAAATGCTCGACAGCAGCATGGTGATCAAGATCTTGGACTGGATGCCGAACCGAAAGCGGGCCAGGGCGCGCTGCCGCACGCGCTTCGCGGCCGGTTGGGCCGGACCGGGGTCGGTATGGGGTTCGGCGTCCGTCAACTCGCTCGTGGTCAATCGCCTGCCCTTTTCTCGTTCGATCCTGCCCCCTAACGCAGCAGAATATCGCGCGGACATCGAGATATTCGGCGTTTGCCATGACGCGATTCGGCGTCGAAAGTGCCGGTCGCCCTGGTGTGCTTTGTGATACCTACCCGACTAACGTCGGCGGCATGACACGCCTTTGTGTGGTGGGCAGCGTGAATCTCGATCTGTCGTTGGGTGTGGACGCCCTGCCACGGCCTGGCGAAACGGTTTTGGCGTCGTCGTTGACGCACACGCCGGGCGGCAAGGGGGGCAATCAGGCGGTGGCGGCGGCGCGCGCGGGCGCAACGGTGCAGTTCGTCGGAGCGCTCGGCGATGACGCGGCCGCGGGCCGATTGCGCTCGCACCTCGAGGCCAACGGCGTCGGGCTCGACGGAGCCGTCGAAATCCCCGGACCCAGCGGCACGGCCATCGTGGTGGTCGACGCCCACGCCGAGAACACGATCGTGGTGGCGCCGGGCGCCAACGGTCGCTTCACGCTCAGCGACGAGCGTGCCCGCACGGTCGTCGGCGACTGCGATGTGATGTTGACCCAGCTCGAGATTCCGGTGCCCACGGCCGTCGCGGCCGCGCACCACGCGCGCTCGGCCGGAGCGGTCGTCGTCGTGAACGCTTCGCCGGCCGGCCAGGATCCCGGCTCGTTGGGCGACTTGGCGGCCGCGGCGGACGTGGTGATCACCAATGAAGAGGAGGCCGACGAATGGCCCTGGCGCCCGGAACATTTGGTGGTGACGCTGGGCGCGCACGGCGCCCGTTACGTTGGCGCGGACGGCGAATACACCGTACCGGCTCCGACGGTGACCGCGGTGGACACCGCCGGGGCCGGTGACGTGTTCGCCGGCGTCCTGGCCGCGAATTGGCCACCCAACCCCGGCTCGGCGGATCAGCGGCGGCTGGCGTTGCAGCGAGCCTGCGCGGCGGGTGCGCTGGCGACCCTCGTCGCCGGCGCCGGTGATTGCGCGCCGGACGCCCAGTCGATCGCAAAGGCGCTGCGGGGTGCGTCCTAGCTAGCCGCTGCGCCCGCCGACATCGTGGGCGATTCGCAGGCCGTCGCCGGTTTCGAGCTCGTCGGCGGACTGGCTGAGCAGCACGCGACTTCGGCTCGGCGACAGTAGGCCCGACAGGTAGTGATGCGGTGCGCCGGCCGCGTACACGAGGCGGTTGACCCGCAACACGGCGGCGCCGATCGGCATGTCGAGCAGGTGCGCGTTGCGCGGGCCCGCGATTTCGGCCGTGATCTCGTGCCGCACCCGGTTCACCGTGACCCCACCGTCGGACAACAGCTCGTAGAGCGGCGCGCGCCGCAACGCCGCCTCGGTCAGCACCGGGGCCAGCTCCGGGGGCAGCCAAGCGTCGGTCACCAGTAACGGCTCACCGGTCCTACGTTGCCGCCGCACCCGCACGATGTGCAGCAGATCACCGCCGCGCCTCAGGGTCTCGGCGACCACCCGCGGGGGCGACCGGGTGCCCAGTTCGACGACCTCCACCTCGGTTTCGAATTGGGTCTGACGCAGTTCTTGCAGGTATGAGCGACCCACGGACACGTCGGCCGGATCATGTTGGCGCACAAAAGAACCCACACCCTGCCTGCGCTCGATGTAGCCCTGTTCGGCAAGGTCGGCCAGCGCGCGGCGCACGGTGATGCGGGAGACCCCGAACTGATCGCACAGCGTCTGCTCGGTAGGCAATGCCTCGCCGGGGGCGATGACCCCGCGGTCGATCTCGTCATGCAGCACCAGGAACAGCTGCCGGTGCAACGGCACACCCGCGGCCGCGGACACCGGGCCGGCCTTGTCGCTGCGCTGCTGCACGGTGCCCAATGCTTCCACACCGCCTCTCTTGCGCGACCGCATCAGTTGTTATAAACATATAACAACTGATAGACGTCTACTAGGCCGAGGGGGTTGCGATGACCGGGGTGCAGCAGCGGGCCGCCACCGATCCGGCCGGACCGACCGGGCGCCTGGCCACCTGGGTCGCCGATCTCACGCTCGACGACGTCCCGCCCACCGTCGTCGAGCGCGCCAAACACCTCCTGCTCGACGGCGTCGGCTGCGCCCTGGTGGGCGCCCGATTACCGTGGTCGCGCGTCGCCACCGACGCCGTGCTGAATCTGGAGGGATCCGGCGACAGCGTCGTGATCGGCACCGGACAGCGGACCAGCGCGCCCGCGGCCGCGGTGCTCAACGGCACGTTCATCCAGGGTTTCGAACTCGACGATTTCCATCCGCTGGCCCCGCTGCACAGCTGCTCGCTGCTCATCCCGGCGCTGCTGTCGACGGCATCGACACGCCCGGTGCCGACGACCGGGGCCGACCTGGCACTGGCAGCCATCGTCGGGTTCGAGGTGGGTCCGCGCGTCGGCTACACCCTGCACGGCACCCAAATGCTGGACCGCGGATGGCATTCGGGACCCGTCTTCGGCACCCATTCGGCGGCAATGGCGTCCGGCAAATTGCGCGGCCTGCCACCGGCGCAGCTGGAGGACGCGCTGGGTTTGGCCGCAACCCAGTCGGCGGGTCTGATGGCCGCTCAATACGAAGCGATGAGCAAGCGCATGCACCACGGCCTGGCCGCCCGCAACGGCTTCTACGCTGCGGGTCTGGCGGCCGGCGGTTACACCGGAATCAAGCGGGTGTTCGAGCGCGAATACGGCGGCTTCCTCAGCGTTTTCGGTGAGGGCCACGACCCGGACGTCGCGGCGCTGACCGGCGAGCTCGGCCAGCGCTGGGAGACCAACGTCATCATGGTCAAATCCTATGCGGCGATGGGTGGGCTGCACGGCGCCATCGAGGCCGCCAGGAAATTACGGAATTCTATTGCACCGGAGGATATCTCGTCGGTCGACATCACCGTCGGGGAGACCGTGTACAAGCACGGGTGGTGGCCGCCGCAGCGCCCGCTCCCCCCGATCGGGGCACAGATGAACATCGGGTACGCCACCGCGGCCGCGCTGCTCGACGGCAACGTGCTGCCCGAACAGTTCACCCCCGCGCGCCTCGATGCCGACGACATCTGGGCACTGATCGCGGCCACCACGGTGCACCTCGACGAATCGCTGGCCGACGCCGGCAGCACCGAGAAGTTCCGCACCGACCTCGCGGTGAAAACCCGGGACGGAACCGTGCACCGCGCGCGCGTCGCCCTGCCGCACGGCGCGCCCGACGATCCTGTCACCAACGACGAACTGGTGGCCAAGTTCCACGCCCTGGCCGACCGGGTCACCAGCCGCGGCCGCGCCGCGGCCATCGAGCGCGCGGTGATCGGGCTCGACGATCTGACCGACATCAACAACCTCATCGATGTGCTCGCCGGCCCTGTCGCGGGCGCACTGAACTGAAAGGACTCGGATGGCGACAACACCGGCCCGCTCTCGGCTCAAAGAATTGTTGAACAAGCGCGAATTGATCGTCGCGCCAGGCGTTTTCGACGGAATATCGGCGCACCTGACCAGACGCACCGGACACGTCGCGGCGTATCTGACCGGCGCCGGTGTGGCCGCGTCGGGATTCGGACTGCCCGACATCGGCCTGGTCACCGCGACGGAGATGGCCGAACGGGTCGCGATGGTCACCGACGCCCTGGGCGACGTCCCGCTGATCGCCGACGCCGATACCGGCTACGGCGGACCCATGAACGTGGTGCGCACCGTCCGTTCCTACGACGCGGCCGGGGTGGCCGCCATCCAGCTGGAGGACCAAATATTTCCCAAACGCTGCGGCCACCTGCCGGACAAGCAGGTCGTCGACGCGACGGTGTTCGAACGGACGCTGGCGGCCGCACTGGACGCCAGATCCGACGACAACCTGCTGGTGGTGGCCCGCACCGACGCGCGCGGTCCACTCGGGCTTGACGTCGCGATCGAGCGCGCCAACCGGTACGCGCAGGCGGGCGCCGACATCATCTTCGTGGAGGCGCCGCAGGATGCCGGCGAAATCGAGCGCATCGCAGCCGAAGTGGACGCGCCCCTACTGATAAACCTGGTACTCGGCGGCCTCACTCCGTTGCAGTCGGCGTCGCACCTGCAGGAGTTGGGTTATGCGATCGCCATCCATCCCAGCAATCTGTTGATGCAGACGACGTTCGCCATGCTGCAGAGCCTGTGCGAACTCAACGGCACCGACCTCGCGGCCCAGCTGCCGAGCTCCCCGGAAGACTTCTTCAACCTGGTGGGCATGGCGCAGTGGCGGGCGCTCGACGACAAGTACGCACAGATCGGGGACCGCTCATGGGCATGACCGTCATTGAAAAGATCTTCGCCCGCAAGGCGGGGTTGGACTCGGTGGCCCCGGGTGACACCGTCGTGGTCGACGTGGACATGACCGTCCTGATCGACCTGCAGTTCGGCACCATGTGGATACAGCCCAACCGAATTCACGATCCCGACAAGCTCGCGGTGATCATGGATCACGCCGTGCCCGCCCCGACCATCAAGGACGCCGAGGGCGGTCAGCATGCCCGCAGATTCGTCGCCGATTTCGGCATCGAGCGCTTCTACGACGTCGGCCGCCACGGCATCTGCCATCAGGTGATCGCCGAGAACGGCTTGGCG
The DNA here is from genome assembly GCF_003284975.1 of Mycobacterium colombiense. Lineage (GTDB taxonomy): Bacteria > Actinomycetota > Actinomycetes > Mycobacteriales > Mycobacteriaceae > Mycobacterium > Mycobacterium europaeum_A. The sequence goes on from NZ_QMEU01000138.1 coordinate 8,236, forward strand.
CGCCCGGGAGAAGTGTTGGCCTGCACCGACTCTCACACCTGTGCGGCCGGCGCGTACAACACCGCCGCCCGTGGCCTGGGTCCCGCCGAGATCTATTCAATCATGTGCACCGGCTCCACGTGGTTCCAGGTCGCGCCGACGATCCGCTACGAATTCGACGGCGCCAAGCCGGACGTGGTGAGCGGCAAGGACATCTTCCTGCACATCGCCAACGAGTACGGCGATGCGCCCAATCAGAACCTCGAATTCGGCGGCCCCGGCCTGGCCGGCATCCCGATGCACGACCGGCGGACCATCGCAACGCAGGGCGCCGAGGTGTCGGCCGATTTCAGCACATTCGAGCCCGACGATGTGTTGGCGTCGTTCCTCGCCGAACGCGACGTCACCGGATTCGACGCCGTCTCACCGGATCCCGACGCCGCCTATCAGGACGTGCGGCGTGTGGACCTGGCGGCGCTGGAACCGTACGTGGCGCGGCCGGGCACCGTCAGCCGCAACGGATCGCCGGTATCACAATTGGGCAAACAGAAAATCGATCAGGCCTTCATCGGTTCCTGCGCCAACGGACAACTCGAGGACCTGCAGATCGCCGCACAGGTGTTGCGCGGCAAGACCGTTGCGCCGGGCGTGCGGCTGCTGATCACGCCCGCCTCGCAGGCCGTGTACCGCGAGGCCATGCGGCGCGGCTACCTTCAGGACCTCGCCGACGCCGGCGCCGTCGTCACCAACTCCACCTGCGGCGCCTGCTTCGGCTACCACATGGGTGTGGTGGGGCCCGGCGAGGTCTGCATCACGGCCAGCACCCGCAACTTCACCGGGCGCATGGGCAGCAACGAGGCCGAAATCTTCATGGCCTCCCCGGCCACCGTCGCCGCATCCGCGGTCACCGGCTACATCAGCGACCCGAGGAGTGTGACCGCATGACACTGCGCTTCAGCGGCAAGGTATGGGTGTTCGGCGACAACCTGAACACCGACGCCATGTATCCGGCGTTCGCCATGAAGATGGAACCGGCCGAGGCCGCCAAGCACATCTTCTACGAGGTGCGGCCCGGCTGGACCGACGAGGTCTCCCCCGGAGATATCGTGTTGGCCGGCAAGAACTTCGGGCTTGGCTCGTCACGCCCCGTGGCGGCGCTGTTCGTCGAACTCGGCGTCGCCGGCCTGGTCGCCGAGGAATTCAACTCGCTGTTCTTCCGCAACGCCGTGAACTCCGGGCTGCCGGCGATCACCGTCCCCGAGGCCACCTCGGCGTTCAGCGACGGCGACACCGGAACGTTCGACCTCGCCGACGGCAGCTGGCGCAACGACACCACCGGGGCCGCGGGTACCGTCCCGCGCCTGCCCGACCTGATCCTCGACATCATCGAGAGCGGCGGTGTGCTGCCCCGGCTCGCCCGGCAGGGCTACCTGCCCGCCGAAATGGGCGACCTGCTGCGC
>NZ_QMEU01000139.1 GCF_003284975.1 Mycobacterium colombiense
ACCGCGTGCTGCACCGGCGCTACGGCTGGCAATGGAACATCGTGCCGCTGATCAAGGTTCCCGGCGTGACCAACGTGCACCAAGACCTGTGCGCGAGAGAGAAGCTGCGGCGCGCCCGCGACAGCGGGGTGTGGCCGGGCAGCGTCATCGTGCGGGTGGAGCTGTCATGACGCACGCGCCGGTGGCCGACCCGGTCCGCTCCCCCGGGATCCGCCAATGTTGCAGCGCCGCAGCGGGACTGGTGTTCGGCATGGTGCGCCCGCGGCGGCCCGACGAGCGGTTCATCCGCAGCGTCGCCGACGCCGGTCTGCCGACGCCCGGCCGCACCGTGACGGTGACCGCGCTGCCCCAGGTGCCGCGGTCGGTGCCGACCGCGGCCATCGTCGAGGGCGCCTTCACGCCGGCGCGCATCGAGAACTCGCTGACGTCGTTCGTCGTCGGGCACCCGCGGGCCACCTTCATCGTCGACCCCGCCGTGTGCGTCGACGTCGAGCGGCGAGCGATCGCCCAACTGCCAGCGGTGCTGCGGGTCGCGGTCCGTCCCCCGGCCGACACCGTCCCCACGATCACCGCGCTGGGCCGGGTGCCCATTGCGGCGCCATTGGATTTCGCGCTGCCCACCCACGCGCACTGGGACCACGTCTCGGGCCTGCTGGACCTGCCCGGCCTGCCCGTGCACCTGCACCGCACCGAACGCGACTGGATCGGCGACGGGCCCGTCGCGCCCATGGGCGGCGTGCGGGATTCGTTGCGTGACAGGCCCGTTGTCGAGTACGAGCTGGACGGGCCGCCGGTGCTCACCTTCACCCGGAGCCACGACCTCTTCGGGGACCAGTCCGTGCTGCTGGTCGACCTCGCCGGGCACACCCCGGGCAGTGTCGGGGTGCTCGCCCACACGGGACGCGGCTGGATCCTGATCGCCGGCGACGCGGCCTGGCACGCTATGCAGATCGAGAAGGTCCGCCAAAAGTCAAGCTATCCGGGCCTTTTGGTAGACGAGGACCGCGAGCAGACCTTCAAGACCCTGCACCGCCTGCACCTGGCGCGTCACGCGGTCACGATCATCCCGACCCACGACCACCAGGCCGTGCTGGGATTGAGCACCTAGCCGCCGGCGCCCAGTGTGAAACCAGCTTCACGTCGGTTGCGAGCGTGAAACCAACTTCACACTCGCGGAGATGGCGATCCGACGAAGCGCCTAGCCGCCCAGGCAGCCGGGGCCGAGCAGCGCCTTGAGGTCGCCCATCAGCGCCGGCGACGGCGTAACCCGCAGGGAGGCATCCAGTTCCAACGTGGTGATGCGGTCCCCGCTGATCAGCCGCAGATGCACCTGAGCCGTGCCCGGGTGGCGGGCCAGCACCTGCTTGAGCGCGGTGACCTTGTCGATGGTGCACTGGCGCGTCGGCAGGCTGACCGCCAGCGGCCGGTTCGGCTGGGCATTGGAGAAGTCCGGCACCACAAGCTCGTTGGCGATCAGCGCGACGCGGTCGTCGCGCAGCGAGACCTTCGCCCTGATCAGCACCACGACGTCGTCGGCGATGTCGGCCCCGTAAACCGAGTAGGCCTGCGGGAAGAACATCACCTCGATGCCACCGGTGAGGTCTTCCAATTGGGCTGATGCCCAAGGCATTCCGTTCTTGTTGACCCGCCGGTTGACCGACGCGAGGATGCCGCCCACCCGCACCTGGGTGTCGTTGGGAACATCGCCGTCGAGGATGGCCGGGATCTGGGTGTCGACCTGGGCGGTCAGCAGATGCGCCACCTGGTTCAGCGGATGCCCGGACACGTAGAGCCCCAGCATCTCTCGCTCCAGGGCGAGCTTGTGCTTGTCCTCCCACTCGTCGTCGGGCACCTTGATGTTGAACACGGAATCGCAGCCGGCCCCATCTTCTCCGCCGCCGAACAGGTCGAACTGGCCCATGGCCTCGGCCTTCTTGGTGCCCAGCACCGAGTCGACCGCGTCGGTGTGCACCAGGAACAGGCCCTTGCGCGCATGCCCCAGCGAGTCGAAGGCGCCGGCCTTGATCAACGACTCGGTGACCTTCTTGTTGCAGGCCGCCACGTCGATCTTGTTCAGGTAGTCCGAGAAGTCGGTGAACTTGCCCTTGCCATTGCGGGTGCCGATCAGCGAGCCGACCACGTTGGCGCCGACGTTGCGCACCGCGCCCAGCCCGAAGCGGATGTCGCGCCCCACCGAGGCGAAGTTCACCAGGGACTCGTTGACGTCCGGCGGCAGCACCGTGATGCCGAGCTTGCGGCAGTCGGCCAGGTAGACCGCGGCCTTGTCCTTGTCGTCGCCCACCGACGTCAGCAGGCCGGCCATGTACTCGGCCGGATAGTTGGCCTTCAGGTAGGCCGTCCAATAGGAGACCAGCCCATAGCCGGCCGCGTGCGACTTGTTGAACGCGTATCCGGCGAACGGAAGGATGGTGTCCCACAAGGCTTTCACCGCTTTTTCGGAGAAGCCGTTGGCGGTCATGCCTTCGTAGAAGCCCTTGTACTCCGCCTCGAGCACCTCGAGCTTCTTCTTGCCCATCGCCTTGCGCAGCGCGTCGGCCTTGCCCATTGTGTACGAGGCGACCTTCTGGGCGATGAACATGATCTGCTCTTGGTAGACGATCAGGCCGTACGTCTCGGCCAGGATCTCGCGCAGCGGCTCCTCGAGCTCCGGGTGGATCGGCTTGACCGCCTGACGACCGTTCTTGCGGTCGGCGTAGTCGTTGTGGGCGTTCATGCCCATCGGCCCCGGGCGGTACAGGGCCAGCACTGCGACGATGTCGTTGAACTCGGTGGGCTGCATGCGGCGCAACAGATCCCGCATCGGCCCGCCGTCGAGCTGGAACACGCCCAGGGTGTCGCCGCGGCCGAGCAGCTCGTAGGTGGGCTTGTCGTCGAGCGGCACCGACTCCAGGTCCAGGTCGATTCCCCTGTTGGACTTGATGTTCTCCAGCGCGTCGCCGATGATCGTCAGGTTGCGCAGGCCCAGGAAGTCCATCTTCAGCAGACCGATGGCCTCACATGACGGGTAGTCCCAGCCGGTGATGATCGCCCCGTCCTGGGGCCGCTTCCACAGCGGGATGGCCTCGGTCAGCGGCTCGCTGCTCATGATCACCGCGCACGCATGCACGCCGGCGTTGCGGATCAGGCCTTCCAGGCCGCGCGCGGTCTGGTAGATGGTACGCACGTCCGGGTCGGTCTCGATCAGACCGCGGACCTCGGCGGCTTCTTTGTAGCGCTCGTGGTTCGGGTCGGTGATGCCCGACAGCGGGATGTCCTTGGCCATGATCGGCGGCGGCAGCGCCTTGGTGATGCGGTCGGCGATCGCGAAGCCGGGCTGGCCGTAGTGGATGCGGGCCGAATCCTTCAGGGCCGCTTTGGTTTTGATGGTGCCGAAGGTGATGACCTGCGCGACGCGGTCCGAACCCCACTTCTCGGCGGCGTAGCGCACCATCTCGCCGCGACGACGGTCGTCGAAGTCGATATCGATGTCGGGTGCCGACGGGCGCTCCGGGTTGAGGAAGCGCTCGAACAGCAGGCCGTGCGGGATCGGGTCGATGTTGGTGATGCCCAGCGCGTAGGCCACCAGCGAGCCCGCCGCCGAGCCACGCCCCGGCCCCACCCGGATGTCCACCGAGCGTGCGTAGTTGATCAGGTCGGCGACGATCAGGAAGTAGGACGGGAAGCCCTTGTCGCAGATGACCTTGATCTCGTACTCTGCCCGGTCGATGTAGTCCTGGCCGACGCCGGACGGGAACCGGCGCGCCAGCCCGGCCAGCACCTCGTGGTGCAGCCAGCTCGCCTGGTCGTGCCCCTCGGGCACCGGGAAGATCGGCATCCGGTCGCGCGGCGCCCACACGTCGTCGTAGGGCTGCACCCGCTCGGCGATCAGCAGGGTGGAGTCGCAGGCGCCGGGCACCTCGTGGTCCCAGATCTGGCGCATCTCGGCGGCCGACTTCAGGTAGTAGCCGTCGCCGTCGAACTTGAACCGGTTGGGGTCCGAAAGCGTCTTGCCGGTCTGCACGCACAGCAGCGCCTCGTGGTTGTGGGCGGCGTCGCGGGTGACGTAGTGGCAGTCGTTGGTGGCCAGCGGCGGGATGCCCAGCTTGCGGCCGATCTCGAGCAGCCCGTCGCGGACCCGGGTCTCGATGGACAGCCCGTGGTCCATCAGCTCCAGGAAGTAGTTGTCGGCGCCGAAGATCTCGCGCCACTTGGCGGCCGATTCCAGCGCCTCGCGCTCGTGCCCCAGCCGCAGCCGGGTCTGCACCTCGCCCGAGGGGCAGCCGGTGGTGGCGATGATGCCCTCGGCGTGTTCGGCGATGATCTCGGCGTCCATCCGCGACCACTTGCCGAGCTGGCCCTCGAACGACGCCAGCGAGGACAGCTTGAACAGGTTGCGCAGTCCGGTGGCGTTCTCGGCCACCATCGTCATGTGCGTGTAGGAGCCGCTACCGGACACGTCGTCGGACTTCTGGCCCGGGTCGCCCCACAGGATCCGCCGGGTGTCGAAGCGCGAGGCCGGCGCGATGTAGGCCTCGACGCCGATGATGGGCTTGATCCCGGCCTTGGTCGCCGCGTTGTAGAACTCGCTGGCGCCGAACATGTTTCCGTGGTCGGTCATCCCGACCGCCGGCATCTGCAGCCGGTCCACCTCGGCCAGCATCGGCCCGATCTTCGCGGCACCGTCCAGCATCGAGTACTCGGTGTGGTTATGCAGGTGCACGAAGGACGAGTGGTTCATAGGGACGCCAGTCTAGGACCGCGGACCGACACTGGTTGGGCGTGTCGCCGCGTGTGTCTGTGTTTATTGGTGACGACCCGCCGCGCCCGGCTGCGCCGCGCTTGCGATCGCCACGAATCAGCCGTTGGCGTATAACTCGACGAAGTTCTTCAGCGACTTCTGCATGTCGCCCTTGACGGCGCGCGCCGCCGCCGAGCCCACCGGGCCGAACAACGCCCGTCCGCCCAGTTCCAGCCGCAGACCCAGCGTCGAGCCCTCGCCGGTGGGTCGCACGGTGAGGGTGACGGCGTATTTGGCGCCGCCCTTGCCGGACCCCGACAACGCCACCTCGTGCGGCGGGTCCCAGGTGGTCACCGTCCACGTCACCCTGTTGCGGAAGCCTTTGGCCCGCGCCACGCCGACGATCTCGGTGCCCTCGGCGATCTCGTCGGGCAGCTCGCTGCGCCATCCCTCGTGCATGGTCAGCCAGTCGCCGAGGTCCGACAGGTCGGAGACGTGGTCCCACATGTCCTGCGGGGTCATCGGGACATCGGCGGTCAGGTCCACAGCAGCCACCGCCCGAGCCTAGCGCCCGCTCAGCTCTTGGGGCCGCCGCGGAAACGGCTGCCGATCCGGATGCCGGGCAACAGCAGGCTGCGCGGCGCGAACCGGCCGCCGGTGCTGACCACCTTGGGCACCACCCCGGGCACCACCGTGCGGCGGCCGGACAGCATGCCGCCGATAGCCTCCTCGGCCACGTCGCGCGGCGAGACCTGCGCGATGGGGATGCTGAACCGCTCGGCGTTGGCGATCTCGGCCCATTCGGTCGGCACCGGTCCCGGGCACAGGCAGGTCACCGAGACGCCCGTGCCGTGCAGCTCCTCGTGCACCGCCTCGGAGAACGTCTGCACGAAGGCCTTGGTGGCCGAGTACACCGCCATGTAGGGAACCGGCTGGAACCCGGCGATCGACGCGATGTTCATCACCGCGCCCGCCCCGCGGGAAACCATGCCCGGCAGCGTAGCGTGGGTGAGCTCCATCAGCGCCAGCGCGTTCAGCGTCACCTCTTCACTCTCGCGCTCCAGCGGCAACTCGTGAAACACCCCGCTGGTCCCGAAACCGGCGCTGTTGCACAGACCGGCGATCGGCTCGCTGCGCAGCCGATTCGCCAGTTTGGCGCGCGCCTTGCTGTCAGCGAGGTCCAGCGGCAGCACCTCGACGGCAACCGAATATTGCTGGCCCACCTCGTTCGCTAGTTCGTCGAGGCGCTCGCGCCGGCGCGCGACCAGCAGCAGCGGGAAGCCGCGACGGGCCAATCCGCGGGCCAGTTCGGCGCCGATACCGGACGAGGCGCCGGTGATGACAACGGTGGTCTGCAGGTCAGGTTTTGGCAGGCTCATGGTCTCACCAATGTATCCCGCGGGTCGCCCGCACGAAGTTCTCGCTGCGCTTATCGAATTCCGTTGTGTCGCTCGGTGATTCATCTCCCTTGGCGGCACTGGAGTCACCGAACATGGCGAACGCCCGGTTGCGCACCCGGTCCATCACCGCCGGGTTGACCGCATCGGCGACGGCGGCGAACTGTCCGAACGGTGAGCTGGCCCGGCGGGGCCGGTGCACGATCGCGTCGGCGATCACCCCGGCCGCCTGGTCCGGTGTCAGTGCCGGGAACTTGTCGTAGAGCGTGGTCGGGCTGATCATCGGGGTCCGCACCAGCGCCATGTGCACAGTGGTGAACTTGACGCCGTCGTTGATGGTCTCGGCCTGCAGCGAGTCGCACAGGCTGTCCAGCGCGGCCTTGCTGGCGATGTAGGCGCCGAAGCGCGGCGCACGGGTCTGCACCCCCACCGAGGAGACGTTGACGACGTGTCCGTATCCCCGCTCGCGCATGCCGGGGATGAACTTGAGGATCAACTGGACGGCGCCGAGGTAGTTCAACTGCATGGTTCGCTGATAGTCGTGGATCCGGTCGTAGGACAGCTCGAGTGAGCGCCGGATCGATCGGCCGGCGTTGTTGATCAGGATGTCGACGCCGCCGAGGTCGCTGAGCACCTGGTCGGCCATCGCGGCGATCGCGTCCATGTCGGACAGGTCGCAGGGGTACACGTTGGCGGTGCCGCCGTCGCCGCGGATCTCGTCGGCGACCTTCTCCAGGTTCTCCCGGGTGCGCGCCACCAGCGCCACGATCCCTCCGGCCTCGGCGATCTTCTTCGCCGCGGCCTCACCGATCCCCGACGATCCCCCGGTGATCAGGACAGTCTTGCCCTTGACGGCCTCCTCGAGCGTGCGGCCCTGGACCGCGTCGAGCAGATTTCTCAGGTAAAACGGCCGATACCGTCCGGCCGAGTTCGGGGTGTTCACGATGTGCGAGACCGCCGCGAGCGGCTTCTCCACCAGATTCCCGAGCGAGTTCTCCACCAAATTCGTTAAGTCACCAAGGTTCATCGGCATCCGCTCCTGATGATGTGAGCCCCCCGACCGCAACTGGCCTGCCCGATGGCCACGACCGCCTTGCGGGGCTGCGCGAGTGATGTGACGTGCATCATGAAGCCAACCTAGGACATGTTCGCCTCACCGTGACCCGGATTGCGGTCATGGGTCACGGCCCCCAGTCTCACGGTTCGCCGAGAACGTCCGTCAGCGTCGGGCAATCCCGCTGTTACACAAGGCAATCCGGGCGTGATCGCGCATAAACCGACGGGCAACGCCGAGATGTTCCAATCGTGCTTATGAAAATTCTGGCGCGCTTCCGCAAGTCCGCACCGGCATCCATCTACGACCGGATCGGTGGGCACGAGGCGATCGAAGTCGTGGTCGAGGACTTCTACGTCCGGGTGCTTGCCGACGATCAGCTGTCCGGCTTTTTCACCGGCACGAACATGAACCGCCTCAAGGGCAAGCAGGCGGAGTTCTTCGCGGCGGCCCTGGGCGGCCCGGAGCCCTACACCGGCGCGCCGATGAAGCAGGTGCACCAGGGCCGCGGAATCACCATGCACCACTTCAATTTGGTGGCCGGGCATTTGGCCGACGCGCTGTCCGCCGCCGGGGTGCCGTCGGAGACGGTCACCGAGATACTCGGCGCGATCGCCCCGCTGGCGCCCGAGATCGCCACGGGTGACGCCGGCAAGGTCACGGTCTGACCGCTCCCCCGGATCGCGGCGCGGGCCGCCGCCCACCATGGCCATCGCCGCCATCGCGGCGATCTCGGCTTGCCGGCGGCTAACAGTGCCTAGCATGCGTGGCATGCGGCGCACATTTGACGAACTGATCGCGGAGGCCGACGCCGCCCCGCTGGACGGCTGGGATTTCTCGTGGCTGGACGGCCGGGCCACCGAGGAGCGCCCGTCCTGGGGCTACCAGCGACTGCTGCGGGAGCGGTTGGCCGCGGTGTCGGCCGCGCTCGACATTCACACCGGAGGCGGTGAAGTGCTGTCCGGCGCGGCGCCGTTCCCGCCCACCATGGCGGCCATCGAGACGTGGCCCCCGAACGCGGCGCTGGCCACCCGGCGCCTGCATCCGCTCGGTGTGGTGGTGGTCGTGACCCGGGACGAACCGCCGCTGCCATTCGGCGACGAGGCGTTCGACCTGGTGACCACGCGCCACCCGATCTCCGTCTGGTGGTCGGAGATACTGCGCGTGCTGCGCCCCGGCGGCACCTACTTCGCGCAGCACATCGGTCCGGCCACCATGGGCGAGCTGGTCGAGTACTTCATTGGGCCGCAGCCGGAGAAATGGGCCGAGTTTCACCCGGACGCGGTGCGCGCGCAGGCCGAGGCGGCCGGGCTGCAGATCGTCGACATCCGCATGGAGCGGATGCGCGCGGAGTTCTTCGACATCGGCGCCGTCGTGTACTTCCTGCGCAAGGTGATCTGGACGGTGCCCGACTTCACCGTGCAGCGGTACCGGGACCGGCTGGCCGAACTGCACGAGCGCATCGAATCCGACGGGCCGTTCGTCGGGCACTCCGTGCGCCTGCTCGTCGAGGCCCGCAAGCCGGCGTGAGTCAGCCCTCGTCGCGCAACACGTCCAGCGCGCGTTGCAGGTCGGGCGGGTAGGGGCTGACGATCTCCATCCGCCTGCCGTCGGCCGGATGGGCGAACGACAGCGAACGAGCATGCAACCATTGCCGTTCCAGTCCAAGCTTTTTCGCGAGCTTGGGGTCGGCGCCGTAGACCAGGTCGCCGCAGCACGGGTGATGCAGCGCGGAGAAATGCACCCGGATCTGGTGCGTGCGGCCGGTCTCCAGGTGCACGTCGAGCAGGCTGGCGGCGACGAACGCCTCCACGGTGTCGTAGTGGGTGAGGCTGTGCCGGCCGTCCTTGGTGACCGCGAACTTCCATTCGCCGCCGCGGTGCCGCCCGATCGGCGCGTCGATGGTCCCGCTGGACGGGTCCGGATGTCCTTGCACCAGCGCGTGATAGCGCTTGTCGACGGTGCGCTGTTTGAACGCCCGCTTGAGCACGGTGTAGGCGCGCTCGGACAGCGCCACGACCATCACCCCGGACGTTCCGACGTCGAGGCGATGCACGATGCCCTGCCGCTCGGGCACCCCCGAGGTGGTGATCCGGTAGCCGGCGGCGGCCAGGCCACCGAGCACCGTGGGCCCGGTCCAGCCCACCGAGGCGTGCGCGGCCACCGCCGCCGGTTTGTCGACCGCGACGATGTCATCGTCGGAGTACAGGATCGTCATGCCCTCGATGTCGACCGGCGTGTTCTGCAGGGGCGCGGGCGCTTCGGGCAGGCG
>NZ_QMEU01000013.1 GCF_003284975.1 Mycobacterium colombiense
GGTGCGGTCCAACCGCGGCGTCGCCGGCATCGACGGCACGGTCTCCACCGCGATCGGCGCGGCCCTCGCCCACGAACGCGAGGGCGGTCCGGACACTCCGGCGCGCACGGTCGCGTTGATCGGCGACCTGACCTTCGTGCACGACAGCTCCGGGTTGCTGATCGGGCCCACCGAGCCCACGCCGCGCCGGCTGACGATCGTGGTCTCCAACGACAACGGCGGGGGCATCTTCGAACTGCTCGAGCAGGGCGACCCGCGGTTCTCCGACGTGTCGTCACGGGTTTTCGGCACCCCGCACGACGTCGACGTGGGCGCGCTGTGCCGGGCCTACCACGTCGAGAGCCGCCAGATCGAGGTGGGCGAACTGGCGGCGGCCCTCGACGAACCCGGGGCCGGGATGCGGGTGCTGGAGGTCAAGGCGGACCGGTCCTCGCTACGGCAGCTGCACGCCGCCATCAAGGCCGCGCTGTGAGGCGCGCCTAGATGGCAATATCGCCAAAGGTGCTGCTGCACATACTGATTCATGGTCGCAGTGATGCGCCGCCGAAGACGCGCGTTCGGATCGTGTTGCGGTGGGCCCGGATTGCGGTGCTGATCGTCATCGGCCTGGTCACCTTGCAGTCGCTGTTGCTGGTGGCCGGCGCCTGGCGCGACGACATCGCGATCACCCACAACATGGGCGTCGCGCAGGCCGAGGTGCTCAGCGCCGGGCCGCGCCGCTCCACCATCGAATTCGTCACCCCCGAACGGGTCACCTATCGTCCCGAGCTCGGTGTGCTCTATCCGTCCCATCTGGCCACCGGGATGCGGATTTACGTCGAGTACAACAAGAACGATCCGAACCTGGTTCGCGTGCAACATCGCAACGCCGGGTTGGCGATCATCCCGGCCGGCTCGATCGCGGTGGTGGGCTGGTTGGGCGCGGCGGCGATCCTGATCGTGCTTGCGCTGCTGGACAAGTGGCTGGACCGCCGCGACGTGCCCCGAGACGGACCGCCGAGCCCGGCCGCCGACGGTGCCGGACCTGCAAATTTCGCGTGACGTATGCCCGCAGGCAACCTTGGCGACAGTCGACGCTGACACGGTAGTGATGTGCGCGTTGCCATCGTCGCGGAATCTTTCCTCCCCGAAGTCAACGGTGTCAGCAACTCGGTGATCCGGGTGCTCGAGCATCTGCGCCGGACAGGGCACGAAGCCCTGGTCATCGCCCCCGACACGCCCCCGGGCCAGCCCCGCGCGGACCGCATCTACGACGGCATCCGCGTGCACCGGGTGCCGTCGCGGATGTTCCCGAAGGTGACCAGCCTGCCGCTTGGGGTGCCTACCCCCCGGCTGGTGAAGGTGTTGCGTGGATTCGATCCGCATGTGGTGCACCTGGCCTCGCCGGCGCTGCTGGGCTACGGCGGGCTGCGCGCGGCGCGGTGGCTGGGGGTGCCGACGGTGGCGGTGTATCAGACCGACGTCCCGGGCTTCGCGGCGAGCTACGGCATCCCGATGACCGCGCGGGCCGCCTGGGCCTGGTTCCGTCACCTGCACGGGCTCGCCGATCGTACCCTGGCGCCGTCCAGCGTCACGATGGAAGCTCTTGTTGCACACCGTTTTCCGCGCGTGCATAGGTGGGCGCGCGGTGTCGACGTGCTGCGGTTCGCGCCGTCGGCGCGCAGCGCGGAGCTCCGGCGGCAGTGGTCGCCCCGGGGCAAGCCCATCGTCGGATTTGTGGGCCGGCTCGCGCCCGAGAAACACGTCGAGCGCCTGGCCGGCCTGGCCGCCAGCGACGCGGTTCAGCTCGTCATCGTGGGCGACGGGGTCGACCGCCGCAAGCTGCAATCGGCAATGCCGACAGCGGTTTTCACGGGTGCGCTCTACGGCGACGAACTCGCCGCGGCGTACGCCAGCATGGACGTGTTCGTGCATCCCGGTGAGCACGAGACGTTTTGTCAGGTCGTGCAAGAAGCGCTGGCGTCGGGGCTGCCGGTGATCGCCCCCGACGCCGGCGGCCCACGTGACCTCGTCACCCCGTGGCGTACCGGTCTGTTGTTGGCCGTCAACGAGTTCGAGCCCCGGTTGCCCGACGCGGTCGCGCACCTGATCGCCGAACGGCCGCGCTACGCGCTGGCCGCGCGGCGCAGCGTGGTGGGGCGCAGCTGGCCGACCATCTGCGACGAGCTCCTCGGCCACTACGAGGCGGTGCTCTCGCCGTTTGCCCGGCGACAACTCCGCGCGACGCGCTACGCCCTAGGCGAATGAGCTAGGGTCCCGTTCACCTAACGGGGACGAATTCGATTGGGAGCGTGAGTGGTCCGCTCAACCCGGTGAGCGGCTTCCATGGGGCGGGGCCGGTGCGGTGAGCGTTGGGCATGCGCTGTGCCATCACCGTCAGGGCCTCGGCGAGCTCGAGCCGAGCCAGATTGGCACCCAGGCAGTAGTGCATGCCGGCGCCGAATGTCTGCATCGGCGCCGCCGCCGCGCGGGTGATGTCCAGCCGGTCGGGGTCGTCGTAGGCGGCGGGGTCACGGTTGGCCGCGGCGGTGTTGGCGATCACCAGCGTGCCGGCCGGGATCGTGAACCCCGCGATCTCGACATCCTCGAGGGCGGTGCGCAGGGTGGCGCCCGCGATCGGCGAATGCCGCATCGTCTCCTCGACTGCGTTGGCCGCCAGCTCGGGATGCTCGGCGAGCATCGTCCACTGGTCGGGGTGGTCGCACAGCACCTGCACCGAGGCGGCCAGCTGGTTGCGGGTGGTGTCGGTGCCGGCCACGAGCAGGCCCGCCGCCAGCATCCGCAGCTCGTCGATGCTGAGGCGGTCCCCGTCGTCCTCGGCCCGGATCAGTTCGGAGATCAGGTCGTCGGTCAGCCGGTCGCGGCGCTGGGCGACCATGTCGTCGATGTAGGCATCCAGTTCGTCCCAGGCCGCCAAGATCGTCTCTTGGTGGCCGGCGACCTCCCAGCTGAAGGCCTTGAAGATGTCGTCGGTCCATTCCGAGAACAGCCTCCAATCCTGGGCCGGGGCGCCCAAGAGCGCGCAGATGATCGGGATCGGATACTGGCGGGCGATGTCGGCGACCACCTCGCAGCGCCCGGTCGCGGTGTGGCGGTCAACGAGTTGGTTGATCACCTCGACGATGGTCGCGCCCAGCCGCGCGGTGGCTCTCGGCGTGAAGGCATGGGAGACCAGTCGGCGCAGCCGGTGGTGCTCGGGCCCGTCGAGACTGATCAGGTTGGTCGCGACGCGGTCCCATAGCGGTCCGCTGGTAATCCCTTGGGAGGCAAGGAACATGCCTTGCGGTATACGGAACCGTGGGTCGCGCAGCACGGTCCGCACCAGTTCATAGGTCAGGAACTCCGGCCCGTGCGGTCCGATGGCGATCGGCGCCCGCCGGCGCGCCTCGCTGATGATCGCGTGGGCCTCCTCGAGGCTTCCGCAGAGCTCATAATCGATCGCCGGCAGACCGGCGTCGAAGACATTCGGGCAAACCGGCGGGTCAATCGTGGTGGTCATGGCGGGGCCCCGTACGTCGTCGGCGATGTGCTTCCAATACCGAGTCTCGGCGGCGCCCCCGCGCGGCACACGCGTAGCCGACTACCTGTCTTGTCCTGTCCTGCCGCCCTGGAATCAACACTCCCAAGCGGGGTGTTCATCGGCCTATCCTTTCGGAGAACCACTACAGACGTGGGGGCCGGATCAGCGGAGGGTCGGATGACGGCCAAAGCAGCGTGCCGGACATGTGGCACCGAAACTCTCGATAACGCCCGGTTTTGTCATCATTGCGGCGCACCGGTGCGCGACGGTGCCACCCGCGCCGAATACAAGCAGGTCACGGTCTTGTTCGCCGACGTGGTCCACTCGATGGACATCGCCGCAACCGTCGGGACAGAGCGGCTGCGCGAGATCATGGTCGACCTGGCCAACCGCTGCGCGGCCGTCGTCCGGCGGTACGGCGGCACGGTGGACAAGTTCACCGGCGACGGCATCATGGCGGTCTTCGGCGCGCCGGCGGCAATGGAGGACCACGCCCTGCGCGCGTGCCTCGCGGCGCTGAGCATTCAGGAAGAAGCGAAGGCGCTGGGCAACGAGGTGCAGAGCCGAGACGGTGCGACATTGCTGGTGCGGGTGGGACTGAACTCCGGTCAGGTGATCGCCGGTGAGCTTGGTTCTGGATCCTTCGGCTACACCGCGATGGGTGATCAAGTGGGGCTGGCCCAGCGGATGGAGTCGGTCGCACCGCCGGGCGGGGTGATGCTCAGCGTCTCCACCGCGCGACTGGTTGACGACGCGGCGGCGCTAAGCGACCCGGAATTGGTCCGCATAAAAGGCGTCAACGAACCAGTCACCGCCCACCGGTTACTGGGCATCGGAGACCGGCACCGCGCCGCCGGCCGCGCCGACTCGAATCTAGTTGGTCGTCGGTGGGAGATGTCCGCCGTCGAGGGCTTGTTGGAGCGCGCCCTCGCCGGTCACGGCGCTGTGGTTGTGGTGGTGGGCGAGCCCGGCATCGGCAAGAGCCGCCTGGCGCGCGAGGTAGCCGCGATGGCAGCGGTTCGGGGTGCGGAGGTGCTGACCGCCTGTTGTGAGTCGCACACCAGCCAGGTCCCATTCCATGCCGTGGCGCGGCTGCTGCGCGCGGTGACGGGCATCGAAGGCCTTGGGGGACAGGGGGCCCGTGCCCGAGTACGGGACCGATTTCCAGACGCAGATCCCGAGGACGTGCTGCTGCTCGAAGACCTGCTGGGCATCGCCGACCCGACCACCGCCGTACCCGCGGTTGATCCCAATGCGCGTCGCAGGCGGTTGACCGCGCTGGTGCACGCCGCCAGACTGGCCCGCCAGCGCCCGGCGGTCTTCGTCGTCGAGGACGTCCACTGGATCGACGAGATCAGCGAGTCGATGCTGACCGATTTCCTCGAGGTGGTCCCGCGAACGCCCACGCTGGTGTTGGTCACCCACCGGCCGGAATACCGGGGCGCGTTGACCCGGGTGTCCGATGCGCGCGCCATAGCCCTTGCACCGCTGAGTAATTCAGAAACGGCCGCACTGGTCACACATCTCCTCGGGCCGGACCCGTCGGTCGGTGCGCTGGGCCGCAGAGTCGCCGAGCGGGCCGCCGGTAATCCATTTTTCGCCGAGGAGTTGGTGCGCGAACTCGCCGAGCGCGGTGTGCTACGAGGCGAGCCCGGCGCCTACACATCGGCAACGGAGGTCGGCGAAGTGAGCGTGCCGGCCACATTGCAGGCGACCATCGCCGCGCGCATCGATCGGCTCTATCCGAAAGCCAAGCGCACGCTAGGCGCGGCGGCGGTCATCGGCTCGCGGTTCGGCCTGGACCTACTCACCGTGTTGGATGTTGAACCCGAGATCGACGAACTGCTGGCGGCCCAGCTCATCGACGTTGTCAGTCTTGCCCGGCGTCCGGAGTATGTGTTCCACCACCCGCTCATTCATTCGGTGGCCTATGGCGCACAGCTCAAATCGGATCGCTCAGAGTTGCATCGGCGGGTTGCGGCCGCAATCGAAGCCCGCGATCCGCAATCGGGGGACGAAAACGCGGCGTTGATTGCCGAACACGTGCAGGCCGCCGGTGATCTGCCCACCGCCTACGAGTGGCACATGCGGGCCGCCAGCTGGGCGACCAACCGTGACATCAGCGCCGCCCGAGCGAGTTGGGGGCGCGCGGCAGAGATCGGCGACGCCCTGCCCGCCGACCACCCGTGCCGGTCGGCCATGCGCATAACGCCGCGCACCATGTTGTGCGGGACGGGCTGGCGAGTCCACGCCAGCTCTGCCGGTGACCGCTTTGATGAATTGCGGGAGTTGTGCAGCGCCGCGGGAGACAAAGCGTCGCTTGGGATCGCAACGGCTGGGATGGTGGTTGGTTACGCGCATCGGGACCGGGTGCGGGAGGCGTCGCAGCTGGCCTCGGACGCCTGGGCCCTGGCTGAGTCGGTCGCAGACCCGAACCTGACGGTGGGTCTGTCCTTCCCGGTGATCTACGGCAAGATCGAAAACGCCGAATGGTGTGACGTGCTGCGATGGTCACAAGCCGCTATCGACCTGGCCGACGGTGATCCATCCAAAGGCAACTTCCTAGTGGGATGCCCGTTGGCGCTCGCCTTCGTGTCGCGAGGTATGGCCCGATATTCGCTGGGTCGCCGCGGATGGGCAGCAGACCTGCGCCACGGCCTGGTCATGGCCCGCCGCGCTGACGCCGCGTCCTACGCCGGGGTGGTCGGCTACATCTATCTGCTGGGAATACCGTTCGGCGTGCGCAGGTCCAACGACGTTGCGCTGCACGAGATCGAGAACGCGCTACGAGTCGCCGAGCGATCCAGCGATGACGTGGTGGTGGGATTCATCAAGGCGACGCTGGGCGTTGCGCTGGTGCACCGCGACACCCATGAGGAGCACAGTCGGGGCCGGCAGGTGTTGGTCGAGACCGGGGAAGTGTTCTCGGGCCAAGGACACAACCTGAGCGATTTGCCGATTGTCGAGGTCTACGCGGCCCGTGAGTCGGCGAGGCAGGGAGATCACGACGCCGCCCTATCGGCCATACGCGTCGCCGTCGAACATCTATTTCGTTGCGAACGCCTTCTGCTGTGGGGCATTCCGGCCACGGCGGTTCTGGTGGAGACGCTGCTGGCTCGCGCGACCGACCATGATGTGGCTGAAGCCGAGGCCGCGATCGACCGGTTGGCGACCGCTCCGGCCGATGAGGGTTTGGTGATGCGTGACATCTGGATGTCGCGGATGCGGGCGCTGCTGGGCCGCGCTCAAGGTGATGCTTTCGGTTACAAGCGGTTTCGAGATGGCTATCGCGACATGGCCAAAGCATTTGGCTACGAAGGGCATATCGAGTGGGCCGAGGCGCTGCGATGACGATGGTCGGTCTGGGACCCGTCCGCCGCATCCTCAACTTCCGGCCGGTTACAAGGTGGCGCCAGGTTGCGGACTCAGTGGGCCGCAACGGATTTCGAATCGCTCGCGGACCGTGTCGAGGACGCGGCGCTGTCGCTCGCGTTCGCGGCGGTGCGCGAGCATGAACCGGGCCAGGCCGGGCAGGCGGCGCGGTAGCGGGTACCACTTGTCGAAATCGAGGCCGTTCTCGGCGAACACGCGGCTGGGCACGTTGTCGTAGATGAGGCTGAGGTTGTGGCCGACGAGCGCAAAGAGCACGTACGGGAATGCGAGCGGTGCCTTCTGCCGCAGGTTCATCCAGTCGATTTCGTAGAGCGGGATCTCGCCGAGCTTGCCCAAGAACATCAGGTGGCCCAGGAAATACCCCATGAATGCGGGCAAGTGCAGCGTGGCCGACCGCACGTTGATGGAAACCACTGCGCCACTGGGTGATACGTAGGGCTCGTATGGGTATTCGTCGGGGAATTTGACGTAGCCCGTGCAGTTGACGATCCAACTGCCCGGTTCGATCGTCTTCGTCGATCCGCTCCGCAACACCAGATCGGTGCTGCCATTGCGGTCGACCGCATCCTCGAAATAGTCCATGACGAGATCGTTGAGCCCGGACGAGATCGTGCGGTTCTCGGCCTGCGACAAGACTCCCAACACGAAGTTGTCCGACTGTGGGGTCAGGAACGTGCCATGGGTGGCGCGGTACCAGTCTTGGACTTCCGATTCGTTCGTGCCGTCATACCGACGACTCAGCTGGGTCGCGACGGCGCTCGGCGGTGTGCCCGTCCACCAGCGGCGGGCGCCGCTCGGCAGCAGGGTGTCGCGGCACGAGAAGAATGTTCCGCGGCCGGCGACCATGTTGACCTGCCGACCGGGGTAGGTCGTGATCAGTGCGTGTGCGGTATCCATCGCGGTTTTTCCGCCGCCGATGATCCACACCGGCGCATCGCTTTCCCTGATGTCACCCGCCCGGACGTCGCAGTAGTCGGGCGACACCGAATGGACGCGTGTGCTGGAGATCTCGAGCGGTTCGTTCGGCGTGATCCCCAGGCCATACGCTTTGATCAATCGCTTCGCCTCGACGACGAGCATGCGGCCGTCGGCGGCGCGACACCTGGCCCGCACGATTCCGTTCTGCTCTGCCTCCGACTCCAAATCCCAGCCGAAGTACTCGTCGACCTGGACTCGCTGCCTGATCACCTCGACGCAGTGTTCGAAATGGTCGAGCACCTCGCCCTTGGTCGCCAGGTAGCTGCGGTCCTTGCCGAGCGTCCACCCGATGTTGCCCGCCGTAAACATCGGGTGCGGTTGGTGCAGGCGGACATATGGATAGACGTCGACCCACATGCCGCCCGCGCGCGCCCGACGATCGATGAGGATCACCTTTTGCTCGCGGGACAGGTACCGGCTGGCCGCGAATAGGGCGTTCAACCCGGCGATGCCGGCTCCGACGATGCAGACGTCGCAGGTTTCCACGGGCGGGAACTGGGGTGCGGACATCGGACCGCCTTTCCTCGCAGACGTTGACAATTATCTGTCCGCTGCGTGGTGGCGGGGTGAGTAATCGACTACTCCATTGCGGACAACTACCGTCCGCGGTGGTTTGCTCGGCGGCTAAACCTGTCGGCGCCGACGAGGCCGGAATGCATCTTTGACCTTTTCACCGGCATCCCTCAAATGGGCCGCCCGCTGGTCGGCCCGGCCCTCGGCTTCCAACGCCGGGTCGTTAGTCACGCGCCCGGTTGCCGCCTTGAGCCTGCCCGCAATTTGTCGCACCTTGTTTCGGGCCTTATCCGCGCCGCTCATAACGTGTCCTTCACTCCGTTCCAAGTGGTGCTATAGCGCCTACCCCTTTTCGTGCCGGGGTATACGCAGGAGTCGGACGCGGATTCAATGCGCAAGGCCCTTGCCGAACATGACGAGGTCTTGCACGCGACGATCGCGATCGCCCACCTCCGCGGCCAGACTTATGAATCGCTCGCACGCACCGGCGAGACCATGACCACCGCCGACATGGTGTCGTACGCCTACGATCAGATCGATCGGGCCAGAGCGCAACTGAACGCCGCTACTCAATAAACCGGCAACGAGGGGACCGCACGCCAATCAGCCCTGCGCGAGCTCCGCGACGGGCTGCCATTCCTCCCAGTTGCGCAGCCGGCTCTCGTAGTCGGCCTTGGCGGTTTCCAGCGGGGAAGCGCCGAAAAAGACTCGCAGCGGCGGCTTTTCGGCGTCGACCACCTTGAGCAGGGCGGCCGCGGACGCCGACGGGTCACCCGGGCTGGCCCACCGGCGGCTGCGCTCGGCCTGCACGGCGGCGCGAATGTCGTCGTAGGCCGGCAGCGGCTCGGCGTGCTTGGCCGAGTCGCCGGCCCAGTCGGTGTCGAAACCGCCCGGCTCGATCAGCGTGACGTGCACCCCGAACGGCGCTACCTCCTGGGCCAGCGCCTGCGAGAAGCCCTCCAGCGCCCACTTCGACGCGTGGTAGATGCCGACCAACGGGAACGCGGTGATGCCCCCGATCGAGGACACCTGGATGATGTGGCCGCTGCCCTGCTCGCGCAGGTACGGCAGTGCGGCCTGCGTGATCCACAGTGCCCCAAAGACATTGGTCTCGATCTGATCGCGTGCGTCCCGCTCGGAGAGTTCCTCGACGAACCCGAATTGGCCGTAGCCGGCGTTGTTCACCACGATGTCGAGCCGGCCGAAATGGTCGTGCGCTTGCTTGACCGCCGCGAAGTCGGCCGACCGGTCGGTCACGTCCAGTCGGATCGGCAGCAGCGCGTCGCCGTACTTGCCCACGAGGTCGTCCAGCGCGGCGGTGTTGCGCGCCGTGGCCGCGACCTTGTCGCCGCGCTCCAGCGCCGCGATCGTCCACGCCCGTCCAAAGCCTCGCGATGTCCCGGTGATAAACCAAACTTTTTCCGTCACGCCCCCATACAACGCCGACCGCGCCACCTCATTCCCAAACAGGTAGCGTTTGCCTGGTGAGTCGCGCGGAGCTGGACAAGGATCCCCGGGACGTCGCGTCGATGTTCGACGGCGTCGCCCGCCGGTACGACCTGACCAACACCGTGCTGTCGATGGGTCAGGACCGGTACTGGCGCAAGGCGACCCGGACGGCGCTGGCGATCGGTGCCGGCCAGAAGGTGCTGGACCTCGCCGCGGGCACCGCGGTGTCCACCGTGGAGCTGAGGAAATCCGGGGCGTGGTGCGTGGCCGCCGATTTCTCGGTCGGCATGCTGGCGGCCGGTGCCGCGCGCAACGTTCCCAAGGTCGCCGGCGACGCCACCAGGCTGCCATTCGGCGACGACGTATTCGACGCCGTGACAATCAGTTTCGGACTGCGCAACGTCGTCGACACCCAGGCGGCGCTGCGCGAGATGGCCCGCGTCACGCGCCCGGGTGGCCGGCTGGTGGTGTGCGAGTTCTCCACGCCCACCAACACGCTGTTCGCCACCGTGTACAAGGAGTACCTGATGCGGGCGCTGCCGCGGGTGGCCCGGGCGGTGTCCAGCAACCCCGACGCGTACGTGTACCTCGCGGAATCGATTCGGGCGTGGCCGGATCAGGCGGGGTTGGCGCAGCAGATCACCCGGGCCGGTTGGTCGGGGGTGCGCTGGCGCAACCTGACCGGCGGCATCGTCGCCTTACACGCCGGGTACAAACCGTTGCGCTGAGAAAGCTCTAGTGATTGCCGGCGGCCTGCACGAAGCCGACTTGGTCGGGGCAGTAGTGGTCCACCGCCGCGCCGAGGAACTGGAACGCCTGGCCCTGAGTGGTGCCGCGCGGCAGGTTGCGCTGGATGAAGGTGGCCGACTTGTACGCGTCGCCGTCCACGCCCCTACCGATTCGCTCGCAGGTGATCTTGCCCAGCCATGCCAGCTGGTCCTGCGGCTGGTAGATGCCGAAGCCGTTGACGGTGTTCTTGAATGGGGCGTCGTAGTCGCTCGGCGGTGACGGTGTGCGCGGTGTCGGGTATGGCGCCGTCGGCGGCGGGTCGGCCTGCGCGGGCGCGGAAAGCTGCGCCGGCCCGGCCAGCGCGATAGCAGCAGCAGCGGCGGCGGCAGCGGCTCCGATAGTAGCCAGCCTCGTTCCCTTCATTAGCTGGACTATACACGCCTCGCGGCGGGTGCGCGGACGAAAGTGCATCGACGAGCGCCGGCCCCGCGGGACCGCGGCCGGCCCGCCGACCAGCGGCGATACGCACGCTCGGTCAGCTGAACGGCGTGCGGCGGTCGAGCAGCCGCGACAGCCGCCCGCCACCGCGCCAGGCGCGGGCCACCCAGTCCGCGTCGTCGTCGGTGACCAGGTTGGCCATCACTCGCACGGCGATGGTCATCAGCGCCGTCGAGCGCATGGCGATCGGTCCGGTCGACGGCAAGAACCGCTGAAACGTCAGCAGCAACGCCAGTCGCCGGGCGACCGAGAAGCCCCGACCGTAGTGCTCCTGCAACAGCGACGGCCACACCTGCGACAGGTCGGGGTGGTCCAGGAGCGCCGCCGCCAGCCGCCCGGTCTCGAGCCCGTAGTCGATGCCTTCGCCGTTGAGCGGGTTGACGCAGGCCGCGGCGTCGCCGATGAGCATCCAGTTGGCACCGGCCACCCCCGACACCGCGCCGCCCATCGGCAGCAGCGCCGAGGCCACCGCGCGGGGCCGGCCGGAAAATCCCCACTCGTCGCGGCGCAGGTCGGTGTAGTAGTCGATCAACGGCCGCAGCGCCAAATCGGCGGGCCGCTTGGACGTCGACAACGCCCCGACGCCGATGTTCACCTCGCCGTTGCCGAGCGGGAAGATCCAGCCGTACCCCGGCAACACGGCCCCCTCGGGCCCGCGCAGTTCCAGATGCGACGTCAGCCAGGGGTCGTCGGCGCGTGCGGTGGCCAGATACCCGCGGGCGGCGACGCCGTACACCGTTTCCTGGTGCCAGCGCCGGCCCAGCGTGCGGCCCAGCGTCGAGCGGGCCCCGTCGGCCACGATCAGTTGGGCGCAGCTCACCTCGGTGCCGTCGGCCAACGTCACCGACGTTACCCGGCCCGACGAATCATGTTGTGCAGCAACGGCCTTGGTCCCCAGCAGCATCCGTGCCCCGGAATCTTCGGCGACCTTGCGAATCCGGTCGTCCAGCTCGAAGCGGGCCACCGCGCTGCCGGTGGACGGGAACGACGGGCCCGGCCAGTCGACCTCCACCTCGCCACCGAACCCGCTCATCCGCAGGCCCCGATGCCGGATGCGGGTGTCCAGCCAGTTCCGCAGCCCCAGGCGCTCCAGCTCGGCCACCGCGCGGGGAGTCAGCCCGTCGCCGCAGGCCTTGTCGCGGGGAAAGCTCGCCGAGTCGACGACCAGCACCTCGTAACCCGCGCGGGCGGCCCAGGCCGCCGCCGCCGAACCGGCGGGTCCGGCGCCCACGACCACCACTTGGGCCTTAAGGGCTCGGGTCGCTCCCGTCGTCATGCACACCAGTATGTTTGGTCCCGTGAGTACTCCGGCGACGGTGGTGGCGGGCGTTGACTTCGGCGACCCGGCTTTCGCGGCGACCGTACGCGACGGCGTGGGACGGATCGAGCAGCTCATGGACACCGAGCTGCGCAGCGCCGACGACATCATGACCGAGTCGCTGACCCACCTGTTCAAGGCCGGCGGCAAGCGGTTCCGGCCGCTGTTCACCGTGTTGTCGGCGCAGCTCGGGCCCAACCCGGACAGCGCGGACGTGACCATCGCCGGCGCCGTCATCGAGCTGGTGCACCTGGCCACGCTGTACCACGACGACGTGATGGACGAGGCGGAGGTTCGCCGCGGCACCCCCACGGCCAACGTGCGCTGGGGCAACAACGTCGCGATCCTGGCCGGCGACTACCTGTTCGCGACGGCATCCCGGCTGGTGTCGCGGCTGGGTCCGGAGGCGGTGCGGCTGATCGCCGAGACGTTCGCCCAACTGGTGACGGGCCAGATGCGGGAGACGCGCGGGTTCGTCGAAGGATCCGACCCGATCGAGCACTACTTGAGGGTGGTGTACGAGAAGACCGCCTGCCTGATCGCCGCGGCGGGCCGGTTCGGGGCGATGTTCTCGGGCGCCGACCCCGATCAGGTGGAGCGGCTGAGCCGCCTCGGCGGCATCGTTGGCACCGCGTTTCAGATCTCCGACGACATCATCGATATCGACAGCGACGCCGGTGAGTCCGGCAAGCTGCCCGGCACCGACGTGCGCGAGGGCGTGCACACCCTGCCGATGGTTTACGCCCTGCGCGAACCCGGGCCCGAGGCGGCGCGGTTGCGCGAGCTGCTGGTCGGGCCCATCGACGACGACGAGGCGGTGGCCGAGGCGCTGGGACTGTTGCGGGCATCGCCGGGCATGGCCAAGGCCAAGCAGTCGCTGCGGGAATACGCGGACCAGGCGCGTCAGGAGTTGGCCCTGCTGCCCGACGTCCCGGGCCGGCACGCGTTGCAGACCCTGGTCGACTACACCATCAGCCGGCACGGCTAGTGGCGATCAACGAGCGCCCTGTGGAACCAACGGGGCCGTCTCGGGCGTTCTACGAGCTGTAATCGGCAATAACGCGCGACCCGAGTGTTCCGAGGAGACACCGATGACCTGGCATCCGCATCACAACACGTTCAAGACGTTCGCGTTGTTGGTTGGCATGTCCGCGTTGATCGTGTTCGTCGGCTCGCTGTTCGGCAAGACCGCGATGTTCCTCGCGGTGCTGTTCGCCATCGGGATGAACGTCTACACGTACTACAACAGCGACAAGCTGGCGTTGCGGGCGATGCACGCGCAGCCGGTGTCGGAGGTGCAGGCGCCGGCCATGTACCGGATCGTGCGTGAGCTGGCCACCGCCGCACACCAGCCGATGCCCCGGCTGTACATCAGCGACACCAACGCGCCCAACGCGTTCGCGACCGGACGCAACCCCCGCAACGCGGCGGTGTGCTGTACCACCGGCATTCTGGGCATCCTCACCGAACGTGAGCTGCGTGCCGTACTGGGACACGAGCTTTCGCACGTCTACAACCGCGACATCCTGATCTCGTGCATCGCCGGCGCGCTGGCGTCGGTGATCACCGCGCTGGCCAACATGGCCATGTTCGCCGGCATGTTCGGCGGTAACGACCGCGACGGCGAGAATCCCTTTGCGCTGCTGCTGGTTTCGTTGCTGGGCCCGATCGCCGCGACGGTGGTCCGGTTGGCGGTGTCGCGATCACGCGAATACCAGGCGGACGAATCGGGCGCGGTGCTGACCGGTGACCCGCTGGCCCTGGCGTCGGCCCTGCGCAAGATCTCCGGCGGGGTGCAGGCGGCCCCGCTGCCGCCCGAGCCCCAGCTGGCCAGCCAGGCGCACCTGATGATCGCCAACCCGTTCCGCGCGGGCGAGCGGATCGGGTCGTTGTTTTCGACGCACCCGCCGATCGAGGACCGCATCCGCCGGCTGGAACAAATGGCCGGGCGCTAGCACCCGGTCCACGTACCATAACCCGCTCAACCCGAGGGCCAATTATGCTGCGGCGCCCGGACTTTCGGCCTCGACCAGCGGCTGGTGCGCGTCGCGGCGGCCCGTGTCGGTGCCGCCCTGGATGTGCACCGTCCCGCCCGTCGCCTCGTGCTGTTGCTGCCAGTCGGTGATCGTCTGATGGGCGGCGTGATCGAGGTAGTGGACCGCAATGGTCACCGTCGCCGTCGCGCCCTGCGGAATCGACGCCAGCAGCCGCGTCAGCCTCGGGAGCGCCAGGAAGGTGCATGCCGCGCCCTCGATGCTCACCCGCCACTCGTCGTCGCCCACCGGCGTGGCCTCGATCTTGGCCCGGATGACCCGCCATCCGGTCAGGGCGATGGCCAGCGCGAGCCCGATCATGACGCCGTGCAGCAGGTTGAGGAAGATGACGCTGACGGCGGTCACGACGTACACCGCCAGATCGCCGTGCTTCATTGCGGTTTCGATGTGGGCGGGCTTGAGCAGCTGAATGCCGATGACGATGAGCAGTCCGGCCAGCGCGGCGGTGGGGATCTCTTCGACCAGCCCGGCGAATGGGATGGTGAACAGCAGGATCCACACGCCGTGCATGATCGACGAGGCTCGAGATTTGGCGCCCGCGTTGACATTTGTCGAGCTACGGACGATGACTCCGGTCACCGGCAGCCCACCGATGGTGCCCGACACGATGTTGGCGGCTCCCTGCCCCACCAACTCGCGATTGAAATCGGTGCGCGGCCCGTTGTGCATCCGATCGACCGACACCGCCGACAGCAAGCTCTCGACGCTGGCGATGAGCGCCACCGTGATCACCCCGATCGCGACCGCACCGAAGTTGCCGTGGGGAACATCCGGCAACCGCAGCGCGTCGAGCGGAGAGCCCTCGAGGTTGATCCGTCGCACGTGGAACGGGAAAACCACCGAGATCACCGTCACCGCGACGATGGCGACCAGGGGACCCGGAACGCGGCGCAGTTTGGCGGGAACCCAGCGCCAGCCCACCAGGATGACGATCACCAGCACGCCCAGGATGACCCCCGGCCGGTGCGCGCCGATGATCTGCCCCGGGAGCCCGATCAGGTTGTGCCACGCCGTGCTCTTGGACTTCCCGCCGAGCAATACGTGTGCCTGCTGCAGGGCGATCGTGATGCCGATGCCGGCCAGCATCGCGTGCACGACGACCGGTGAGATCGCCAGGGCCGCACGCGCGACCCGGCTCAGGCCCAGCAGCACCTGCACCACTCCGGCGGCAACGGTGATCAAACACGTTATGCCCCAACCGAAATCGGAAACCAGGTCGGCGACCACGACTGTCAGCCCGGCCGCGGGACCGCTGACCTGCAGCGGCGATCCGCCCAGCGAGCCGACGATGATGCCGCCGACGATCGCCGCGATCAGGCCGGCGAGCACCGGGGCGCCCGAAGCGATCGCGATCCCCAGCGACAGCGGGAGCGCCACCAGGAACACCACGAGCGATGACGGTAGGTCGTGCCGGATGATGCCGCGCAACCGATTGATGCGCGGTTCACTCAGCCGACGTGCGCGGGTTCTTTCGCCCGACTGTTCAACGTTGTGCATCGGTCGCGTCCCTCGATAGAAGTTAGCGGGGGATGTTCCGATATCCGCCCATCGTGCGCTCATTACCTCTTCGTAACGCGCTGGCGTACAAACGATTACGCCGGGGTGACCCGCAGGATCGCGCCCGGATACCGCTGGCCGCCTGGATCGACGGTATTTTGCTGGCAAAGAGCGGTCAAGCTGGCGGGCCGTGCCCATAGAGAACGCAAAGATTTGAATTCGGCCAGCTCGGACGACCAGTTCAGAAGCCGGAACCGTGCACCTCGTGGCCGGGAACCTCGGCGATCAGGCCGCGGTAGGCCTGCTCGACGGACGAGCCGTGGTTGATCACGGCGTCGACCTCGCGGGCGATCGGCATGGTCAGGCCGAATTCGTTGGCAAACTCCATGATCACGCTGGCGGCCTTGACGCCCTCGGCGACCTGGTTCATCGAGGCGATGATTTCATCGATCGGCTTGCCCGCCCCCAGTTGTTCACCGACGTGTCGGTTACGGCTGCGCTGGCTGGTACAGGTGACGATGAGGTCGCCCAGGCCGGCCAGGCCCGGGAAGGTATCGGGATTGCCGCCCAGGGCGACGCCCAGCTTGGTCATCTCCCGCAGCGCGCGGGCGATCACCAGCGCGCGGGTGTTTTCGCCGATGCCCAGCGAGTAGCCCATCCCGACCGAGATGGCATAGACGTTCTTCAGCGCCCCGGCCATCTCCACCCCGATGACGTCGTCGGTGGTGTACACGCGGAAGCGCCGGGTGCGGAACAGGCCCGACAGCCGGGTCGCCAGGTGCTGGTCGGGCATCGCCAGCACCGCTGCGGCGGCGTAGCCCTCGCCGACCTCGCGCGCGATGTTCGGCCCGGCCAGAATGCCGGCGGGGTGGCCGGGCAGCGTCTCCTCGATGATCTGCGACATCCGCATGTTGGTGCCCTGCTCGAGCCCCTTGACCAGTGACACCACCGGCACCCACGGCCGCAGCTCCTTGGCCAGCTCGCTCAGCACCCCCCGAAAGCCGTGCGAGGGAACGCCCATCACGACGACGTCGGCGGAGTTGGCAGCCTCGGCGAAGTCGGTGGTGGCGCGCAGGGTGTCGCTGAGCACGACGTCGTTGCCGAGGTAGCGGCTGTTGCGGTGGTTGTCGTTGATGTCGCTGGCGGTCGCCTCGGAGCGCACCCACTGCAGCGTCGGACCGCGACGCGCGCAGATTGATGCCACGGTGGTGCCCCAGGAACCGCCACCGAGGACAACGACTTTGGGTTCGCGCTTCTCAGATGCCATGGCGATCAGCGTATTGCCGACACCTGCGATTTAGTAGCAGTTCACGAACACTCAGACCGGGCTAGCCCGCCAGCGCCGCGCGGTCATCGACGCGGCCGAACACCATCGCCTCCTCGATGCGGTCGAAACGGTAGTCCAGGGCGTCGGCCAGGTAGTTCTGCCGGACGTTCCACGGCCGCTTGGTGCCCGACTTCGGCAGCATGTGCACCGAGCGCAACACGTAGCCGGCGTTGATGTCCCATGACGGCTTCTCGGTCATCGGCTCGTTGCCGCGATGCGGGGCGGCGCGGGTATAGCCGTGAGAGGCCATGTGCTCCATGAGTTTTGCGGTCGCCCGGGCGGTGATGTCGGCCCGCAGCGTCCACGACGCGTTCGTGTAGCCCACACACCAGAACAGGTTCGGCACGTCTTCGAGCATGTGCGCCTTGTAGACGAAGCGGTCGCTGGTCTTGATCTCGGTGCCGTCCAGGCTGATCGTGGCGCCACCCAGCGCCTGCAGCTGCAGGCCGGTCGCGGTGACGATGATGTCGGCGTCGAGATGGCCGCCGGACTTGAGCGCGATGCCGGTCGCGTCGAAGTGGTCGATGTGGTCGGTGACCACCTCGGCCGATCCGGCGGTGATCGCGTTGTACAGATCGGCGTCGGGGATCAGGCACATCCGCTGATCCCACGGGTTGTAGCGCGGCTTGAAGTGGGTGTCGACGTCGTAGCCGGCGGGCAGGCTGTTGATCGCCTTACGCCGCAACAGCCAGCGCACGAACCCCGGCGCCTTGCGCGACAACGCGAAGAACACCGCCTCGGTCAGGGCGCTGTACATCCGGACAACGAGATGGGCGAGCTTGCGGGGCAGCAACTTTCGGGAGACGGCGGCGACAGTGCCGTACTTGGACGCGGAGATGAGGTAGGTCGGCGAGCGCTGCAGCATGGTGACCTTGGCGGCCCGGTCCGACAACGACGGCAGCAGCGTGACCGCGGTCGCTCCGCTGCCGATCACCACCACCTTCTTGCCCGTGTAGTCGAGGTCTTCGGGCCAGTGCTGAGGGTGCACCACGGTGCCCTGAAACTCTTCGATGCCCGGGAAGTCGGGCGTGTAGCCCTCGTCGTAGTTGTAGTAGCCGCTGCCGAAGAACAGGAAGCGCCCGCGGTAGAGCTTGCGCGCCCCGTCCTGCTCGACGGTGACCGTCCAGGTGTCGGTCGCCGAGTCCCAGTCGGCGGACCGCACATAGCTGTTGAAGCGGATGTGTCGATCGATGCCGTACTTGCGCGCGGTGGCGGCCAGGTACTCGCGGATGTGCACGCCGTCGGCCACGCCCTCTTTGCGGGTCCACGGCTCGAACGGGAAGGACAGCGTGAAGATGCTGCTGTCCGAACGCACCCCGGGGTAGCGGAACAGGTCCCACGTTCCGCCGATCTGCGCGCGCCGCTCCAGGACGGTGTAGGTCAGGTGCGGATTGCGTTCGGTGATCCGATAGGCCGCGTCGATGCCGGAGATGCCGGCACCGACGATGATCACGTCGGTGTACCCCGCCTCGGTCGCGCCACCGTCGGCGGCTTGCTGGGGAGTCACGGTCATCGCCAACCTCGCTCAAATTGTGGGACTCGTCACTAGCCTAGAGACCCACCGGTTGGTCGGGCTAGGAACCGGGAAACCGCGCCGGGCCGGTCAGCGATAGTTGACGAACTGCACCGCCACGTCCAGGTCGGCCTGCTTGAGCAGCGCTTGGACGGCCTGCAGGTCGTCCCGCTTTTTGCTGGTGACCCTTATTTCCTCGCCCTGGATCTGCGTCTTGACGGACTTGGGGCCGTCGTCACGGATCAGCTTGGTGATCTTCTTGGCGTTCTCGCTGCTGATGCCCTGCTTGAGGGAGCCGTTGATCTTGTAGGTCTTGCCCGAGGCCTGCGGTTCGCCGGCGTCGAAGGCCTTCATCGAGATGTCCCGGCGGATCAGCTTCTCCTTGAAGACGTCGACGGCCGCCTTGACGCGTTCCTCGGTGGACGACGTCAGCTCGATAGCCTCGTCGCCCTTCCAGGCGATTGTGGTGTCGGTGCCGCGGAAGTCGAAGCGGGTGGCCAGCTCCTTGGCGGCCTGGTTGAGCGCGTTGTCGACCTCCTGGCGATCCACTTTGCTGACGATGTCGAACGATGAGTCCGCCATGCATTACGTCCCTTCATCCGGTGATAGGCGTTTGTGCTTTGTCTACTCGCTCGTTGTAACCTGTCTGGCGGCAGGTTGCCCGAGCGGCCAATGGGAGCGGACTGTAAATCCGTCGCGAAAGCTTCACAGGTTCGAATCCTGTACCTGCCACCAAGCCTGTTTGCGCCGGCGCGGTGCGTCGTTCACGCTCGTTGCCGGCGCCCGCTGTGCAACATGTGCACAATTAATACAAGACAAGTTGTAACAATTCGATCAAGCCGGTGTCGCCGGGCGTGCAGTGGGGAATTCATCCAGCACAGCATCACCCAGGGGGCGATCATGGCTGGTTCTCCCGACGCTCTCGGCGCGTTACGCCAATGCCGCACCGCCATCCTCGCCGCCCGTGAGTCTGCCGTGTCCGCGCACGATCGCCTGGCCGGTGTCCGACAGGCTCGCGCCGCGGAGCTGATCGAAAAGCTGGCGGACGATCTCGCCTTCGTCGATCGGCTCTTGTTCGTAGTGGAGGGCGACTCACGCGCCAGGTGACCATCGCCGACATAAGCCAGGCACCCTCCCGGTACTTCCTCCAACTCCAAGTCCGCCGGGAGGGTGTCCTGTTGCTGTGCCCTTGACCTGGAGTGCCTTGTCGCGCTCGCGTTTTCGAGTCCTTTTGATCGTCGGTCTCGCGAATCGTCTCACGGCGAAATCCCTTGGCATCCAAAGTGACGCTCGCAGCCGAAGGTGAATTGATCGACAACCTGGCGGCGGTAATCTTTCTCCCGTGCGCGGTACGGACATGCGATGCGGCTGAAGCATCTCACCATCGCCGAGCTGATCGCGGGGGCCGGCGGCGACCCGTGGGCGATCAACCGAACCCTGCAGGCCGGTAGCCCGGCCCAGATCGCGCGTCTGGCGGAAGCCTTCCATGGGGCGGGCCGCCACACGGCCGAGGCCGACCACGCATTCGCGCAGGCGCAGCAACGCTTCAACGCCGCCTGGAATCATCAGGACGGCGGCAGCCCGATCAACGACTCCGCTGAAGTGCAGCGCACCGTCAAATCGCTTGGCGCGCAATCCGAACAGTTGCCCAAAATCGGCGCAGACCTGGAGAACATCGCCGCCTCGTTGGCCGACGCACAACAGGCCGGAGCCCGCCAGATCGCCCAATTGGAAGGACAATTGGAGCAACTCGACCATCTGATCGATCTGGCGGAACAGGATCTGCGGGACCACCCTGACGCGCAGACCCAACACGAACTGCATGCCATCATCGATGCCATCAAAACGTCCGCCGTCAACGACACCAAAGACGCTCTCAACCAGCTGAACTCGACACGCAACGGCTATTCGGCCATGCTGCAGAGCTCGCTGGGAAATCTGCGTGCTGACGGATATGACCCCAAGCCGCTTGCGCCGGTAGACGCGCAGGACATACCCGAACAGATTCACATCCCGCCGCCAACCACCAAACCCGAAGACGTCAAGCGGTGGTGGGACTCCCTCAGTCAGGAACAGCGCGATCAGTTGCTCGCGCAGCATCCGCCGGATTTGGGCAACCTCAACGGCATTGAGACCGTGAGCCGGGACACGGTCAACCAGGCGGTGATGAACGACGACATCGCCCGCGTGCAAAGCGCCGCCGACCGAGCCCATGTCGGCGTTGACCAGGTGACCCAGCACCCGGAGCTGTACGGCCTGACGCCGTCGGCCATCACCCGCTACAACAACGCGCTCAAGACACGCGACGGCCTCAACACGAACGGGACGAACCCCGATGGCAGCAAGAACCCGGTGTTCCTGCAGACCTACGATCCCGAAGCGTTCGACGGTCGCGGCAGGGAGGCCATCGCCATCGGCAACCCTGACAAGGCCGACAACACCACCGTGCTCGTACCGGGAACGGGCAGCAGCGTGCGCGACGGCTATCTGAGTCACACGGACGGACGGAACATCTACAACGAAGCTCAACGGGCCGATCCGAACAAATCCAATTCGGTTCTGGTGTGGATGGGGTATCACGCCCCAGACAGCGCATTAGATCCCCAGATCGGGCAGACGACGCTCGCCAGAAACGGAGGAGGCCTACTGGCCGGCGATGTCAACGCGCTCGGCGTAACTCACCAACCGGGCAACTCACACGTCACCGTGGTGGGTCATTCCTACGGCTCCACTACGGTGGCCGATGCCGCGGCGGGATCCGGGATGCACGCCAATGACGTTGTGCTGGTGGGCTGTCCAGGAACCGACCTTGCCCATAACGCCGGCGACTTCCACCTTCCCGAAGGGGGACACGTCTATGTCGGCGCCGCATCCACCGACCCGATCACCCACCTCGGCGGCATCCAGGGACACCTGCCCGGAACCGGAGTCACGGTCGGCCTCGGTAGCGACCCGGCCGTCGAAGGCTGGGGTTCGACACGGTTCAAGGCCGAAGCGCCGGGGCTGACCTTCCCGCTGAAGGACCACAGCTCCTACTTCACGCCCGGGAACGAATCGTTGTTCAGCATCGCCGACATCGCATCCGGGCACGGTGACGCACTCGAACACGACAACATGACCGCACAGCACCGCGGCAGTTACTGGCTCCCCGATGAATTCGACCCGGAGGCGCTTCGACGCCCGACAGGAGGCCACTACCATTGAGAACAGCCATGAACACCTCAAGGGGAATCAGCAGCGCCACCTGGCGGTGGTTGCTTGCCCTCGCCGCGGCGGGGGTGCTGACCCTCGCGCTTCAATCCTGCAGCAGCGTAAGGAATCTGAGCGAAGGGGTGCCCAACCCGATGACTCCCGAACAATCCAGGGCCCAAGTGGTCAATGCGGCGCGCGAGATCGCCACCACGCTGGGACTCAAAGGCGTAACGGCGCATTTCAGCCGCGACTCCTGTAACGACCAGGCTGTGGCGCCCTTCCGGGGAATCGTCGGCATCGCCTACGACCACGCGCCCACCCTGGAAGCGTCCCGAGCCGAGATCGAGCAGATGGTCGCGACCCTGAAACAACACGGCTGGGGCGGGCCGGGAGACTTCCGCACGCATGGCTCCGCGGTCAGCAAACAAGGGGTCACGGCGGTCTTCGATCCTTATTCGCCGGTGCAGAACTCCGGTGGGTCGATCACCATCTACGGCGAATGCAAAGACATGACCACCAAAGCGAACACGCTGCCCGAACCGATACCCCAGGATCAGTTGGCGTAACGCCCACCGCGCGGGCTTACCCCGACCGCCGTCAGCGCGGCCTCGGCACGCTCCGGCGCTGCGGTGGGCGCCTCGCCCGCGACGCCGCCGTTTTCGATGGCCTGGCTGCGGCCGAGCGCGACGGTGGCCGCCCCCATGGCCACCACCGCAAGGACGAGGACGAGCGCGCTAGCGCCGCCCACCGCCAGGTGCTCGCCGAGCACCACCACGCCGAGCAGGACGGCGACCACCGGTTCGCCCACCAGCATGATCGGCACCGACGCCTGCAGCGCGCCGGCGTGGAAGGCGGAGTTCTGCACTACCGTGACCGTCACCGCAAGGCCGACCAGCACGTACGGGGCCGGGACGGTCAAGAGCGCATGCCAACCGCCCATGGCGAAGCGGTGGGTACAGACCTTGGTCACCACGGCGATCATGCCGAGCAAAACCGCCACGGCGACACCCAGCAGTGACGCTCGCACCCGGGCCGCGGCGCGGTGCGCGGCGACGACGCAGGCGACCACCGCGGGGACCGTGATCGCCAACGCCAGCGTCCACGCCGGTATCGGGGGGCGGCTGTGCCCTTCCCGGGGTTCGCCCACCAGCAGGAAAACCGCCAGCGCAGCCGTCAGCAGCATCGCCCAGCCCCACTGGACCCCGCTGATGCGCTGGTGGCACAGCGCCGCGCTCAGCGGCAGCGCGAACAGCAGCGACGACACCAACAACGGCTGGACCAACAGCAGCGATCCGTGGGCCAGCGCCACGGCCTGAAATGCGTAACCCGCGACCGCGGCAAAGGTCCCCGCCCACCACAGCGGCTGACGTACCAGCGTCGTCGCCATCGCCGCGGACATGGCCTCATCACCCGGAACCCGCTGGGTCGCGCGCTGCCGAACGACGATCCCCACCGCAGCCCAGAACGCCGAAAGCAAAGCCGAGAAGATCGCGACCGCGTGCTCGGTTACCCACCCCATGCCCGGTGGGGTACCCCTGACCTCGGGGTGTTAACTCGCCCTTTGCGTGACGGGCCATCCCGCCTACCCTGAGTGGCCGGCGCCAAATTCGTCCGGCCGGCCGATCGAAAGGAAACATGCTGCGTAGCAAGGTGATCACCGTGGTGGCCGTCGCGGCGGCCATCGCATCAGCCGCATTGACACTGCTGCCCTGGGTCGACGTCAGCCGGCTGGGATTGCCCATTCGGTGGAATGGCCTGGGCGTGTACGTCGGCGAGGACAGGCAGTATTACGGCCATCTGCTCGCCGGCATGGTGGACAGCGTGCCGGGATGGATCGTGTTGATCGCCTCCCTGGCGGCCGGCGCCGCGGTCGTGGCCGCGGCCCGAGTGCGCGTGCTCGGGCTCGTCGCCTGTGGATGCGCGGTGGTCGCGTTCGTCACCGCCGTCGTGTGCCTGGTCTATCCGGCGGTACTGGCCGGCGATGCCAAGAACGAGATGGGCATTTCCCTGGTGCCGGACCGGCAAGTGCTGAACTCCGGCTCGTTGATCGCCGAAGCCGCGGCCACCGGCGTGCTGGTGATCTGCACCGCACTCGTCGCCTTCGGAGCGAAAAGGGTTGTCCGCGAGCAGGGCTGAAGGTGCAGCCATGCTTCATCGACGGCACGCCACGCCGGGGCGAATCAGCGGCTCAGCGCCCAGTGCGGAAGGGGCGGGAGTTGATCAGTCTTCCGTGCGCCACAAGCGATCCGTGCTGCTTGAGGCGTTGAGTGCGGATGTTGACCTCGTAACTGAGAATTTCCTCGATCTGTCCGAGTTGCTCACTGAGGTACCGGTACAGATCGTCGATGTCTCGGCAGATCGCAATCGCCACAAGGTTTTTCATCCCACTAATGGCGCCGGCGAAGGCGATGTGGTGGTGCGCCGCGATACGCTCGCCCACGGATTGGATGTTGCGGGGCGCTACTGTCAGCCACAGCATCGCGCTGAGCTGGTGGCCGAGTCGTTCGGGTAACACGTCGACGTCGAAGAGCAGGGCGCCGCCGGCTTCCAGCGCGGCGAGTCGCCGGCCCACTCTGGCCACCGACCAGCCGGCGCGTGCGGCAAGTTTCGGTTGCGACGTCCGGCCGTCCTCGGCGAGCGCCTCGAAGATCGGGCGGTCCTCGGCAGTGGGCGAGCACCGCTGAGCGCCGGGCACCGGACCGGTTCGCTCCGCCAGGATAGCCGCAGCCTGCCGGTCGGTGAGAGTGCGGCCGTAACCGGTCCACGATGCACTCTGAGGCTGCCCGAACGAATGCAGCAGCAGGTCGATGGTGATGTCGGTGACCGAGGTTGTTCGCGGTAGTAGCTTCAGGAGATCCTCCCGGGTGTCACCCACCGGCGCACGGATGACGCAAACCAGGTCGGTCCACCCCGCCAGCACGTTGGCATGAGACACGTCTGGCCGGCGCACCAAGGCGTCGGCCAGCTGCTGGATGCGTTCGGGTGCGGCGCGCATCCGGCACACCCAACTCCCTTCGCCCTCGATCCACCGGTTCTCCAGCCCGACAACGCGCACCACGCCGTCGCGGCGCAGCCGATGGTAGCGTCGCGCGACCGTTTGCTCAGTGGCTTCGACGACGGTGGCGATCCGGCGAAACGACACCCGAGGAGCCAGCTGCAGGGCGTGCAGAATCTGCGCGTCCAAGTCCTCGAGCACAACGAAAATTATGCATTGATAGCGGCTTGAGTGAGGACTTCTGCCTAGTTTTGCCGCAACGATCGCAAGTTCACCGCCGTCGCTGCGAGTCTGAAGTCCATGAAGCCGACAGGAAACACCATTCTGGTCACCGGTGGCGGCACCGGAATCGGCCGCGACCTGGCCGAAACCCTGCACCGAGCGGGCAATCGCGTCGTGATCGCCGGACGCCGTCGCGGCGTGCTGCAGGCCGTCGCCGATGCCAACCCGGGCATCGAACACCGCCACTTGGACCTGGCGGAGCCGGACAGCATCAACCGGTTGGCCGCTGAGCTGACCGGCAGCCACCCCGGCCTGAACATCCTGGTCAACAACGCGGGGGTGATGCATTCCGAGGACCTGCTAACCACTTCGGCGGAAATCGCCGAGCAGACGGTCGCGGTCAACCTGCTGGGCCCGATACGGCTCACGGCGGCACTGCTACCCACGCTGCTCTCGCAGCGCCACGCCGCAATCGCCAACATCACCTCCGCTTTGGCGTTCGTCCCCAGAGCGGACGCGCCGAGCTACTCAGCGACCAAATCGGGCTTGCACGCCTACACCCAGTCGTTGCGCCACCAACTGCGTCACACTCGGGTCCAGGTCATCGAGATCATCCCGCCGCGGGTCGAGACCGACATGCTCGTGCAATCCGGCGGCGGCCCGGCCGCGATGTCATCCAATGACTTTGTCGCCGAGGCATTTTCGCTATTGCACGGCCAGCCTGACGCCGCGGAGATCGTGGTCGATGCCGCCAAACGGGTGCGATTCGCCGCCCGCGACGGCAACTACGACGACGTCTTCACGGCAATCAACTCATAAGGAGCGATCACCATGCACATTGGAATCGGACTGCCCAGCCATATCGCGCACGTGCCCGGGCCGCTGACCGCCGAGTGGGCCCGCCGAGCCGAGCAGCGGGGCTTCGCCGAACTGGCCGCGATAGATCGGTTGGTCTACGAAAGCCTTGACTCGGTCGTCGCGATGTCTGTAGCCGCGGGCGCGACCACAAGCATCGGCCTGACGACCAACGTGCTGCTGGCTCCGCTGTACCCCGCGGTGCTGCTGGCCAAGCAAGTCGCCACGCTTGCCGCCGCATCCGGTAGGCGGCTCACCCTCGGCCTCGGCATCGGCAGCCGAGCCGATGATTACACCGCCGTCGGCGTGGACTATCACCGCCGCGGGCGCATCCTCGACGAGACCGTGGCCGTGGTGCGCGCAACGTGTGACGCCCAAACCGTAACGGGTGACAAGCCGCTGACCCCTGCGCCGGTGCGGATTCCGATCCTGTTCGGCGGGCGGGCGGACGCCACGATCCGCCGTGCGGCCACGATCGGTGACGGCTGGACGGCAGGAGCGTTGCGTGACTACGCCAACCAGTCCGAGCTAGCCGAACGGGTGCGGGTGGCATGGGCGGAGGCGGGCCGGGCGGAGCGCCCGTGGCTTGCGGCCAGCGTCAACTTCGCCCTCGGCGATGCCGATACCATCGCTACGGGTCGCGCCCACCTGCAGCGCTACTACGGCTTCAAGCCTGACTTCGCCGCCCTCAACGCCGCCGACATGCTCGGCTCGGCCGACGAGGCGACCGAAACCGTGCGCGCCTACCGCGACCTAGGTTTCGACGGACTCATCTTCCACCCCTGTGTCGCGGAGATCGACCAGGTCGACCGCCTCGCCGACGCGGTTTTCTGAGCCGCACCGATGTGGCCACTCGACCGAACAACTCGCCGCCGACATGCAAGATCTGGCCAACACCAGCTCAGGCGCCTGCGCAAGACGCTGCAGTGCGAATGTGGGCGGCGACCTTCGCCGCCCCGAAGCAGCG
Source organism: Mycobacterium colombiense (assembly GCF_003284975.1). Taxonomy (GTDB): domain Bacteria; phylum Actinomycetota; class Actinomycetes; order Mycobacteriales; family Mycobacteriaceae; genus Mycobacterium; species Mycobacterium europaeum_A. Next base: position 27,021 of record NZ_QMEU01000013.1, read on the forward strand.
GATTTTGGTCACCCGGTCACCGGCGTGTATGGCGATGATTTTGGTGAGAACGCCTGGCAAAAGTTCGACGGACTCGACCGAGCGGAGGCCGACGATGATGTCCAGTTGTCCCGACTGGATCGAGCGGTTGAGGGCGTTGGCGTGGAACTGGATGTCGGTATCGGTAACGGTGAGCCGGCCACCTACCCAAAGACCACCGTTGCGGCGGCGGTAGCGATTGAGGACCCGTCTATTGGCCGACGTTGTCGGTGCGGTGACGTCGACATCCGCGATCAGCGCGTTGGCCACGCGGGAGATGAGCACCGTCACCGTTTGCCCGCCTATCCAGTCGGCTGAACCATCGCGCGGCTGCTGCGCTATGCGGGGTGCAGGCTCACGGGGATGCCGGAGTAGCGCACCATGCCGGTCACCACGTCGATATCGTCCTTGTTGGTCAGGCGGTTGACGTTGGCGACGTGGTGGCCGTGCGGGATCGACACCGCTCCGCGCCGGATGGAGTCGTCGACCTTCGCGATGCCGGTCAGTTCTCCGCTCGTGCTGCGGACGGTCACCTTCTGGCCGGTGATGACCCCGGCCGCTGCGCCGTCGTCGGGATGGATGAGTATCTCGGGGGCCTCACCGAGAAAGTCCAGCTGCCCGTTGAGCTTTCGGCGCTGCCGGCGCGGCACCATCACCAGGGGTGCGGGCGCTTCCAGCGCGGCGAGCTGGTCGACCAGCAGCGGCGGCGCCAGCCGCCAGCCCCCCATCCGCGCGACATGTTCGTCGACCCAGGCCGCCGGTAACTCGCGCGGCGCCTCGGCCCAACCCGCCGCCGCTACCTCGTCGAAACCCGTTCGCGCGCCTGCCAATAGGACGGCCAGCACGTCATCGTCGGTGCTGGTGTCGGGGTTCCCGAGATTGCCGAGGTCATAGCCGAGCCGTCGGCCGAGCTCGGCGAACACCCACCACATCGAGCGCCGCTCGCCGACCGGGGCCACGACGGCCGGGCTGTATTGCACCGACACATGCGAACTCAGGATGTCGTGGATGGTGATGTCGGGCCGCTCGAGCGGATCCTTGGTGGGTAGGACGTGGGTGGCCAACTCGGTGGTCTCGTTGTTGATGATCTCGGTGGTGGCGAACACCTCGAGGTTCTGCAGCGCCGGAATCAGCTTGCCCGTCTCGGGGAAAGAGGTGACCAGACTGCCGCCGACGTTGATCAGCGCGCGGATGTTGCCGGCGGCGATTTCGTCGGGCAACACGGCGCACGGCCATTCGTTGATGAAGGCTTGCGCCTCGGGGCGGCTGCGCGGACCGGGACCGAAGGCGCCCTCGATCGGCGTGACGGGCAGGAACTCGCCGAAAGTTTCCAGCTGGTAAGCGAATCCGGGATGAAACCAGGTGCCGCCGGGCCGATTCATCGCGCCGGTGAGGATCATCAGCACCCACGCGAGCCACTGCGTGACGTTCGCGCGTTCGGCCGTCATGGTGACACCGGTGCCGGTTTCCACCGCGACACACTCGGCGGCGCGCACCGACTCGCACAGCCGGACCAGGTCGGCTTCCGCGACGTCGGCGAGTGCGGCGGTGTGCTCGAGCGTGAAGGGCGCCACCGCGGCGGCCAGCGCGTCGATGCCCTGCACCGGCACATCGGATTTCATTCCGTCGCGCAGGATTTCGCGTACCAGATAGGCCAGCACCGCGTGGTCGGTGCTCGGCCGCGGTGCCAGATGGGCGGTGGCCAGCCGCGCGGTCTCGGTGCGGCGCGGGTCGATCACCCACACCTGACCGCGCCGGGCGATTTCGCTCACCGTGCCGGTCGGGTTGGGCATCGAGATCGCATGGCCGTGCGACACAACGGGATTGACGCCCACCAGCAAAAGGAAGTCCGCGTTGTCCAGGTCGGTTCGGCCGGACAGCCCCATGAACCCGCCGACCAGATCCGAGACCAGCGGCTTGGCGGTGCCGTCGATGGTCAGCGGGCTGAACTTGGCCGGCGTGCCGATCGCGGCGTGCAGGGCCTCGGCCATCCGGAAGCCGGCGCTTTCCATGGTGGAGAAGTAGAACGCGACCGACGCGGGTCCGTGCCGGTCGATGATCTCCTTCAGCCGGGTGCCCAAATCGTCCAGGCAGGCATCCCAGCTGGCGTCCTGCAACCGCCCGTCCACCCGCATCCGCGGACGCTCGAGCCGATCGGGGTGGTGGTGCAGCTGCGGCAGCGCGCGGCCCTTGGGGCAGGTGTAGCCGTGCGAGAAGGGATGGTCCTGATCGCCGCGGACGCGGACCACCTCGTCGCCGTCGACGTCGACGAGGATGCCGCAGACCGAGGTGCAGACGCGGCAGAAGCTACGCACCGTTTGCATACTCCGGTAACGTACTCTCGCCATTCGAGAAGGCCTATCGCATTTTCGAGAATGGTTGTGCGTTTTTGGCTAATGGCGCTCTCCGGGAAAACGGCCGCGGTTAGGCGACCCTTAGTTATCATCGCCGGGTGACCGAGACAACCACGCAGCCGGTGGCGGACGAATTCGACGACCGGCCGCCGGTATCGCTGCGAACCCGTGGCAGGTGGCTACGGTGGGGACTGCTCTCGGTGTGGGGACCCGGCCTGGTGGTGATGCTGGCCGACACCGACGCGGGCTCGCTCATCACCGCGTCGCAGTCCGGGGCGCAGTGGGGCTATCGGATGGTGCTGCCGCAGCTGATCCTGATGCCGGTCCTCTATGTGGTGCAGGAGATGACCGTGCGGCTCGGCATCGTCACCGGGCGCGGCCACGGCTCCCTGATCCGCGAGCGGTTCGGGCGCGGCTGGGCGTGGCTGTCGGCGTTCACGCTGTTCGCCTCGGCGATCGGGGCGTTGCTGACGGAATTCGCCGGTGTCGCCGGGGTTGGCGAGCTGTTCGGCGTCTCGCGATGGGTGAGCATTCCGGTCGCGACGGCCGCGCTGCTGGGGCTGGCACTGACCGGCAGCTACCGGCGCGTCGAACGCATCGGCCTGGTCGTCGGCGCGGCCGAGCTGGCGTTCCTGGTGGCCATGGTGATGGCCCGGCCCGATCCGAGGGCGCTGGTGGACGGTCTGTCGTCGATGCCGCTGGGCAACTCGTCGTATCTGCTGTTGGTCGCGGCCAACGTCGGCGCGGTCATCATGCCGTGGATGATCTTCTACCAGCAGGGCGCCGTGGTCGATAAGCGCTTGTCGGAGACCACGATTCGGCAGGCTCGCTATGACACCGCCTTCGGTGCGGTGCTGACCCAGCTGATCATGATCGCGGTGGTGATCACGATGGCGTCGACCATCGGGAAACACGGCGGCGGGGCGGAGCTGGAAACCGTCGGCCAGATCGCCCAATCGCTGACGCCCTACCTCGGCCACGTCGGCGGGACGGTGCTGTTCGGCCTGGGCATGCTGGGCGCGGCGCTGGTGGCCGCCATCGTGGCCTCGCTGGCCGGCGCCTGGGGGCTCGCGGAGGTGTTCGGCTGGAAGCACACGCTCAACGAGCGGCCCAACCGTGCGACCGCCAGGTTCTACGTCACCTACGCGCTCGCCCACATCGTGGGCGCGGTGCTGGTGCTGGCTAGTGTCGACCTGGTCAACCTGGCGGTCGACGTCGAGGTCATGAACGCGTTGTTGCTGCCGATCGTGCTGGGCCTGCTGCTGGCGCTGGAGGCCAGGGCGTTGCCCGAACGGTGGCGCATGCGGGGGCTGCACAAATACGTCACCCGCGCACTGTGTTTCGTGACCATCGGCTTCGGTCTGTACATGGTGCCGCAGGCCCTCGGCCTGTTCTAGGGCGCTACCACACGTCAGAACCAGGGCCCGGGGTAGTGGCCGTCCTGGTCTTGCACCATGACGATTTCCTTGCACTGGCCAGCGGCGCCCGGCGCCGTCTCACCGCGGCACACCAGCGTCCATCCGGAGATCCGCTCGAACGGGCGTAGCGCCCAGTTGGGTGCGACGGGATCGGTTGCGGGCAAGGCGATCACGGAATACTTCCCGCCGGTGCCGGTGATGTAGAGGTGGTCTTCGAAGAACGCCAGCTTGGCGACCGACAGCTTCTTGGCGTCGTCGCGGCTCTTTTGGAAGTCCCATTGTTGGGTGCGCAGATTCCAGACGCCGAAGCCGAATTGCGAAGTGTCCGAACCGTGGCCGTCGACAAACAGTTTCCCGTCGGACAGCGCCGCTGTCAGCCCGCCGCCGGAAATCCGGTCCGAATCGCCGATCTTGATGATGGACTTGGCGTTGAGGTCGTAGAACATCGTCGACAGGACCGGGGGGTTATACGAATCCCAGTGCGTGAGCTTCACCAGTTTGTTCGGGCCGTCGGTCAATTCGGCGTCGACGGACTGCACGTCGTTGTCCTGAAAGATCGCCTCCCCGCTGGGCCGGCGCAACTCGATGCCGGATGTCTTGGCGGGTTCGGTGTTGCGCTGGAACGCGAGCACGTCCTGCCAGACCCGGCCGGGCTGCGGATCGCTCCAGATCGTCGCCAGGTCACCGCCGGACAGCACGACGGTGCGCGGCGGCGACGCGGCGCCGTGGCCGTCGGTGAAGGCGTTCAGCCACGCCACGCCGGAGGCGGTCGATCCCAGTCCCCAGTCCTTGGCTGCGGTCGGCTTCAGGTCGGCCGACGGCGGCTGCAGCTCCTTCGTGGCGACCTGTTGGCCCGATTTGGAGTCGTAGACGTACGCGGTGGTTTTGGTGGCTTCGGGTGCGGGTGGCTGCGCCGGCTTGGTGGTGGCGACGAGATAGACGACCTTCATGTCGTCGGCCGTGCCGGTCAGCGCGCACATGCCGCCGGTGAGGCTCTCCCCGGCCGGCACGGTGGGGATGGCGGGCGCGACATATTGCCCGGTCTGCGGGTCGAAGATTTTCGGCCGGATGTCCTCGAGCGCCGATTTGCCGGCCGAGAATTTCTCCGGGCAGCCGAAATAGGCCGTGCCGCCGTAACTTTTCCAGTCCTTTTCCAGCGGCCCGGTGATCGGTGCGGGCGGGGCCGCCGCGCGGGTGCTGGTCTTGGAGACGGGGGTGGAGGTGGTGGCGGTGAGCGGGGGTGGTGCCGCGGTTTCCGAACAGGAGGCCAACGCCAGGCAGGCCGCCGACGCGATCGCGGCGAGCCGGTAGCGCGACCGGCGCCGCCACCGCCCACGCGCCCACGCTGCACGCATCGAAAACCCCCATTACGTCCGTGTAACCAAGCAGCGTAAAGCCGCCCCGATGCGGCCGCGACTCGGGCGTATGGCGCGCGACGCGATTCTCAATCCTGCGCGCGCAGCCGCACCATTCGCGTCGTCGAGGTCTCGTCCAGCTCGACGACGTCGGACCGCGAACGCAGGAAATCGCTGAACGAGCGGAATCCCAGGGATCTTTCGCTGAACGACGGGTCCATCCGCTTCATCTGGGCCTTCACCGCGGAGTTGTGCAGCCAGTCGACGTCGTCTTTCTCCAGGCCGATCCGCAGCGCGCGGGTGAGCAGCGCGGTGGCGGTGGCCTGCGGGTCGGGCTGTTCCTCGGGCTCGTCGGGTTCCTCGGGCTGGGCTGACTTGCCGCGGCCGGCCGTTTTCTTCGGCTTGGCCGATCCCGCGTCGGCGGGCACCGGTACGCCGGGCAGCGCGTCGTAGATGACGAACTCGTCGCAGGCCGCCGCGAGCGCCCGGCTCGACGCGCCGGCCACCCCGATGCCTACCACGTACCGGCCCAGCCTCTTGCAGCGCTGGGCCAACGGAATGTAGTCGGAATCACCGGCCACGATCACCACGTGGGTCAGGTCGGGCAGCCGGAACATGTCCTCGACGGCATCGACCGCCAACCGGATGTCGGCGCCGTTCTTGCCGTACGCCGCCGCCGGGAACAGCTGCACCAGATCGACGGCGCGGCCCACCAACTGGCCGCGGTACCCGGCGTTGATATCCGCCGACCAGTCCGCGTAGGCCCGGGTGAGCACCAGGGTCCCGAAGGACGACGCGAAGTCGAGGATCGCGCCGACGTCCACCGTCGCCCGGTCCAGCCGCTCGGATTGCTGCTCGAGGCCCTTGGCCTTATCCCGCTGAAACGAGTTCCGTCCGTGAGTCTGGTCATATCGCGAGATCACGATGTTGTCGAAGTCGAGGTAGACGGCCACGCGGGTCGCAACCGGTTCGGTCATGCACTAGATCATCGCTGTAATCGGCCCAAAGCGGGTATCCAGGGCGGATGAGTGAGGTGAAAGTTCTCGACCTGCACGGCGATCGCATCGCGTACCGCGACGAGGGTGAGGGGGAGGTGTTGCTGCTCATCCACGGCATGGCGGGCAGCGCGGAGACCTGGCGGTCGGTGATACCGCCGTTGTCGAAGAAGTTCCGGGTCATCGCCCCGGACCTGCTCGGCCACGGCGAATCGGCGAAGCCCCGGACGGACTATTCGCTGGGCGCGTTCGCGGTCTGGCTGCGAGATTTCCTGGACGAGCTCGGCGTCAGCCAGGCGACCCTCGTCGGCCACTCGCTCGGTGGCGGCGTGGCGATGCAGTTCGTCTATCAGCACCCCGACTACGCCAAGGGGTTGATCCTGATCAGCAGCGGCGGCCTGGGTCCGGACGTGGGTTGGGTGCTGCGGCTGCTCTCCGCGCCGGGTGCGGAGCTGGTCTTGCCGATCATCGCGCCGCAACCCGTGCTGTCCGTCGGCAACAAGCTGCGGTCCTGGCTCAGGAGCGCGGGCATCCAGTCGCCGCGCGGTGCCGAGCTGTGGAGCGCCTACTCGTCGTTGTCGGATGGCGAGACGCGGCAGTCGTTCCTGAAGACGTTGCGATCGGTCGTCGACTACCGCGGCCAGGCCGTCAGCGCGCTCAACCGGCTGCGGCTGCGCGAGGAATTACCGGTCATGGCCATCTGGGGGGAGCGCGACGGCATCATTCCCGTCGCCCACGCCTACGCCGCGCACGAGGCGCGCACCGACGCCAGGCTCGAGGTGCTGCCCGACGTGGGTCACTTCGCGCAGGTGGAGGCGCCCAACCGGGTGGTCGAGCTGATCGAGGACTTCATCGCCGCGGGGGAGCGCCGGGACGCCGAGCAAGAGCAGCCTTTTCAGCCGAGCTAGCGCCGCGCCGGACAAGTTCCCCGGTAATCGACCTGCCAGTGCTTGATCCCGTTGATGAAGGACGACCGCAGCCGCTCGGGCTGGCCGGCCGAGCTCAGATCCGGCAGGTGGTCGGCGATCGCGTTGAACATCAGATCGATCGTCATGCGGGCCAGGTTGGCGCCGATGCAGTAATGCGCTCCGGTGCCGCCGAATCCGACGTGGGGGTAGGGGTTGCGGGTGATGTCGAAGGTGAACGGGTCGTCGTAGACCTCGTCGTCGAAGTTCGCCGACCGGTAGAACAGCACCACCCGCTGGCCCTTCTTGAAGGGCTACGCCGCCGAGTTCGGTGTCCGTCAGCGCGGTGCGCTGGAACGCCGTGATCGGGGTGGCCCAGCGGATGATCTCGAGGTGGTCGGTGAAGGCCATCACGCCCTGGGTGATCGAGTTTCGAGTCGTCTCGTTGCCGGCCACGGCGAGGGTGAGCACGAACATGCCGAACTTGGCGTCGGAGAGTCGCTGCGCGTCGGAGTCGGCCTCGATCAGCGTGGTGACGATGTTGCGATCCCTCGGGCCGGGTTCCTCGGCCTTGCGCGCCGCCAATTGCGTGGCGTACCACATCAATTCGCCCGCCGACGTCAGCGCGTCATTGCCGGCGAACTCCGGGTCGTCGCTGCCGATCATGTTGTTGGTCCAGTCGAACAGCTTGTCGTAGTCCTCCGCCGGCACGCCGAGCAGTCCCGAAATGGCCTGCAGCGGCAGCTCGCACGCCACCTGCCGGACGAAATCGCCCGAGCCGTGCGCGGCGGCGTCGGCGGTGATGCATTGCGCGCGCCGCTTCGATCTGTCCCTGCGCCAAATCATCTCGGTAGCGCGGCACGATCGACTTGGTGGCCGACGAAAAGACATCGCTGCGCAGCGACACCTCGCGCACGTCGCGGTGCTTGGTCACCACCGGAGTAACCGCCGTCGCCGAAGCCCCCTTGATCGAGCGGCTGCTCGTTCCACCAGATGGGTTGCGTGGCGCGCAGTTCGGTGAACTCCTGCACCGGAAGCCGATGGGCGTAGATGTCGGGGTCGGTGAAATCGAAGCCCGGCGGAAGGTTCGGTGTCGCCATGGGAATTCTTTTCGACTGCTGCCCTGGCGGTGGCGGTTAGCACGATGCTAGCCGCGTGCGTGCGGATCGCCTAGCAAATCTGCGAGGCACCGGATCAGCGCGACGCGGGACTGGCGGTCTTGACGCTCTCGCGCCCACCGAGATTGGTGGCCGCGGTGATGATGGCGCGCTCGATCTGACGCAGGGCGTGCACGGCGGTGAGGAACCGCCGGGTGTCGGGGCTCATGGCATCCCGGCCGTCGCCGTCCTGTTGCCGGGCCACCGTCTCGGCGGCGTCGAGCTCGTCGGCCGCCGAGACCAGCGTCGGTGCGTGGCCCCCTTCGATGGCTTCCTGCAACGCTTCGATGTTGCGCCGCGTTTGGTCCGCGGCGGCCGAAAACGCTTGCGCCAGTTCCGAAGCGAGCAAGGGTGACCCGACCGGATCCCGATACTGCTCGGCGCTGCGCGCCAGGCTTCGGCCGTACCGGTCGCAGGCCGTGAAGATGCGCAGCGCGCGGCGGATGCTGCGCCGGCCGGCCAGCCCGGCGACCCCGGCCAGCAACGGCTTGGCGGTGACCCGGAACTGCTGTAAGTCCCGACCGACCGCACGCGCCTGCTCCGAAGGGCCGGCGCTTCCCGCCTCGCCGAACATCGTCGCGGCCGACACCTCGATCAGGGCGGACAGGCTCGTCAAGAAGGCCCGGGTGTCGATGCGGATCGCGGTTCTGGTGTTGGTCGGCAGCACCACGACCGCCACGGTCGCCCCGATGACGGCACCGATCGCCGTCTCTTCGATGCGCAGCATCAGCACGCCGAACGAGAACTGGCCGAGCAGGCCGTACAGCAGCGCCAGCATCGTGGTGATCCAGAACGTCATCAAGCTGTAGGTGACCGTCATGAAGTAGAAGGCGCAGAACAGGCACACAAAGATGCCGGCCAGCGCGGCGGTCTTGTGGCCGGTCAGCAACGTGGCCACCAGCACGCCGCAGGGCACGCCGAGCAGCGTGCCGAGCAGCCGTTGCCAGCCCTTGGTCAAGGTTTCACCCCAGGAATTGGTGCCGGCGAAGATGACGAACGCGGCGATCACCGCCCAATACCAGCGCGCGGGCGACACCAGCTCGCCGACGACGATGGCCAGCGATGCGGCGACGGACACCTGGATGGCCTGCCGGGTGGTCGGCGGCAGCCCGGTGGACGGTTCTTCCTCGGTGGCCTCGTCAGGTTCGTCACCCCCGGGCGCCGCGGGGGAGGTGGCGGCGTCGTCGAGGGGGTGGCCGGTGGTGGCCCGGTCGACGATCGCCCGCACGTCGGAAGTCGCTGTGGCGGCGTTGATTATCGCCAGGGCCAGGCGCCGCACGGCGGTGGCACCCGAGTCATCGCCGGCCGGGTCCGAAGCGGGGCCGCGCTGCTCGTCGAGCAGTCGCTGCGCGCGGTCGGCGGCCCGGTGCAGCCCGTCGGGTTCGGGGAGCCGGATCGCTCGGGCCAGTTCGGTCAGCGCGTCGACGAGCGCGGTCCGGGTGGGTGCGGGGATGGCGTCCGGGGCCTCACAGGCAAGGACGGCGGCCCGTCGACCGGCGTTGGCCACCCATTCGATGGCCAGCTCGGCATCCAGCAGCCAGGGGGCCAGTTGCTCGGCGGTGACGCCGGGCCACAGGGTGGCGGGGTCGGCCTCGTCTTCGATCTGGCTCTGCACCAACAGGGCGGTCTCGTTGAGCCGGATGGTGCGGGCCCGCATGCGGCGCCGCCGCCGTTCATCGAGGCGGCCGGTCCGCACCGCTTCGGCGGTGGTGTCGATGACGATCGCCATCCGGGCGCGCAGGGCCCGAACGGTGGCGCGCAGCACCCGCTCGGGTCGATCGGGCATCACATAGGTGCTCATCACGAACGTGCACACGGTGCCGACCGCGACCGCCCCGATCATCCAGGGCAGTTCGGCGAGGCGGGCCCGCAGGTAGAGCGTGAAGAAGTAGGACATGAACGCGACCATGCCCAGCGCCCTGCCCCGCGCCCCGAAGCGCCGGATGTATGCCGCGGTGAAGACCACGGCCACGAACACGACGTCACTGGCCACCAAATGGGGCGCCAGCACCGCGGCGAAGGTGATGGACACCGCGGCCGATAACGGCAACAGCGCCATGGTGATTCGCTGCTGGCGCGGGTCGGGTTCGTTGACGGAGCGTGACGCGACCATCGTGATGACGACGCCCAGCAGGGCGACGGTCAGGGGTTGTCCCGTCGCCCTGGTCAGGATGAAGAGCGCCAGCAGTGAGAGGCCGAGCGCGGCCGTCGTCCGAGTCGCCATGCGCAACCGAAGCAAGCCAGGATCGGAGCCGATCACCCAAATGCGGGCGCGTTCGTAAAGAACAGTTATTCCGATGACCCCTCTCGTGCGCTTACCCCCCATGGTTACCCGAACCGCGCCGCGGCGACCAAAGTAATCTTCGACATCGTGACCGAGCCGACCCGCGCGCAGCTGGCTGACGGTCGTGAGCTGCTGTTCTTCGCACTGCCGGGGCATCACCCGGCGCCGGTCGAAGATCGCCGGCCGCTGCCGGCGCGTGCCACTGAGCCGTCCGAGCAGTCTCAGCTGCGGTTCGACCGGTCCACCGGGCAGTGGGTGATCATCGCGGCGCTGCGCCAGGACCGCACCTACAAGCCGCCACCCGAGGCGTGCCCGCTGTGCCCGGGTCCGACCGGGCTGACCAGTGAGGTGCCCGCGCCCGACTACGACGTCGTCGTCTTCGAGAACCGATTCCCCAGCCTGTCCGGCGCGCTGCCGTCGTCGCCGGTTTCGCCGCCCGTGCCCGCCGACGACGGCTTTGCGGCCGCGCCCGGGCACGGCCGCTGCGAAGTGATCTGCTTTTCGGCCGACCACACCGGATCCGTCGCCGCGCTCGAGCCGGCGCACGCACGGCTGGTCGTCGAGGCGTGGCGGCACCGCACCGCCGACCTGATGGCCAGGCCCGGCATCGAGCAGGTGTTCTGTTTCGAGAACCGCGGCGAGGAGATCGGGGTGACGTTGACCCACCCGCACGGTCAGATCTACGGCTACCCGTATCTGACACCGCGCACCGCCGCCATGCTGGAGCAGGCCCGTCTGCATCGAGAACGGTACGGCGGCAACCTGTTCGCCGACCTGCTGGCCCGCGAGGTCGACGACGGCAGCCGCGTCATCGCGCGCAACGAGCTGTTCACCGCGTTCGTCCCGTTCGCGGCGCGCTGGCCGGTGGAGGTGCACATCTACCCGAACCGGTTCGTGCGCAACCTGACCGAACTCGGCGAGGACGAATCCTGCGCATTCGTCGACGTGTACCTCGACGTGCTCAGGCGCTTCGACCGGCTTTATTCCGCGCCGCTGCCCTACATTTCGGCGCTGCACCAGTACGCCGACAGCGCCGACCAGGCCGAGGGTTACTTCCACGTCGAATTGATGTCGATCCGTCGCAGCGCCACCAAGCTCAAGTACCTGGCGGCCTCCGAATCGGCGATGGATGCCTTCATCGGTGACGTCACGCCGGAAAGCGTGGCCCAGCGGTTGCGGGACGTCGCGCAATGACCACGCCCATCCGCTACGCCGCCCCGGGGCGGATCAACCTGATCGGCGAACACACCGACTACAACCTGGGTTTCGCGCTGCCCATCGCGCTACCGCAGCGCACCGTGGCGACGTTCAGGCCCACCGACGACGACGCGATCACCGTCGTCAGTGACCGCGCCGATGCCCCGGTGCGCGTTCGGATCGGCACCGTGCCCGGTGAGGTGGCCGGCTGGGCCGCCTACGTGGCCGGGGTGATCTGGGCGCTGCGCCAGGGCCGCCACCCGGTGCCGGGCGGCGCCATGTCGATCACCAGCGACGTGCACATGGGCTCGGGTCTGTCGTCGTCGGCGGCGCTGGAATGCGCGGCGCTGGGCGCGATCACCACGGCCGCGGGTGTCCGCATCGACGCCAAGGAACAGGCCCGGCTGGCCCAGCGCGCCGAAAACGAATATGTCAGGGCGCCAACGGGTTTGCTCGATCAGCTGGCCGCACTCTTCGGCCGCGAGGCGACGGCGGTGCTGATCGACTTCGCCGACCTCACCGTCACGCCGGTGATTTTCGACCCGGCCGCCGCGGGTGTCGCGCTGTTGCTGATCGACTCCCGGCAGCGCCACAGCCACGCCGAGCCGCGTAGTGCGAGCGGGCGGCGGCCGACCTGTCGGCGTCGTCGCTGCGTGAGGTCGCCGATCGTGGGCCCGTCGACCTGACGGCCGTGCGCGATCCCGTCGACGCCCGGCGCGCCCGCCACGTGCTGACCGAAAACCAAAGGGTCATCGATTGCGTTGCGGCGCTGCGTAATTCGGACTATCCCGAAGCCGGGCGGATCTTCACCGCCTCGCACGCCTCCATGCGTGACGACTTCGGTATCACCACCGAACGCATCGACCTGATCGCCGACACCGCGGTGCGCGCGGGCGCGCTGGGGGCGCGGATGACCGGCGGTGGCTTCGGCGGCTGTGTGATCGCCCTGGTGCCGCACGAGCGCGCGGACGCGGTCGGCGAGGCGGTGCAACGGGCCGTGGTCGACGCCGGGTTCGAGCAGCCCGTCGTCACCCGAACCCGCGCGGCCGCGGGCGCGGGACCTGCGTGAGCGAGCTGACCGGCTACGTCGAAGTTCGGGCATACGCCGAACTCAATGACTTCGTCGCGGCGCCGTTGCGGGGGCACACCGTGCGCCGGCCCTTCAAACCCCACCAGAGCGTCAAAGATGTGTTGGAGGCGATGGGAATTCCGCACACCGAGGTCGACCTCATCCTGGTGAACGATGCCGCCCGGGGGTTCGATTACCGCCCGGTCTGCGGGGACCGCATCGCCGCCTATCCGGTGTTCGAGGCGCTCGACATCGGTCCGACCGGCAGGCTTCGGCCCGTGCCGTTGCGCGACCCGCGTTTCGTCGTCGACGTCAACCTCGGCCGGCTCGCGTGGTTGCTGCGGCTGTTCGGGTTCGACGTGTGGTGGTCGAACGATGCCGATGACCGGACCCTGGCCGAGATCAGCGGCGCGCAGCGGCGCATCCTGCTGACCCGCGACCGCGGCCTGTTGAAGCGCCGCGCCGTCAGCCATGGACTGTTTATTCGCCCCGCCGATCCGGAGGAGCAGGCGGTCGCCGTGATCCGCCGGCTCGAATTGGAGCGACGGCTGGCGCCGCTGAGCCGGTGTGTGCGCTGCAACGGCATGTTGGCTCCGGTCGTCAAGGAGGATGTGATCGATGAGCTGGAGCCGCTGACCCGCGAGCACTACGACGACTTCAGCCGGTGCACGCAATGCGGCCGCATCTACTGGCCCGGGTCGCACCACGCCAGGCTGGTCGCCCTCGTCGAACGCCTGCGGCGGCGGATCTGAAGGCCAAACTTACCCGCCCGGCAATTTTTAGATTCCGGGCATGACCACTGGTCAGAAAATGTAACCTAACCCCCATGGGGGTATCCAACTCCTGCACGTGCAGTACCGGGTTTCCCGCCCGGGCGGTAGCGATCCACCTGCGATCGCTACCGATTTCTGCCGCTTACAACGCGAAACGTCAGCCGTGGCTTGGAATCTAGACAGCCAAGCCGCAGCGATCGAGCGGGGCCTGGCCGGCGCGACCCCGCTAAGCGCGGGCTGGTTCCGCTTCTACTTCGAAGGCCACCGCTGGGTGTGGTCCGACCAGGTCCAGCGCATGCATGGGTACCAACCCGGCACCGTGACACCCACCACGGAACTGGTGCTGTCGCACAAGCATCCGGCCGATCGTCCTCAGGTGACCGACGGCATCAACGACATGATCAGACGTCGTCAGGCATTCAGCACACGGCATCGCATCGTTGACACCGGCGGCATGATCCACCACGTCTTGGTGGTGGGCGACCAATTCTGCGATGACGACGGCAACGTCATCGGGACGCACGGCTTCTACATCGAAGTCACGCCGACGGCCGCGCGCAGCCGCGAGGAATCCATCAGCGCGAAGGTCGCCGAAATCGCCGGGCGCCGCGGCGTGATCGAGCGGACCAAAGGCATGCTGATGCTGATCTACGGCATCGACGAAGACGCCGCGTTCAACATGCTCAAAACGCTGTCCCAGTCGGGAAACACCAAACTCGGACTGCTCGCCCAACGGATCGCCGAAGACTTCTCGGCGCTGGGCAAAGAGGTCATCACCGCGCGCTCGCGATTCGACCAGCGCCTGCGGGGCGCCCACCTGCGTGCGCCCGACAGCGGCGACACCACCTGAGCGGATGCGGTGCTATGGCGCCGGACTCAGCCGCACCGCACCCAGATGCAGCCGGTCGACCGCCTCGGCGAACTCTTCGCGGCTCGGGATGCGCTGGTCGCGAAACTTCAACCCGATCATGCGCTGCGCGCGCTGGACCCCGTAGGACTCGGCGCAGCGCACCAACAGGTCGGAGACGACGGCCCGATCGCGGATGAGCTCGCCGCGCATCGCCGTCGACTTGCCGTCGTAAACGACCTGGACCGGTCCGCCATCGCGGAAGTTCTGCTTCCACGGATTTCCGGTCAGCGCGTACAGCTCGCCGTCAATCACGTGGGCGCTCAACGGAATTGAATAAGCGCGTCCCGTTTTGCGCCCGGTGAAACTCAGGACCATGAACTGGTTGCGGGCCAGCCCGGCCAGCGGGCTGCGCAGCAGGACCCCCATCACCGGATTGACCAGACGCATCAGCGCCGACGGCGGGTGCCCGGCGTCCACCGCATACGACTGCTCTGTCATGCGTTCACCGTAGAGGCAACCGGGCGCCGCTGCCCGCCTTTCAGCCGGTGATGGTGGTCTGGTCGTCGATGATGTTGGTGGCGTCCATCAGCGGGCCCTGGTCGCTTTCCAGCCCGTCAGCGTTGAGCTGCAACACGTAGACCGCGCCCTGACTGGGGATCACCACCGTTTTCTGCGCGATGACCCGGGTCTGGCCGCCCCGCAGGTAAGTGCCGCCCACCTGCCAGGCCTGGAAGCCGCCGAGCGTGGACGCCGAGCCGTTGCCGCCGCCCTGGTATCCGGGCAGATTCTGCACCTCGCCCGGAGCGAATTGGATGAGCTTCGCGGGATCGACATTGCCGCTCAGCTTGGAGAACAGCGCCGAAACCGTCGGCGGATCGGCGGGATTGGCGGGCTGGCTCTGCACTATGCCGCCATAGGAGGTGCCGGAGTTCTGGTTGAGCTGCCAGCCCGCGGGCACCGGCAGGTCGACGTTCGGGCCGGGGTCGCCGTGGTGCACGGGTGTCTCGGCGATGTTGTTGTCCTTGACGTAGTCGGCGATGGTGTATTTGGCCTTCGCCGCGGGTGCCGCGCCGGTCTGCGACGACGTCGACGTGGCAGACGATGTCGTCGCCGAAGTGGACGTCGACGTTTTATCGCCGGATTTGTGGTCGTGGCCGCAACCGACGAGCGCCACACTGAGCGCCACGGAAATGGTTGCTAGCGTCAAATGTTTCATCGATCCAATCTCCCGAAATTGGGCCGGTACCAGCGCCAGCCGTGCTGGGCATGACAGTTACCGAAAAACCTCGCCGGTTTGCCGGTATCTTTTAGAGTTTTTGCCGGCGACCCGGCGCGGCGCCAATAGTTGTCCAATTTGCCGGCCGAAACGCCCCACGAATACGGCATTTTCCGTTCGTTATCGGAGTATTAGACAGTATGCGGTCGCGGCGGGCCCTCATTGCGGTCATCGCGGCGTCGGCTGTCTTCATGGTCTTCATCGCGGCGGCCCCACCCCGGGGATACGACGGTCCGCCGGTGTTCGTGGCGAATCCGGTCGACCACGTCGCCACGCTCATCGGCACCGGGACGGGCGGCGAGACGGTCGGGGAGATCAACAATTTCCCCGGCGCCACGGTGCCCTTCGGGATGGTGCAGTACTCGCCGGACACCGTCGGCAACTACGCCGGCTACAACTACGACAACCCGCGCGCCACCGGCTTCAGCATGACCCACGCGTCGGTGGGATGCGCTGCGTTCGGCGACATCTCGATGCTGCCGGTCACCGGCGGGGTCAGCCCGCAACCCTGGAACGCCACCGAAGGTATCGCTCACGACGACAGCGAGCAGGGCGTGCCCGGCTATTACACGGTGCGGTTCCCCGGCACCGGGGTGAAGGCCGAACTCACCGCCACCGCGCATACGGGCGTCGGCCGTTTCAGCTATCCGCGCAACGGCCGGCCCGCGCTGCTGCAGGTGCGCTCGGGCTCGTCGCTGGCGGGCAACTCGCGCGCGACCATCCAGATCGGGGAGGACAACACCACGATCACCGGGTGGGCCACCAGCGGCGGGTTCTGCGATAAGCCAAACGCCTACACGGTGTACTTCGCGATGAAGTTCAGCCAGCCCTTCACCTCGTACGGATCTTGGGATGGCAGTGCCGTTTACACCGGCGCCCGCAGTGCGAACGCGCCGTATGCCGGCGGCTATGTCGAATTCCCGGCCGGCTCGACGCTCGAGGTGCGCACCGCGATCTCCTACGTCGGGATCGAAGGAGCGCGGGCGAACCTGGCGGCCGAGGGCGCGGCGGGCTTCGACGACGTTCGCAACGCCGCGTCCCGCGACTGGAACGCCGCGCTGTCTCGCGTCTCGGTGGCCGGCCGCAACGTCGACGACCTGACCACCTTCTACACCTCCCTGTATCGATCCCTGTTGCACCCCAACATGTTCAATGACGCCGACGGTCGCTACGTCGGGTTCGACGGTTCCATCCACACCGTCGCCGCCGGCCACACGCAGTACGCCAACTTCTCCGACTGGGACACCTACCGCTGTCTGGCGGCGCTGCAGGCGTTGCTGTTTCCGGAGCGGGCCAGTGACATGGCCCAGTCGTTGGTGAACGATGCCGAGCAGAGCGGGGCCCTGCCGCGCTGGGCGTTCGCCAACGCCGCGACCGGAGAGATGAGCGGCGACAGCGTGACCCCGCTGATCGTGAATTGGAATGTGTTCGGCGCCAAGGACTTCGACACCGAAAAGGCGTTGCGCTACATGGTGGACGGGGCGACCAAAGGCGGTGTAGGCCTGGCCGGTTACGTCGAGCGTCGCGGCGTTGGCACCTACCTGCGGTTCGGCTATGCGCCGTTCACGTTGGAGTTCGGCCGCAACGGCTGGATCGCCGACGCGTCGATCACCCTCGAGTGGTCGATCGACGACTTCGCGATCTCCCGATTCGCCGACTCGCTGGGTGACGCCGCGACCGCCGCCGAATTCGCCAACCGGGCGCAGTATTGGCAGAACCTGTTCAACCCCACCACGCGATACGTCTTGCCGCGCAGCTGGACCGGCTTGTTCCGCCCCGGTCCCGGGTTCGTGGTGGCCCCGGAGAACTTCGGCCAGGTCGGCTACGACGAGGGCAATGCTGAACAGTACGTCTGGTCGGTTCCCCACAACGTGGCGGGACTGGTGACCGCGCTCGGCGGCCGCGCCGCCGTGGCCGACCGGCTCGACCGCTTCACCGACAAGCTCAATGTCGGTCCCAACCAGCCCTACCTGTGGGCCGGCAACGAACCGAGTTTCGGTGTGCCGTGGCTGTACAACTACATCGGTCAACCATGGAAGACCCAGCACACCGTAGACCGGGTGCGCGGGCTGTTCGCCCCGACCGCCGACGGTGAGCCGGGCAACGACGACCTGGGCGCGTTGGCCAGTTGGTACGTGTGGGCGGCGCTGGGACTGTACCCGGCTACCCCGGGAACGCCGATCCTCACCGTCGGCGCGCCGCTGTTCGACCGTGTCGAAATCGCGCTGCCGGAAAACAAATCCATCCGGATCTTCGCGCCGGGCGCCTCCGGACCGCACCACCTCAAATACATCAGCGGCCTGAAGGTAGACGGGCAGTCCACCGACCACACGTCGCTGCCCGAGTCGATCATCCGCACCGGCGGCACGCTGGCGTACTCGCTGGCCGCCTATCCCGACAAGCATTGGGGCACAGCGCAACCCGATGCGCCCCCGTCGTTCGCAGCGGGTAGCTCCGCGGTGGCCGTCAACGTTGCTCAACCCGTCGTCACGATCGCGCCCGGGCGCGCGGGCACCGTCACCCTTGATGCGCAACGCATGACCGACGCTGCCGACGGTTACGCCGTCGCGGGCACCTCCTCCGATGTCGGGATCGGCGTGCGGCCGGCATCGGGTCAATTCCGCGCCGACGGGTCGGCCAGCGTCACCGTTTCCATCACGGTCGCGCCGTCGGTGCCCGAGGACTTCTACCTGGCGTACTTGACCACCACCGTCGGCCGAAGCGTGCGCACCTCAACGATTTTGGTGGTCGCACAGGCCGAATCCGAGAATTAGGTCCTCAGACCATCTCGTTTTTGGTCAGCCACCGCATCACCGGCCAGCCGACGAACACCGGCAGCCAGCACGTCAACACCCGGTACAGCAGGACCGAGGGCACGCCGACGGCCGCCGGAACCCCGAACGCGGCCAGGCCACCGATCAGCGCCGCCTCGACCGCCCCCACACCGCCGGGCGTGGGGGCGGCGGAGGCCAGCGTGCCGCCGACCATGGTGACCACCGTGACGGCGACGAAAGTCGTTCCGCCGCCGAAGGCTTCGATGCTGGCCCACAGCGCCAGCGCCGCGCCGAGGGTGGTGCCCGCACAACCCAGCAGAATCAGGGCCAGCCGCCGCGGTTCGCGGGCCAGCTTGACCAGATCGGTCACCACCTCGTTCAGCTTCGGGCGCACCTCGGTCGCCAGCCACTTGCGCAGCGTGGGCACGAACAGGAACGCACCGACGATGCCCAGCGCGATCCCGCCGATCAGGTACAGCAGCGTCGCGCTCGGCACGAAATGCCGCAGGTTCATCGAGGCCCCGGCGGCGGCGCTGAACAGCACCAGCAGCGCGAGGTGGGCGATCACCTGTACCGATTGCTGCAGCGCCACCGCCGCGGTGGCCCGCATCGCCGACAACCCGCTCTTCTGCAGGAACCGCGTGCTCAGCGCCAGGCCGCCGACGCCCGCCGGGGTGGTGGTTGCGGCAAAGGTGTTGGCCACCTGAGCGATTGACAAAGTCCAAAAGTTCACCATGCCGTCGGCGCAGGCCCACAACGCGGCGGCCGCGCCGACATACGTCAGCGCCGACACCAGCAGCCCGAGCAGCGCCCACGACCAGTTCGCCGTCCGCAGTTGGGAGAAGAACGTCGGCGCCGTGCTGATGAAGGGGTACGCCACATAGACCAGCGCGCCGAAGAGCACCAGCTGCACGATCTGGCTGCGGGTGAACCTGGTGATGGTCTGGGGCTTGATCTGATCGGCACCGGTTTGGCGCTTGACCTCGGCCCGCGCGCCGGAGATGACGGTGCCGGAGTCCGGTACGGACCGCCGAATGAACCGCGGCACAGCGACTTTCGTGAGTCGGCGCGATGCGGACAGGATGGTGTCCTTGCCGAACACCTCGATAGCCGCGTGCACCGCGGACTTCGGCTCGTACAGCGCGGACGTCGTCACCAGTAGCTGCGCGATGTCGGACTGCAGTTGGGCCTCGGTGGCCCCGTATTCGGCGCTGCCGAACCCACCGAACATCACGGTGTCGTCCTCCACGGTGATGTGGTGGCTGCGCAGGTCACCGTGGGCGATCTGGCGGTCGTTAAGGACTTTCAGCGATTCCCACAGCCGGGCAACGGGAGTCGTCATCGCGCATTCGTCGCTGGGGGTGCCCAGAGGGGGCCGGTGTGAGTACAGCATCCAGCCCCGGTCCAGCGGCGCGACCGCGACCGTCGCCGTGTTGGCCAGGCCCGCGTTGCCGATGGCGATCGCCATCAGCGCGCGGTGTTCGACGGCGCGGCGCATGGAGGTCACCAGGGGCGCGGTTTCGGCGTCGCGCAACTTCAACTTCCCCCAGAGCTGGCGCAGCGCCCCGCCGCTGCGCTGGTGCGGGCCGTACAACTCGATCAGCGCTGTGTCACCGAGATGTTCGCCATCGGCCGAAAGGATCAGCGGGCCCCGCCCGGCCGGCCGGACCACGGTGAGCCGCGAGACCGCGAACCCCGCTTTGGCCAGGGCGCGCACGGCGGCGTCCAACGGCACCTCGAGCGCGGGCGTGCCGACCACGAGCACCACCAGTGCGCCCACCACCCAGCCGACCGCCAGGCCCACCAACGAGCGCGCCGGGACGATGGCGCTGATCACCAGATGGATGGGAACGAAGGCCAGCAGCAGCGCCCACCACCAGTGCCGCCAGCGCGCCGGCAGCCAGGGGCCCGAAACCGTCAGCACCGCCGCCAGCATCCCGATCCAGCGCGGGTCATCGAGCAACTGCGCCGGCAGCGTGGTGAGCCGGTCGAGGGCGTCGAAGTGCCACCGCGGCGCGGCGAGGCCGGTGCCGCTGATCGACAGCAGCACGATCGCGCTCAGCCCCGCGGTGGCGTAGGCGCCCAGCAGTTTCCACTGCCCGGCGACGATCAGACCGATGAGGATCATGAACGGCAGCGCCACGATCGCCAATCCGTAGATCAGGTACACCACGTCGGATTGGGTCGGTGACAAGACGCCGACGATCTGCGACACGGATTTCTCCAGCGCGATCCACTGCGGGCGGGTGATCAACGAACCCGTGATCACCAGCGCCAGGAAGAGCAACGCCAGGATCAGCCGCAGAATGTCGTTGGTCCGCCGGGTCAACGGCTGCAGCAGGTTGCCGGAAACGATGATGTCGCGCCCGTCAACTCGCATCTATGAAGGATCCTTCGGCTTCGCTCGGCACCGCTGAGCCTTGCTTTCGGCCCGCGCAGTGGCCCGCCGACAAGTTAACTCAATACCGGGTTCGTTGACAGCTTCCACTCATCCGGCGCGCGTAGGGTCGGGTAGGTAGGCGTGCTAGCGAATTGGGGGCGGGTGCGGCGTGGCCAGGACGGACGACGACAGCTGGGAGATCACCGAGAGCGTGGGCGCGACGGCGCTGGGCGTGGCGGCGGCCCGGGCCGCGGAGACCGAGAGCGAGAACCCGCTGATCAGCGATCCGTTCGCGCGGGTGTTCCTGCAGGCCGCCGGAGCGGGCGTGTGGGACTGGTTCGCGGCCCCCAACCTGCCCGCCCAGGTCGCGGAGATCGATCCGGACCTCAAGCCGCGGATGCAGGGGATGGTCGACTACATGGCCGCGCGGACGGCGTTCTTCGACAAGTTCTTCCTCGACGCGACCGCCGCGGGCGTGCGGCAGGCGGTGATCCTGGCGGCGGGGCTGGACTCGCGGGGGTGGCGGTTGCCCTGGCCAGACGGCACCACGGTGTACGAGTTGGACCAGCCGCGGGTGCTGGAGTTCAAGGCCGCGACGCTGCGCAACAAGGGTGCCGAGCCGACCTGCGAGCTGATCAGCGTTCCCGTCGACCTGCGCCACGACTGGCCGTCCGCCTTGCAGGGCGCGGGATTTGACGCGCACGCGCCCAGCGTGTGGTCCGCCGAGGGGCTGTTGCCCTTTCTGCCGGCGACCGCCCAGGAGTTGTTGTTCGAGCGGGTACAAGCACTCGGCACGCACGGCAGCCGGATCGCCGTGGAGGCGCCCGGCCCCGACTTCCTCGACGAGGGCGCCCGCGACAGGCAGCGCCAGACCATGCAGCGGGTGCGCGACCTGATGGCCGAACTGGAACCCGACCGCGACATTCCCGACGTGCAAGATCTGTGGTACTTCGAGGAACGTGAAGACGTGGCCGACTGGTTGGGTCGGCACGGCTGGGACGTGACGGTCACCCCGGCCCCCGAGCTGATGGCCGGGTACGACCGCAGGCCACCACAAGACATCGACGACGCCACACCGCAGACGCTGTTCGTGTCTGCGCATCGGACGAGAGGAAAGTGACTGTGCCCAGGACCGACAACGACAGCTGGGAGATCACCGAAAGCGTGGGGGCGACCGCGCTGGGGGTGGCCTCGGCCCGCGCGGCGGAGACCCGTAACGAAAACCCTTTGATCACGGACCCATTCGCGCAGATTTTCCTGGACGCCGCCGGGGACGGCGTGTGGAACTGGCATTCCGCGGCGCAGTTGCCAACCGAGATCATCGAGGCCGAGCCGACGTTGCCGCTGCAGATGCAGTCGATGGTCGGCTACATGGCCTCGCGCACAGCGTTTTTCGACAAGTTCTTCCTCGAAGCCACCGGCGCCGGCATAAGGCAGGCGGTGATCCTGGCGGCCGGCCTGGACGCGCGGTCCTGGCGGTTGGCGTGGCCTGCGGGCACGACGGTCTACGAGCTCGACCAGACCAAGGTGCTGAACTTCAAGGCGGCCACGTTGGCCGAACACGGGGCGCAGCCCGCCTGCAATCGCGTCGCGGTGCCGGTGGATTTGCGCCAGGATTGGCCGACAGCGTTGCGGCAGGCGGGATTTGACGCCGACGCGCCCAGCATCTGGTCGGCCGAAGGATTGATGCCGTATCTGCCGGCGGCCGCCCAAGATCTGCTGTTCGAGCGCATCCAGGGGTTGACCGCGCCGGGCAGCCGGGTGGCCGTGGAGGCGCTGGGTCCGAAGTTCCTCGACCCGCAAGCCCGCGCCAAGCGCCGCGAGCGGATGGATCGGATCCGCGGGCTGATGGCCGGCGTGGATCCGGATCGTGAGATACCCCGCACCGACGAACTCTGGTATTTCGAGGAGCGCGAGGACGTCGGCGAATGGTTCGGCCGCCACGGCTGGGAGGTGACGGTCACCCCGGCCGACGAATTGATGGCCGGCTATGGGCGTGCGGCGCCCGAGGAGGTTCGCGACTACGTGCCAGGCAATCTGTTCGTCGCGGCGCAGCGCGCGGCGAGCTAGCGCCGCTGTCCACGGCGGGGTAGGCGGTCCGGGCGCGAACGAATACCTCTGCGCCCCAACGTTTTAGAGCACCGATGCGTTGCCGGTAAGGACCCGTCGTCCCTAGTTGTTTGGTGGTGGGTGGGGTTGGAAGGGTGTGTACCACCACCAGTCGGCGCGTTCGCCGATCGGTCCCGGACACGGCGCCACCGCAGGTGGGGGCCCCGTGGGTGGGCGCGCCAGCGATCCCGGGCTCAGTACTCGGCCTTCGTCGTCGCGGACCACGAGTGCGTGTGCGGGCCCGCAGAGGGTGATGACACCCCGATGGTGTGACCGGTGATGGTAGGGACAGACCAGCACCAGGTTGGCTAGTTCGGTGGGGCCGCCGTCTTCCCAGTGCCGGATGTGGTGGGCGTGCAGGCCGCGGGTGGCACCACAACCCGGGACCACACAGGTGCGGTCGCGATATTCCAGGGCGCGGCGCAGCCGCCGGTTGATCACCCGCGTGGCCCGCCCGGCACCGATGACCTCGCCGTGGCGTTCGAACCACACTTCACACGTGGCATCACAGGTCAGGTATCGGCGGTCGGCATCGGAGAGCAACGGACCCAAATGCAGTGCCGCAGCGCGCTGCTCGACATCGACATGCACCACCACGGTGGTGTGCTGCCCGTGCGGGCGCCGCGCCGCCTCGACATCCCAGCCGGCCTCGACCAGGCGCATAAACGCCTCGACCGTGCCCGGCACCGGCGGCCGCTGATCCGATGTGCCCGCGCCGTCGCGTTTCCACTCAGCGATCAGCGCCTCACGATGCGACGCCACCGCCGCGTCGAACGTCGCCGCATCGGGGTGCGGAAGGGTGATCCGGTAGCAGCTGCCCTGCTCGTCGGAGGTCTTAGTGATCGAGGCCAGCGGCCCCCGCCACTCCGGCCGGGGCTCGGGGTCGGGACGCGGTTCGAGCTTGATCGCGGTACGCAACTGGTTCACCGTGGCCACCGCGGCGAGCTCGGCGTAATGCTCATCAGAGCCCTCGCCGGCCCGCGCCGCGATCACCCCGACCTGGTCCAGCGACAGCCGGCCTTCTCGCATGCCCGCCGCGCAGCGGGGGAAGTCCTCCAGCCGGCTCGCGATGGTGGCGATCGTGTGGGCGTTTGCCGGCGAGCAGCCCGTCTTCCAGGCCACCAACGCCGGCACCGACCGCGCCCCGGTCATCCCGCACAACTCGTCGCGGTCGATCTCGGCCACGATCTCCACGACGCGCCCATCAATCGCGTTGCGCTGACCGGTCAACTCCGCCAGTTCGTCGAAGAGCTCCTCGAGACGTTCCTTCGGGGACGCTTCGACGCTGGCTGCAGTCGCGGTCGGGGACATGACGTCATCATCGCAGCCACCACCGACAAGTCCGGGCCGCCCGCGACGGACGTTCGCCAGCGGCCCTAGGAATCGGACGCCGGGTTTCGCTCTCGCTCGTCGCCCGCGTGCCCACGCCATTTGCGGTAGCCGCGATGCGCGGCGAACGCGCCGACGATCGCGCTCACGCACCACACCGCAATCGCTGCGTAGGCCAGCGGCGACGACCGATTCCCGATCGACGCGCCCAGCGCGGTGTAGGCGAATGCCCGTGGCGCCGAACCGATGAAGGCGCCAACACCCATCTGCCACACCGGAACTCCGAAAGCCCCGAACGCATAGGAGGCGAGCGCATCGGAGATCCCGGGGACAAAGCGCTGGCCGACGACCGCCCACAACCCGCCGCGCCCGATCAGGGCGTCCATGCGATCGGCCCGGGCGCTGCCTAGCAGTGCGCGCGCGCTGTCGCGGCTGGCGCGGCGACCGACGAAACTCGCGACGATCGCGGTGCCCACCGTCGCGCCCAGCGTCACGAAGACACCCAGCAGCGGACCGAACAGCAACCCACTGCCCGCGGCCAGTATCGAGCCGGGAACGAACAACGCGCCGACCACCGCCGAGACCGCCACGTAGGTCAGCGGCGCCGCCGGCCCGGTGGCCGACACCACGCCCCGGATCTCGTCGATGTTGATCACCCGCGCCACGGCCACCAGATAGAAGACCACGGCCAGAAACGCGGCGAACACGGCGAGCCGCGCGATGTGGGCACGCCGCGAGCCAGGCCGCGGTGCCGGTGCGGGAGCGTCGTCGTCGTCCATGTCGACCGCGATTCTTCCGCACCGCTGGCCGCCCACCCTATCCGGCTATTTCCAACACGGCGCGGTGCGGGGCCCCCGGGGAACGTCGCTGGTTCGCGCTGCTGATCGAGAAGGCGTTCGGGGCGGGCCTGAAAGACAATGTCGCACAGGCATACCGATACGTGATGGGCACTGGCGCCCGGGCGACGCGGTGTACATCTTCGGCTTCAGCCGCGGCGCGGACACGGCGCGCGCGTTGGCGGGCACGCTCCCAAAGCGCCGGCCAGGCCGCCCCCGCACCTACCTGACCGACCGCAGCCGCTGCCGCAACCCGGTGGCCCGCAGCGCCCGGCGTTCGATCGCCGCGCGGACCGACGCCTCGGGTCCCACCACCCGCACCTTGGTCTTCGCGCGTGTCACCGCGGTGTAGAACAGTTCGCGCGTCAGCAGTCGCGAATCCTCCGGCGGTATCAGCACCGTTACCTCGTCGGCCTGGCTGCCCTGGCTCTTGTGGATGGTCATGGCGTGCATGGTCTCCACCTCGCCGAGGCGGCTGGTCGCGAAATCCAGCGGCCCGGTCGCGCCGGCGATGATCGCCCGCAGTCCGTCCGCGCCGGCCACCGTCACGCCCGTATCGCCGTTGTACAGGCGCAGCCCGTAGTCGTTCGCCGTCACCAGCAGGGGACGCCCGGCATACCACTGGGACCACGCCGGCTGTCCGGTCGCTTCGCCAATCCACTTCTGCACCTCGGTATTCCAGTGCGTCGCACCGTAGGGCCCCTCGCGGTGCGCACACAGCAAGCGGTGTTCGTCCAGCGTGGCCAAGGCCTGTGGCACCGCGCCCAGCAGCGCGGCGGAGCGCAGCCGCAACGCGTGCGCAACCAACACCTCACGCAACCGGTCGGCCGGGCGCTCGGAGTCCACCCACTCGACGTGTTCACCGCCGGCCGTCAATAACTCCAGGACACGGTCCGCGTCACCGACCCGGATTGCCTCGGCCAGGGCGCCGATCGACGTGCCGTACCGGTGCGGGGTGCGCAGGGCGGCCACCCGGATATCGTCGCGACCGGCCAACCCGTCCACCAGGTCGGCCAGCACCGCGCCCGCTTCCACCGAGGCCAACTGGTCGGGGTCGCCGACCAGGATCAGCCGGGTGTCGGGCCGGACGGCTTCGACCAGCCGGGCCATCATGGTCAACGACACCATCGACGTTTCGTCGACCACAATGACGTCGTGTGGCAGCCGATTGCCGCGATTGTGCTTGAACCGCACCGACGTATCCGGCCGGGGACCAAGCAGCCGATGCAGCGTGGTTCCCGGAAGACCCGTCAGCCGCGCCCTGTCCCCCGCGGGCAGCTCCTCGATTCCCGCGGCCACCGCTTCGGCCAGCCGGGCCGCCGCCTTGCCGGTCGGTGCGGCCAGCGCGATCCGGGGGCGCGGCCGGCCGGCACGCTCGGCCTGTTCGACCAGCAGGGCGAGCAGGCGGGCGATCGTGGTGGTCTTGCCGGTCCCGGGCCCGCCGGTCAACACGGTCAGTGCCTGTGACACAGCGATCTCGGCGGCGGCCCGCTGCTCGTCGTACCCGGACGGGAAAAGCCTGTCGTAGGTGGCTGATTCGACGCTCGCGGGCGCCACCGAAAGCGCCAGCAGGTCGGTGCATACTTGCTCTTCCTCGAGCCAGTACCTGTCGAAGTAAAGCAGGTCCCCGAGCAGCCTTAGCACTGGCGGCGTCTGCAGCATTGCGCTGTCCCGCACCGCCGCCATCCAGTCGTCGACCTCCGGCCAGGGCAGGTCGGGCGCACTCACCTGCGCGGGCACTGCGCGCAGATCGACGCACACCGACCCGCCTCGCAGCGCGCGCACCACCAGGGCGACCGCGAGCGCCACCCGCTCGTCTGGCTCGCCGGTGAGCGCCGTAAGCCGTTGCGCGACATGGATATCGGCGGGCTCGAAAACGCAGGCATCGGCGAACGTGCGCAGCAGCCCGGTCGCGAACATGGCTTCGACCGTCACGCGGCCACCCCCCGCGCGTCGAGGAGGTCCGACAGCGCCGCAACCAACGGCCAGGGCGGCTGCCAATCGAAGACCCCCGCCGGATGGCCGTCGAGCACCGGCGTGTCGGCACCACACATGCCCCGCAGGAACAGATACAGGACGCCGCCGAGATGCCGGCTCGGGTCGTAATCCGCCAACCGCCACCGCAAAAACCGGTGCAGCACAGCGCAATACAGTAACGCTTGCAGCGGATAGTCCGAATGCAACATGGCCTCGGCCATCCGCGGCCGGTCGTAGTCGGCGGCGGTCAGCGGCCGCTCCGGTTCCCCGAGCCGGTTCGTCTTGTAATCCACCACCACGAACCGGTGCCCGGTGCCGTCCGGAACGCGGAGCACGGCGTCGATGGAACCGGTGAGGTATCCACGCAGCGACTGATCGCCCAGGCCGGGTTCGGCCAGCCGGTCGGCATACGATGCCAGCACGTCGTCGTGCGGCAGGTGCTCGCGCAGCAGCGGCGCCAGATCCGCCAGCCGGACCTGGGTAGCCGTCGAACGACGGTCGCCGCCAGCCAGCGGCAGCTCAAAGTCCAGCTCGCGCAACCGGTCTGACAACCCGATCTGGCGCAGCGTGATCCCGCCCGTCAACGCCCCCAGCGGTGTGTCATGCATCGGCACCATCGCCGCGGCCAGCTCCTCGGGGGCAACGGCAACCGGCCACCACGTCGAGTGCGTCCGGATCTGCGCCTCCAGCTCGGCGGCCAGATCCGCGGCGAAGGGATCGGCCGTCTCGAGCACGGCGTGCACCAGGGTGCCGAACGTGGCGCCCGCGGGAAGCTCGGCCATCGGCGATGGCACGTCCGGCCCGGACACCGCGGACACCAACGGGATGTCGCCGACTTCGTCGTCGAGTTCACCGATTTCGGGTTCGCTGCTCACCCCGCTGGTTTGCGCCGCCCGGATCAGACCGGAATACGAGGTGCGCCGCCAGCCGGTGTCGATGCCACGGTGGAAGTGGCGATTCTCCAGGCGCGCCGGCACCGGCTCGGCGGGCAGCGTCGGGGCCGCCGCCACCAGCGACTCCTCGATCACCGGCCCGCCGGCCGCCTCCCACTCGCGCAGCCGGGCCAGGGCGTCGTCGTCGGAGACCTTCGCGGGTTCGCACCGGTCCGGCACTACCGGCTCCCCGGGCCGCCGGCCACGCAGCAGCCGCGACAGGCCGCCGTTGGGCTCGTAGTACGCCGGCGACCACCACGCCACCACCTGGGACTGCGCCCTGGTGAGCGCGACGTAGGTCAGGCGGCTGTCGTCGCTGGCGTCCTCTTTGCGGCCCAGCCGCTCGACGGCTTTGAAGTCGGGGCTGTCCTTGCCCCCGACGTGCAGGCAACGCGTGCCGTCCTCGTCGTGGAACAGCACCACGTCGCTGTCCTGGGTGTTGCGATGGAATGCGAACGGCAGGTACACGATCGGGTACTGCAGGCCCTTGCTGACGAAGACGGTCATGATCTGGACGGCGGCGGCGTCGCTGTCGAGCCGGCGATTGCGTTCCGGTGCGCCGCTGCGCTCATCACGTTGTCGGCGCAGCCAATCGCGCAGCGCGGGCAGGCTGTAGTGCTCGCGGTGCGCGACATCCTGCAGCAGCTGGGTGACATGGGCCAGGTCGGTCATGTGCCGCTCGCCGCCCTGCCAGGCGAGCACGCGGTTGCCCATGCCCAGCAATTGGGCGGCCTCGAAGATGGCCGCGACGCCGCGTTCGCGGGCGTGACCGGCCCACTCCCGCAAGGTTTTCGCGATCCGATCCGTGAGCGCGTCACCGCCGGCCGCCAGCGACTCGGCCGTCTCGCCGAAGAACATCGTCGCCGCGGCCGCGCGCACCATGCCTGGCCGGTGTGGTTGATCGAAGGCCTCCAGCAGGCACAGCCAGTCCTCGGCCGCCTCGGAGGTGAACACATCGGAGTTGCCGGTGTAGACCGCGGGAACACCCGCATCGCAGAGCGCGGTGAAGCAGGCGTGCGCGTCTCGGTGCTTCTCCACGATCACGGCGATATCCCTGGCCTGCAGCGGTCTGCCGGCGAACGTGGCACCGCTGGCCAGCAGCGCGCGGATGTCCGACGCGAGGTCGGCGCCGATGTGCTCGCGCACCTGGTCGATCGGCAGGTTCGCAACACCGCGGCGGCCCAACGTCTTTCGCGCCACTACGCGCAGCCGGAACGGCTCGTTGTGCGGCGCACCGGCGAGCCGATGGCCGCGGTGATACGCGTCGACGTCGTTCACCACGATCGCGGGGTCGCCGAGCTGCGCGCCGCGCAGCACCACCTGCAGCCGCTGCAGCAACGCGGAGTCGCTGCGCCAGTTTGTGTCCAGCGTCTTGCGCTCACCCGCCGTCTCGGCCGCCCGCAGATACGTGACGATGTCACCGCCGCGAAACGCGTAGATCGCCTGCTTCGGGTCGCCGATGAGGATCACGGTGGAGCGCCCGCTGAACGCCCGGTCGATCACCTGCCACTGCACCGGGTCGGTGTCCTGGAACTCGTCGACCATGACGATCGGCCAGCGTTGATGCATGCGCAGCCGGGCGGGGGAGCCCTCGGTGGCCAGCGCCTCGGCCAGCCGGATCAGCAGGTCGTCATAACCGAGCACGCCCAGCCGCCGCTTGCGCGTTTCCAGTTCGGCCAGAACGTCATTGGCGAACCTGAGGCCGACGGCGGCCCGCGAGTCCGGATCCGGGTCGCGCGGCCGCAGCTGCGTCGACGGGTTCTTCACCACCTCGCGGGCCAGCCGCAGCGCCTCGCGGTAGTCCAGCACCGGATCGTCGCGCTCCTGGCCGAAGTGGGCCAGGTACAGATCGTCGACGATCTCGATCACCAGGTCATCGAGGCTGTCGAGCAGCGTCACGCTCGCCGCGGTGTCGCCGGCGACGCCGAGCGAGCGCAACACCAGCTGGCAGAACTGGTGGGTGGTGGCGATCGTCGCCGCGTCGAAACCGGCCAGCGCGTCACGGAGACGCTGACGGCGCGCCGCGCGCTGCTCGTCGGTGCCGTCGAGCAGGTGCGCCACCACCTGATTGTCGCCGACGGTGGACGGATCGCCGAAAGCGCGTACCGCGTCGACCATTTGACAGCGGACGCGTTCGCGCAGCTCCTGGCTGGCGGCCCGGCCGAAGGTGATGAGCAGCATCTGGTCGAGCGCCGCCACGCCCTCGGCGACATACCGGGTCACCAGCGAAGCCAGCGCGAAAGTCTTGCCGGTTCCCGCGCTGGCCTCCAGCACCGTGGTGGACCGCTCGGCCGGCAGCGGACCCAACAGGTCAAAGCGTTCCATCTACACCGGGCTCCGCTCGGCGCGCAGCATCGGCAACCAGACCCGGGCGGCGTAGGCGCCGAGCCGGTTGTCTTCGCCGTCGCACTCCTCGCCCGGCCGCACGGGTTGCATCAGCTCATCGAGCGGGGCTCCCTTTCCCCACGCCCGCACGTGCGCCGGGGCCTGGTCCTCACCCGGGAAGCGGTCACTGGATCTCCACCGGTAACGGGCCTCGGTCACCGGGTCCTCGCCGCCGTGCCGGGCGGCCGCCCAGGCGTAGGACGTCTTGATGGGCAACGGAATCGGTTCACGCCGCCCGGCGTCGTAGATCGCCACCAGCTCGCGCAGTATCTCGGTGGCGTCCTCACCCTCGCGCGGCCGGCCCAGGCCCTCCACCCGGGTGGTGGTCCCCCGGCGCATGCGGCCGATGCACACCGCCGACCAATTCCGGCGGGGATCATGAGCGACCAACGCCAGCAACGGGATCCACGATTCGAGCAGATGCTTGCCGTCCAGCCGGGAATACGTCACCGACACCAACCGGTCGTCGTACACCGGTGACACCGTGCCGGTGAGGCGCCGCCCGCCGCCGAGGTCGACGTCGACGTCGTAGGCGGCCGCCGGGCGGTGACTCTCCATGTGACGCATCGCCTCGCGCGCCAGCAGGGCGGCCTGGTCGCGAATCTCGGTGACCTTGCGCCAGCCCAGCTGACCCGGCGGCAGCGTGCCGCGCCGCCACTCGGCTTGCCGCGCGTCGTCGGGAGTCATGCCGCGCAGGATGTCGCCCAGCATCCGGTCGCCGACCGTCCACTCCTCGAGGCCGTCGACGTCGACCGGGATCGCGTCCTGTACGCCGTCGACGTCGTAGGGCAGCGTGAATTCCAGTGCGCGGAAGAAGCCCTTCACCGGGTCTTTGAAGAAGCCGACCAGGTCGGCGAGGATGACGTCGCCGGGCGGCGGGGGCGGCAGCGGCGCCGAGATGAATTTCGGTCGTTCACCATGGTCGCCGGTGGTCGCGCGGGCCGCGCGCAGCACCGTGGGGTCGAAACTGAACGGCACGTCGGGGACCAGGCCGCCGGGGATCACATTGCGAATGTCGAAGGGCTGCAACGGATGTTCGACGACGATGCGGTCGCGCACCTTGGCCGGCGTGGTCACGTCGAGGGTGTCGAGCAGTTCGGCCAGCGGCACCGCCGGGGGACGCGGCTGCCCCGAGTACTCGTTGGCGCCGGTGTAGGTGATGACCAGTTTCTCGGTGGCCGCGCCGATCGCGTCGAGCAGCAATTGCCGGTCCTCGGAACGGATGTCGCGTTCGCCGGTCATCGGGCAGCGGGCCAGCGCGTCGTCACCGTCGACGATGCCGAGCCGCGGGAACAGCCCATCGTCGAGGCCCACCAGGCACACCACCCGGTGTGGCACCGAGCGCATCGGCACCATGGTGCACACCGTGAGGGTGCCGGTGCGGAAGTTGGCCCGTGTCGGGCGACCGGAGAGGCGCCGGGTCAGCAGCGCGCGAACGTCGGCCAGCCGCAGCGGGGTGGCGGCGCGGGATCCGGCGTGCGCGGCGATCTGGGCGAACTCGCGTTGCATCTGACCGGTCTGCCAGGCGTCCGCATCGCTGACCCGGGTCAGCATCGTGGCGCCGTCGGTCAGCGTGGCCAGCCATCCGCTCAGCGGCCGGGCGCCGGTGAGTGAGTCCAGGACATACTGGAGCCGCGCGACGAATTCGGCGAACTGGCCGGCCAATTGGACGCGATTGCTGCTGACGTCGTCGAGTGGCAGCGTCGCGTCGATCCACGCGTTCGAATCGTCCGACATCGCGACGCCGGCCAGGATCCGGTCGATGCCGAAACGCCATGTGTTGTGTACGAAGTCGACGTGATAGGGCCGGCGATGCTGCTGATCCAATCCCCACCGGATGTTGGCCTGCCGGACCCAGCGGGTGATGGCCTCCAGATCGTCGTCGGTGAACCCGAACCGCGCACGCACGGGCGGGGCCTGCGCCAGGTTGAGCACCTCGCTGGCCGTCACCCGGCCGGCCGCCAGCGCCAGCAGCTGCGCGGCCACCCCCAGCAGCGGATTGGTCTGGATCGGCGAGCGGTCCGCCAGCCGCACGCGCAGCTGGTGGGCCGGATGCGCGCCGTGCACCACGTCGCCCAGGCCGAAGTCGGCCACGATCAGCGGCGCGTAGGTCTCGATGTCCGGGCACATCACCAGGATGTCGCGCGGCTCGAGCGTCGGGTCGTCCTGCAACAGTCCGAGCAGCACCTCGCGCAGCACGTCGACCTGGCGGGCCGGGCCGTGGCAGTTGTGGATCTGCACCGACCGGTCCTCGGCGGCCAGCGTGCGCCCAAGTGGGCGAACGGCATTGGCGGCGATGTCGCTCTGCAGCCAGCCGAGCAGTGTCTCCGGGCGGACGTCGCCGGGTAGGTAATCGTCGGTCCGCGCGTCCGCCGGCAGGCTGCGTTGCAGTTCACGCAGGTCTCGTCCCAGCGTCGCGAGCAGCGGATGGGACACCGCGCGATGGCTGACGTCGTCGCGCCGGGGAATCGCGCCGTGCGCGCCGGCCAGCGCGCGCCACAGCTCGTCACTGGGGTGCGGTAGCCACAGATGCAGCTCGTGGTGGGCCGCCACCGCCTCCAACAGCTCGACGTCGGTGCGGGTCAATCGGGTATGCCCGAACAGCGACAGCCGCGGCGGCAGCGCGCTGGGCGCCGCCTTCAGCCGCGCGATGGTCTCGGCGTGACGGACGTGCGGCGGGTCGGTGGCGACCCGCGCGACCAGCGCCCGCCACAGCTGCGGCTGCCAGCGCAGGTCCTCGTCGAGATCGCCGATGTCCCCGTTGCCCCAGTCGACGAGCAGCTGCGGGCGCTGCCGGGCGTAGGAGTCGAACAGCCCGGCCAGCCGGCGCGCGACCTCGTATCGCCTGCCCCGGCGCAGCTCGGCCTCCGCGCCGGTGTGGAAATGACCGACATGGGATGCCAGCGTGCGGCACCACGGTTCGTCCAGCGAGCAGTCGATGACCTCCAGCAGGGGCCACACCATGGCGTCCGGAGACCACGGATCGTCGTCGGCGGTGCCGGTGATCTCGGCGATCAACGAGGCAGGGCTGCGAAACGCCACCCCGGCGCACACCCCGTCGCCGCCGCGCGCCCCGAGCACATGGGACAGCCGCTGGCTGAGCCAACGCTCCACGCCGCGCGCGGGCACCACGACCAGTTCGGTGGCGAACGGGTCGGGCAACGGGTTGGCCAGCAGGGCGCCGAGGCCGTCGGCCAGGAGATCGGTGCGCTCGGCACGGTGCAGATGAAGCGGCATTGCGGTGTCACGATAAACCCCGACACCGACGCGGTGGCCTACTTCGCCAGCGTGAACTGGTTGACGTCGATGTATCCGGCCCGGAATGCGTCGGCGCAGCCCGTCAGGTACCGCATGTAGCGCTGGTAGACCTCTTCGGACTGGATCTCGACGGCCTCGCGGTGGTGCCCCTGCAAAGCCTCGGCCCAGTGGTCGAGTGTGCGGGCGTAGTGCAACCGCAGCGACTGCCTGCGTTTCAGGTTGAAACCCATCTTCGAGGCGTGGAACTCCACGATCTCGATCGCCGGCAGCTGGCCCCCCGGGAAGATCTCGGTGGCGATGAACTCGTTGAAGCTCGTCTGCTCCTCGGTCATCGGCAGCTCACGCTCGACGATCTGCTGCGGGGTCAACATGGTGATGGTGTGCAACAGCATCACCCCGTCCTCGGGCAGGGTGCGGTAGGCCATCGCGAAGAAGTCGTCGTAGCGGTCGTAGCCGAAGTGCTCGAACGCGCCGATGGAGACGATCCGGTCCGCGTACCCGTCGAACTCTTCCCAGCCGTGCAGTAGCACCTGCTTACTGCGCTCGGTGTCCAACGAGTCGAAGAGCTTCTGCACGTGCGCGGCCTGGTGCTCGGACAGCGTCAGACCGATGACGTTGACGTCGTAGTTCTCCAGCGCGCGGCGCATCGTGCCGCCCCAGCCGCACCCGATGTCCAGCAACGTCATGCCCGGTCGCAGGCCCAGCTTGCCCAGCGAGAGGTCCATCTTGCGCAGTTGCGCCTCTTCCAGCGATATGTCCCGGTTGCGGTCCCAGTACGCGCAGCTATACGTCATGGTGGGATCGAGGAACAACCGGAAGAAGTCGTCGGAGAGGTCGTAATGGGCCTGTACCTCTTCGAAGTGCGGTGTCAGGTGCTCTGCCACGGCGGCTACCCGCCTTTCTGACTTGGGGCCATTCGGTTGTTCACGAGCGGGCCGCTCATTCGGTTCATCCCGGCTTCCCGGAAACGCGATAGTCAAACCCAACCGGCCGGCAACCGCGGCCATGGCCGTCTCGCGCAGAACGTGTTGAGCTGTGGCCCAAGGTGTTTGGCTGCGTTGGCGCCCGTGCACTCACATGTGTCGGGGCTAGACTGCGGGCGAACGCGCAATCGCCACCTGGGAATTCACCAGATCCTACGCCGGTTGATGCGGGAAAACAGTTACTGGAGGCAACCAGATGCAAGCTTGGGACGCGATCCGTGCCCGTCGCAATGTCCGGGAGTACCAGCGCAAGCCGATACCGGCCGAGGACCTGGACCGCATCGCCGAAGCGGGCTGGCGCGCGCCCTCGGCGAAGAACCGCCAGCCGTGGGACTTCGTCATCGTCACCGACGGCGACCAGCTGCAGGAGCTGTCCACGGTCTGGCGGGGCGCCGGTCACATCGCCGGGGCGGCGGCCGCGATCGCCATCGTGGTCCCGGTGCCGCCCGACGAGCGCCGAGTGGTGACCGACAACTACGACGTCGGCCAGGCCACCATGGCGATGATGATCGCCGCCACCGACCTGGGCATCGGGACCGGTCATTCGTCGGTGGGCGAGCAGGACAAGGCGCGCGCCATTTTGGGCGTGCCCGACGACTACCTGGTGGCTTTCCTGCTCGGGCTGGGCTACCCCGCCGATCGCCCGCTCGCGCCGATCCGCAAGCCCAACCGGCGGCCGTTCGCCGAGGTGGTACACCACGGCCGCTGGTGAGGACCACGACGAAAAACGTTCGGCGCCTTGTCGAGTCGTAAGATGATCGGCGTGCACGACCATCGCGGCGATTACGGAATAGACGGTTCCTTCCACACCGTGTCGCCGCGCGCGCAGGCGGTCGGCATCGCCGCTCAGGCTGCCGGCCTGGCCGCGTTCGCCGGAATCAGCTGGGCGCGCGGCAGGCGGCTACGGGCGGCGTTGGCCGCGGTGTCGTCCGCCGGCGTCGCGGGCGCCGTCGCCCTGTACATGTACGCCACCCGGGCCGGAAAATTCGTCGTCTGGGACCGGGTTCTAAGCGACCTGCGCCTGGCGGGCGACGAAACCGTGCTCGACCTCGGCTGTGGCCGGGGCGCGGTGTTGCTGGCGACGGCCAAACGGTTGCCCCGGGGCCGCGCGATCGGCGTCGACCTGTGGCAGGCCGACCAGACCGACAACTCCGAGCGGGCCACGCTGGCCAACGCGGTGGCCGAAGGCGTCGCCGATCGGATCGAATTGCACACCGCCGACATGACCGCGCTGCCCTTCGCCGACGAAAGCGTCGACGTGATCGTCAGCAACCTGGCCATCCACAACATCCCCGGCCACGCCGGCCGGCGCCGGGCGCTCGATGAAGCCGCGCGCGTGCTGCGGCCGGGCGGCGGCTCGCCATCGCCGACCTGTGGGAGACGCGCCAACACGCCGCCCGGCTGCGCGAACTCGGCTGGCGCAACGTGCGGCGGCGCAATCTCGGCTGGCGCATGTGGTACGGCGGCCCCTGGTTCTCCACCCGCTTGGTCACCGCCACCAAGCCGGAATGAGCCCGGGCGGGCATGCTTGAGCGCTATGAACCGAACCGAGATCACCGAACAGGTCGTTATAGCCCGGATCCGCGAGGGGCTGACGTGGCAGGAGCTGGCCGACACGATCGACCGGCCGCTGCTGTGGACCACGGCCGCGTTGCTCGGCCAGCACCCGATTCCGGTGGAGCAGGCCAAGGTGCTGGCCGAAAAGCTCAAGCTCGACGAGTCCGCGGTAGCGGTGCTGGCGGCGCCGACCATGCGCGGGGGCCTGCCCACCGCGGTCCCCACGGACCCGACCATCTACCGCTTCTACGAGGCCCTGCAGGTCTACGGCGGCGCCCTCAAGGAGGTGATCGCCGAGCAGTTCGGCGACGGCATCATGAGCGCCATCAACTTCAGCCTCGACGTGCAGAAGAAGCCGCACCCGTCCGGCGACCGGGTCGTGGTGACGTTCGACGGGAAATTCCTTCCCTATCAATGGGTTACGGCCGACGACTGAGACGGGGTTGCCGAGTGAAGTGACGGCACGCCGCGCACGTGCCAGACTGGCGTCGAGGAGGCGAGCTGAACGCGGTGGCGGCCATTGGCGGCCACCGCGTTCGCCCTTAGCAGTTCAGACGCCGAATTCGGCTTCGATCCCGTCGATCCCGGCACGGATGGCCGCCAGGGCGTCGGCGCGGGCGCGCAGCTTGGTGGCGGCGTGCGCGCGCTGATGCAGGCCGGCGAACTCGCGTGCGGCCTCCTCGGCACGGTCGACCACCACCTCGGGCAACACGATCTCGTCGATAAAGCCTGCCGCGAGGGCGGTTTCACCGAAGAAGGTCTTGGCCAGCCCGCTGGCTTGCTGGTAGGCCGAGGGCGTCAACCGCAGCTTCATGATCTCGAGGGCGGCATAGGGGATGACCATGCCGATCGCGACCTCGTTGGCCTGGATGTTGTAGGCGTGCGCGGCAACTCGGTGATCACCCGCCGACAGCAAGAACGCCCCCATCGCGATGGCGTGGCCGGTGCAGGCCATCACCACCGGCTTCGGATGGGACAGCAGGCGATGCGCCAGCTCGAATCCGCCGCGCAGCATGTCGATCGCGGGCTGCACCTCGCCGGAGGTGAGAATCTTCAGGTCGAAGCCTCCGCTGAACACCCGCTCGTTCCCGGTGATCACCAGCGCCCCGGCGTTGTCCGCCTCGGCCCGGTCGATCGCGTCGTTGAGCGCCTGCTGCATGGTGGGGCCCAGCGCGTTGACCTTGCCGTCGTCCATCTTGATGACGGCGATGGAGTCTTTGGTGCTGTAGTGGACCGGGGCGGTCATCGTTGCTCCTTGCCGTCAGGCGGGCTGGCTGTGGTGTTTGCCCAGGTCGTCTTCGGCGTTACTCCAGCGCAGGCTGACATCGGTGGGTTCATCGAATTGGCGGGTACGCCATCGGTCTTGGGTTTCCCGGACCGCGGCGTTGATCCGCTCGATCTCGCTGCGGAACACCTCGGGACGGGTTTCCTTGCTGGCGTAGTGGAAGTAGGTGAGCAGGCCGCGCAGCAGCTCCAGCTTCTCCTTCTCCCGCTTCGCGAGGTCATGGGTGGTCATCAACTCGATGCGCTGCACGGGCGGCAGGGCGTCCCAATCCAGCACCACGTCCGTCTGCAGCGGCGAACGCTCGCGCTGCCAGAACCGCCGGGCGTGCGGCCGATTGGGCCGGTCGTAGTAGGTCACGGTGCCGGCGAAGCGGGATTCGATGCCGCTGCCGATCTCGGCGCGGTCGAGCGCGGAATCCCACACCATGCGCCATTCCTGGCCCGGGGCCAGCATCGGCAGCTCGCGGGGGAGCCGCAGTTCGATGACGTCGGCATAGCCGTCGGTGGCGTTCTCGTACTCGGCCACCGTGGGGGGATTGTCGAAGGAAAAGCTGATGTCGTAGGCCGCGGTCCGGCCGAAATTGCGGACCACCAGCTCGATCACGTGCCAGTCGGCCGAATGCGGCTCCATGTACATCGCGACGTGCGGGCGGGTCTGCTCGGCCGCCGCGCGGCGATTGCGGTTGATCTGGCTGTTGGTGAAGACCAGCGTGACGACTGCCAGGACGATCGCCGCCCATGCTGCCCACGCAATCCAGGTGCCGGACCCGACGTGCGTGACATCATGCCAGCTGTCCTGGATCCAACCCATGGAATCCACCCTCCGCTTATATCACAGAAGGCGGCCGTCGGATGGCCATCACCGAGCGATCCCCGGGCCGCTCAGCCGCCCATCAGCATCCGCCATTGGTCGAGGTCGGCGGCCCGGTACACGTAGTTGGAACGCTTGACCTCCGAGAGCGAGGCGCTGGGTTCCGCCGAATACCAATGGCCCGGAAACACGGTCGGGTCACCGGGCAGGGTGGCGAGCCGCTGCAGGCTGCGGTACATCTCGTCGGAGTCACCGCCGGGGAAGTCGGTGCGCCCGCAGCCCTCCAAGAACAACGTGTCACCGGCGACCAGGCGCCCGTCGAGCAGGAAGCACTGGCTGCCCGGCGTGTGGCCGGGGGTGTGCAGCAACTCGATCTCGATGTCGCCGATGCTGACCTTGTCATGGTTCTCGTGGGAGGTCAGGTCGCTGCGGCTTATCCCGGTGACACGCGAAACCCACAGTGCCTCATGGGTATTGACGTGCACCGGCACCGGCGCCCGCTCCAGCAGTTCGGCCAGGCCCGCCAGCGCGAAGCCCATCATGGATCCGCCCACGTGGTCGGGGTGGTGATGGGTCACCAGCACCCCCGACAGGTGCATGCCGTCGGCCTCGAGCGCGTCGAGCAGATCGCCCGCGGCGTACGCCGGGTCGACGACGACGCAGTCGCCGGTTTGCCGGTCGCCGATCAAGTAGGCGAAGTTGCGCATCTGCGTCGCCATCATGTCGCCGGCGGCGAAGTCGCGACCGGAGAGCAATTGACGAAAGTACAGCCGGTCCTCTGGCACGTGACCAGACTAGGACCTCGGCTGACACGGCCGGTTGCGACCCGGTTGGGCCGGCGTGCCCTGGGTATCGTTGGCGCATGAAGAAGAAGGTCGAAATCGAGCTCGACGTCGATCTGGTCGACGAGGCGATCCGCCGGTTTCATCTCCTCGACGCGCGCGAGGCCGTCAATCTCGCGTTGCGGACCCTGCTCAACGAGGGCGATTCCGTCGAACAGGACGGCGAGTACGACGAGTTCAGCGACCTGGGCGCCTGGCAGCCCGGGCACCGGTCCGGCGGCAGCTGACGTTGCCGCGGCTTCGCCGACCGCCGGGTGAGCCGCGGTTGCCAACGACCCGCGCCCGACGGGGCTCGCGTGGTTTGGTTCCGCTGCAAGCCAGGCTGTACCCTCTTTTAGGCCCGCGCGGAGGAGATCGCTTCGGGTGCACGGCCCCCTTAGCTCAGTCGGTAGAGCGTTTCCATGGTAAGGAAAAGGTCAACGGTTCGATTCCGTTAGGGGGCTCGGCGGACGCCGAGCAGGCGTGGCGGCCCCGACCCCAAAAGGGGTGGCCAGAGGCGATGTAGCTCAGTCGGTTAGAGCGAACGACTCATAATCGTTAGGTCGCCGGTTCGAGTCCGGCCATCGCTACAACACAACAGCAAAGCTTTATTTCAGGAATTGAGAGAGAACCGTCATGGCTTCCAGTACCGATGTACGGCCGAAGATCACCTTGGCATGTGAGGTGTGCAAGCACCGCAACTACATCACCAAGAAAAACCGCCGGAACGACCCGGACCGACTGGAGCTGAAGAAGTTCTGCCCCAACTGCGGTCAGCACCAGGCGCATCGGGAGACACGCTAGCGGCCACCCGCGCGTGTTTACTCCGATTGACTAGGTAGTTTAAGAATCGTGCCGCTAAGTTCAAGCCTGGTGGGGATGCACTATCGCTACCCCGATCATTACGAGGTGGAGCGGGAGAAGATCCGCGAACACGCGACGGCCGTGAAAAACGACGACGCCTGGTACTTCGAGGAGAAGGCGGCCGCCGAACTCGGCTACAAGGGTCTGATCGCGCCGTTGACGTTCGTCTCGGTGTTCGGCTATCAGGCGCAGACGGCCTTCTTCAAGCACGCCAACGTCGCCGTCCAGGACGCCCAAATCGTGCAGGTCGACCAGGTGCTGAAGTACTTCGCCCCGCTGGTGGCCGGGGACAAGCTGTACTGCGACGTCTACGTGGACTCGATGCGTGTGTCGCACGGCACCCAGATCATCGTCACCAAGAATGTCATCACCAACGAAGCCGGTGACGTCGTGCAAGAGACCTACACGACCCTGGCGGGCCGTGCCGGCGAGGATGGAGAAGAGGGATTTTCTGATGCCACTGCGTGAGTTCAGCTCGGTGAAGGTGGGTGACCTACTGCCGGAGAAGACCTACCCGCTGACCCGACAGGACCTGGTGAATTACGCGGGCGTCTCTGGTGACCTGAACCCGATCCACTGGGATGACGAGATGGCCAAGGTCGTCGGCCTGGACACCGCGATCGCGCACGGCATGTTGACCATGGGCATCGGCGGCGGCTACGTGACCGCGTGGATCGGTGACCCCGGCGCCGTGACCGAGTACAACGTGCGCTTCACCGCCGTGGTGCCGGTGCCCAACGACGGTAAGGGCGCCGAGCTGGTCTTCAACGGCCGGGTCAAGTCCGCCGACCCCGAGACCAAGTCCGTGACCATCGCGCTCACCGCCACCACCGGCGGCAAGAAGATCTTCGGCAGGGCCATCGCGTCCGCGACTCTCGCGTAGGCCATGGCGCTCAAAACAGACATCCGGGGGATGATCTGGCGCTACCCGGACTACTTCGTTGTGGGGCGGGAACAACTGCGCCAATTCGCGCTTGCCATCAAGAACCGCCACCCGGCCCACTACGAGGAAGACGCCGCCGCCGAACTCGGCCACGACGCGATCATCGCGCCGCTGACCTTCGGGACCATCTTCGCCAAGCTGGTCCAGCTGGATTTCTTTCGGCACGTCGACATCGGCATGGAGACGCTGGTGATCGTGCAGGTCGACCAGCGGTTCGTGTTCTCCAAGCCGATCAAGGCCGGCGACAAGCTGTGGGCCCGCATGGACATCCTGTCGGTGGACGAGCGTTTCGGCGCCGACATCGTCGTCACCAAGAACATCTGCACCGACGACAAGGGTGAGGTGGTCCTGGAGGCCTACACCACTCTGATGGGCCAGTACGCCGACAACTCCGCGAACCTGCGCTGGGACCCGGACTCCGGCCAGGTCGTCAGAACGGCGTAATTAGTATCTGACTCTCGCGTCGATGTACACTCGGTCCTCGGGGTTTTCCCAGCATTAGCGCGCTTTCCGTGAGTCGAGCAATCGGAAGGCGCGCGTGTCATGTAAGCCCCGGTAGGTAAGCGCAGGTTGGCCTGCCAACCGCGAAGGGGCGTAGCTCAACTGGCAGAGCAGCGGTCTCCAAAACCGCAGGTTGCAGGTTCAAGTCCTGTCGCCCCTGCTAATGGCGAACGTCCTGGCATGGTGGACACTGGAAGAAAGTCCCCACCATCGGCGGGATGGTTCGCGAAGTACTAGCAGACAAAGGAGCATGCGGTGAGCGACGAAGGCGATGTTGCCAACGACGCCGCAAGCGACGGCGCTGACAAAGAGGACGGTCGCCCCGGCGGCGGTCGGACGGCGGTGGTGACGCGGCCGCAGCGCCCCACGGGCAAGCGGTCCCGGCAGCGGGCGGCCGAGGCGGGCGAGGACGCCGAACCGTCGGACGACGTCGAGGCCGCGACGCCGGAGAAGACCAAAAAGGGCGCCAAAGCCAAGAAGGCCGCCAAGCCCAAGAAGGGCGGCGACCACCGGGTCAACCCCTTCGTGTTCGTCTACAACTACCTCAAGCAGGTCGTTGCGGAGATGCGGAAGGTCATCTGGCCCAACCGCAAGCAGATGCTCACTTACACCTCCGTTGTGCTGGCGTTCCTGGCCTTCATGGTGGCGCTGGTCGGCCTGGCGGATTTCGGCCTGACCAAGCTGGTGCTGTTGGTGTTCGGCTGAGCGAGTGACGCCGCTTTCGATGCGACGCCGCTTTTGAATGTGACAGAGAGGACTCAAACCGTGACTACCTTCGACGGTGACCCGTCCGCGGGTGAAGCGGTCGACCTGAAAGGGACCGACGAGGCCGCCGAGGCGCAGGCCACGGGCACCTCCGCGGCGACTGAGGTCACCGAGGCGACTGCGAGCCAGGCCGTCGACGAGACGGCCGAGGCCGCCGAGGCGCCCGAGGAGCCAGCCGAAGAGGTCGACCCGGCCGCCGCGCTCAAGGCGGAGCTGCGTAGCAAGCCCGGCGACTGGTATGTCATCCACTCCTACGCGGGCTACGAGAACAAGGTCAAAGCCAACCTCGAAACCCGGGTGCAGAACCTCGACGTCGGTGACTACATCTTCCAGGTGGAAGTCCCCACCGAAGAGGTCACCGAGATCAAGAACGGCCAGCGCAAGCAGGTCAACCGCAAGGTGCTGCCCGGCTACATCCTGGTGCGCATGGACCTGACCGACGACTCGTGGGCCGCGGTGCGCAACACCCCCGGCGTCACCGGGTTCGTCGGGGCGACCTCGCGTCCGTCGGCGCTGACGCTCGACGACGTGGTGAAGTTCCTGCTGCCGCGCGGCGCGACGAAGAAGGCCGCCAAGGGTGCGGCCACCACGGCGGCCGCCGCCGAGGTCGGCGGGCTGGAACGTCCGGCCATCGAGGTCGACTACGAGGTCGGCGAATCGGTGACCGTCATGGACGGTCCGTTCGCGACGCTGCCCGCCACGATCAGCGAGGTCAACGGCGAACAGCAGAAGCTCAAGGTGCTGGTGTCCATCTTCGGCCGCGAAACCCCGGTCGAATTGACCTTCAGCCAAGTCTCCAAGCTCTAGTTAGTGGTGATCGCAAGCGCGGCGAAGCCGGGCGCGGCGGGTCACCACCATCAAACCCAGTCAGGAAGGAACAGCACAATCTCATGGCCCCGAAGAAGAAAGTCGTCGGGCTGATCAAGCTTCAGATCCAGGCGGGGCAGGCCAACCCGGCGCCGCCGGTCGGGCCCGCGCTCGGTCAGCACGGCGTCAACATCATGGAGTTCTGCAAGGCGTACAACGCCGCCACGGAGAACCAGCGCGGCCAGGTCATCCCGGTCGAGATCACGGTCTACGAGGACCGCAGCTTCACCTTCGCGCTCAAGACGCCGCCCGCCGCCAAGCTGTTGCTCAAGGCCGCCGGCGTGGGCAAGGGATCGGCCGAGCCGCACAAGAACAAGGTCGCCAAGGTCAGCTGGGATCAGGTCAAGGAGATCGCCGAGACCAAGAAGGCGGACCTGAACGCCAACGACATCGACGCGGCCGCCAAGATCATCGCCGGCACCGCCCGGTCGATGGGTATCACCGTCGAGTAGTCCGAATCGACGCAACAACACCGTCGAGTAACACCCGAACCCCCGTGGGAGGGCCAGCTTCGGCCCGCGTTAAACACCACGACCCAACATCAGATTGGATGAATCAATGAGCAAGAACAGCAAGGCATATCGCGCCGCCGCCGAGAAGGTGGACCGCGACAACCTCTACTCCCCGCTGGAGGCGGCCAAGCTCGCCAAGGAGACGTCGTCGAGCAAGCAGGACTCGACCGTCGAGGTGGCGATCCGGCTCGGCGTCGACCCCCGCAAGGCCGACCAGATGGTCCGCGGCACGGTCAACCTGCCGCACGGCACCGGTAAGACCGCCCGCGTCGCGGTGTTCGCCGTCGGCGACAAGGCGGATGCCGCCGTCGCCGCGGGGGCTGATGTTGTCGGCAGCGACGACCTGATCGAGAAGATCCAGGGCGGCTGGCTGGAATTCGACGCCGCGATCGCGACCCCGGACCAGATGGCCAAGGTGGGTCGCATCGCCAGGGTGCTCGGCCCCCGCGGCCTGATGCCGAACCCCAAGACCGGCACCGTGACCCCCGATGTCGCCAAGGCCGTGGCCGACATCAAGGGCGGAAAGATCAACTTCCGGGTGGACAAGCAGGCCAACCTGCACTTCGTCATCGGCAAGGCCTCGTTCGACGAGAAGGCGCTGGCCGAGAACTACGGCGCCGCGCTGGACGAGGTGCTGCGGCTCAAGCCGTCCGCGTCCAAGGGCCGCTACCTGAAGAAGATCGTGGTCTCGACGACGACCGGCCCGGGCATCCCGGTGGACCCCGCCGTCACCCGCAACTTCGCGGAGTCCTGAGCCCGGGCGGGCTATCCGCCGCACTCGACGATGCGCCGCCGCAAAAACTCGCGGCCCGGGTCGGATCCGTTGGTCGCCAACGCGACTCGATACCAGGGCAGCGCGTCGGCGGGCCTGCCCGCGCGCCGCAGCAGGTCGGCGCGCACGGTCGCGCTCAGATTGGTGCGGGCTAGCCGCGGGTCGTGTGCCACCTCGTCCAGGGCAGCCAGGCCGGCGTCGGGGCCGTCGCGGAATCCGAGGGCCAGCGCCCGGTTGGCGGCCACCACCGGCGAGTTGGTCAGCCCGAGCAGCCGGTCGTAGGCGGCGCAGATGGTGACCCAGTCGGTCTGCTCCCAGGACGGCGCCGTGGCGTGCAGCGCCGCGATCACCGCCTGGGGCAGATAGGGGCCCGTCGAGCCCTCGGCGTGACGCAGCCGCTCGAGACCGCGCGCGATGCGGCCCCGGTCCCACCGGCGCCGGTCCTGGTCCTCGAGCGGCACC
This sequence comes from Mycobacterium colombiense, assembly GCF_003284975.1. GTDB lineage: Bacteria > Actinomycetota > Actinomycetes > Mycobacteriales > Mycobacteriaceae > Mycobacterium > Mycobacterium europaeum_A. Next base: position 71,794 of record NZ_QMEU01000013.1, read on the forward strand.
AGCATGCCGGCCTCGTCCACCCGGGTGGCGCGCCGCGAATCGTGCAGCAGCATCAGCGCGGACAAGGCGTGCGCCTCCGGCTCGTCGGGCAGCAGCACGCACAACTCCCCGCCCAGCCGGATCCCTTCGTCGCACAGGTCGTCGCGAACGGCCGAGGGGCCCGCGGTCGACCAATAGCCCTCGGTGAAAACCGAATAGACGCAACCGAACACGTGCGGTGTGCGCTCGGGCAGCAACTCGGGGGGCGGCACCCGCAGCGGGATGTTGGCGTGCCGAATCTTGTTCTTGGCGCGCGTGATTCGCTGCCCGATCGCCGTCTCGGTCTGCAGCAGCGCGCGGGCGATCTCGCCGACGGTCAAACCCGACACCAGCCGCAGCGTCAGCGCCAATTGCGACTGTCTGTCCAGCGCCGGGTGGGCGCAGGTGAACATCATCCGCAGCTCGTCGTCGCGAACCGGATGCGGTTCGGTGTGATCGGTGCGGGCTCGAATATCGTCGACCACCGCCGCCAATTCCTTTCCGGGGCGCGCGGATTCGCGGCGCAGCCGATCCCGGGCGCGGTTACGGCCGACGGTCACCAGCCATCCACCGGGGTTGGCGGGCACCCCGTCGCGCGGCCAGGTGCGCAGCGCTTCGGCGCAGGCCTCCTGGACGGCGTCCTCGGCGACGGTGAGGTCACCCGACCACCGCGCGAGCGCGGCCACGGCCGGTCCCCATTCCCGGCGGAAGACGCCGTCCAGGTCGGCCATCGGCTACAGGCCGGAGACGCCCGCCAGCTGGCGCAGTTGCACGGTCGAGGCGGGAATCATCGAGGCGATCTTGACGGCCTCGTCGCGATCGGTGGCGCTGAGCAGATAGATGCCGGTGGCGATCTCGGCGCCCTCGACGTAGGGCCCGTCGGTGATGAGGACCTCGCCGTCACGCACCCGAACCGTCGTCGCCGTGGACCGGTCGTGCAGCGCCGCACCGCCGATCACGTGATCGCCGGCGGCGGCGTGCAGGTCCGCGTGCTTGGCGGCAGTCGCCTCCCACTCCGGCGATCCCGGGGTGTGTGCCGATTCGGCCGGCTCCAACAGCAGCGCGAGCCAGTCGTTGCCGGTCGGCTTGCGCGACGGCTCGATCGAGTGGACCACCGGCCACAGCTCGACCGCCCCGAATGCGGCGACGGGCACGTCGCGGGCCAGCGCGAGCGCCTCGTCCAGGTTTTCCGCTTCGAAGACGTAGTAGCCGCAGGCCACCTCGGCGGTCTCCGCGAAGGGGCCGTCGGTGACCACCGGCGCGTCCGGACCGCCGGTGACCACCACCGCGGCCGCGGCCGGGGCCAGCGCGTCACCGGCTTTGATGGCCGAGCCGGCTTTGGCGTGAAAGCTCTCGAAGGCCGCCATCGCGGTGGCGGCATCGTCGGGCGTACGGTCCTGCTCCTTGCTGATCAACAAGGCGAAGTACTGCATGGTCGTCACCTCCGGTAGTGAGCGAAGCCCTGTGCTCCACTCTCTACCTACTCGACGAACCGCGCAGCGCCAATCCGACAGGCGCGCGGATGTCAGGACGGACTAGTTCGAGGCACCCGGCTTGAGGTAGGTGACCAGGCTGACATCGAGCATCTCGTCGGCGAAGTAGTGCTCGCAGCCGCGCAGGTACTTGATGTAGCGGTTATACACCTCTTCGGAGGTGACCTCGATGGCCTTCTCCCGGTTCGACTCCAGTGTGTCGCCCCAGATGTGCAGCGTCTTGATGTAGTGCGGCCGCAGCGAAAGCGGTTCGGGCACAACGAATCCCGCCTTCTCGCCATGATCGACCATCATCTGGGTGGACGGCAGCCGGCCGCCCGGGAAGATCTCGGTGACGATGAACTTGATGAACCGCGCCGTCTCGAACGTCAGCTTCTTGCCACGGGCGTGCAGGTCGCTGGGGTGATAACTGACGCTGCTCTGGACGGTCATCCGGCCATCGTCGGGCATGATGTCGAACGTCCGTTTGAAGAAGTCGTCGTAGTTCTCGTGGCCGAAGTGCTCGAAGGCCTCGATCGACACGATGCGGTCGACGGGCTCGTTGAAGTCCTCCCAGTTCTGCAGGCGCACCTCCCGCGAACGGTCGCTGTCGACGGAACCGAGCAGCGCCTCGGCGCGGGCGTGCTGGTTCTTCGACAGCGTCAGGCCGATGACGTTGACGTCGAACCGCTCGACGGCGCGCTTCATGGTGGTGCCCCACCCGCAGCCGATGTCCAGCAGGGTCATGCCCGGCTTGAGGTCCAGCTTGTCCAGGTTCAGGTCGATCTTGGCGTACTGGGCCTCTTCCAGGCTCATGTCGTCGCGCTCGAAGTACGCGCAGCTGTAGATCCGGGACGGATCCTGGAACAGGCCGAAGAAGTCGTCGGAGACGTCGTAATGCGCCTGGATGTCCTCCGAACGCGTCCGCGTCTTCGTCGGGCTAGTCGGTTGCTCAGCCATTTTCGTCCTGTTCTCCTGGATGAGATCCACTTCCTACAACCCGCGCACCCAGCCGAGGGTCAAGGTTGACCAGCAACGATACCCAACGTCGAGGCGTGCTTCGGCAAGGGTGCAAGTGCGCGTCGTGGAGCCGACCGCGGTTACGAAGTCTACTTTTCCAGGGGGAACTGGTTGACGTCCACCCAGCCTGGATTTCGATCGCCAAATCGTTGCGAAGGGGATCGTTCGGTTCAGCCGATGCCGCAAGCCGCGCGCCGGGGCGGGCCCGCTACTTGGTGAGGGTGTACTGGGCCACGTTGGAGATGCCCTTGCGGAAAAGCTCCGCGCAGCCGGTCAGATAGCGCATGAAGCGGTCGTAGACCTCTTCGGACTGGATGGCGATGGCGCGGTCGCGATTCGCCTCGAGATTGGCCGCCCACATGTCCAGCGTGCGCGCGTAATGGGGCTGCAGGTATTGGGCTTGTTCGAGCGAGAAACCTGCCTGCTGGGAAAGGTCGACGATATCGGGTTCGCCGCACATCTGCCCGCCCGGGAAAATTTCCTTGCCGAGAAAATGCAGAAAACGCAGGTCGGACATCGTGATTTTGATGCCGACCTCCTTCCAGTGCGACTGCGGATGCGTGAAAATGCTGTGCATCAGCATCCGGCTGCCCTCCGGAAGCGTCTTATACGCCCAATCCCAGAACGCGGGCCAACGTTCCTTTTTGAACGCGTCGAAGGCCTCGAAGCTGACGATGCGGTCGACCTGCTCGTCGAACTCTTCCCACCCCTGCAGCCGGGCCTCGGCCCGCCGCGATGTCGGAATCGCCGCCAGCCGCGCCTTGGTGCGCGCGTAGTGGTTCCGGCTCAGCGTGATGCCAATGACGTTGACGTCGTATTTCTCCAGCGCACGGACCACGGCACCGCCCCAGCCGCACCCGACGTCGAGCACTGTCATTCCCGGCTCGAGATTCATCTTGTCCAGAGCCAGATCGATCTTCGCGAGCTGCGCCTCTTCCAGCGTCATGTCGTCGTTCTTGAAGTAGGCGCAGGTGTACACCATGTTCGGGTCCAGGAACAGCGCGAAGAAGTCGTCTGAAATGTCGTAGGTTGCCTGCGACTCTTCGTAATACGGCTTCAGTTTGGCCAATTGAGACACCCACCCTTCTGTGCCAACCGTACAGCCCTGCGACATGGACTGAAAATCGCGGGGATGCGTTTCTACCGAATGATTTTGGCTAACCGGCCCTGTCGAAGTTTTTCGTCAACACGTCGATCACCTGATCCCACAACTGCTGTGGAAGATCATGGCCCATGCCGTCGAATGTCACCAATCGGGCGCCATCGATCGCCCGCGCCACGGCGCGGCCACCGAACGGCCGCATCAGCTTGTCCGCCCGGCCGTGGATCACCACCGTGGGGGCGGTGGTCTGCCGGTTGTAGCGACGCAGGCTGCCGCTGCCCAGCACCGCGCCGAAATGCCTCGCGACGCCCTGCGGGTAGTAGTTGCGGTCGTAGCCCTCGGCGGCCTCGGCGCGGGCCTGCTCTTCGGGCACGCGGTAGCGCGGGCTGCCGATGATGTTGCCGACGCGCACCGCGTTGTCGATGATCACCTCGCGCGGCGAGTCGGGCGGCGGGCCCTTGAGCAGCGCCAGCAACGCACGCGGGGCCGGCGGCGGCAGCAGCGCCGAGTTGTTGCTGGAAAAGATGATCGCCAGGGACTTGGTCCGCTCCCGGAATCGCGCGGCGAAGATCTGCGCGATCATGCCGCCCATCGACGCCCCGACGATGTGAGCGCGGTCGATCCCCAGATGGTCCAGCACGGCGGCGGCGTCGTCGGCCATGTCCTCGAGCTGGTAGGCCGACCGGCTGGGCAGACCCAGCCAGGACCGCAACAACTTGATCACCAGCGGCTGACCCGAGCCGCGGTGTTGTGTCTTGCTGGACAGGCCGACGTCGCGGTTGTCGTACCGGATGACCCGCAGACCGTGGCCGACCAGCTTCTCGCAGAACGCGATCCGCCACAGCAGCAGCTGGGCGCCCAGGCCCATGATGAGCAGGACGGGAGGGTCGTCGATGTCGCCCATGTCCTCGTAATACAGCTTCAGATCGCCCGAAATGGCATGCCCCGTGCGGACCTGCACCAGAAAGCTCCTATACCTCGATGTCGGAGGAGTGCTCGCGGCTGACTTCGACCATGAAGTTCGCGAAATAGCCCGTCAGTTGCGGATCCGACATCATCTGCCACTTGGGCGCCAGCAACTTCATGTACCGCTCGACGTAGAGGAATTGCTTGCCGATCAGCACCAGCTCGCGGGGGAGCTTGACGTCGTAGGCGTCGGCCAGCGCCGACAGCTGCCGGCCGATGTCCGCGTAGGACATGTCGCCCAGGGTCTGCATGGTCAGCGGGGTGGCGAACTTCTCCAAATCCTTGGCGGCCTCGGCCTCCGGCTTCATGGTGCCGACGGCGCCCATCAGCACCACGATCTTGCCCGCCGCGGCGTGGTCCTTCTTGACCAGCAGCGCGTACACCAGCTCGCGCAGCAACCAGCGGGTGCGGGGATCGATGCGGCCCATGATCCCGAAGTCGAAGAAGACGATGCGACCCTGGTCGTCGACGTAGAGGTTCCCCGCGTGCAGGTCGCCGTGGAACAACCCGTGCCGCAGCCCGCCCTCGAACAGTGAGAACAGCAGCGCCTTGACCAGCTCGGTGCCGTCGAACCCGGCCCTGCGGATGGCGGCGACGTCGTCGATGCGGATGCCGTGCACCCGCTCCATCGTCAGCACCCGGTCGCTGGTGAAGTCCCAGAACACCTGCGGTACCCGGATGTTCTTGCCGAGCGGGGAGGCATGCAGGTGCGCCACCCACGCCTCCATCGACTGCGCCTCCAGCCGGAAGTTCAGCTCCTCGGCCAGGTTGTCGGAGAAGTCGGCGACCACGTCTTGCGCCGAGAGCCGGCGGCCCAGCTTGGCCAGTTCGACGGCCTGGGCGAAACGCTTGAGGATCTGCAGGTCGGCCGCGACCCGGCGCCGGATGCCGGGGCGCTGGATCTTGACGACGACCTCCTCGCCGGTGTGCAGGGTGGCGTAGTGCACCTGCGCGATCGACGCCGACGCGAACGGCGTCTCGTCCCATTTGGCGAACAACTCGGACGGGTCGCCGCCGAGATCCTCGACGAAAAGCTTGTGCACTTCCTCGGAATCGGCGGGCGGCACCCGGTCGAGCAGCCCGCGGAACTCGCGGGACAGCGATTCGCCGAACGCCCCGGGACTGGACGCGATGATCTGTCCGAACTTGACGTACGTCGGCCCCAGGTCGGCGAAGGTCTGCGGGAGCTGCTTGATCGCCTTCTGCTGCCACGGGCCGCGACCCGGCAGCTTGGTGATGATGCGAGCGGCGGTGCGGGTGACCTGCCAACCTGTCACGGCGACCCGGGCCGCTTCGACCGGCAACGGCACCCGGTCGAGCTTGGCCCCCTCTCGGTGTTTGGTAGAGCTCATCAGTGCAGTGTGCCAAATGGGCGCGGATGAGTCCCAATCCTCTAACCCGAGCGCTCACCGCTTTCGCTGCGTTGCCAGGGCTGCACCCAGCCCTCGATCGCCCAGCCCTCCCGCGCGGCGATCAGCTCGTACATGGTGGCGCCGTCGATCGTCTCCCTGATGATGTCGGCGTGCCCGGCGTGCCGGGCCAGCTCGTTGATCACGTGCAGGATCACCCACCGCACCGACCAGGCCCGCTGGTCCTCGGGAAACCACGGGATGTCCCGCGGGACGGGCACCGCGGCGTCCAGGTCCGCGGACTCCACCAGCTGCAGCGTCGTCGCGTTCTGGGCCTGGAACGCGTCCAGCAGCCCGGCCAGCGTCTCGTCGGGCCGCATCACGTGCTGATCGGCGAACTCCCTGCTGATCTGCTCGAACGGGCGGGGGTCTTTCGGCGGCGCGCCGGGCGCGGCGGCCACCCTCGCCATCCAGGTGCGCTGCATGCCGGTGGCGTGCTTGACCAGCCCGCCGATCGACAGCGCGCTGACCGAGGGCGTGGAGCGGGCCTGATCGTCGGTGAGGCCGTGGCTGACCGCGAAATACGCGCTCTGGTGGTAGGCCAAAAATCCGCGCAGCGCGCTGCGTTCGTCGGCCACCGGCGGGGCGAGGGCGGGCATGTCAATCCTTCCTGTTGTGGACGTAGAGGTCGCGCATGCAAGCGATTTCGGCGCCGTGATGGATCGCTTCTCGATTGATGTGCAAAATTAGCTCGGTCAGCGGGTAGTCGGCGTATGGCCCTTCGGACGCGCCGCAGCGGCGGGTCAGGTCGGCGGCGGATAACGAGCGCACGCCAGTGATCCAGCTGGCGTACGTCTCGTCGAGTTGCCGCAGTGCGGTGGCAGCCTCGGTCGCATAGTCCCAACTCTGGTAGTCGGCCGGCGGTCCGCCGAAATGGTGATGGGCACGCATCGCGAATACGCCGACGATGACGTGTGCCATGCGCCACGCGATCGTGGTGAACGGTGCCGGGCTGGGCGCCGGGAAGGCGAAATCGATCGACCCATCCGGATGCACGGTCCAGCAGTCGGGCACGGGCTGCCATAAGTACTCGTCGTCGGTCAGACCGTCCAGGCGCGGGCGCAGTTGGTTGCGCCAGTGCCAGTCGAGTTGATCGGCCAGTTGGGTGGTCAGATCCGCCATGACGGTCAGCTTTCCAGCAACCCTGCGTCGCCGTAAGGTGCGGGCATGCAGGTGACTTCGGTGGCCTCGACCGATCTGTTCGTCGGACCGCCGGACGCCCCGCTGCAGCTGGTGCGGGTCACCCTCGCGGGGGTAAGCGGGCCGGCGCGGGTCCGCATCGACGGGGACGGTCTGACGGGGGAAGCGGTCGCCGATCTCGGCGACGAGGTCGTCGAGGTCCCCGTCACCGTTCACCGTCCCGTCGTCGGGCAACGCCGCCCGGCGCGGGCGCACGTCGGCGGTCAGCGGCTGCCGTTCGAGTTCACCGTGGCCGAGCCCGGCTGGACCATGTTCATGGTCAGCCACTTCCACTACGACCCGGTGTGGTGGAACACTCAGGGCGCCTACACCAGCGAGTGGACCGAAGACCCGCCGGGGCGGGCCCGCCAGCGCAACGGCTTCGACCTGGTGCACGCGCATCTGGAGATGGCGCGCCGCGATCCCGACTACAAGTTCGTGCTGGCCGAGGTCGATTACCTCAAGCCGTACTGGGACACCCGCCCCGAAGACCGGGCCGACCTGCGCCGGTTCATCGACCAGGGCCGCGTCGAGGTGATGGGCGGCACCTACAACGAACCCAACACCAACCTCACCAGCCCGGAAACGACGATTCGGAACCTGGTGCACGGCATGGGTTTTCAGCGCCACGTCGTGGGGGCTGACCCGGCTACCGCCTGGCAGCTGGACGTGTTCGGCCACGACCCGCAGTTCCCGGGCATGGCCGCCGATGCCGGGCTGACGTCGAGTTCGTGGGCCAGGGGACCGCACCACCAGTGGGGTCCCGCGCTGGGCGACGGCGACGTGGAGCGCATGCAGTTCGCCAGCGAGTTCGAATGGATCTCGCCGTCGGGCCGCGGGCTGCTCACCCACTACATGCCGGCGCACTATTCGGCGGGTTGGTGGATGGACTCCGCGGCGTCGCTGGGCGAGGCCGAGGAGGCCACGTGCGAGCTCTTCGACCAGCTCAAGAAGGTCGCGTTGACCCGCAACGTGTTGCTGCCGGTCGGCACCGACTACACCCCGCCCAACAAGTGGGTCACCGAGATCCACCGCGACTGGGCCGCCCGCTACACGTGGCCGCGGTTCGTGTGCGCGGTACCCAGCGAGTTCTTCGCGGCGGTGCGTGCCGACCTGGCGCGGCGCGACTGCGTGCCGTCGCCGCAAACCCGGGACATGAACCCGATCTACACCGGCAAGGACGTGTCCTACATCGACACCAAGCAGGCCAACCGGGCCGCCGAGAACGCCGTCCTGGCGGCCGAGCGTTTCGCGGTGTTCGCCGGGCTGCTGACCGGCGCCCCCTACCCGCAGGCCGCGCTGGCCAAGGCGTGGGTGCAGCTGGTCTACGGCGCGCACCACGACGCCATCACCGGGTCGGAATCCGACCAGGTCTATCTGGACCTGCTGACCGGATGGCGCGACGCCTGGGAGCTGGGCCGCGCGGCCCGCGACAGCGCGCTGGCCCTGCTGTCCGGCGCCGTCAGCGGGGGCGACGTGGTCGTGTGGAACCCGCTGACCTGCCCGCGCACCGACGTCGTCACCGCCCACCTCGACCGGCCGGTCGGCGCCGGGGTCCGGGTGCTCGACGCCGACGGTGCCGAGTTGGCGGCGCACGTCGAGCACGGCGGGCGCTCGGTCAGCTGGTTGGCCCGCGAGGTGCCGTCGCTGGGCTGGCGGGCGTACCGGCTGGTGCCCGGGGCCGGAGGCGGACCGGCCGGCTGGGAACCGGTGCCGGGAACGGCGATCCGCAACGAGCACTACCGGATCGAGGTCGACCCGGCGCGCGGCGGGGGCGTCGCCTCGCTGATCCAGGACGGACGCGAACTGATCGCAGACGGGCGGGTGGGCAACGAGCTCGCCGTCTACGAGGAATACCCGGCGCACCCGAGCCAGGGTGAGGGCCCGTGGCATCTGCTGCCCAAGGGGCCGGTGGTGTGCTCGTCGGAAGGCCCCGCAGACGTGCGGGCCTTGCACGGGCCGCTGGGCCAGCGGGTGGTGGTGCGGGGCCGGATCGGGTCGCTGCTGCGCTACACCCAAACCCTGACGTTGTGGCGCGGGGTCGCGCGGGTGGACTGCCGCACCACGATCGACGAGTTCACCGGCGCCGACCAGTTGGTGCGGCTGCGCTGGCCGTGCCCGGTGCCGGGCGCCATGCCGGTCAGCGAGGTGGGCGACGCCGTCATCGGCCGCGGTTTCGCCCTGCTGCACGACGGATCGCACGCCGTGGACACCGCCCGGCACCTGTGGACCCTGGACAACCCGGCGTACGGCTGGTTCGGCCTGTCCTCTGCGGCCCGGGTCCGGATCTCGGGCGCCGACGTGCGGGCGCTGTCGGTCGCCGAGGTGGTGTCGCCGACGGAGACGCTGTCTGGGCCGCTGGCCCGGGAGCTGATGGTCGCGCTGGTCCGCGCCGGCGTCACGGCCACCTGCGGCGGCGCCGACAAGCCGCGCTACGG
>NZ_QMEU01000140.1 GCF_003284975.1 Mycobacterium colombiense
GCGGGATCGGTGGCGGGAAACGACCAGTCGTCGAGCAGCGACTGGATGTAGAGCATCGAGCCGCCCACGATGACGGGCAGCGCGCGCCGGGCCGCGATCGCTTCGACGTCGGCCGCCGCGGCGCCCTGATAGCGGGCGACGGTCGCGGTCTCGGTGACGTCGAGGACGTCGAGCTGGTGATGTGGGATGCCGCGGCGGCCCTCGACGGGCAGCTTTGCCGTGCCGATGTCCATGCCGCGATAGAGCTGCATGGCGTCGGCGTTGACGATCTCGGCGCTCACACCGAGCTGCTCGACCCGTTCGGCGAAGTCGAGGGCCAACTGCGACTTGCCGGTGCCCGTGGGCCCGATGATCGCCAGGGGGCGCACGGCCGTCACAACTGCCAGGCGCCGGCGAAATAACCCACCCCAAAGGGCGCCCCGCGGTACAGCTCCTTGGCCGATCGGGGCCCGGGACCGGCCAGGCCGCCCAGCACCTGGAACGCGACCCGTCCCAGGATCTGGTCCGGCAGCAGGCTCAGGGCGGCGACGTCGCCGCTGGCCAGCGCGTCGTCCAGGGTCTCCTGCGCGGCGGCGTTGTCGGGGTCGTATCCACCGGGGGCGGCCGGTGTCAGCGTGTTCGCGCCGTCGGCCACCACCAGCACCCCGACCAGCTCGGGTGACCGGTCGATCTGTGCGCGCAGGCGGTTGCCGAGCTTGTACGCGGCGGCGGCGTCGCGGTCGCCGCGGTAGACCCGGACCTGTGCGCTGGCCTGCGGCTGCGCCTGGCCACGCACCCACCCGGCCAGCAACGCGCACACGGGAAGCGGCACCGGCGTCGCGGTGTCGTCGGGCCGCGGAGACAACTGGACGGGCACGTCGACGCCGAAACCGGCGAACGTCCCCACGGTGCCGGGACCGAACTCGTCGTCGTCAGGACCCGCCCCGATCGCCACCCAGCGGTCGGGCAACAGCGCCGCCGCGGCAAGCGTCGCGGCGAGGAGCTCGGCCACCTCGGGGGCGGCCGCTCCGGCCAGTTCGGGCACCAGGACCGGCGCCGACGGGACGATCGCGATCGCGCTGAGCACGCCACCAAACTAACGTGGCCGCAAAGGTCACCACCCGGAGGTGTCGGCCACCACCAGACGGTCACTGAAGGGGCCGAAGTCGTCTTCGGCCCGTGTCGCCCGGGGCGGCACTTTTCGCGAGGCACCGTCCCCGCGGGAATCGGACTGATCGATGCTGGCGGCCTCGCCGCGGGCCAGGGCGATCGTGGCGCCGATGACGACGGCGACCGCGCCCACCAGCACGAACGCCTTGGGGCCATGGGCATTCAGCGTCTCACCCAGCACGAGCACCCCGAGCAGCCCGGCGACCACCGGCTTGGCCACCGTCATCGTCGGCAACGACGCGGTCAGCGCGCCGGCGCGGAACGCCGATTGCTGGAAGATCATCCCGCACAGGGCCACCAGCAGCCAGGGCACAAACTCCGGCGAGGTCAGCACGGCCATCGGGCCGCGCTCGGACATCTCGACGACGCCCTTGGTCAGCACCGCGAACAGCGCCAGCGAGGAGCCCGCGACCACTGCGAGCAGGACGGCCGCGAACGGGCTGCCGGCCCGCAGCCGCGCCGTCACCACGCAGGCCACCAGCAGCGGCACCATGACCAGGGCGACGATGAGCCAGGTTTGCAGCGGCGCCCGCTGCACGCCGGCCGCCGGGTCCCCGACGATGATGACGACCGCCAGCGCGGCGGCCAGAATGAGCGCCCACATCCACTCCCGGGGATGCACGCGGTGATGGGCGAGCCGCGCGTAGATGGGCAGCGCGAACAGCAGCGCGGTCACCTGTAGGGCGGTCACCAGCACCACCGAACCCCAGGCCAGAGCGGCGGCCTGCAGGCTGTAGTTGGCGATCGCGGCCAGGCCGCCCAGCCACCATCGACTGTCCCGCAATGACATGCGGAACAGTTCCAGATGGCCGACCGGCTTGTCGGTGATCTCGTGCGCGGAGCGCTGCCGGATCACGTCGCCGACCGCGGATGCCAGCGCCGCGCACACAGCAAGCAACGCCGCGACATCAGCCTTCGACATTCTCGACCCCTCCGCCCCTAGACTGTCCGACCAGCTTTCCCCGGGGCGCAGGCAAATACACGCACAATTTGCGTTCAGTTCAACTACAAATTTATGACATTCCACACGTTGCTAACTGCGCCGCAGGTAACCGTTCAACTATTACTTCAGCAATCTATGCAACGCGTGGGATAACTCTAAGAGAACTACACAGGTAGCTGTGCGCGATGGCTAAGACACTTCGCTGCCAGCGATTTTCGCCCGCCGCCCGCCGCGCCGGATGGGACAAGTGTCACAACATCTGCCCGCTCTCCCGGGCGCGCCGCCGGCCGCGGTCGTCACGGCGGTGCGCGCGCGGCCGCGGGCCGGCGCGGAGGCGCCGGCCACCGCCGCCGGTCCATCCACAGGGCGCCGGCGGCGCTGGCCGGCCCGGTCAGGAATGCCAAGGTGGCGGCGTGCGACAGGGCAAGCTGCTTGAATATCGATAGGCGGCTGTTGGGCGAACCCCTGGGGTTCCGGCAGCTGCAGGACACGGTGCCGCTACGCGCGGCAGTGCGCGGGACTCGGACCGCGCGGAAGGTTGCGAAAGGTAGTGACGAGCGCATGACGTCTGACGAGCCTCGCGACGATTCGGCTCGGCCAGTGCCGCGTCCGGGACCGCGTCCCGGCCCCCGGCCGACACCGCGACCCACCACCGCGCACCCGCTGGTGATGCCGCCGCCCAGCAATCCGCACCAGTTCGGCCGCGTGGACGACGACGGCACGGTGTGGCTGATCAGCAGCGCCGGCGAGCGCATCATCGGCTCCTGGCAGGCCGGCGACCGGGAGGCGGCGTTCGCCCACTTCGGCCGGCGCTTCGATGACCTGGCCACCGAGGTCACCCTGATGGAGGAGCGCCTGGCGTCGGGAAGCGGTGACGCGCGCAAGATCAAGGCGCACGCGGCCGAGCTGGCCGAGACGCTGCCGACGGCGGCCGTGCTGGGTGACATCGATGCGCTGGCGGGCCGGTTGACCACCATCGCCGAGCACGCCGAGGCGACGGTCGCCGCGGAGCGCTCCCGCCGTGAGGAGCACCGGGCCACCCAGACCGCCCGCAAGGAGGCGCTGGCCGCGGAGGCCGAGGAGTTGGCCGCCAACTCGACGCAGTGGAAGGCCGCGGGCGACCGGTTCCGCGCGATCCTCGACGAGTGGAAGACGATCAGCGGCGTGGACCGCAAGGTCGACGACGCGTTGTGGAAGCGCTATTCGGCGGCTCGGGAGGCGTTCAACCGGCGGCGGGGAGCGCACTTCGCCGAGCTGGATCGGGAGCGCTCGGGGATCCGCCAGGCCAAGGAACGCCTGTGCGAGCGGGCCGAGGAGCTGTCCGACTCGACCGACTGGGCCGCGACCAGCGCGGAATTCCGCAAGCTGCTGACCGAGTGGAAGGCGGCCGGGCGGGCGACGCGGGAGGTCGATGACGCTTTGTGGCGGCGTTTCAAGGCCGCCCAGGACGTGTTCTTCACCGCCCGCAACGCCGTGACGGCGGAAAAAGACGCGGAGTTCCGGGCCAACGCGGCCGCCAAAGAGGCGCTGCTGGCCGAGGCGGAGAAACTGGACACCAGCAACCACGACGCCGCCCGCGCGGCGCTGCGCGCGATCACCGAGAAGTGGGATGCGATCGGTAAGGTCCCGCGCGAGCGGTCCGCCGAGTTGGAGCGGCGGCTGCGCGCGGTCGAGAAGAAGGTGCGCGACGCCGGCGACGTCGACTGGTCCGACCCGCAGGCGCAGGCTCGCGCCGAGCAGTTCCAGGCGCGCGCCGAGCAGTACGAACAGCAGGCTCAGAAGGCCGCCGCGGCGGGCCGGACCAAGGAAGCCGACGAGGCTAGAGCCAACGCCGAGCAGTGGCGGCAGTGGGCGCAGGCGGCCGTCGAGGCCCTGACCCGCAAGCCTTAGCAGCCCTCAGGCGCCCTTGGTCTTTCCGTCGTCGGTGGTCTCGGCGGCGGGGTCGTCCAGATCGTCCAGCAGCGAGGTCGACTGCTGCGCGGCCGCGACGCGGCGCCGCTGTTCCTCGGCGGCCAGTTGCACGATGGTGCGCGACCAGACCACCCGGGCCCAGTGGTAGGTGAGCACGAGCACGGTCAGCCAGGCGACAATCAGACCCCAGCCCGGCCCCGGGTGGCCCGCGGAGACGGTCTGGCGCGACCAGATCGCCAGCATGCCCGCGGCGCCCGCGATGGCCGTGCCGGCCAGCGCGACCCAGGCCAGCGCCCAGCGGCGCGTCACCAGCGCCAGCATCGAGAAGCCCACGCCGAACACCAGCGCCAGCCAGGCGAATACCCGCGACGGCAAAGCCACGGCGGCCGCACCGGCGTGGTGGCTACCGAACAACACGTCCCAGCCGCGCACGTCGCCGGTGTGCGGCAGAACAAACGACGCCAGCAGCACGAACACCAGGATCGACACGAAGAAGGCCCGCGGGCCCGGGTCGATTCCGCGGGCCACCCGGCGTTCGGCGGCCTCGATCTCGGTGCGCAGGGCGCCGAGCTGTAGGTCTTCGTTTTTCGTCTCTTTTTTCATCGTGCACATCCAAGGGGTTCGGCCGGGCCGACGGGCGGCCCGACGGCGGGCATGCCAAGGCCGATGCCGCGCGGGCGCTGCCCGGCGGCCTGGGCATCACCCGCCCGGGTGCGGCGATGGGTGAGGACACCCGCGTCGGCGATGAGGTGGTGGGGCGCGGCCCCGGTGATGGCGGTGGTGACGACGTCGCCGGGCCTGATGTCGCCCGGTGTGTCGACGGCTTCGCGGACGGCAAAGTGCACCAGCCGGCCGTCGCGGGCCCGCCCACTCATCCGGGCGGTGCGGCTGTCCTTGCGCCCTTCGCCGGTGGCGACCAACAATTCGACGGTCTGACCGATCAACGCCTGGTTGCCTTCCAGCGAGATCGCCTCCTGCAGCTCGATCAGCCGGTCATAGCGTTCCTGCACAACGGCTTTCGGGATCTGCCCATCGAGTTCAGCGGCCGGGGTGCCGGGCCGCTTGGAGTACTGGAAGGTGAACGCCGCCGAGAAGCGGGCCGCCCGCACCACGTCCAGCGTGGCGGCGAAGTCCTCTTCGGTCTCGCCGGGGAACCCGACGATCAGGTCGGTGGTGATGGCGGCGTGCGGCATGGCGGCCCGGACCCGGTCGATGATGCCGAGGTAGCGCTCGGCGCGGTACGACCGCCGCATCGCGCGCAGCACCCGGTCTGATCCGGACTGCAGCGGCATGTGCAGGGCGGGACAGACATTGGGCGTCTGCGCCATGGCCTCGATGACGTCGTCGGTGAATTCGGCCGGGTGCGGCGAGGTGAACCGCACCCGCTCCAGCCCGTCGATGTCGCCGCAGGCCCGCAGCAGGCGGGCGAAGGCGCCGCGGTCGCGCGGCAGCGCCGGGTCGGCGAAGGACACCCCGTAGGCGTTGACGTTCTGGCCCAGCAGCGTAACCTCGAGCGCGCCGTCGGCCACCAGTGACCTGACCTCGGCCAGGATGTCGTCCGGGCTGCGGTCGACCTCCTTGCCCCGCAGCGACGGGACGATGCAAAACGTGCAGCTGTTGTTGCACCCGACCGAGATGGAAACCCAAGCGGCATAGGCGGATTCGCGGGCGCTGGGCAATGACGACGGAAACTCCTGCAGCGCCTCGGCGATTTCCACCTGGGCGACCTGGTTGTGCCGGGCCCGCTCCAGCAGGGTGGGCAGCGACCCGATGTTGTGCGTGCCGAAGATGACGTCGACCCAGGGCGCCTTGCGCAGCAGCGCGTCGCGGTCCTTTTGGGCCAGGCAGCCGCCGACGGCGATCTGCATCTCGGGATTGCCGCGCTTGCGCGGCGCCAGGTGGCTGAGGTTGCCGTACAGCTTGTTGTCGGCGTTCTCCCGGACCGCGCAGGTGTTGAACACGACGACGTCGGCGTCGGCACCCTCGGCCGCGCGCCGGTATCCGGCCGCTTCCAGCAGGCCCGCCAACCGCTCCGAGTCGTGGACGTTCATCTGGCAGCCGTAGGTGCGGACTTGGTAGGTGCGCGCCGGTGCGGCGTCCGCCGCCACGGTCTCTCGCACCATCGAAGTCACCCGGCCATGGTACGGCGGCCGGTCGGCGCGCGAGAAACCGCACGTCAGGGCTAGACGCGGCGCCGCTCCCGCTCGGCGGCCAGCTCGGCGAAGACGACCTCGCACGCCATGTTCTGGCTGTAGCCACGGCGCGCCAGCATCCCCACCAGCCTGCGGGTCACCCGCGCATCGTCGTCGTTCAGCGTTTCCCGGCGCAGCTTGGACCGGACCAACTGCTCCGCCCGGTCCCGCTCGGCGCCGGCGTCGATCCCGGCGAGCACCGAGGTGATCACGTCGTTGTCGACGCCCTTGGTGTGCAGTTCGGCGGCCAAGGCGCGCTTGCTTTTCCCGGCGTGGGTCCGGCGGGACTGCACCCACTGCTGGGCGAAGTCGGCGTCGTCGATCAGGCCGACGGAGGCCAACCGGTCGAGCACCCGCTCACTGACGTCGTCGGGATAGCCGCGCTTAGCCAGCCGGCCGCGCAGTTCGGCGCGGGTGCGCGCTCTCGCGGTGAGCAGGCGCAGGCACAGCGCCCGCGCCTGCTCCTCGCGGGAGGGCTCAGAAGTCGACGGGGGCGGGCAGGACGCTGTCATCGGACAAGCCATCGGTCACGACCGCGCCAATGCCGAGCTTTTCCTTGATCTTCTTCTCGATCTCGTTGGCGACTTCGTCGTTTTCCTTCAGGAAGGTGCGGGCGTTCTCCTTGCCCTGGCCGAGTTGCTCGCCCTCATAGGTGAACCAGGAGCCGGACTTGCGGATGAAGCCCTGCTCCACGCCCATGTCGATCAGCGAGCCTTCCCGGCTGACCCCCTGGCCGTAGAGGATGTCGAACTCGGCCTGCTTGAAGGGCGGCGCCACCTTGTTCTTGACGATCTTGACCCGGGTGCGGTTACCGACCGCGTTGGTGCCGTCCTTGAGCGTCTCGATCCGGCGCACGTCCATGCGCACCGACGCGTAGAACTTCAACGCCTTTCCACCCGTGGTGGTTTCGGGGCTGCCGAACATCACCCCGATCTTCTCGCGCAGCTGGTTGATGAAGATCGCGGTGGTGCCCGAATTGTTCAGCGCGCCAGTCATTTTCCGCAGCGCCTGGCTCATCAGCCGGGCCTGCAGCCCGACGTGGCTGTCGCCCATCTCGCCTTCGAGCTCGGCGCGCGGCACCAGCGCGGCCACCGAGTCGATGACCAGGATGTCCAGCGCGCCGGAGCGGATCAGCATGTCGGCGATCTCGAGGGCCTGCTCCCCCGTGTCGGGCTGGCTGACCAGCAGGGAATCGGTGTCCACGCCGAGCTTCTTGGCGTACTCCGGGTCCAGGGCGTGCTCGGCGTCAATGAAGGCGGCGACGCCGCCGGCGGCCTGGGCGTTGGCCACCGCGTGCAGGGCGACCGTGGTCTTACCCGAGGATTCCGGGCCGTAGATCTCCACGACCCGGCCACGGGGCAGCCCGCCGATGCCCAGGGCCACGTCCAGCGCGATGGATCCGGTGGGGATGATCGAAATCGGCTGACGCGTCTCGTCGCCGAGACGCATCACCGAGCCTTTGCCGTAGCTCTTTTCGATCTGGGCCATCGCCAGTTCGAGAGCCTTCTCGCGGTCGGGCGCTTGCGCCATGGTGTCTCTCCTATAGTCGGTGTTCGTCTGACCGGTATCGGTCGGTTGGCGGTGACACTAGAGAAGGCCACCGACAAGTTGACTGGCCGAACGCTCACCACCCTAGCCGAACAGGTGTTCGATTCAAGTTCGACACGCCGTTGCGCCCCGGCGGGTGTGGCAACATCGGCGATCGAAAGGCGCCGACGGGCCCTTCGGGACGGATCCCCCCGAGAGGCGGTCGCGAACCCCATGGACATCTCCCTCCAGCTGGCCGAAACGGCTTCCTACGGAGGCTTTTTCGCGCTGACCGTGGGTGGGGACCCGGCGGGATGGCATCCGGTCGCGCGGTCCTACGCCGACGGCTGCGCCGACCTGATCGACGCCACCGCCCGCCGCTACCACACGACGGACCTGCGGATCGGCGCGTCGCTGGTCCACCTCGCCCACGCCACCCGGCTGTGGTCACCGGTGCTCGCCTGCGCGATCGGCCACGGCGTCGTCCCCGACCTCGATGACCTGCAACGCGCCGACGACGACACCCGGCTACGACTGCCCAGGCCCGTCGGGCAGCCCGTCGATTCGCACGACGCGCTGTACCGGGTCGTCGTCGAAGAACACCTGCAACCGCTCGCCGCCGGCCTGCGGGTCAACCTGGCGCCCGCCCTGCTCGCGGGCAACATCGCCTCCGCGCTGGTGGGCGCCGCGCGGGCCCTGGTGGCGGCGCGACCCGACCTGCGCCGCGCGACCACCGAGCTGACCGGGTCGCTGCTGGACACCGGCGTGCTGGCCGGATCCGGTGTCCTCACCGGCCCGCAGCTGGGATTCCGGCGCCGCAGCTGCTGCCTCTTCTATCGGCTGCCCGCGGGTTCGCTATGCGGTGATTGCGTGCTGCACCGGGTGCCGGGATAGGGCACCGATTACACCGACCTCGACGACGTCCCGAGACGGTCGCGTCGGCCACCGGAAATGCGGCGCGTAACGCCGTGCACCTGGCCACCGTGCTGCGGCAGAAGGGCTACCGGCCTACGTATAGCTACGAATAACGCTTGGCGATCACCACTGTTCGCGCGGCACGTCGAAGTCGACGCACAACGCCCGCCACACGTCGCGCGGCTCGATGCCGGCCTCGATGGCCTGGGCGGCCGTGCGCCCGCCGAAGCCGCTCAGCACGTGATCCACCAGGACCGAAGACCCGTACGTGGTGCCAAAGCGCAGCACCACCCGCTCGTGAAACTCCGTTAGCCGCACGCCAGTCAACATACCCAGCGCAGTTGGATCGGACACCTGAGCGCGCGGCGCGCCTACCTCCAGCTGGCCGGCAGATCGATGATGTGATTCGGGCAGTCCTCCTGGACCGCAATCGACATGATGTCGCGCGCGCGTTGGGCCGACATGGTGGCCCGCAACTGCATGAAGGTGTATTCGGCCGGAGCGAGTCCCTGTTGCGCGGCGGCCGGATCATCCAGCAACTGGCATGCTTGCTGTTCCTCGGGACTGTCGGCGTGCGCGACGGCGGCGCCGCCGCCCAACGAGCCGGCCAGCAGGGTGCCGGCGGCGATTGTCGTGATGATCCTCATCGAGTGCCTCCCGCCGAAGCATAGGGCGACGCGCCGCGGTTCATCCGGCCACCGCAAGCGCGTCGCGGCACACCCGGACCGGTCGGCGGCACCGACGTAGGTCGCGGACGCCTGCTT
>NZ_QMEU01000141.1 GCF_003284975.1 Mycobacterium colombiense
GGGCGCTGGTCACGGCCACCGAGACCGACACCGCCGTCACGCGGGTCTTCGACGTCGCCAAGGGGCTGCCCTGGCCGGCGCGCTTCCCGTCGCGGGTGTTGGCCAACGACTTCGTCGAGCACTGGACGGGCCACGAGGAGGCGCTGGACGCGGGCGCCTGCGACGAGCTGGCCGCCGCGATCGCCGCCGGCGACTGCCGGATCGCGCCGGTGGATGCCGGTCAGGGCGTGGGGATGATCCGCGGCGACGCGTCGGTGGCCGACGTCATCGACGAGATGTGTACCGGCGCCGAGGAATTGCTGTCCCGCTGGGGGCCTACCGGCGGGCGGGCCTGAGCACGACGCAACAGCGGTCCGGGCCGGGGCAGAGCCGGGCGTCGGGGCCGTGCGGTGCCAGCGCATCGGCCACACCGCTGATCAGCGCGTGGTTCATGTTGCAGGCCAGCTCCGTCTGCTCCTGGGCCAGCGCGTGGAACGGGCAATTGGCGAGCTCGACCTCGTCGTCGGAAAACCGCGGCTCGTAGCCGTACCGGCCGAGCAGGCTGACCGCGCGCCGCAGCGCGGCCGCGGCGTCGGCGGGCGGTCGCTTGCCGGCGCCGATCGAGTGGCCGTACTCGCGGGCGACGCGGTTGAGCACCTCGGTGACCGGCTTCCCGGTACCGGCCGAGCGGGCGATGGCCGTCGCCATCAGGCGACCGGCCAGCTCGTACTCGCGGGGCGGAATGCTGACCGCGATGTCGCGGCGCGCCCGCCGATACAGCTTGGAGGTCCGTCCGGCGCCGGGCCCGGAGCGGCCGGTCAGGCGCGCGAACTCGGTTTCCAGCAGGCCCTCGGCGGTGAGCCGGTCCAGGTGAAACTTGGCCTGATGGTGAGGGATTCCCACCGCGTCGGCCGCCTGGTCGCGGCTCACCGGCCCCGGTTGGGCGCAGACGAACTGATAGAGCTGGCGGCGCACCGGGTCGGCGAGCGCGCCGATACCAGCGGCGTCGCGCTCCAGGGCGTCCGCGTCGTCCATCAATCACTCGTTTCTAACAGACAAAATGCTTGACGCTACAGTCTACCCAATCTAACGTTCGAAATATTATCCGTTAGAATGGAGGCCGCCATGAGCACCAACCACGTCAGCACCACCAACGCCCTGGCCGATCAGCTGCGGGATCCGGCCTACTCGGCATACTTCGCGCTGCGCGCCGTATTCACGGTCGCGCCCATCTTTTTCGGCCTGGACAAGTTCTTCAACCTGCTGACGCACCCGCATCGCTGGAGCATGTACCTGGCTGGATGGATCGACGATCTGGTGCCCGGCACCGCCGATCAGTGCATGTACCTGGTGGGGGTCATCGAGATCGTGGCTGGGCTGCTGGTCGCGGTGGCCCCGCGGCTCGGCGCCTGGGTGGTCGCGGCGTGGCTGGCCGGCATCATCATCGACCTGGTCAGCGGGCCCGGCTTCTACGACGTCGCGCTGCGCGACTTCGGTCTGCTCGTCGGCGCAATCGCGCTGGCCCGGCTGGCGCAGGGCGTGCACACGGGCGCCATCGGGGGTGCCGTCGCCACCCGATGACGGTCACACCGCCCGCAGGTACCGCCTGGCGATGAGGCGCTGACCAACCTTCAGCACCGGCCCGCCGGCCTTGCTCCACCAGGTCGCGGGCCGGGAGAAGGCCGACACCTCCGCGTACACCGCCGAGGTGCCCGGGTCGCGCCGCACCACGAAGCGTTCCTCGCCGGACTCCGGATGGCCCGGCAGGGTGCCGTAGCCGAAGCCACGGATGTCGGGTTCGTCGACGACGTAGACGACGCGGCAGGGCGCCGGCACAAAGCCCAGCTTCACCACCACCACCGCGTCGACGACGGCGATCTCGGAGCTGGCCTGCACGCGCAACCCGGACCCGCGCTGCATGCCCCAGCGCATGACGGCGGCCGCGGCTTGCTCGAAACGCTGCTGGCCCGTGCCGATTTGGCGCTCCGCGTGTTGATGGTCGTAGCCGGCGGGCAGATCACCGCTCGCGGTCGCCCCCACTTCGGGGTAGGTCAGGGGGAGTTCCTCGAGCGCGCGCAGGTCCACGTGCTCAGCTTGCCACGCCGGGATGCGGCGGCATTCGGCGCGTACGGTCTAAAGGTGTGACCGCAGAAAACACGAAAACTGTTGCAGGGGCATCCGGAACATTCACGTTCGGCGGTGACCTGACCGTCAACCGACTCGGCTTCGGCGCCATGCGCCTGACGGCCAAGGGCGTGTGGGGCCCGCCCGACGACCGCGACGAGTGCGTCCGGGTGCTGCGGCGGGCCGTCGAACTCGGGGTGAACTTCATCGACACCGCCGACTCCTACGGCCCCTACTACTCCGAGGAGATCATCCGCGAGGCGCTGCACCCCTACGACGGCCTGGTGATCGCGACCAAGGCCGGGCTGCTGCGCACCGGCCCGGACGTCTGGATTCCGTTGGGCAATCCGAGCTACCTGCGCCAGGAATGCGAGATGAGCCTGCGCCGGCTGGGCGTCGACACCATCGACCTGTTCCAGCTGCACCGCATCGATGCGAACTTCCCGTTGGAGGACCAGGTGGGCGAGCTGGTCACCCTGAAGAACGAAGGCAAGATCCGCCACATCGGCCTGTCCGAGATCGACGTCGATCAGCTCAAGGCCGCCCTGCGCATCACCGAGATCGTGTCGGTGCAGAACATGTACAACCTGACGGCCCGCAGCGCCGAGCCGCTGCTGGACGAGGCGACCAAACAGGGCATCGGGTTCATCCCGTGGTTCCCGCTGGCGGCCGGGCCGCTGGCGGCCGCCGACGGCCCCCTGCAGCGCATCGCCGCCGACCACGACGCGTCGCCGTCACAGTTGGCGCTCGCGTGGTTGCTGAAACGCTCGTCGGTGATGGTGCCGATCCCGGGGACGTCCAAGGTCGCGCACCTCGAGGAGAACGTCGCCGCCGCCGAGATCGAGCTGTCCGACGACGAATTCGAGACGTTGTCGGCCGCCGGTGCCCAGCAGCCGGCCTAACCACCGCGCGAAAGCCCGCCGGCCGGGCAATACGGTGTGGTGGTGGCCGAACACCAGCGACACCCCGGCGGCGGGTTCAATCCGCCGGAACCGACGACCAAGGGCGGGCCCGACTACGGCAGGTTCATCGACGCCGTGCGTTCGTTGCAGGATCACGCCCGGGCCGCCGACGCGCCCGACGAGGTGATCACCGAGGCGGCCGACCTGCTGGAGAAGGTGTCGGCGCTACTGGCCCCGTTCGATGCCGACGAATGGGCGTCCCCGTCGGGCCGGCGGATGGACCTGCCGATGCGCGGCAACATCCTGACCATCCCGATGTCGGCGCAGAAAGGCGACGACGGCCGCGTCCACGGCCAGGCCCGCTTCGCCCGGTTCCACCTGGGCCGCAATGGCGCCGTGCACGGCGGCGCGCTGGGCATGCTGTTCGACTCGGTCCTCGGGTTGTCGGCCTCGGTGCTCACCGGCAACCCGCGCCAGCGCACCGCCTACCTCAAGATCGACTATCGCCACATCGTCCCGATCGAAAAGGAACTGCAGTTCGATGCGGGCGTCGATCGGGTGGACGGGCGCAAGATCTTCGTGTCGGGCCGGCTGACCGACGGCGATCGGTTGCTGACCGAAGCCGACGCACTGTTCGTGCGGCTCAAACCTGGCCAGCCCTGAGCGGCGTCGGCCCCGATAGCATTGCAGCGATCGACGCCTCACACGACCAACCTTGGAGAACCAGCCTCATGAGCGCCCCCGCCAACCACGTCCCGCTTGCCCCTATCCGGGTGCCCGCCGGGACCACCGCGGCCGCCGCGGTCGGCGAGGCCGGGTTGCCGAGGCGGGGCACGCCCGATGCCGTCGTGGTGGTGCGCGACGACTCGGGAAAGCTGCGCGACCTCAGTTGGACGCCCGACGCCGACGCCGAGGTGGTCCCGGTGGCCGCCAACACCGACGAGGGCCGCAGCGTCATCCGGCATTCGGCCGCGCACGTACTGGCCCAGGCCGTCCAGGAGCTCTTCCCGCAAGCCAAGCTGGGCATCGGACCGCCGATCACCGACGGCTTCTACTACGACTTCGACGTGCCGGAGCCGTTCACACCGGAGGATCTGGCCAAGCTGGAAAAGCGGATGCGCCAAATCGTCAAAGAGGGCCAGCTGTTCGAGCGGCGGGTGTACGAGTCCAAAGACCAGGCGCGCACCGAGTTGGCCAACGAGCCGTACAAGCTCGAACTCGTCGACGACAAGTCGGGCGATCCCGACATCATGGAGGTCGGCGGTGACGAACTCACCGCCTATGACAACCTCAATCCCCGTACCCGGCAACGGGTTTGGGGTGACCTGTGCCGGGGTCCGCACATCCCGACGACCAAGCACATCCCGGCGTTCAAGCTGACCCGAAGCTCGGCCGCCTACTGGCGCGGCGACCAGAGCAACGCCAGCCTGCAACGCATCTACGGCACCGCTTGGGAGTCACAGGAGGCGCTGGACGCCTACCTCGAGCTGGTCGAAGAGGCCCAGCGCCGCGACCATCGCAGGCTCGGCGTCGAGCTGGACCTGTTCAGCTTCCCCGACGAGATCGGTTCCGGCCTAGCGGTTTTCCACCCCAAGGGCGGCATCATCCGTCGCGAGCTGGAGGAGTACTCGCGGCGCAAGCACATCGAGGCCGGTTACGAGTTCGTCAACACCCCGCACATCACCAAGGAGCAGCTGTACATCACCTCGGGCCACCTCGAGTGGTACGCCGACGGCATGTACCCGCCGATGCACCTCGACGCGGAGTTCAACGCGGACGGCACGGTGCGCAAGCCCGGGCAGGACTACTACCTCAAGCCGATGAACTGCCCGATGCATCACCTGATCTACCGGTCGCGCGGCCGCTCGTACCGCGAGCTTCCGTTGCGGCTCTTCGAATTCGGCAGCGTGTACCGCTACGAGAAGTCGGGCGTGGTGCACGGCCTGACCCGGGTGCGCGGCATGACCCAGGACGACGCCCACATCTACTGCACGCGGGAGCAGATGCGCGACGAGCTGACCTCGCTGCTGCGCTTCGTGCTCGACCTGCTGGCCGACTACGGGCTCAACGACTTCTACCTGGAACTGTCCACCAAGGACCCGGAGAAGTACTCGGGCTCCGACGAGATGTGGGACGAG
Source organism: Mycobacterium colombiense (assembly GCF_003284975.1). Lineage (GTDB taxonomy): Bacteria > Actinomycetota > Actinomycetes > Mycobacteriales > Mycobacteriaceae > Mycobacterium > Mycobacterium europaeum_A. Next base: position 5,144 of record NZ_QMEU01000141.1, read on the forward strand.
GCCACCGAAGTTTTGCGCGAGGTCGCCGTGGCGTCCGGGTTGCATTTCGTTCCCGACCCCGGTGGCGCCGCGTTCTACGGCCCGAAGATCTCGGTGCAGGTCAAGGACGCGTTGGGCCGCAGCTGGCAGATGTCGACCATCCAGCTCGACTTCAACATGCCCGACCGGTTCGAGCTGGAGTACACCGCGTCCGACGGGTCGCGGCAGCGGCCGGTGCTGATTCACCGAGCGCTGTTCGGGTCGATCGAGCGGTTCTTCGGCATCCTCACCGAGCACTACGCGGGGGCGTTCCCGGCGTGGCTGGCGCCGGTGCAGGCGGTGGGCATACCGGTCGCCGACGACCACGTGGAATACCTGGAAAGCGTTGCTGCACAGTTGAAATCGCACGGCGTGCGGGTCGAGGTCGACGCCAGCGACGACCGGATGGCCAAGAAGATCGTCAACCACACGAATCAGAAGGTCCCGTTCATGTTGCTGGCCGGCGACCGCGACGTCGAGGCCGGCGCCGTCAGCTTCCGGTTCGGGGACCGCACCCAGATCAACGGCGTGCCCCGGGACAGCGCGGTCGACGCGATCGTGAAGTGGATCGCCGATCGCGAGAATTCCGTGCCCACAGCCGAACTCGTGAAAGTGTCAAGTGGTGAGTGACTGTGAGTGATCGCCAACCGGCCGAGCAGGGCGCCGACGACACCATCCTGGACAGGGGTGTCGGCGAGCAAGACCACCTGCAGCGGCTGTGGACGCCGTACCGGATGACCTACCTGGCCGAGGCGCCGCGCAAGCGCGACCCCAACTCGTCGAGCAAGAGCGAGCAGCCGTTCACCGACATTCCGCACCTGACCGACGAAGACGGCCTGGTGGTCGCCCGCGGCGAACTCGTCTACGCCGTGCTCAACCTGTACCCGTACAACCCCGGCCACCTGATGGTGGTGCCCTATCGGCGGGTCTCCGAACTCGAGGACCTGACCGACCCGGAAAGCGCGGAGCTGATGTCCTTCATTCAGAAGGCAATTCGCGTCATCAAGAACGTGTCCCGGCCGCACGGTTTCAACGTCGGCCTGAACCTGGGGACGTCGGCGGGTGGCTCGCTGGCCGAACACCTGCACGTGCACGTGGTGCCGCGCTGGGGTGGCGACGCGAATTTCATCACCATCATCGGCGGGTCCAAGGTGATCCCGCAACTGCTGCGTGAGACGCGTCAGCTGCTGGCCACGGAGTGGGCGAAGCAACCATGAGCTGCGCCGGCGACGATGCAGAGCGAAGCGATGAGGCGGGGGCACCTCCCGCTTGCGGGGGAGAGCGGCGCGCATGAGTAGAGTGCCGTTCCTGTCGCGGGCGGCGTTCGCGCGGCTGACCACTCCGACCGCGCGGGCATGCCTGCGCCTGGGATTGACCCCCGACGTCGTCACCGTCCTGGGCACCATCGTCGCGGTGGCCGGGGCGCTGATCCTGTTCCCGATGGGCAAACTGTTCATCGGCACGCTGGTGGTCTGGTTTTTCGTCCTGTTCGACATGCTCGACGGGGCGATGGCCCGGGAACGCGGCGGTGGCACCCGATTCGGTGCGGTGCTGGACGCCACCTGTGACCGGGTCAGCGACGGCGCGGTGTTCTGCGGGCTGCTGTGGTGGATCGTCTTCGGCCTGCACGACAGGCTGCTGGCGGCGGCCACGCTGATCTGCCTGGTCACCTCGCAGGTGATCTCCTACATCAAGGCCCGCGCGGAAGCCAGCGGGCTGCGCGGCGACGGGGGCCTGATCGAACGGCCGGAGCGGCTGATCATCGTGCTGGTCGGCGCGGGCGTCTCCGATTTCCCGTTCGTCGCGTGGCCGCCCGCGCTGCCGGTCGCGATGTGGGTGCTGGCGGTGGCCAGCCTGCTTACCTGCGCGCAGCGGCTGCACGCGGTGCGCACCTCGCCGGGCGCCACCGACCGGCTGGTCGGATCGGACGGCCCGTGATTCCCACTCCGCCGGGCATGAAAACGATTGGGGCACAACCCCGTAGGGCGCGCCGCCTGGCGAGCCGGATGGTGGGCCGGCTGACCGGCGAGATGGCCGCCGACTGGGCGTACGCCTCGGGGTGGATGGCGGTGCGGGCGATGCCGGAGTTCGCCGCGCGCAACGCCTTTGACGCCGGGGCGCGCTACGCCGCGCGCGGCGGCGGCCCCGACCAGCTGCGCAAGAACCTGACCCGCGTTCTGCGCGTGCCGCCCGAAGACGTTCCCGACTCGCTGATGCGGGCCTCGCTGGCCTCCTACGCCCGCTACTGGCGCGAGGCGTTCCGGCTGCCGGGCATGGACCTGGCGGCGCTGGGCCGCCAGCTGCACGACTCGGTCCAGGGCAAAGACCACATCGGGGCGGCGTTGGCCGCCGGCCGCGGCGTGGTGATCGGGTTGCCGCACAGCGGCAATTGGGACATGGCCGGGGTGTGGCTGGCCCAGACCCACGGCACCTTTACCACCGTCGCCGAGCGCCTCAAACCCGAGTCCCTGTATCGGCGTTTCATCAACTACCGCGAACGCCTGGGGTTCGAGGTGGTGCCGCTGTCCGGGGGAGAGCGGCCGCCCTTCGACGTGCTGTGCGACCGGCTGCGGGCCAACCGGGTGGTCTGTCTGATGGCCGAGCGCGACCTGACCCGCACCGGCGTGCAGGTCGACTTCTTCGGCGAACCGACTCGGATGCCGGCCGGGCCGGCGAAGCTGGCGATCGCGACCGGGGCGGCGCTGCTGCCCGCGCACTGCTGGTTCGAGGACCGGGGCTGGGGCGTCGACATACAGTCGCCGCTGGATTGCACCAGCGGCGACGTCGGCGCCATCACCCAGGCCATGGCCGATCAGTTCGAGAAGAACATCGCCGCCCGCCCCGAGGACTGGCACATGATGCAGCCGCAGTGGCTGGCCGACCTCCCGGAAGCCAAGCAGGCCCGGCTGAAGGACACCTGATGCGGATCGGGATGGTCTGTCCCTACTCGTTCGACGTTCCGGGCGGGGTGCAGTCGCACGTCCTGCAACTGGCCGAGGTGATGCGCGCCCGGGGCCATGATGTCAGCGTGCTCGCGCCGTCCTCGCCGCACGCCGCGCTGCCCGGCTACGTCGTCTCGGCCGGCAAGGCCGTGCCGATTCCCTACAACGGGTCGGTGGCCCGGCTGCGGTTCGGGCCGGCCACCCACCGCAAGGTGAAAAAGTGGCTCGCCGAAGGCGATTTCGACGTGCTGCACCTACACGAGCCCAACGCCCCGAGCCTGTCCATGCTGGCCCTCAACATCGCCGAGGGCCCGATCGTGGCGACCTTTCACACGTCGACCACCAAATCGCTGACGCTGACGGTGTTTCAGGGCATCCTGCGCCCGATGCACGAGAAAATCGTCGGCCGGATCGCGGTCTCCGACCTGGCGCGACGCTGGCAGATGGAGGCGTTGGGCACCGACGCGGTGGAAATCCCCAACGGCGTCGACGTCGCGTCGTTCGCCTCCGCGCCGCCCCTGGACGGCTACCCGCGCGCCGGCAAGACCGTGTTGTTCCTGGGCCGCTACGACGAACCGCGCAAGGGCATGTCGGTGCTGCTCGAGGCGCTGCCCGGGCTGGTCGAGCGCTTCGATGACGTGCAGCTGCTAATCGTCGGTCGCGGCGACGAGGACCAATTGCGCGTCGCGGCAGGCGAATTCGTGGACCGCATCCGGTTTCTAGGCCAGGTCGACGACGCCGGGAAGGCCTCGGCCATGCGCAGCGCCGACGTGTATTGCGCGCCCAACCTCGGCGGGGAGAGCTTCGGCATCGTCCTGGTCGAGGCCCTGGCCGCCGGGACCCCGGTGGTGGCCAGCGACCTGGACGCCTTCCGCCGCGTCCTGGACAACGGTGAGGTGGGCTGCCTGGTGCCCGTCGGCGACGGCGACGCGCTTGCCGATGCGCTGATCGCGGTGCTGGAGGATGATGAGCTGCGGGAACGTTACGTGACGGCCGGTTCGGCCGCCGTCCAGCGCTACGACTGGTCGGTGGTGGCCAGCCAGATCATGCGGGTGTACGAGACGGTCGCCGCGTCAGGCGCCAAGGTTGAGGTGGCCAGTTGATGACATGGCTGATTGTCGCCATCGCGGTCTTCGTCGCGGTGCTGGCGGTCGTCGGCGCCTGGGCGTACCGGACCGCCAACCGGCTGGACCGGCTGCACGTGCGCTACGACCTGTCCTGGCAGGCGCTCGACGGTGCCCTGGCCCGGCGCGCGGTGGTCTCGCGCGCGGTCGCCATCGAC
>NZ_QMEU01000142.1 GCF_003284975.1 Mycobacterium colombiense
TCGGCGGCCGGGTGGGCGGCTGGACAGAGCGCGACGGCGGCGCCGAGCTCGCCATGAACCGCGGCTTCCACGCGTTCTTCCGGCAGTACTACAACCTGCGCGCCCTGCTGAGCCGAATCGACCCGCAATTGCGGATGCTCACTCCCGTCGCGGATTACCCGTTGATCGACGGCGCCGGCCGGCGCGACAGCTTCCGCGGGCTGCCGCGCACCCCGCCGTGGAACGCCGTCGTCTTCGCGGCGCGCAGCCCGACGTTCCGGCTGCGCGACTTCACCCGCATCGACGCCCGCGCGGCCGCACCACTGGCCGCGGTATCGGTGCCCGGAACATACCAGCGCCTGGACCACACCGACGCCGCGACGTTTCTCTCCGACATCCGATTCCCCGAGGCCGCAAGGCATCTGGCCTTCGAGGTGTTCTCCCGCAGCTTCTTCGCCGACCCCTCCCAGCTCTCCGCGGCCGAGTTGGCGACCATGTTTCACATCTACTTCCTCGGATCGTCCGAGGGCCTGATCTTCGACGTGCCATCGGCGAACTACGACAGCGCCCTGTGGGAGCCGTTGCGCGGCTACCTCAAGGGTCGCGGTGCGCGGTTCCGGCTCGCCACCAAGGTGCTGCGCATCGAGACTGCACCGGCGAAATCTTTTCGGGTGCACACCGATTCCGGTGACCACTGCGAGGTCGACGCCGTCGTATTGGCCACCGACGTCGCGGGTTTACAGCGGATCGTCGCGGCTTCCCCGGATCTGGGCACCGACGCCTGGCGCGCCCAGATCTCGCGGCTGCGCACCGCGCCGCCGTTCGCCGTGCATCGGCTGTGGCTCGACCGACCGGTCGCGGCGCACCGGCCGGCGTTTTTGGGCACCGCCGGCCATGAACCGCTCGACAACATCAGCGTGCTGGAGCGCTACGAAAGCGAAGCCCGCGACTGGGCCGGCGCGCATCACGGTTCCGTGGTCGAGTTGCACTCGTACGCCCTGGATTCCGCGCCGTCGCGGGCCGCCGCGCTACTACAGCTACACAGGGTGTATCCGGAAACCGCAGCGGCGCAAATCGTCCACGAGAAGCTGCTGCATCGCAGCGACTGCCCGCTGTTTGCGCCGGGCTCCTATCCCTTGCGTCCCCCGGTCCGCACGCCCACCCCAGGCTTGTTGCTGGCCGGCGACGCCATCCGCATCGACTTGCCGGTGGCGCTCATGGAGCGCGCCGCCACCACCGGCTGGTGCGCCGCGAACCAACTCCTGCAACGATGGGGATTAGCCGGACACCCGTTGGCCACGGTGCCCACCCAAGGCCGGTCACCGCTGCTTCGATGGCTTGCCGCCCGCGAAAGATCCACCACATCATGAAGTTCCGCGAACAGCTACAGCAGCGCCTGTCCGCCACCCGGACCAAAGGGTGGCCACTGCAGGTGATCCCACGCATGTCGTGGGCCGATCAGCGCCCGACCTATCGCGACGCGCAACCCGCCATCATCGAGGGCGCGCTGCGCCGCTCGCAGCGCAAACCCACCGGCAACTGGTACGCCTTCGCCGCCAGTAACCAGGTCCCCGCCGGACGCCCCTTCGGCGCCCGCGTCGCCGGCGTTGAGGTCGTGGCCTGGCGCGACGACCGGGGGCGGTTATGCGTGGGGCCGCGCAGTTGCCCCCATCTGGGTGCCGACCTCGCCACCGGCACCGTGCATCGGGGCGCACTGATCTGCCGCTGGCACGGGCTGACCCTGGACGGAAAGGCTCGCGAATTCGGCTGGAGCCCGCTGCCCAGTCATGACGACGGCGTCCTGGCGTGGGTGCGGCTCGACGCGGTGGGCAAGGAGGATCCGCTGGACCGGCCGGTGATTGCGCAACGGCCGGCGGGCGACACCCTGAGCGCGGTCGCCGGCATGGTGGGTGTCTGCGAACCGAGCGACATCATCGCCAACCGGCTCGACCCGTGGCACGGCGCGTGGTTCCATCCCTACTCGTTCACCCGGCTCGACGTGCTCACCACGCCCACCGAAGAGGTGGACCGATTCTTGGTGGCGGTGACCTTCCGGATGGGACGCGTCGGGGTACCGGTCGTCGCGGAGTTCAGCTGCCCGGAGGCACGCACCATCGTCATGCGCATCGTGGACGGCGAGGGGACGGGCAGCGTCGTCGAAACCCATGCGACGCCAATGGGTTCGGGACCCGACGGTCGACCGCGCACCGCAGTCCTGGAGGCCACCATCGCGCATTCGGACCGGCCCGGTTTCGGGCGCGCCGCCCGGGCGGCGCCGCTGATCACACCGTTCATGCGGTACGCGGCCACCAAACTGTGGCGCGACGACCTCGCCTACGCCGAGCGCCGCTATCAGGTTCGCGCAAGTTCGTAGGGTTCGAGCCGCCGGCTGCTCTCTCTGCGCGCTCCGTGCCGGGTTGCCGGTGCGGCGACAGGTGCGCCGCCGACGCCGGCCGGCACGACCAGTTTTGCCCGTTCTCATCTTTTTACCCACGCCGGGGTTTCACGGCGCCGCTGACGGGAACGCGGGAGTAAGCCGCCCGATGCCTCAGGCGGCCGTATCTGAATTCATGCCAACCAAGGAGATTTGATGGCGGAGGACGGCGGGCGCAGCAACCCGGTCAAGGGTGTCGTCGAGGGCGTCAAGGCAGTGGCCAAGCAGGCCATCGGGGCGGTGTCCGGCCAGGAATATCTGGTCCGCGAAGGGAAGGCCCAGCAGGCTCAGGCCAGTGGTTACATTCCCAGCGCGCCGGGTGCCGAGCCGCCAGACCTGGCCGAGCCGACGACGCCGCGGGAGCCGTTGCCACCCAAGAACGATCAAATCGCCCCGGAACTTCGGGCCGCGACCGGAACACCGGTGGAGGGCCCGGCGACCGCGCGTGGGCAGCAGGGCGAGTACCTGACCACCGCCCAGGGTGTGCGGCTGTATGACACCGATCATTCGCTGAAGGCCGGCGAACGCGGCCCGACGCTGCTGCAGGACCACCATCTGCGCGAGAAGATCACCCATTTCGATCATGAGCGCATTCCGGAACGGGTGGTGCACGCCCGTGGCGCCGGCGCCCATGGCGTGTTCCGCGGCAACGGCGCAGCCGAAAAACTCTGCAAGGCAGGGTTTCTCAAGTCCGGCGCCGAGACGGCGGTATTCGTCCGATTCTCCACCGTGATCGGCTCCCGTGGATCGGCCGACACCGTGCGGGACACCCGCGGGTTCGCCACCAAGTTCTACACCGACGAGGGAACGTTCGATCTGGTCGGCAACAACATCCCGGTGTTCTTCATCCAGGACGGCATCAAATTCCCCGACATCATCCACGCGGCCAAGCCACACCCGGATCGCGAGATCCCGCAAGCCCAGACCGCGCACGACACCTTCTGGGATTTCGTGTCGCTGCACACCGAGGCATCCGCGCACACCATGTGGGCCATGTCCGACCGGGCGATCCCGCGGTCTTTCCGGACGATGGAGGGCTTCGGCGTCCACACGTTTCGGCTGGTCGCGCCGGACAACACGACCTCGCTGGTGAAGTTCCACTGGAAGCCGCGCCTGGGGGTGCATTCGCTGGTGTGGGAGGAGGCGCAGATCGCCGCCGGCGTCGACCCCGACTTCCACCGTCGTGACCTCGCCGATGCCATCGAGGCGGGCGCCTACCCCGAGTGGGATCTGGGCATCCAGGTGTTCCCGGACAACCCGGAGCAGATGTTCGAAGGCATCGATCTGCTCGACTCGACCAAGATCGTGCCCGAGGAGTTGGCCCCGGTTCAAATCATCGGCACCATGCAACTCAACGCCAACCCAACCAACTTCTTCGCCGAGACCGAGCAGGTGGCGTTCCACATCGGTCATCTGGTTCCCGGCATCGACGTCACCGACGACCCGCTGCTGCACGCGCGGCTGTTCTCCTACCTCGACACGCAGATCACCCGGCTGGGTGGTCCGAATTTCGCGCAGATTCCGATCAACCGCCCGCACGCGCCGGTCAACGACATGTTGCGGGACGGGTTTCACCAACACGGCGTACATCCCGGCAATGCGCCGTACCGTCCGAATTCCCTTGACGGCGGGTGCCCTTTCGCCGCCGGAGCCGATCTCGCCGCCTTCATCGAGTCCCCGGTCCCGCTGCCCGCGTCGACCAAACGTCGCGCAAATCCCGCGAGTTACGACGACCACTTCAGTCAGGCGACCTTGTTCTACCGGAGCCTGCAGCCGGTCGAACAAGCCCATGTCGTCGAGGCGTTCGCCTTCGAGTTGGGCAAATGCTACGAACAGGTGATTAAGGAACGCGAGCTCGCCGTCCTCGCGAAGATCGACACCGAACTGTGCGCCGCCGTCGCGGCGCGACTGGGTTTGGAGCCGCCCGTTCCCGCCGCGGCGCCTGCCGCCCCGGCGGTCAGCCCGGCGCTGTCGCAAGTCGGCCAACGATGGCCGGTGGCCGGTCGCCGCATCGGTATCCTCACCGACGCCGAGTCCGACACCGGCCAGGTGGCGGCGGCGGTGGCCGCGATCACCGCGGCCAAGCTGGTTCCCCTGGTGTTCGCGTCGCATGGCGGAAAGCTGAACCGCGACGGCGGCCCAACGGTTTCTCGCACGTATTCGACGGGACGATCCGTGGAAGTCGACGCGGTTCTCGTCGCTGGATCACCGGTCGAGGCCGGTGCGCGAACCCTCGTGGACGAGGCGTTCCGTCATCTCAAGCCGATCGGCGTGCTGCCGCAGGGGACCAATCTGCTTGCGACAGCGGGCCTTCCGGCGGAAGGAGAGGGTATCTTCACGGGCTCCGACGCGTCGGACATCGTCTCCTCGCTCGTCACCGGCCTCGAGGAGCACCGGGTGTGGAACCGCGTCGTCCCCACCTGACCGGTCCGACCCGGGATCGGCGAACGCCGAACCCCTTGCCTCGCGCTGATCGTGGCACACACCCGGCATCGCCGAGGCTACGTCGTGCCTTGCGGACCCGTCGGCGTCGCACCGCTGTTGTGGGAGGTAGTGGCGGGGGAAGTAGTCGCCGTGGCAACCGAGCGGTGCCGGCCGCCGGCCGAACGCCGCCACGCCAGCACTGACGCACCCGCAAGCAGGACCGCCAACGCGAATACGGTGGGCCACATGGCCAACTGGGCGAGCCACAAGCGCCGTTGCAGGCGCAGCACTTTACGCTCGGCGCGGCCCAGCCGTCGCGACGTCTCGATCACGGTCATCGGCACATCAGATACCCCGGGCGGGCCGGTTCAAACCGGCGCCCGCGCGACACGTCGCGACAACACGTCTTAACCATTCACCTCCTGAAACGTTGAATCCGACGATTCGCGCCGTCCTGCGGCGGGAATGCTCCGACCACACGGGGAGGAAAGCATGGACGGCGTGGCCAATGGCGATCTCGACGGCGTGACGCAGGCGGTGGGAAAGGTGACCGAGGGGCGCCGCCACGTCTACGAGATGGCCCTCAAGGAGCGTCGCCGCACCGCCGGACACCCGGCCCACACCGCCTCCCCCAGCGACGAATCGGCAAAAGGTGAAACACGATGAGCGACAACGAGTTCAAAAAGGGTGACAAGGTCGAGTGGCAAAGCCACGGCACCACGGTCCGGGGCACGGTCGAGGCCAAAATCACCTCCGACACCCAAGCCGCCGGGCGCACGGTGCGGGCGTCCGAGGACGAGCCGCAGTACAAGGTGCGCAGCGACAAGACGGGGGCCGACGCGGTGCACAAGCCCGAAGCGCTGCGCCGCGCAAAGTGATGCGCGACAACGGCATCGAGGAGTTACCGTGACCGACGACCAAGACACCACCTGGGAGGCCAAACGCGCCGACCTCACCGAGGCCGACTACGCGCACATGCGAAAGGGGGTCGGTTATGCCAAGCGCCACCTGGCGCAACGCCCGCAGGGCGACATCGACGAAAGCCCCTGGCGGTACTCGTTGATGAACTGGGGCCACGACCCCGCGAAGTCCCGATAGCGCCCGCTCGGCCCGGCTGCGCCGCCGCGGCGGCGATCCGCCGAGGGTGCCGTAGGCTGATGGCCACCGAACGCTCCGGCGCGTTTCGAGTGCCGCGGACCGCGGTCACCGATACGCTGGCCGGCGTATTTGCGAGAAGGATGCGGGTAAGTGACCAAGCGCGCCGCCGCTGACCGGCGACCAGATCGAGCCGAACTCGAGAAATTGATGTCGGCCGACATGCGCGCGATCACCGCCCAGTCCGACCGCATCGGCCGGCACTTCGCCCGGCAAAACGATGTCAGCAGCACGGATTTTCACGCGTTGCTACACATCATGGTCGCCGAAACCGCCGGGGAGCCGTTGACGGCAGCCCAGTTGCGCCGCCGCATGGACGTCTCACCGGCCGCGATCACCTATCTGGTCGACCGCATGATCGACGCCGGCCACGTCCGTCGCGAACCCGATCCCCAGGACCGGCGCAAGACTTTGCTCCGCTATGAGAAGCCAGGCATGGCGCTGGCTCGCTCGTTCTTCACTCCCCTTGGCGCCGAGCTACATACGGCGCTCGCCGACCTTCCCGATCGCGACCTGGCGGCGGCGCATCGGGTGTTCACCGCGATGATCGAGGCGATGGCCGGCTTCGAATCACGACTGGCCGCACCGGGTCCGAAGACGCCCGCAGCCCCCGAACCGAAGGTCAAGGGCCATCGCAGTCCGGCGAGACGCGGCGCCGCGCCCGACTCAGTGAACCGGCCGCTCGACGGCGCAGCCCAGTAGCCGCTGTTCGATCAAGTCGGCGCCGTGGGCCACACCCCCCGTTGCGGCGAGCCCCGCGGCCACCCGTTGCGCGCCGTCGGCCATCGTCATCGCCTTGCGCACCTTGGCTCTCAGCCGTGCCGCGGTGAGCTTCTTGGCGGTCAGGCGGGTTCCACAGCGGGCCATCTCCACTCGCCTGGCGACCTCGGCCTGGTCGCGCGCGAAGGGCACAACGCAGACCGGCACTCCCCGATCGAGGGCCTTCAGCGTCGTGCCCATCCCCCCGTGCGTGATGGCGCAGCTGGCGCGGGCGAGGATGGCGGCGTGCGGCACGAACCGGCACACGGTCGCGTTCTCGGGTCGCGGCAGACCAGCGGGCACACCGGCCGGGAACGTCGCCACCACATGAACGTCCTCGTCGGCGAGCGCGCGCAACGCGATTCGTCCCAAGGCCTCGTCACCCTGGCGCAACGAGGAGGTGTTCACCAGCACCATCGGACGTTCGATGGCGTCGATCCACTCCGGTGGGGCGGCCGTCGGGGGCTCGAATGCGCAGGCACCGATGTGGTGCACCACGCCGGACCATCCCGGATGCGGGTACTCGAACGGCTCGCCGCCGACCGCCAATACCAGAGGCGCGCGCCGGATGAAGCCGTCCACCGAGGCGACCGGCGGCAGGTCCAGCCCGGCGCGAATGGCGTTGACGCGGGGCAACATTGGCCGGTCGAACAGGTGCCTGACGATCGGCCGCACCGTGGCGTCACGGATCTCACCGACGATGCCCGGCAGCGGGCGAAATCCCGGACCGAATGGTGGCACCCCGCGGGACCGCAGGTAGGGGGTGAACGGTGAGAACAGCAGCCACGGAAGGTCCCCGGCGTCCGCGGCCGACAGGGCTCCCCAACAGTTCGCGTCCACGATCACCGCATCCGGCCGGGTCGCGCCCACCGCACGCCGAAAGTCGTCGACTTCCAGCACCGCCCGCCGGCACAGCACGTCGATGGTTAACTTCAACACTCCCAAAGCATTTCGCGCCTGCCAGTCGTTGCCGGCGATCGCCTCTATCCGCGGATCGACCGGCTCGGCGTGCACACCGATGGATCGCATCGTCGAAAGACCGGCCGACATCGTGCGCAGGTGCACCTCGTGTCCGCGCCGGGTCAGTTCGGCGAGCAACGCCCCGGTCGGCAGCAGATGCCCCAGGGCGGGCGAGCCGTAGGCCAAGATGACGGCCACGTCGCGCGGGCCTAGTCCGCGCCGACGAGGTTGACGCCGTGCAGCTCCGTCAGGTTCGCGGCACCACAGCCGTGCAGGCAGATCCGCAGCTCGTCGATGAACGGCTGCAGCCAGTCGACCACGGCGGCACTCGACTCGACGGCCGCCGGCAGCAGCGGCCGGGCGACCGCCACGACATCGGCACCGAGTGCGATCGCCTTGGCCGCATCCATACCGGTGCGGATGCCACCGGAGGCCACCAAGGGAATCGCCGGTAGCACCTCGCGCACCTCCACGATGGCCCGAGCGGTCGGGATGCCCCAGTCGGCCAGGTGCGGGTAGCGCAGTTCGCCGTACCGCACGAACTGCTCGACGCGCGACCACGACGTGCCGCCGGCGCCTGCCACGTCGATTCCGGCCACCGGCAGTCCGCCTTCTCCCCCGACCAGTTCCGCGGCCGCCGCGCCGCCGATGCCGTGGCCGACCTCCTTGAGCAGCACCGGATAGTCGACGGTGTCGGCGGCCTCGCGCAACCTGTTCAGCGACCCGGCGAAGTCGGTGTCGCCGTTGTGTTGCATCGCCTCCTGGAGCGGATTGGTATGCACGGCAAGCGCGTCGGCGCCCACCCGGTCCAGGGCCTTCGCCAGATCCGGCGCGGCGGTCTTGGTCAGTTGCGCCAAGCCGATGTTGCCGAACAGCAAGACATCCGGCGCCACATCGCGCACCGCGAAGCTGTCCGCCGCCCGCTCCCCCAGCGCACTGTCCAACATGATCCGCTGCGAGCCCAGCATCATGCCCAAACCCAGCTGCTGGGCCGCCACGGCCAGGTTGCGGTTGATCGTCCCGGACAGCTCCGCACCCCCGGTCATCGCGCCGATGAGGATCGGCGAACGCAGGCGGGCACCGAAAAACTCGGTGGACAAATCGATGTCGTCCAGGTTGGTCTGGGTCAGCGCGTTGTAGGGCAGTTCATAGCGGTCCAGGCCGGTGGTGACGCCGTGGTAGCCGACCGGCTCGCTCAGGCAGACATCGATGTGCCGCCGCTTGCGGGTGGTCATCTCGCCGCGGTCAGCAGTCATCGCAGGTACCCCCTCGCGTCCGACACTGCCCCCGGCCCCGCGTCCATAATGTCCATAGTGCCCCCTCCTGCGCACCGCCGGCGCCGTCGCGTCGCGATGCGTCATTTCAGTTGATTAATATTTAACAAACTGAAAGGGTTGTAAACGTGGTGTGGGATTCCGTGGCCGCCGCCGCGACGGGGCGGCGTTGCTGGCTGCTGGCGCTGGTCGCGGCCGCGCTCGGCGTCGGCCTGATGGTCCTGATCGGCGGTAACGCCGCCGCGGGCCAATCCCCACAATCCGTTCCAATCGATGCGCAATCCGCCCGGGTCGAGGCCCTGGCCAGGCAGTTTCCGGGAGGTGACGAGGCGCCGGTGATCGTGGTGGTCAGCCGCACCG
>NZ_QMEU01000143.1 GCF_003284975.1 Mycobacterium colombiense
GACGTCGGTGGTGGCGGCCTGGGTCGCGGTGCTGCTCGCCGTGTCGCTGCTGGCCGGGCCGCGGCCGTGGCAGGGCCCGGTGGCGGTGGCGGTGGGCCTGGGCTGCGGCGCGATTCTGGTGCGGCACTGCGTGCGCCGATTCGGCGGCATCAGCGGCGACGTGCTGGGCGCGGCGATCGAGCTGACCGCGACGGTGAGTGCCGTGGCGCTCGCGGGGCTGGTGCGGCTTTAGCCCGATCGCCCGGCTGGCCGGGCGCGAAGACGCGACCGCCCCGCCAGCCGGGCGATCGGAGCGAGCTAACCGAGCCGGGCCATCCAGCCGTGGGTGTCGGCGAAGGTGCCGCGCTGAATGCCGGTCAGCGTGTCGCGCAGCGCCATGGTCACCTCGCCGGGTTGGCCGTCGGCGACGGTGAACTCGGCATCGCCGTACTTCACGTGCGAGACCGGGGTGATCACCGCGGCGGTGCCGCACGCGAACACCTCGGTGATCTCCCCGGCGGCGGCCTTCTTCTGCCACTCGTCGATGTCGATCTTGCGTTCCTCGACGGAGAATCCCGCATCAACGGCCAACTGCAGCAGGGAGTTTCGCGTTATGCCGGGCAGCAGTGAGCCCGACAGCTCGGGGGTGACCAGCCGCGCCGAGCCGCCGCTGCCGAACACGAAGAAGATGTTCATCCCGCCCATCTCTTCGACGAAGCGCCGTTCGACGGCGTCCAGCCACACCACCTGGTCGCAGCCGTTGGCCGCGGCCTCGGCCTGAGCTGACAGCGAGGCCGCGTAGTTGCCGCCGAACTTGGCGGCGCCGGTGCCGCCGGGGCTGGCCCGCACGAACTCCGTCGATACCCAGACGGTGACCGGGCTGATGCCGCCCTTGAAGTAGGCGCCGGCCGGCGACGCGATCAGCAGGTAGCGGTAGCGCTTGGACGGCCGCACCCCCAGCCCGGGCTCGGTGGCGATGACGAACGGGCGCAGGTACAACGCCTCCTCGCCCCCGGCCGCCGGGACCCAGGCGCGATCGACCGCGATCAGTTGGCGCAGCGATTCCATGAAAAGCTCTTCAGGCAGTTCCGGGATGGCCAGCCGCCGCGCCGACGACCGCAACCGGGCGGCGTTGGCCTCGGCGCGAAACGACACGATTGAGCCGTCCGCCCACCGGTACGCCTTGAGCCCCTCGAAGATCTCCTGCGCGTAATGCAGCACGATCGCCGACGGATCCAGCTCGATGGGCCCGTACGGGATGACGCGGGCGTTGTGCCAACCGTCGCCGGTCTCGTCGTAGTCGATCGACACCATGTGATCGGTGAAGTACTTGCCGAAACCCGGCTCGGCCAGGATGGTTTCGCGTTCGGCATCGGTTGCCGGAGTTGCCGAGCGCGAAACCGTGAACTCGAGGGAGCCACTGGTCATCCGCCGATTGTATATCCGCCTACCGAATCGGATTTCGCCCGCGCACGCGGCGCCGCTAGCGCGTTTTCACCGCGACGAAGGGCGGGCGCACGACCTCGCACGCGGCGGGACGACCCCGGACGTCGACGGTGATCTGTTGACCGTCCTCGACGCCGGCGTCGGTGTCGATGAGCGCCAGCGCGATACCGGCCTGCAGCGTCGGGGAAAACGTGCCCGACGTGGTGACCCCCACCGGGGTGTCGCCCGCGAGCACCGTCAGCCCGGCGCGCAGCACACCGCGGCCCACCATCCGCAGCCCGCGCAGCAACCGGCGCGGGCCCGCCTCCTTCTCGGCCAGCAGGGCGTCGCGGCCGAAGAACGCGTCCTTCTTCCAGCCGATCGCCCACCCGCAGCGAGCCTGCAGCGGGGAGATGTCCAGGGCCAGCTCGTGGCCGTGCAACGGGTAGCCCATCTCGGTGCGCAGGGTGTCGCGGGCGCCCAGACCGGCCGGCTCACCGCCGGCCGCGCCGACCGCCTCGGCCAGGGCGTCGAAAACCACACCCGCGGATTCCCACGGCGGCAGCAGCTCGTAGCCGTGCTCGCCGGTGTAGCCGGTGCGGCACACCCGCACCGGCACGCCGGAGAACGACGTGTCGGCGTAGGCCATGTAATCCATGTCGGTGGGCAGGCCCAGCCGGCCGAGCACGTCGGCCGAGCGGGGCCCCTGCACGGCCAGCACCGCGAAGGACCGGTGCTCGTTGGTGATGGTCAGCCCGCTCGGCGCCGCGGCTTGGAGCGCCTCGACCACGGCGGCGGTGTTGGCGGCGTTGGGCACCAGGAAGATCTCGTCGTCGTCGACGTAGTAGGCGATCAGGTCGTCGATGACGCCGCCGGATTCGGTGCAGCACAACGTGTATTGCGCCTTGCCGGGACCGATGCGGTCCAGGTCGTTGGTCAGCGCGGAGTTGACGAACTGCGCGGCCCCCGGCCCGCGGACCAGCGCCTTGCCCAGGTGGCTGACGTCGAAGAGGCCGACCGCGTTGCGCGTCGCGTTGTGCTCGCTGACGGTGCCGGCATACGACACCGGCATCAGCCAGCCGCCGAACTCGGCGAAACTGGCGCCCAAGCTCCGGTGACGCTCTTCCAACGGTCCGTGCAAAACCTCGGCTGCATCGCTCACGACTCTTCACCCTAATCAGCGGTGACGGCCGGACCGTTAGGGTGATGCGGATGAGCACAGAACCCGGTTACGCCTCCCCCGCTGTAAGTGTCGCCTCCTCGCTGCCACGGCGCGCCGCCGCGTCGACCGTGCTGATCGTGCCCGTCGTCTCGACCGGCGAGGACGACAAGCCGGGCGCGGCCGTCGCGGCCGGCGAGCCGTTCCTGTCCTCCGACGCGGTGGCCGAGATCGAATCGGGTCTGCGTGCGCTGGAGGCCACCGGCGGCGCCGAACAGGTGCACCGGCTGGTGGTGGGATCGCTGCCGGTGTCCAGCGTGCTGACCGTCGGCCTGGGTAAACCGCGGCCCGAATGGCCCGCCGACACCATTCGTCGCGCCGCGGGGGTGGCCGCGCGTTCGCTGGGCAAGACCGAGTCGGTGCTCACCACGCTGGCCGAGCTGCCCGGCGAGGGCATCGCCGCGGCCGCCGTCGAGGGCCTGATCCTGGGCAGCTACCGCTTCACCGAGTTCCGCAGCGAGAAGACCGCGCCCAAAGACCAAGGGCTGCGCAAGATCACGGTGCTCGCCTCGGAAACTAAAGGGGCCAAGGACGCCAAGAACGACGCCGCGCACGGCGCCGCGGTTGCCACCGCCGTCGCCACCGCCCGCGACTTCGTCAACACCCCGCCTAGCCACCTCTTCCCCGCCGAATTCGCCAAGCGCGCAAGGGCTTTGGGCGAATCCGTCGGTCTCGAGGTGGAGGTGCTGGACGACAAGGCGCTGCAAAAGGGCGGCTACGGCGGCATCATCGGTGTCGGGCAGGGCTCGTCGCGCCCGCCGCGGCTGGTTCGCCTGATCCACCGCGGTTCGAAGCTGGCCAAGCGGTCCAAGCAAGCCAAGAAGGTGGCGCTGGTCGGCAAAGGCGTCACGTTCGACACCGGCGGCATCTCAATCAAGCCCGCGGCGGGGATGCACCACATGACCTCGGACATGGGCGGCGCCGCCGCGGTGATCGCGACCGTCGCGCTGGCCGCCCAGTTGCGGCTGCCGATCGACGTGATCGCCACCGTGCCGATGGCCGAGAACATGCCGTCGGCCACCGCGCAGCGGCCGGGCGACGTGCTGACGCAGTACGGCGGAATCACGGTCGAGGTGCAGAACACCGACGCCGAGGGCCGGCTCATCCTGGCCGACGCCATCGTGCGGGCCTGCGAGGACAACCCCGACTACCTGATCGAGACGTCCACGCTGACCGGCGCGCAGACGGTGGCGCTGGGCGCCCGCATCCCCGGGGTGATGGGCAGCGACGAGTTCCGCGACCGCGTGGCGGCCATCTCGCAGCGGGTGGGCGAGAACGGCTGGCCGATGCCGCTGCCCGACGAACTCAAGGAAGACCTGAAGTCGGGAGTGGCCGACCTGTCCAACATCAGCGGGCAGCGCTTCGCCGGGATGCTGGTGGCCGGGGTGTTCCTGCGCGAATTCGTCGCCGACGGCGTGAGTTGGGCGCACATCGATGTGGCCGGCCCGGCCTACAACACCGGCAGCCCGTGGGGCTACTCGCCGAAGGGCTCCACCGGCGTGCCGACGCGGACTATGTTCGCGGTGCTGGAGGACATCGCCGAAAACGGCTAGCCGATAAGGCGTTTGATCACGGCCCGGCCCAGCTTGCGGCGCGGCCAGCCGGTCGCGCCGTCGGCGGCCAGTGCCGCCTTCGCCGCGTTGCGCCCGCACGCGCCGTGCACCGAGCCGCCCGGTGTCGCCGACGCGCTGCCCAAATACAGCCGCTCGATGGGTGTTTCGGCCCGGCCCATGCCGGGCGCCGGCCGGAAGACCAGCATCTGCTGCAGCTGCGCGGTTCCGCCGTTGAGCGCCCCGAGATGCAGGTTGGCGTCGCTGGCCTCGAGATCCGACGGCCGTTGCACGAAGCGGTCGATCACCGCCGAGCCGAAGCCCGGGGCATGCTCTTCGATCACCCGGTCCACCGCCGCGGCCAGCCGGTCAGCCGAGGCGTCGTCGGACACGTTGCGCGGCAGATGCGTGTAGGCCCACACACTTTCGGTGCCGGCGGGTGATCTGCTCGGGTCCGCGGTGGTGGTCTGGCCCAACAACATGAACGGATGCTCGGGTATCACGCGGGTGTTCAGGTCGGCCATCCAGCGGATCAATCCGTCGCCGTCGGCGCCCAAGTGCACGGTGCCCACCGGCGCCAGGTTTCTCGCCCGCCACGGGATCGGTGTCGCCAGCGCATAATTCACCTTCACCACCGGCGGGTCCCACTCGTAATCTTGCATGTCGCGGCGCAACGCGGCCGGCACCGCGTCCGCGGGCAGCATGTCGCAGAACAGTCGGGGTGCCGTCACGTCAGCCACCACTGCGCGACGGGCGGTCACGCTTCGCCCCTCCGCGGTGCTCACGCCCACGGCGCGCCCGCCCCGTACGTCGATGCGGGACACGTTCTGCTGGCATTCGATTCGCGCCCCGGCCGAACGGGCCCGATTGACCAAAGCCGCGGTGAGCTGGCCCGAGCCGCCGACCGGCACCGGCCAGCCGTGATCCTGGGCCAGCATCGTCATCAGGAAGCCCATGGCGCCGCTGATCGGCG
The DNA here is from genome assembly GCF_003284975.1 of Mycobacterium colombiense. Classification (GTDB taxonomy): domain Bacteria; phylum Actinomycetota; class Actinomycetes; order Mycobacteriales; family Mycobacteriaceae; genus Mycobacterium; species Mycobacterium europaeum_A. The sequence goes on from NZ_QMEU01000143.1 coordinate 5,147, forward strand.
CATCCGGCGGGACGTCGGCGTGCATTGCGTTGCCCAGCAACAACACTCGCGGCGCCTCGCCCTCGAACAGCGCAGCGGCCATGGCATTGGCCGGTTGGACCAGCAGCCGGGCGACCCGGACGGCCTCGGGCGTGCCGAGTCTGCGCAGCAGCCCCAGCAGCGGACGCACCGGCGGGAAGGGCGCCAGCATGGCGTCGAGCAGCGGCGCCTTGATCTTGTTCCACAGCTCCACCAGACGCCACCAGTTCTCGCCGTCGGCGGGGACGCGGCGCGCGAATTCGGCTGCCGTGCGGGCGGGATCGTGATACACGATGGGCGGGTCGTCGTCGGCGGCGTTGCGCGGATGCCCCACCACCGTCGGCGCATGCGACCACCGCAGCCCGTGATCCTCGAGCCGCAGAGCCGCCATCGCCGGCGACGCCACTGTCATCGGGTAGTAGGAGCTGAACAAGTCGGTGATGTAGCCCGGTGTCAGCTCGGCGCTGCGCACCGCGCCACCCGGCTCGGGCTGGGCTTCCAGCACCAGCACGTCCCAACCCGCGTCGGCCAGCATCGACGCCGCCACCAGCCCGTGGTGCCCCGCCCCGATCACGACGGCGTCGGCGGTGTCGCGCACGGTCACTTCACCTGGCTCGGCTCCAGGCGCTCGGCCAGCGCCGCCAGCCGCCACAGGCACTCCTTGTTGCGCGGGTACGCGGCGGCCAACGCGACGGAATCGGGAACGGCCGCCATCGGCCCCTCGGCGGGAACTTCGATCATCTCGATGCGGCACCCCTGCGGAATCTCGTGCAGCAGCATGGTGATTCGCGCGGCGCCCAGCGGGCCCAGCCGGGCGAGCAGCACCAGCTTGTGCGGGGGTTCGCACTCCTCCACAATGGTGGCGTCGTTGATCACCAACGGCCAGATCCCGATCGAGTGCCGGATCGAGGAGCCGGGTTCCGGCCAATTGGGGTCGACGGCCCGCATCCGGCTGTTGCCCACCACCCACTGGGTGTAGGTCCAGCCCTGGGCGAGCACCTCCCACACCCGCTCACACGACTCGGGCACCTCGCGCGTTGCAGTGATCACGTGCACACCTCTCCAATGTCTTGCGTTACCGCGGGCGGATACCCGGCCATCGCCGGGTTATGCGGCGTCAACGCCGGGTTTACCGGCGCGTGCCCGCGGATAATCTCCCTAGCGGTCGAAATCCCCACGACGGAAGGCGAGACCATGACGGTGCGACGGTTGATCATCGGTGTGGGCGCCGTGCTGTTGTTGGCCGGAGTCATCGGCCTGCTGGCGCCGGTGTCGGTTTCCGACAGCAACGGCCACTCGGTCGGCTGCGGAAACGCCGTGGCGACGGACCTTTCCGCGGCCAGGAGCGCGAACAACAGCAATGGGGCGAACATCCCGATCCTGAACCAGATCGTCCCGCACACCGACTATGTCGCGCAGTGCCAGTCGTCGGTGGGCAGCCGGCGGGCGTGGGCGATACCGCTGGCCGTGCTGGGGGTCATCGCGATCGGGGCGACGTTGCTGACCGGACGCCGCGGGGCGGCGACGGGCGCTTAGCCGGGCTCAGATCACCCGGATGCGCGCGGCGTTGCGCAGCCCTTGCGGCGCGACCCGCGAAAGCCCGTACAGCGCATAGGCTTCCGGCGCCACCGGGCGAATCGGCTTCTTCTTCTGGACCGACGACAGGATCGCGTTGGCGACCTTGTCGGGGCCGTAGCGGCGCAGCGCGAACATCTTGCCCAGCTGGCCGCGGCGGCCGTCGACGGCGTCGGCCTGCTTGCCGGCGGGCGCGTCGAACCGCGTGGTGTTGATGATGTTGGTGTCGATGACGCCGGGGCAGATGGTGGTCAGGCCCACCCCGGCGGCGTCGAGTTCGGCGCGCAGGCAGTCGGAGAACATGAAGGTCGCCGCCTTCGACGTGCAGTAGGCGCTCAGCGACTGCAGCGGCGCGTAGGCCGCCATTGACGACACGTTGACGATGTAGCCGCCGGTGCCGCGCTCCACCATCCGTCGCGCGAACGCCCGGCACCCGTTGACCACACCGCCCAGGTTGACGTCGAGCACCCGGTCGAACTGCTCGGGCGGGGTGTCCAGGAAGCCGCCCGCTTGCCCGATGCCGGCGTTGTTGACGACGATGTCGGGGACGCCGTGCTCGCCGCTGACCCGCTCGGCGAACGCTTCCACCGCCTGCGCGTCGGACACGTCGAGCAGGTAGGCGTGCGCCACGCCGCCGCGGGTGGCGATCTCGGCCGCGGTGGCCTTGACGGCCGCCTCGTCGATGTCGCTGATGACCAGCTCGGCGCCTTCGCGCGCGAAGGCGAACGCGGTCTCGCGGCCGATGCCGCTGCCGGCTCCGGTGACCGACACCAGGGTGTCGCCGAACGCCCCGCGGGGCCGCCCCACCTGCGCGCGCAGCAGCGCGCGGCTGGGCTGCTTGCCCTCGGCCTGGTCGGCGAACTCGTGCACCGCCGCAGCCATCACCTGCGGGTGCGACATCGGCGAGAAGTGACCGGCCTGGATGTCGCGACGCCACAGCCGCGGCACGAAGCGCGGGGTGTGGTCGTAGCCGTAGGGCCGCACGTACTTGTCTTTGGTGTTGACGATGAGCTGCACCGGTACGTCGATGACCGCGACGCCCTGCTTGCGACCGGAGAAGGACCGAAAGTAGTTGGCGGGATAGGTTTTCACCGACCGGGCGGCATCGGCGGCCAGCTTGTCGGAATGGTGGATCCGCTCGACGGGGATGTTGTCGACGGCGTTGCGGCGCAGCGCCGGGACCGACAGGGTCAGCCGCAGGAACAACGGCGCGAGCACCGGGATCGAGAAGAAGATCATGTAGCTCAGCCGCAGCGCCTGGCTGATCGCCCGGATGAAGGTGCGCGGCTTCCAGGGCGCCCGCAGCCCGCTGAAGATGTAGTCGACCAGTTGGTCCTGAGCGGGTCCGGACACCGACGTGAACGTGGCGACCCGATCGCTGGCGCCGGGGCGCTTCAGGTAGTGCCAGATGCCCACCGAGCCCCAGTCGTGAGCGAGCACGTGCACGGGCCGGCCGGGGCTCAGCTCGCCGGTCACCGCGGCGAAGTCGTCGGCGAAGCGGTCCATGCTGTAGGCCGCTACCGGCTTGGGCGCCGAGGACATGCCGACGCCGCGGTTGTCGTAGCGGATGATGCGGAACCGCTCGGCCAGCAGCGGGACGACCCCGTCCCACAGCACGTGCGAGTCGGGGAAGCCGTGCACCAGCACGACGGTGGGGCCCTCGGGGGTGCCCTCTTCGTAGACCGCGATGCGGGCGCCGTCGGCGCTGTCGACGAAGTGTTGGGGTAGTTGTGGTGTTGGCGGCATCTCCGACCTCCCCGCTCTGGCTGGACTGGCCACACCGTAGCAAGCGTGATCGGCGTCACCCGCCCGGCGCGGGGTATCTGCCCTGGATGTGTGCCGACAACGGCGCAGTGACAGGATAGTTTTGGATTGCGACTTCGCCTTCCGCAAGCGAGCTGATCGACCCGCCCCGACCCACGAGCGATCGAGGAGTCAGAAACGATGGCCTTCTCCGTCCAGATGCCGGCACTCGGTGAGAGCGTCACCGAGGGGACGGTCACCCGCTGGCTCAAGCAGGAAGGCGACACGGTCGAGCTCGACGAACCGCTCGTCGAGGTGTCGACGGACAAGGTCGACACCGAGATCCCCTCGCCGGCCGCGGGTGTGCTGACCAAGATCGTCGCCCAGGAGGACGACACCGTCGAGGTGGGCGGCGAGCTGGCCGTCATCGGCGACGCCTCCGAAGGCGGCGCGGCGGGCGGCGACTCGCAGGCGCCGAGCCAGCCGGAGCCCCAAGCGCAGGCCGAACCCCAGCCGGAGCCGGAGCCGGAGCCCGAGCCGGAGCCCCAGCCCCAGGCCCGGTCGGAGCCCGCGCCCGCTCAGCAGAGTTCCGGCGATGCGACCCCGGTGTTGATGCCCGAGCTCGGTGAGTCGGTGACCGAGGGCACCGTGACCCGCTGGCTCAAGCGGGTCGGCGACTCCGTCCAGGTCGACGACGCGTTGGTCGAAGTGTCCACCGACAAAGTGGACACCGAGATCCCGTCCCCGGTGGCCGGTGTCCTGATCAGCATCACCGCCGAGGAAGACGCCACGGTGCCCGTCGG
>NZ_QMEU01000144.1 GCF_003284975.1 Mycobacterium colombiense
CCGGTGTGCCGAGCGGCTGGCTGTGCGCAGCACGCGCCAGCGGTTCGCTGGGGTCGCTGACGATCGGTATCGACGTGGTCAGGGGCGGCCGCCCGGCCGAACCCTGATGACGGCCGACCTCGAAGGTCAGCGTCGGGCCGTCCGGGTTGCCGACGTTGACCCGCAGGCCGTCCTGGATGTCGACGACCGGGACGCGGCGGTTGTGCACGTAAAGGCCGTTGAGGCTGCCGTTGTCGATGGCGATCCAGCGGCCCTGCTCGTATCGCACGATCAGGTGGTTGCGGGAGATCAGGGGGTGGGCGACGCGGACGTCCGCGCGCAGGTCACGCCCGATCACGACGTCGTTGCCCGGCGCGAAGGTGCGCTCGGCTCCCTCATACCGCACGGTCAGCGCGGGCGGTGCTGGTGGGCTCATCGGGACCAACTGTAACGGCAGCGGCGGGGCTTATCCCCCGAGTTCACCGCCGGGCACCGTTTCGCACGCGCTCCCGGCGGGCGCAACCGTGCAGACCCGCCGCAGCCACCGATCGCGGACGACGGACGAAACGGCTTGCGGCGCAATTACTTTCGTAGCCTTCAACCCGCAACCGCGGCGTTGCGCAGGCTGCGTACGCTGGGAATCTTGGCACGTGCGGCGGTGACGTCCTTGACGAAATCGCCGATGTACTTGAGGGCCCACCGGCCCTCGGGCAAGACGTCGGCCGCGATCGGGAAGTCGTGTATCTGCCCTTCCCACAGGTGTAGATCGCAGTGGATTCCGCTGGCTTCCAGGCGTTTCGCCATCAATTCGGCGTCGGCGAGCAACAATTCGTCCGAGCTGGCGTGAATGGTGACCGGCGGCATCGAGGACAGGTCGGCGTCCACCGGCGACGCGACGGTGTTGTCACCCCGGCCTTCCAAAACCTGTGCCTTGCTGAGGTATTGAGCGAACATCGAGAACGCCCGGCGGGTGAACATGGAGCACTTGCGCGCGTTGCGGTGCTTGAGCTTGCGCACCGGGTCCGCGTCGGTGAACGGCGAGATGGTCGCCACGCCGGCCGGCTCCATGATGTCGTCACTGATCGCCAGCAGGGTGGTCATGAACGCCAGGTAGCCGCCGGCCGAGTCGCCGGCCACCACGATCTGGTCGCCGTCGAAGCCGCGATCCTGCAGCCAGCGCAGGCCGCTGATCCCGTCGTCGATGGCATCGGTGATCTGGTGGGTGGGCAGCTTCCGGTAGGCGACGGTCAACACGGCGGCATCGGCCGCCTTCGACAGGCGGGCCACCATCGAGCGATGGGTGTTGAGGCCGCAGGTGAGGAAGGCACCACCGTGCAAGTACAGGATCGCCCGCTCCCCCGATACGCCGGGCGCGCGAACCCATTCGGCGGCACAGTTGTCCAGCCGAACCGAGTCGATTTTCGTGCCGGACCCGATGCGCGGGACCAGCCCCGCGACGCCGTCGACGTACTCGAACGGCCACCGCAGGTTGGGCGTCATGGCCCAGGCGCGGATGGTGTTCTTGACGATCAGGCGGCTGGCGAGTCCCACCGCGACCGACTGCGGGCTGTGGCGACGGTGGACGCGCCGCGTGATCGCCACGCTCGGCAGTACGTGGGCCGGGCCGGTTGCACTCACCATTGGGTCTCAACCTCCTAAGTGGAGGTTCGGATACCCGCCGCCACGCCGAGGTTAACTGGAAAAGAACGGACGATATTGTCGGCTACGTCACGTTTGCTGTGCGGGAAGATGGGTACCACTGGTCTAAGTTTCTCGTGGTTCTCGCGCGGGCTCGATCCGGCCGGACCGGCTGTAGCCCGCCCCATCGGATGCCCGAAGATATGACCGATGACACACGCTAAGCGTCCCGATCCGTTGCTGGCCGGCCGGGTCGCGGTCGTGACGGGCGGCGCGGGAGGCATCGGCGCGGCGACCGCTCGGTTGTTCGCAGAGCACGGCGCGAACGTGGTGATCGCCGACGTCGACGCCAGGCTGGCCGACGCGACGGCCGTCTCGATCAGCGAATCCGGTGGCTCGGCCCTGGCGCTTCGCACAGACGTTCGTGACCCCGACCAGGTAACCCGCTTGGCCCGGGTGGTCCTCGATCGGTTCGGCCGGGTCGATGTGCTGGTCAACAACGTGGGGCACTGGCTGCGGCATCCCGGGAGCTTCCCCGACACCGACCCGCAGCTGTGGGACGACCTCTACCGAATCAACCTGCACCACGTTTTCCTGGTCAGCCACGCGTTCCTGCCGGCCATGGTGCAGCGGCACACCGGCGCGATCGTGAACGTCTCCTCGGTCGAGGGGTTGCGCGGCTATCCGGAGGATCCGGTTTATGCCGCTTTCAAGGCCGCCGTCATCGCTTTCACCCGCAGCCTGGCCGTCCAGGTCGGTAACGACGGGGTGCGGGTCAACGCGATCGCCCCCGACGTCACCGAGTCCCTGCAAGTGCCGTATTCGCAATGGCTTTCGGCCGAGGAGCAGGCGCGGTGGCCGCAGTGGGTGCCGGTCGGGCGGATGGGCCAGCCCGAGGACCAAGCCCGGGCGATCCTGTTCCTGGCCTCCGACCTTTCGGCGTTCGTCACCGGCCACACCATCCCCACCGACGGCGGCACCGGCGCGGCCGGCGGATGGTTCCGCTCGGCGCGCCGCCCCGACCGGCAGTGGACCAATCGGCCCATCGCCCCGTGATCAGATATAGCCCAGCGCGGCGTTCTCCGCGCGGATGCGCACGCTCAGCACCGCGGCGTTGGCCGCGCTGAACACGATCGCGGTCAGCCACGCCGAATGCACCAGCGGCAGCGCGGCCACCTCGGCGGCGACCGCCGCGTAGTTGGGGTGGCGCATCCAGCGGTACGGCCCGCGGGAAATCAACGGCGCGTCCGGGATGACGATCAGCCTCGGATTCCAGTGCTTGCCGAGCACGCTGACGCAGCTCCAGCGGATGGCCGTGCTGAGCGCGACGACGGCCAGCATCGGCCAGCCCAGCCACCAAATGAACGGCCGGCCCAAGCTCCAGGTCTCGACGACGCACGAAATCAGCAGCAGGGCATGCATGCTGACCATCGCCGGGTAGTGATCGCGCCCGAACTCCTTGCCGCCGTGGGTCATCGACCATCTGGCGTTTCGCCGGGCGACCGCCAACTCGGCCAGACGTTCGGCGCCGATGGCGAGAATGAACAGGTAGTACATCCCGATGCCCCCCGTCACCACTGCAGCAGAAGGAGTTCGAAGCAAAAGCCCGGGCCCATCGCCAACATCACCCCGAAGGCGCCGTCGGCCGGCGGCTCGGCGACGGTGCGACGCAGCACGTCCAGCACCGAGACGGAGGATACATTTCCGTTCTCGCGCATGGAGTTTCGGCTGTGCGCCAGCGCTTCGGCGGGCAGGCCGACCGCATTCTCGATCGATTCGATGACCTTCGGACCACCGGGATGGCAGACCCACGCCGAGATGTCGGCGACGGTCAGGCCGTGGCCGCCCAGAAACGCGTCGACCTCGCCGCGCAGGTAGTCGTCGGCCATTTTCGGGACCTCACGCGACATCACCAGCTGGAACCCGCTCGAACCGACGTTCCAGCCCATCACGTCAACGGAATCCGGGATGAGGCGGCTGTGGGTCGCCAGGATGCGCGGACTGGTAGCGCTGTCCGCCAAGGGAATTCGGTCTCCCCCGGTCACGACGACGGCGGCGGCGCCGTCGCCGAACAGCGAGACGCCGATGAGGGCGGGGATCGAGGTGTCGTCGCGCTGCAGGGTGAGCGAGCACAGTTCGACCGACAGCAGCACCGCCACGTGGCCGGGGTAACCGTGCAGGTAGTCGTGCACGCGCGCCATGCCCGCGGCGCCGGCCACGCAGCCGAGCCCGAACAGCGGGACGCGTTTGACGTCGGGCCGCAGCCCGATTCGCGTCATCAGTCGTGCGTCGATGGTGGGCACGGCGATTCCAGTGCTGGAGACCACCACGATGGCGTCGACCTCGTCAGCTGCCACCCCGGCGTCCTCGAGCGCCGAATTGACCGCCCGCTCACCGAGATTGACGGCGACTTCGAGGTAGGCGTCGTTGGCCTCGGTGAATCCGCTCAGGCGCGGATATCGCGACAGCGGCAGCGCAAGGCTGCGCTGATCGACGCCGGCGGTCTGGGCGAAGCGCACGAATGCCGGATCGGTGAACTCGGTGAGTTCGCGCGCCACCTCGTCTTGGTTGTACCGGTGCGGCGTGAAAGCCACCGCGGTACCGGCGATCCGGGGAGCGCCACACCCTCGGCCCGCGTCTCGATGTGCGGAAGTGGAATACGTTGTTACAGTCATGCCTATGCGGACGACGCACACCCCGCATATGGTTCATCACATCGGTGCTGGGGTGAGGTGAACCACAGCGCGACATCCCCCGTTAACCAGGAGACGATCAGGTTGGCGCGGGCCGGAATCGCGCTGGATCGTCGAGGATCGTGACCGGGATGCCGTTGAGCACCCCGTTGCCGGAGGGCTCGTCGATGAACGTCGGCGGGGAGAGCACATTGGTGTTCGCGCCGGGCGCGCTGTTGGCCACCGACATCCGGGTGCCCGGCTTGCCGTGCCCCCAGCCGTGCGGCATCGACACGACACCGGGCTTGATGGAGTCCGTGACCTCGACGGGCACCGTGATCTCACCGGCCTCCGATTTCACCGTCACGATGTCGCTGCCGGCGATGCCGCACCGGGCCGCGTCGTCGGGGTGGATCAGCAACGTGCACCGGTCCTTTCCCTTCATCAGCGCCGGCACGTTGTGTAGCCAGGTGTTGTTCGATCGGAGGTGGCGCCGACTCACCAGGACGAGCGGTTCGGCTGGCCGCTGCATGCGGGCGGCCAGTCGCGGCAGGTCGTCGAGCAGGTATTGCGGGGCGAGGCGGATCTTCTTGTCGGAGGTGGCGAGCAGGTCGGGCAGCTGCGGCACCATGGGGCCGAAGTCGATCCCGTTCGGGTTGGCCTTGAGCATGTCCAGCGTGAGCCCGCCCGGATTCTTGCCGTACTGGTCGCCGAACGGCCCCGTTCGCAGGGTGAGGTCCAGCATTCGCTCCGGTCCCCCGCGCTCGTAGAGCCTGCGGATCTGTGCCCCGTCGAGCCCGCGGGTGAAGGCCAGGTAATCGAAGAAGCCGTCGTCGATCGCCGCGACGTCCACGGCCTCGGCGGGGGTTCCGGTGCACAGGCCGGTCAGCCGGATCAAGATCTCCCACTCATGCGGGCGATCGCCCGGATCGAACACCGGGGCCGAATAATTCGCGATGCTGTGGATGGCGAAGAGCAGGATCAGGTCGTCGTGGTGCGGCTGCTCGAGCGGGGACAGCCCGGGCAGGATCACGTCGGCGTGCCGCGTCGTCTCGTTGAGCCAAAGATCAACGGAGATCATCGCTTCCAGCATCGGCAGCACTTCGTCGAGCTTGTCGCCGGCGGGGGTGGACAACACCGGATTGCCCGCCACCGTGATCAACGCCTTGAGCTGCCCATCGCCCGGTGTGGCGATCTCCTCCGCCATGCACGACACCGGCGCCTGACCGAGCACCTCCTTCGCGCCACGCACCCGGGTGCGCCAGCGACCGAATTCCGGAGCGCCGTCTTCCAATCCGGGCAGCGGTGCGGCGGTGATGGACCAGGCCGCCGGCGTGGGGAACATCGCCCCGCCCGGGGTGTCGAAATGGCCGGTGAGAATGTTGATGACGTCGACCAGCCAGCTGGCGAGGCTGCCGAACTCCTGGTTGCACAGGCCGATTCGGCCATAGACCACCGATCTCTTCGTGCCCGCGAGCTCGCGGGCCAGCCGGCGGATGCGGTCCTCGTCGATGCCCGTGACGGCACTGACCCGCTCCGGCGGCCACTCCGCCGCGGCCGCCCGCATGGTGTCGACACCGTCGACATGGGGACCGGGATTGATCAGCCCCTCGTCGAAGAGCGTGTGCGCGACGGCCAGCAACAGCGCCGCGTCGGTTCCGGGCACGATGGGCAGCCACTCGTCGGCGCGCGCGGCGGTCAGGGTGCGCACCGGGTCGATCACAATCACCTTGCCGCGCTTGCGAATCCCGTCGATCAGGCCCATCACGTTGGGTGCGGCCAACAGCGAACCCTGCGATGCCGCCGGGTTGGCGCCCATGATCACCAGCAGGTCGGTGCGTTCGATGTCGGGCACCGGGAAGTTCCACCACAGCCCGTACATCAGATGCGACGACAGGTTCTTCGGCCATTGGTCCACCGTCCCCGGCGAATACGTGACCGGCATGCCCGACATCCCCATCAGCACGCCCGCATAGCGGGCCAGTGAGAACGAGTGCGCCAGCGGGTTGCCGGTGTAGGCGGTCACCGCGCCGATGCCGTACTTCTCGATCACCGGGGTCAGCAACTCGGTGCAACGGCGAAACGCCGCGTCCCAGCTGACCTCCCGCCACTGGCCGTCGACCTTGATCATCGGCGCGCGGATGCGGTCCGGATCGTCGTGCAGCGCCGCAAGCGAGGTGCCCTTCGGGCACAGATGTCCGCGGCTCCACACGTCGTCACGGTTGCCGCGAATGCCGGTGACGCGGCCGTCCTTGACGTGAATCGCCAAGCCGCACATGGCTTCACACAACGGACACGTGCGCAGGTGGATACCGTCCTCGCCGGGTTTCATCCACCCACTGTATTCCGCTACCGCGGGTAGCGGAAGTGGAGAAATGTCGGGGTCAGGCCGCCCAGGGCCCGATGCCACCGACCCGGTCGATGCGGATGTGGGTGAGGTAGCCGGGCGGCGCGTTGTCCGGCGGGAACTTCGCTTTCGGATCACCCAGCACCGGGTTGAGCTCCGTCAGCAGTTCGGGGGCGCCGCCCTCGGTGATCCGGGCGGTTCCCGCGATGGACAAATACGGCCGCATCCCCTGCCCCCCGCCGTCCAGCGACACGATCGTCACGGCCACCCGGGGATCCCTGCGCACGTTGCGGACCTTCTTGTGTTCCGAAAGGTGGGCGCTGACGAGTTCGTCGCCGTCCGGTGTCGAGCGCAGCGCGACCCAGACCACGCTCACCTGGGGGCTGCCATCGGGATTGATCGTGACCAGGGTGGCGTCGGCCCCTTTGCCGATGAGGCCGCGCGCGGCATCGTTGAGCTTCATGCGTGGTTCTACAGCCAGGCGCGGCGTTTCATTCCCAATCGGCTGCTCACACCCGGCGGCCCGGCCACGCCTGTGACCGGGCCACCCTCACACGTCGCTATTGTTCGGCTTTTTGCCGGGCCTCGTTGATATCGGCGGCCTTGCGGGCGCTCTCGGCCTCGGCCTCTTTCTGGGCCGCCTCGCGCTGCGCGTCGGCCTTGTCCTGCTGGGCCTGGCCCTCGCGCCTCAGGTCGTCACGACCCGCGAGCGCGCCGGCGACTTCTTTGACCTTGCCCTTGACGCCCTCGACGATGCCCTCGACGGCTTCCGCGGGACCACTCTTGTCCGACATGCGTTCTCCCTCCATGGCGTGCACGCGCCCGTGTCGTGCAATCGACTCCCTTATTGCCCAACCGGCGGATTCTCGAAACTTCGGCCAGACCATGCAATACGCCTACGCTGTTGACCCAGCAGGGTCGGCGGGGCGAGGAGTCGTGACGGTGCAGATGTGGGAACTGGTCGTCCGCGAGCGGATTCGGGATACTTTGGCGCGCTACAACTGGTCCGGCGACGCCGGCCGCCTCGACGACCTGGCGGCGACGTTCTGCGCCGACGGCGTCCTCGAGATCCGGGGTTTCGAGCCACTGCACGGGCGGTCGGACATCGCGGCCTTCCTGGGCGGCGTCACCGGCAGGATCGCCATCGACGCCGACGTCAAACCGATTGTGCGCCATAACGTCGCGAACGTGTTGTTCACGGAGGTGACACCAGACCGGGCCGGGGTCGACTGCTACTTCACCGTGGTCACCCACATCGGCCTGGACCACTACGGCCGATACCGCGACATCCTGGTTCCCGACGGTGACGCCTGGCTGATCAAGCACCGCAAGGTCTCGACCGACTGGGCGGCTCCCGACTCCGCCATGGCCCGCCGGCCCTAGCGACACCGCGATCGCCGGCCCCGCGAAACCCGTTGTTCGCGAGACGGTTCCGCGCCGCGACCACCGAGAAAGGATCGACCATGGGGACATCCGACACCGACCGGGCCGTGGCCTACCTGCTGGTTCGGCTGACCATCGGGGCCAGTCTGTTCGGCCACGGTTTGGTCCGGTTGCCGAAGCTGGCCGCGTTTCACGCCCAGCTGATGGGAGAGTTCACGAAGTCGATGCTGCCCGCCGTCGCGGTCTCGGCATGCGGTTACGCGCTGCCGTTCGCGGAACTGACCATCGGAACGCTGTTGCTGGGCGGCGTGCTGACCCGGACGGCCGCCATCGCCGGCGCACTGGTGATGGTCGTTCTGGTCCTGGGCGCCACGTCGATCGAGCACTTCAACGTGATCGGCGACCAACTCGTGCACGCGCTCTTTCTCGTCGGCGTGATTGCGTTCCGCGGGCACAACCGCTACTCCGTCGACCACCTGCTCGCGGGCCGCCGGTCAACCAGCGCATAACCTCCACGACGCTGGCACGCTGGGGTGGCCGCGGCGCGGCGATTTCGTTAACTGTCTTGACGAAATGTTTGCCCAACGCCCCTCGACGGCTACACATAGGAGTCACACCTCAAAAGATTGCGGTCTCCGGATGGGGCACGCTTGCGGAGCTTCGGGATGACCGCGGGTCAGGTGACCAGCGGTCATGGCCGCACAACCGAGACGAGCAACTATGCAACGACTCAGCGGATTGGACGCGTTCTTTCTGCACCTGGAATCGCCGACGCAGCCCTTGAATGTTTGCTGCGTGCTGGAGTTGGACCCCTCGACGATGCCCGGCGGCTATACCTTTGATCGCTTCCGTGCCGCGCTGTGCGAGCGGCTTGATGCGGTGCCCGAATTCCGCCTCAAGCTGGCCGACAACCAACTGAACTTCGACCACCCCGTGTGGGTCGACGACGACCGGTTCGACCCGGCTCGCCACCTGCACCGCGTCGCCCTGCCGTCGCCGGGAGGTCCGAAGGAATTAGCGGACATCTGCGGCCACATCGCCGGCCTGCCGCTCGATCGCGACCGGCCGCTGTGGGAGATGTGGGTGATCGAAGGCCTGCACGGCACGGACGCGCTGTCCGTCGTCCTCAAGGTCCACCACGCGGTGGTCGACGGCGTGGGCGGCGCCCACCTGCTCTCGCAGCTGTGCAGCACGGTGCCCGACGCCCCGCCACCGGAACCGGCCGAGCGCGCCGACGCGGCCAATCCACTAC
>NZ_QMEU01000145.1 GCF_003284975.1 Mycobacterium colombiense
GGTCGGTTCCGTCCGACGCGCAGGATGCGACCGACCCGCAGATCGATGCGCTTTTGCGGTTGGCCCGGCGTTCGGCGTCCTCGGGTGCGGCGCTGGCCGGTGGCGTCGCCGAGTTGGCCGAGGACTCGCGCCACGACGCCACGCACGCGGCGAGCGCGGCCGCCGAGCGGGCCGGCGTACTGATCGCCGGACCGTTGGGCCTGTGCTTTTTGCCGGCGTTCGTCTGCCTGGGCATCGTTCCGGTGGTGGCTGGTCTGGCCGGTCAGGTTCTGCAATCGGGTCTGCTATGAAAAGAGAGGAAGTCATTGATACTCAACCTGTTTCGCGAAATCTCCGCGCGGCTGGCCGTGCTGGCCGCCGACGAGTCGGGCATGTCGACGGTCGAATATGCCATCGGCACCATCGCGGCGGCCGCCTTCGGCGCCGTGCTGTACACCGTCGTCACCGGCGATTCCATCGTCTCGGCGCTGACCAACATCATCGGTCGCGCGCTCAACACCAAGGTCTGACCGGAAGTGCCGGTGCCAGCACGGTCGAGGCGGCACTGGGCATCGCCGCCCTGGTTGTGGTGCTGGTGCTGTGCCTGGCCGGTGTCACAGCGGTGTCGATGCAGGTTCGTTGCATCGACGCCGCCCGTGAAGCGGCCCGGCTGGCGGCCCGCGGCGACGAACGCTCCGCCGTGGCCGCCGCGCGCCATCTCGCGCCGGGCGGCGCGCGAGTGGACCTGCGCCGCGACGGGCAATTCCTGGTGGCCACGGTCGTCGCGCATTCGAAGGTGTTGCCCGCCATCGACATTGCGGCCAGCGCGGTTTCGGCGGCCGAGCCTTCGCGGTGATCGAGGCTCGGCGACGCTGGTCGCGGCCTGGATGATCGTGGCGTTGCTGACGGCGACCGGCGCCGGTGTGTACCTGGGCTCGGCGGTGGTGGCTCGCCACCGCGCGCAGGCGGTGGCCGACCTGGCCGCCTTGGCCGCGGCGGCAAGGCTGAGCTCGGGAGCGGACACGGCGTGCGCGGGCGCCACCGTGGTGGCCCACCGGATGCGGGTCGACGACATCGGCTGTGTGGTCGACGGTCTCGATGTCGTCGTCACGGCGCGGGTGGCGGTCACCTTCGGCGGCGCGGCCAAGGCCGCCGCACGGGCGGGGCCCGCGGCCGGGGTATCCGATTAGGGCGCGGCGTCCGGCGTCGGCGACAATCCCGCGGAGGCCAGCTCGTCGTCGGTGGGCAGGCGCAGGGAGACCAGTCCGGCGTAGGTATCCGGTTCCAGTTCCACCCGGTTGACGGTGACGTGCACCGGCACCCAATCCCCGTTGTGCCCGGGCATCCGCAACACCCGGCTGGTGGCCCCGCCGCTGAATTCCCTTGTCATGGTGGACATCAGGTCCTGGTCGTCGGGGTGCACCCGGGGCTTACCCGTCTCGCTGCTGCGCCAGTCGTAGAAGGTGCAGGGCTCGTCGAGCCATTTCAGCAGCGACCAGGTGTTGAGGTCGATCAGCGCGCGGTGCACCCCGGCCTGGGCCAGGCCGCTGAGGATTCGCTGGGCGAGATCGTCGGTCGACACCTCCGGGCCCTTGAGTTCGGATTGCCAGTTGATGGCCCGCGCCACCAGATGCTCCCGGCCGTCGGGCCCCGGTTCCAGAACCGTGCGCGCGACAAAACCGATCCGAATCGACTCTCCCCGCCAGTCGGTGAGATCCCATGTGCTGCAAAGGGTTTGGTCCGGCTTGGCTTTGACCGCCATGGCCAGGACTTTGGTTTCGTTCGGGTTGAGTTCCCGCGACGGCAGGTCCTCGGCGAACGCCCTGCCGAAGGTGACCTCGACCTCGGGGTTCTTGCCGCTGTTGATCAGCGATTCGCGGGTATCGGTGGCCACGCCGAGCGTCAGGTCCCATTTCAACGGCCCCGGGACCGGCCGCTCGGGTGGTTCGGCGTCGGCTGGGCCGGTCCAGACATGCACGCCGTGGATGAATCCGTCCGACATCACCACCGGTTCGGTGCGAATGATGCGGTCTCGCTTGGGCGTGATGCTGGTCAGCGCCTGGCCGGTCTGCACCGACTCGGCGATCGCGGTGCGCACCGCGGCCAGATAGGGACTTCGACGCAGGAACGTGGTGATGGGGACGAGATTCTTCAGTTGGCGGCCCTGCGCCACAACGGTGGGATCACCCCCGAGTGTCTCCACGAGCAACCAGTCGTGGGCCATGCGGCCGATTTTACGGTGAGGGCATGGGTCCGCGGGAGTGCGGGCTTCGCCACATCACCCGGGCGGCGGTCACCCGCCGGGCTCGGCCTTCCGTGGCCCCCGCGCCAGTTGCGCGAGAACCAGCTTCAGCACCAGCACGGCGCCCGCCTTGTCGAGGGGGTCGTTGCCGTTGCCGCACTTGGGGGACTGCACACACGACGGGCATCCGCGGGGGCACTCGCACGCCTCGATGGCGGCGGCCGTTGCGCCCAGCCAGGTGCGGGCCTGGCGAAAGCCCCGTTCGGCGAAACCCGCGCCGCCGGGATAGCCGTCGTAGACGAAGACGCTGGGCAGGCCGAGGGGATCGGGCCCGACGGCCGTGGACAGGCCGCCGATGTCGCCGCGATCGCAACTGGCCACCAGCGGCAGCAACCCGATCGCCGCGTGTTCGGCGGCGTGCAAGGCGCCCGGGATCCGGAGCGCCTCAATGCCCTTGCGCTGCAACGCATCTTCGGTGATGGTGTACATCGCCGCCATGGTGGCCAAGGTGTGCTCCGGCATGTCGAGTTCGATGAAGTCGATCACCTCCCCGGAGAGCCGGCGGCGCAGGTACCCCACCACCTGGTGGGTGACGCGCACCGGCACCAGGCCCAATGTGACCGGCCCGAACGTCAGGCGCTCGCCCGTGCCGGTGACGGCGATGTCGGTGATCTCCCGCGCGTACGTCGCGTAACCGGGGTCCTCGGCGTGCACGAACGCGATGCCTTCCTCGGTGTCCAGCGAGTCGACCACGTAGCTGTCGCCCTGGTGCAGGTACACCGCGCCGGGGTGGACGGCGGCCGGCGCCTGCCCCGCGTCGGCGCTGCCCAGCAACCTTCCGGTGTCTGCCTCCAGGATGACGATCTGGCCGCCCGCCGAGCCCCGGATGTCCACCGCGCCATGCGGTTCCAGGCCGGGCACCGGAAAGTACTTTCCGCCGCGCCGCCGCAGCAGCCCGTCATCGACCAGGCCGTCGGCCACCTCGGTGGCGCCGAGGGTGCGCACCTCGGCCTCGTCCAGCGGCAGTTCGGTTGCCGCGCACAGCAGCTGCGGACCCAGGATGTACGGATTGCCCGGGTCGATCACGACCCGTTCGACCGGCTTGTCCAGCAGCGCCGCGGGGTTGTGCACCAGGTAGGTATCCAGCGGATCGTCCCGGGCGACGAGCACCACCAGCGCGCCCTGGCCGCGCCGCCCGGACCGGCCGGCCTGCTGCCAGAACGACGCAACCGTGCCGGGGAAACCGGCCAGCACCACCGCGTCGAGGCCGGCGATGTCCACGCCCAGCTCCAGCGCGTTGGTGGTGGCCAGCCCCCGCAGCCGGCCCTCGGCCAGCGCGCGCTCCAACGCGGTGCGGTCCTCGGCAAGGTAGCCGGCCCGATACGACGCGACCGTGCGGGACAGCTCCGGAGCGATGTTATCCAGCCTCGCCTGCGCGCCGAGCGCGGTCAGTTCCGCTGCGCGGCGGGACCGCACGAACGTCAGCGTCTGAGCGCCCTCGGCGATCAGGTCGGCCATCACCCGCGCCGCCTCGGCACCAGCGGACCGACGCACCGGCGCCCCGTTCTCGCCGGTCAGGTCGGCCCGCAGCGCGGGCTCCCACAACGCCACGGTCCGGGCGCCCTGCGGTGACCCGTCCTCGGTGACCTCCTGCACCGGCAGCCCGATCAGCTCGGCGGCCGTCGCGCCCGGCGAATCCGTTGTGGCGCTGGCGAAGATGAAAGTCGGCTGGGATTCAGGACGAGCCGAATAGCGGGCGCACAACCGCAGCAGGCGGCGCAGCACCATCGCCACGTTCGAGCCGAATACCCCACGGTAGTAGTGGCATTCGTCGACCACCACGAACCGTAGGCCACGCAGCAGGACGGCCCAGCGGGCGTGGTTGCGCAAGATCGACAAGTGGATCATGTCGGGGTTGGAGAACAACCACCGCGAGCGTTCCCGCGCGAAGCGGCGGACCTCGGTCGGGCTGTCACCGTCGTACGCGGTGGGGGCTACCCCGAAACCGGGATCCCGCAACCGCGGAACCGCGGCCGTCAGCGCGTGCGCGGCGCGCAATTGGTCGTGGCCCAACGCTTTTGTCGGTGACAGGTAGAGCACCCGGGCGCGCGGATCGGTCGCCAGCGCGTTGAGCACCGGAAGCTGGTAGGCCAGCGATTTTCCCGAGGCGGTACCGGTGCTGAGCACGACGTGGCGGCCCGAGTACGCGAGGTCGGCGGCCGCGAACTGATGCGACCACGGTGATTTGATCCCGCGCTCGGCGAACGCGGCGATGACGTCGGACTCGGCCCAGTCCGGCCAATCGTGCGGCCGGCCGCTGCGCGGCGGCAGTTCGGCGACGTGACGCAGCGGATGCTCGTCGGCCGCGGTTCCGGCGAGTGCGGCGGCCAGCAGGTCGCTGCCGAAACTCGCCATCTCACTTCCTCCGGGATCCGATTGTGAAATCGGCCTTCGAATCGGCCTTCGAATCGGCGGATGACACAAGTCTGTCGCCGACGCGATGAACATGGTTGACTATTTGCGGTCGCAGCTTCTGTGTTCGTGTCAAACTTTCGCAGGATCGACGTTGCGGCCGCGGTTCCTGCGAGGTTAATCGGTCGGGTGAAGTTCCGGCGACTCAGCGAGGTATGGCGGTCGTACCAGGCCCGGGGCATCGAAAAGCGATGCCCCGCACCCAGAAGAAAAGGAAAGATCGAGAGATGCCACAGGGAACTGTGAAGTGGTTCAATGCGGAGAAGGGCTTCGGGTTCATCGCCCCTGAAGACGGTTCCGCGGATGTGTTTGTCCACTACACGGAGATCCAGGGTTCGGGCTTCCGCACCCTCGAAGAGAACCAAAAGGTCGAGTTCGAGATCGGCCATAGCCCTAAGGGCCCCCAGGCCACCGGAGTCCGCTCCGTCTAAACGAGAGCAGACCTGAACGGATCCCCCCGTGCAGACCCGCCCAGCGGGTTCAGCCGGGGGGTTTCCTCTCTTACCGCGGCAACCAGGCGTGCATGCCTGTCGACGCCCCACGGCGCGCCGGTTGCCTCAAGACGCGGGCGGGCCCCCTGGCCTACTGTCGGTGGCGTGAGCCAGCTTTCCTTCTTTACAGCGGAGTCGGTGCCGCCTGCGGTCGCCGATCTTTCCGGGGTGCTGGCGGCGTCCGGGCAGATCGTCACCGTCGGTGCCACCGGTGAAAACGCCGTTGCGGGTGCTCGGCTGTCGGTGGTCGTGGACCAGCCCTGGCGGGCCTCGGGGCTGGCCGAGATGATCCGGGAGGCGGGCCTGGTCGCCGAGATCGGCCGTACCGACGAGGACACCCCGTTGGTGCGCACCGCCGTGGACCCCTCGCTGAGCACGCTGGCCGCCGAATGGACGCGCGGGGCGGTCAAGACCGTGCCGCCGCGCTGGTTGCCCGGGCCGCGCGAGCTGCGGGCGTGGACGCTGGCGGCCGGAAACCCGGAGGGCGAGCATTACCTGCTGGCATTGGACCCGCACGCGCCGGACACGCACTCGCCGCTGGCGTCGGCGTTGATGCGCGTGGGGATCGCGCCCACCCTGATCGGCACCCGCGGCGGGCGCCCGGCGTTGCGGATCAGCGGACGCCGCAGGCTATCGCGCCTGGTAGAAAACGTGGGGGAACCGCCCGAGGGCGCCGACGCGTCCGCCCGCTGGCCGCGCGTCTAGCCGGCGGACGACGGTCGAAATTCCGCCGTTTTCCCGAAGGTCAGTTTGCGCAGGCCCGCCCAAGGGTGCGAAATTGTCAGGTGCCGCAGGGCGAAGGAACGGTCGCGTACCTGAATTTCACCGGAATTTTCGATGCCGACCTGTCATTCTTCCTGCAGGTGGTCTCGCAGGGGGGACCAATCACGGATGGAGCGTAAGGGCAGTTGGCTGACCCGAAACTAAAGGACACCGGTAGCGGCGGGAATGGCAGCCGCCGGCGACTCGTGATTGTCGAGTCGCCCACCAAGGCGCGCAAACTGGCCGGCTACCTGGGCTCCAGGTACATCGTCGAGTCCTCGCGCGGCCACATCCGCGACCTGCCCCGGGCCGCCGCCGACGTGCCGGCGAAGTTCAAGTCGGAGCCCTGGGCCCGTCTCGGGGTCAACGTCGACGCGGACTTCGAACCGCTGTACATCATCAGCCCCGAGAAGAAGAGCACGGTCACCGAACTCAAGGGCCTGCTCAAGGAAGTCGACGAGCTCTACCTGGCCACGGATGGTGACCGCGAGGGCGAAGCCATCGCCTGGCACCTGCTGGAAACCCTCAAGCCGAACATCCCGGTCAAGCGGATGGTGTTCCACGAGATCACCGAGCCGGCCATCCTCGAGGCCGCCGAAAACCCACGCGACCTGGACATCGATCTGGTCGACGCGCAGGAAACCCGGCGCATCCTGGACCGGCTGTACGGCTACGAGGTCAGCCCCGTGCTGTGGAAGAAGGTCGCGCCCAAGCTGTCGGCGGGCCGGGTCCAGTCGGTGGCGACCCGGATCATCGTGCAGCGCGAACGCGACCGCATGGCGTTCCGCAGCGCCTCCTACTGGGACATCGTCGCCCAGCTGGACGCGAGCGTGTCCGACCCGCAGGCCTCGCCGCCCACCTTCACCGCCCGCCTGACCGGCGTCGACGGCCTGCGCGTGGCCTCTGGCCGCGACTTCGACTCGCTGGGTCAGCTGCGCAAGGCCGACGAGGTGACCGTTCTCGACGAGGCTAGCGCCACGCAGCTGGCCGCGGGCCTGCGCGGCGCGCAGCTCAACGTCGCCTCGGTGGAGGAGAAGCCCTATACGCGGCGCCCCTACGCGCCGTTCATGACCTCGACGCTGCAGCAGGAGGCCGGCCGCAAGTTGCGGTTCTCCTCCGAGCGCACCATGAGCATCGCCCAGCGGCTCTACGAAAACGGCTACATCACCTATATGCGTACCGACTCCACCACGCTCTCGGAGTCCGCGATCAACGCCGCCCGCACCCAGGCCCGCCAGCTCTACGGCGCGGAATACGTGTCCCCGTCGCCGCGGCAGTACACGCGCAAGGTCAAGAACGCGCAGGAGGCGCACGAGGCGATCCGCCCCGCGGGTGAGACGTTCGCGACCCCGGACGCGGTGCGCCGCGAGCTCGACGGCGACGAATTCCGCATCTACGAGCTGATCTGGCAGCGCACGGTCGCCTCGCAGATGGCCGACGCCCGCGGCACCACGCTGAGCCTGCGGATCAACGGTCAGTCGGCGGGCCGCGACGTCACGTTCTCGGCCAGCGGTCGCACCATCACCTTCGCGGGTTTCCTGAAGGCCTACGTGGAGACGGTGGACGAATTGGCCGGCGGCGAGGCCGACGACGCCGAGAGCCGGCTGCCGCAGCTGACCAAGGGCCAGCGGCTGGACGCCATCGAACTCACCCCCGACGGCCACGCCACCAATCCCCCGGCGCGTTACACCGAGGCGTCACTGGTCAAGGCGCTCGAAGAGCTGGGCATCGGCCGCCCGTCGACGTACTCGTCGATCATCAAGACCATCCAGGACCGCGGCTACGTGCACAAGAAGGGGAGCGCCCTGGTGCCGTCCTGGGTGGCGTTCGCCGTAACCGGTTTGCTGGAACAGCATTTCGGCCGCCTGGTCGATTACGACTTCACCGCGGCGATGGAAGACGAGCTCGACGCGATCGCCTCGGGGCAGGAGCGACGCACCGACTGGCTCAACAACTTCTACTTCGGCGGCGAGCACGGGGTGGCCGACTCGGTGGCCCGCTCCGGTGGCCTGAAGAAGCTCGTCGGCGTCAACCTGGAGGGCATCGATGCCCGAGAAGTCAACTCCATCAAGCTCTTTGACGACGAACAGGGCCGGCCGGTCTACGTCCGGGTGGGCAAGAACGGGCCCTACCTGGAACGCATGGTGGCCGGTGACCCCGATGATCCCAGCGGCGAACTCAAGCCGCAGCGGGCCAACCTCAACGACTCGTTGACCCCCGACGAGTTGACGCTGGAGGTGGCCGAGCAGCTGTTCGCCACGCCGCAGGAGGGCCGCGTGCTGGGGGTGGACCCGGAAACGGGGCACGAGATCGTCGCCAAGGACGGCCGGTACGGCCCTTACGTTTCCGAGATCCTGCCGGAGCCGCCGCACGGCGACGATGACGGCAGCGCCGCGCCGGCCAAGAAGGGCAAGAAGCCGACCGGTCCCAAGCCCCGCACCGGTTCGCTGCTGCGCTCGATGGACCTGCAGACGGTCACGCTCGAGGACGCGCTGCGGCTGCTGTCGCTGCCGCGGGTGGTCGGTGTGGACCCCGCCACCGGCGAGGAGATCACCGCGCAGAACGGCCGGTACGGCCCATACCTCAAGCGCGGCACCGATTCTCGCTCGCTAGCGACCGAGGAGCAGATGTTCGACATCACCCTCGAGGAAGCGCTGAAGATCTACGCCGAGCCCAAGCGCCGCGGCCGGCAGGGTGCCGCCGCGCCGCCGCTGCGTGAGCTGGGCGTCGATCCGGCGACGGGCAAGCCGATGGTGATCAAGGACGGCCGGTTCGGTCCGTACGTCACCGACGGTGAGACGAACGCGAGCCTGCGCAAGGGTGACGACGTCGCCTCGATCACCGACGAGCGCGCCGCCGAACTGCTGGCCGATCGCCGGGCTCGTGGCCCCGCCAAGCGTCCGGCCAAGAAGACGACCCGCAAGGCGCCAGCGAAGAAGGCGCCGGCGAAGAAGGCCGCCAAGCGCAGCTGAGCCCGGCTCGGGCTCTCAGTAGCCCGGGCCGATGGCCTCGCCGGACATCTCCTCGGTCCGAGGCCGGGTGGGCGCGGGGTCGGCCGTTCCGGCCAGGTGCACCCTGGGATCACGCCTTGCGGCGCTGCCCAAGCCGAAGC
>NZ_QMEU01000146.1 GCF_003284975.1 Mycobacterium colombiense
CCCCAGCACCGGGCCACGTCGGGCAAGACCGCGCCGCCGTCCACCGCGGCGCCCAGCAGCGATCAGGCGCGCCTGATCAGCCTGCTCCCACCCGGGTACCTGCCCGGCGCCTGCACGCCGGCCACTCCGGAGACGGGCAGCATCTGGGTTACCGCGGTGGCCATGGTGACCTGCGGCCAGAACACCCAGCCCGGCGGACCGGCCCGCGCCACGTACGGGCTGTTCTCCACGCCCGACCGGCTGAAGCGGGCCTTCGCCGACGACATCGGCAATATCAGCCTGGTGAACTGCCCCGGCGAGGGGCGCTCACCCGTCAGCTGGCACTACGACGAGACACCCAACGACATGGCCGGCCTGATCGCGTGCGGCACCTACCACAACCACCCCAACGTGATCTGGTCCAACGACGCCAGGCTCATGCTCAGCGACGTCAGCGGGGATCCGGCCACCGTCGAGGATCTGCACACGTGGTGGGACGCGTACGGCTGATCCGTCGCGACTCAGTCCGCCGCCGGCTCCGAATCTTCTTGGCGCTCAGCATCTTCGGCGTCTTCCGTGGTCAACGGCAGCGCCAGCTCTTCGAGTGGGCGCCGCTCGGCGGCGATGCCGAGCCACAGTTCGACCAGACCCGCGGCCGCCATCACGGCCGCCCCGATGAGGAACGACCAGACGACCTCGGTGCGCATGCCCGAGTTGATCAGCTGACCGAACAGCAACGGCCCGGTGATACCACCGATCGCCGTGCCCATCGCGTAAAAGAAGGCGATCGCCAGCGCCCTGGTCTCCATCGGGAAGATCTCGCTGACCGTCAGGTACGCCGCGCTGGCACCCGCCGAGGCCAGGAAGAACGCGACGATCAACACGCCGATGAAGGCCCAGACGCCGCCGGCCCGGGTGAGAAACACGATCGCCAGCGCCACCACCGCGACCGCGGAACCGAGGTAGGTCAGCGTGATCATCGGTTTACGGCCGACGGTGTCGAACAGGTGCCCGAGCACCAGCGGGCCGACGAAATTGCTCAGCGCCCACAGCACGAAGAACACCGGCACCATGCCCGACGGCACCGCGTAGAACTGGCTGAGCAGCGTCCCGAGGTTGAACGTGACGCCGTTGTAGAGGAACGCCTGCCCGATGAACAGCGCCAGCCCGAGGATCGCGCGCCGCGGATAGAGCTTGAACGCGACCGCGGCGATCTCGCGGAACGAGATCGCGGTGCGCTGGCGGATCCGCAGCGCCTTGCCTTGCGGTTCGGGCAGCGGTTGGCCGGTCTCGCGCTCAACCGCCTCCTCGATCTCGCCGACGATCTGTTCGGCCTCGTCGTCGCGGCCGTGGATGAACAGCCAACGGGGGCTCTCCGGAACGTTGCGCCGCACCAGCAGCACGAAGATGCCGAGGATGGCGCCGATGCCGAAGGCGAGCCGCCATCCGATGTTGGGCGGGAAGTTCGCCGTGTTCAACAGGATCAGCGCGCCGCCCGCGCCTGCGGCCGAACCCAGCCAATAGGTTCCGTTGATCACCAGGTCGACGCGACCGCGCACCCGTGCCGGGATCAACTCGTCGATGGCCGAATTGATGGCGGCGTATTCGCCCCCGATGCCCGAGCCGGTGAAGAAGCGGGTCAGGAAGAAGTACCACGGGGCGAAGGCGAACGCGGTCGCGACGGTGGCCACCAAATAGATTGCGAGGGTGAGGATGAACAGGTTTCGCCGGCCGAAGCGGTCGGTCAGGTGGCCGAAGAACAGCGCCCCCGAACACGCGCCGGCGATGTAGATCGCAGCCGCCATGCCGATCTGCGCGGGATCGAGCGCGATGCCGCTACCCGGCTCCATGAGGCGGGCCGACACGTTGCCCACCATGGTGACCTCGAGCCCGTCGAGCACCCAGACCCCGCCCAGGCCGACGACCACGCGCCAGTGAAACCGCGACCACGGCAGCCGGTCCAGCCGCGCCGGCACATGGGTCGAGATGGTCTTGGTTTGCGCGCTCGCACTCATGCGGTCTCCGTTCCTCGGTTTGAGGAGAGATCTACCCACTCAGCGGGCGTCAGCCGCGATCGGAGCGGGACTCCTCGGGGGTCCAGGCCTGCGGCTGGCCGGGGTGGCCGGGAAACAGGAAGTCGATGAAGGCCGCGGCGGTGGGCTGGGGTTCGTGGTTCGCCAGGCCCGGGCGCTCGTTGGCTTCGATGAACGCGTACTCGGCGCCGGTGACGTCGGGCACCAGCAGGTCGATGCCGGTCACCGGGATGCCGATCGCCTCGGCCGCCGTCACCGCCACGCGGCACAGTTCGCTGTTCACCTGCGCGGTGACGTCGTGGATGGTGCCGCCCTGATGCAGGTTGGCGGTGCGGCGCACCCGCAGCCGGGTCCCCTGGGGCAGCACGTCGTCCAGCTTCCACCCGGCCTCGGCGACGGTCGACTCGGTGAGGTCGTCGAGCGGGATGCGGGACTCGCCGCCGGTGGCCGCCGAGCGCCGCCGGCTCTCGGCCGCGATCAGGTCCCGCACGCTGTGCTCCCCGGTGCCGATGACCTCGGGAGGCATCCGCAGCGCGGCGGCCACCACGCGGCCGTCGATCACCACCAGCCGAAGGTCGTCGCCGGTGACGCGCTGTTCGATCAGCACGTCCGGGTACTGCTGACGGGCCCGCGCCAGTGCGGCGGACAGGTCGTCGGGGCCGTTGTCCGGCACCACCCCGACGGTGATGCCCTTGCCCTGCTCACCCCGCGTCGGTTTGACGACGACCTCGCCGACCTCCTTGAGGAAGGCGAAATCGCTCTCGTCGAAGGTGGCCAGCCGCGCCCGCGGCACGGTGATGCCGGCCTCGGAGACCAGGCGCCGCGTCAGCCGCTTGTCGTCACACCGGCACATCGCGACCGCCGAGGTGTACTCGGACAGCGACTCACGGGTGATGACGCTGCGGCCGCCGTGGGTCAGGCGCATCTCGCCGGTCTCGGCGTCGAGCACCTCGACCCAGATCCCCCGCCGCAGCGCCTCGTCGGCGATGATCCGGGCGTAGGGGTTGAGGTCGTCGACCGTCTCGGGCGGCGGGCTGAACAGCGGCTCGTTGATCGCGTTCTTGCGCTTGATCGCCAGCACCGGGACGCGGCGGAAACCCAGCTTCTCGTAGAGGCCGATGGCGGCGGCGTTGTCGTGCGCCACCGACAGATCCATGTAGGCGCGGCCCGCGCTGCGGAAGTGCTCGGCCAGCGCCTTGGTCAGCGCGCCGCCGACGCCGGGCAGCCCGGCGGCCGGATCGACCGCCAGGGTCCACAGGCTCGACCCTTCCTCCGGGTCGTTGAACAGCAACTCGTGATCGACACCGGTGACCGTGCCGACCACCGCGCCGTCCTCGTCGCGCACGGCGAGCAGATACTTCACCGCCGGCACGTTCTGATGGTTGTCCCAGATCACGTCGACGCCGGCCGGAACCATGCCGCAGCGCACGTAGACGCGGTTCATCGCGTCGGCGTCGATCGGGTCGTTGAGTGTGCGCACCGTCACGCCCGGCGGGGCCGGCCCGAAGTTCGTCGTCTCAGGCGTGAAGCGCAGCCGGTAGGTGTGGCTGGGGTCGATGAACAGCTCGGTGGGCGCCTCGGCGACTACGACGTGGGATTCGCGGGCGTAGATGCAGATGTCGCGACGGCCGGGCCCCTCGCGGCGCAGCGCCTCGACCAGGTGCTGGGAATTGGCGAAGGTTTGGCCGAAAATCAGCCGGCCCCAACCCAATTCGAGTTCGACGTCTTTGGCCATCGCATCGACCAGCTCGGGCGGCGATGCGTCGTGCAGACCGAGCGTGATCGCCTCGGTGTGGTCGCCGGACGGGTCGACCATGGTCATGCAACCGGGCCGGTGACACCGTGGCGCTGCAGCCAGAGCTCGAGCAGCGCGATCTGCCAGAGCTCGTTGCCGCGCAGCGGGGTCAGCTTGCCGTTGGGGTTGGCCAGCAGCGCGTCGACCGCGTCGGTGTTGAACAGGCCGCGCTCCTTGGCGGTGGGCGCGTACAGAGCGTCGCGGACCATGTCGAGGTAGGGGCCTTCGAGGTGGGTCAGCGCCGGGACCGGGAAGTAGCCCTTGGGGCGGTCGATGACCTCCGACGGAATCACCCGTCGCGCAGCCTGTTTCAGGACGCCCTTGCCTTCGTGGGCGATCTTGAGCTCCGGCGGGCAGGTCGCGGCCAGCTCGACCAGCTCGTGGTCGAGGAACGGAACCCGGCCCTCGAGCCCCCACGCCATCGTCATGTTGTCCACCCGCTTCACCGGATCGTCGATCAACATCACCGTCGTATCGAGCCGCAGCGCGCGGTCGATCCCGGTTTCGGCGCCGGCCTGCGCGAAGTGCTCGGTGACGAACCGCAGGCTAGGGTCGCCGGGCGCGACGATGCCCGATCCGACCAGCGCCTGCACCCCGGCCGCGTCGCGGTCGAAGAAGGCGCCCCGGTACTGGGCGACGGCGCCGTCCAGGGTGGCCGCCGCCGGATCACCCATCGGCGGGTACCAGTGGTAGCCGGCGAACACCTCGTCGGCGCCCTGGCCGGACTGCACGACCTTGACGTGCCGCGCCACTTCCTGGCTGAGCAGATAGAAGGCGACGCAGTCGTGGCTGACCATCGGCTCGCTCATCGCGCCGATGGCCCCGTCCAGCGCGGGCAGCATCCGGTCGGTCTCGATGCGGATCTGGTGGTGGTCGGTCTCGAAGCGCCGGGCCACGATGTCGGAGTACTGGAATTCGTCGCCCTTGACGCCGCCGGCGGACTCGAAGCCGATGGAGAACGTCGACAACCCGTGCTGGCCGGCCTCCGCGAGCAGACCCACGATCAGGCTGGAGTCCACGCCGCCGGACAACAGGCAACCGACCGGCACGTCCGCGACCAGGCGGCGCTTGACCGCCAACCGCAGCGTGGACAGCACCGCGTCTTCCCAGTCGCGCTCCGACCAATCCGCGCGGTCGGCGTGCCCGGTGAAGTCGGGCGCCCAGTAGGTGGTGACGGTGCGCCGGCCGTCGGGCTCGATGGCGACCAGCGAGGCGGGCGGCACCTTGCGGACGCCGCGCAGGATGGTGTTCGGCGCGGGCACCACCGAGTGGAAACTCATGTAGTGGTGCAGGGCGACCGGGTCGATGCGGGTGTCCACGCCGCCGCCGGCCAGCAAAGCCGGCAGCGTGGACGCGAACCGGACCCGGTGACTGTCCTCGGTCAGATACAGCGGCTTGATGCCGAGGCGGTCCCGGCCGAGCAGCACCCGCCCGCTGTCGCGTTCGACGACGGCGAAGGCGAACATGCCGAACAGGTGGCTGACGAAGTCATCACCCCACCGGTGGTAGGCCTTGATCAGGACTTCGGTGTCGCTGTGCGAGAAGAAGCGGTAGCCGTACCCGCTGAGCTCGTGGCGCAACTCCTTGTAGTTGTAGATGCAGCCGTTCCAGGCCAGCGACAGACCCAGCTCCGAGTCGACCATCGGCTGGGCGCCGGCCTCGGTCAGGTCGATGATTTTCAGCCGACGATGGCCCAGCGCGACCCGGCCCTGCGACCAGGCGCCGCCCGCATCGGGGCCCCGTGGTGTCAGCACCGCGGCCATTGCTGAGACCGCCGCTACGTCGGGCGCCTGCCCGTCGAGTCGGACCTCCCCGGTGACTCCGCACACGTCTTCGACCCTACCGTTGCCCGGGTCGAAGCGCGCGTGAGCTCCGCCAAAAGCGCTGCAGCGGGCCGCCGACGGCCGCGGCCGACCCGTGGTGATCACCGGGATCGACGGATGTGTGAACTGGATCGCACCGTCGCGATGCACCGGCGAGACGGCTCATGACTTGGTGGGCGGCTCGTCGTCACCGGCCGCCGCGTTGAACCGTTCGTGCGGGGCCAGTTCGCGGCGGCGTTCCTTCGCGGAGCAGCTGCCGGAGTTGCTGCCCGTAGCTTTCGACCGAGTCGGCGGTCAGCATCTCGTTGTGCGTGCAGTCCACCGGGTGGGTGAGGACGCCGCCGGAGGCGTAGGGCTCCCAGGAGCGGGCCAGCAGCGAACTGCGGTCGCTTTGGTCCCGCACGGCGGAGAACACGCAGATGTCGCCGTCGAACAGCCGGGGCTCGTGCAGCCGGTAGAGCTCGATGTTGTCGTTGAGGTTTCCGGCCAGCAAATCGGCGAGCCAACGGTGCCGCGGTATGTCGGCGACGCCGGATTCGCGCAGGAGCTCCGCCAGCTGCTCGTCGGTGGGCGGTCCAGTCTGCGCGTCGACGCTGATGTTGTAGGCCCGCAGGACGTCGTCGAGCACCTGCTGCTCGCCCAGGGCGTGCTCCGGCAGGGCGATGGCGTCGTCGATGCTGGGCTGGGCGTCGAGCAGGATTAGGCGCCCGATCACGCGGCCGCGGCGCTGCAGCTCGATCGCGATCTCGTGGGCGACGACCCCGCCGAACGACCAGCCCAGGAGGTGGTAGGGCCCGTCGGGATAGACGTCCTGGATCCGGTCGGCGTGGATCTCGGCCAATTCGCGGACCGACCGCGGCGCGGCTTCGTCGGCCGGTGGGGTTTGCTGAATGCCGAAGATGGGGCGGTCCAGGTACTTGCCGAGCACCCGGTACGGCCAGCTCACCCCGCCGGCCGGGTGGATGCAGAACAACGGCACCCCGGAACCCTCCCGGAGGGTCTGCACGGGAACGACGTCGTCGCCGTCCGCCGACTCGGCCCGCAGCCGCAGGCTCAGCGCCCTGACCGCGGGAGCGTCGAACAGGGCGCGTACCGACAGGTCAACGCCCAGGGTGGCGTTGATCGCGGCGACCACGCGCATCGCCGAGATGCTGTCGCCGCCCAGGTCGAAGAAGGAGTCGTCGACGCCCACCCGCTGCACGCCGAGCACCTGGGCGTAGCTGTCGGCCACGGCCCGCTCGGTGGCGGTGGCCGGGGCCCGGTATCCGCTGCCGGTGTACTGCGCCGCAGGCAGGGCACGCACGTCGAGTTTGCCGTTGGGGGTCAGCGGCAACGCGTCGAGCGCCACCACCGCGGCCGGCAGCATGTAGACCGGCAACCGCTCGGCCAGCGCGGTGCGGGCCTTGGCCGGGTCGGCCGTGCCGGTGATGTAGCCCACCAGCCGCTTGCCGCCCGGCTGGTCCTCCCGGGCGATCACCACGGCCTGCTCGACGTCGTCGAGTGCGGCCAGCGCGGCCTGGACCTCGCCGAGCTCGATGCGGTACCCGCGGATCTTGACCTGCTCGTCGGCGCGGCCCAGGTAGCGCAGCTGGCCGTCGGGGCCCCAGCAGACCAGGTCCCCGGTGCGATACATGCGCGCCCCGGGCGCCCCGAAGGGGCACGCCACGAACCGCGACGCCGTCAGCCCGGCCCGGCCCACATACCCGGCGGCCACCCCGTCGCCGGCCACATACAGCTCGCCGACAACCCCCTCGGGCAGCGGGCGCAACCACGGGTCGAGCACGAACAGGGCCGCGCCGTCCACCGGCAGACCGATCGGCGGCGTCCCGGATCCCCGCGTCAGCGGGGCGCTGATCGCCACACACATGGTGGTCTCGGTCGGTCCGTACGCGTTCACCATCACCCGGCCGGGCGCCCAGCGATCCACCACCTCGGCCGGGCAGGCCTCGCCGACCACCGCCAGCGTCACCGACTCCAGCCCCTGCGGCGACAGCATCGCCACCGCCGACGGGGTCTGCGTCAACACGGTGACGTCAGCGTCGACGAGCAGGGCGTGGAAGTCCTTCGGCGAGCGGGCCACCGACTCGGGCACCACGACCAGCCGGCCGCCGCGCAGCAGGGCGCCGAAGATCTCCCAGACCGACACGTCGAAGGCGTACGAGTGGCTCTGCGTCCACACGCCCACCCGCGGCAGGCCGGCGTCCAGGGTGCCCAGCAGCTGGGTCACGTTGCGGTGGGTGATCGCCACGCCCTTGGGGGCACCGGTGGTGCCCGAGGTGTAGATGACGTAGGCGATGCCATCGGCCGCGACCGCCGGCAGCGGCGCGGCCGCGTGCTCCCCGATCCGGGGATCCTCGATGTCGATGACCGTCACCTCGGAGCCGTTCAGCCGCGACCGCAGGTCTCCGGTGGTGACGGCGGCGACCGGCGCGGCGTCGTCGAGCATGAAGCGGATCCGGGTGCCCGGCGCGGCCGGATCGATCGGCAGATACGCCGCCCCGGTCTTGAGCACCGCCAGGATGGCCACGATCGCCCGCGCAGACCGCGAGAACAGCACCGCCACCGACTCCCCCGGGCCCGCGCCCTGCTCGGCGAGCAGGCGCGCCAGCCTGTTGGCGGCCTCGTCGAGTTCCCGGTAGGTCATCGACGTGCCGCCCCAGCTGATCGCCACCGCGTCGGGCCGGTCCGCGACCTGCGCGTCGAACAAGGCGGGAATCGACGGCAGCGCGGGCAGCGGCCGGGTCAGCACCGCCCGGTTGCCGATCTCGTCCAGGCGGGTGTGCTCGGGCGTGCCGAGCGGATCGACCGACGACAGCGGCCGGCCCGGGCCGGCGGCCATCGCGAGCAGCACCCGCTCCAGCCGGTCGCGCAGCGCCTGGATGGTCTGGGTGTCGAAGACGCCGGTGTCGTACTCCACCCGCAGGCCGAGCTCCCGGCCGGACAGCGCGGCCTGCATCGTCAGCGGGTAGTGGTTGCGCTCGAACATGTCGACGTCGGCGATCGCCAGTTCATGGTCGACGGCCATTGCGGACGTGTCCAGCGGATAGTTCTCGTAGGCGAACAGGGTGTCGAAGAGCTTCTCGTGCCCGGTGATCCGGTGGATCTCGTGCAGCGCCAGGTGCTGGTGGTCGAGGGTGTCGGCGTGGGCGCGCTGCATCTGGTCGAGCAGCTCGGTGGTGGTGGTCGACGCCGTCATGTTGGCGCGCACCGGGACGGTGTTGATCATCAGACCCACCATCGATTCGGCGCCGGGCACCTCGGCCGGGCGGCCCGACACGGTGGTGCCGAAGGTGACGTCGTGCTGGCCGGTCAGCCAGGCCAGCAGCTGCGCCCACCCGGCTTGCAGCACGGTGCTGACGGTGGTGTGGCCGGCGCGGGCCAGTTCGCTGACCGCCCGGGTGGTCTCCTCGGACAGCGCGAAC
>NZ_QMEU01000147.1 GCF_003284975.1 Mycobacterium colombiense
CGGTGTCCACGCCTGGATCGACTCGGTGAGCGCCTTGGCCGCGCCCCGGTCCACCGGGTCGTTCGAGGTTCCGAGCCACACCACGAACCAGCGTTGGGCGGTCCCGCCGTTGGCCGCGCCGATGACACCGGTCCAGATCTGGCCGTTGGGCTTGGATGCATCGCTGAACTTGACTTCGTAATACGACGCGCTGCCGGTGCTGCCGTTGCTCCCGGTGAGCGGCGTGGCGTCCTGGTTGATCCGGGTGCCGGGATAGGGCATGAAGAACTCGCCCATGTCCGAGCCCAGCCGCACGGCGGCCTTGGCATTGTTGGCTTCCGCGCTGGCGTAGAGCTTTTGGTCCAGGCGGCCCATCACGATGCGGGTGTCGTTGGCGACGGCCGGTGGCTGGTCGGGCGCCGGCGGCGGGCCGGTGACCTTGCTCAGCAGCGCCGAGCCGTAGTCGAGGTGCGACGCGTCCGACTCCACCCAACCGCCGGGCAGGACGTAGCTGAATCCCCCGACCGCGTTGGTGATCCGCCCGGCGTTCGGGTCGGCCGGCGGTGGCGGCGGCGCGTTCGGGTCGACGGGGGGCGGCGGTGCGCCGTTCGGGTTGAGCGGCGGTGGCGGGGCGGCGTTGGGATCGCCGGGTGCCGGTTGCCCGTTCGGCGCCTGGGCGGCCGGCGGCACCGCGGGCGCCGGGGCGCCGGGTGGGGCCGTGGCCGTGGTTGGCGGGACCGGGGTCGGCACCTCGGGATCGGCGCTCGAGGTTGCCGGCAACGCGATGGCGACGGCGCTGGCGCCGGTCATCGTGGTGATTGCCAGGGTCGTCCACAGTCCTTTGCGACGGGTCGAGGTCGGATCCACCTGCTCCATGGCGACGAACCTACCGTGTTACCGCTGTGACGCAAGGATGCATTGCGACGAATGCTGCGCGGATTTACCGATGTTGCCAATGTGCAACCTTCCTCGGGCGGCGCGGCCACGCGCGGCGCCGTCACCGGGCGGCGGGATGCAGCGTCACTTCGTGCGCCTTGACCGAGAACCACACCCGGTCGCCGGGCACCAACTGCAGCTCTGAAGCGGCGTCGACGGTGATCTCCGCGGCCAGGCCCGGGGCGCCGTCGGGTTGCTGGGTACCGCGTACCAAGACCGCGGGGCCGCGGACATCCATCTCCGCGACGGTGACCTCCACGGTGTTGCGGGGGCTGCCGTGCGGCCGATCGCGGTAGACGGCCACCGCCGTCGGCGAAAACACTGCGATCGCATGTTGGTCGGGCGAAAAGGCTTGGCCGCTCTGTGCGGGGGCCGCGTACCAGCGGTCACCGGAGTCCGCGTGCAGCGAGCCGTCACGGCCGACGGCTCCGTTCACCAGGTTGATGCCCGCGATCCGGGCCGCGAAATGACTGCGTGGTGCGGTGAGAACGTCTGGCACCGGCCCGATTTCGGCGATTCTGCCCGACTCCAGCACCAGGACGCGATCGGCCAGGGTGAACACGTCCAGCAGGTCGTGGGTGACCAGGACCGCCGCGCAGCCGGTGCGGGTGATCACCCGGCGCAGCACGGCCCGGATCGCGGCCGCCGCGGCGACGTCGAGCCCGGCCAGCGGTTCGTCGAGCAGCAACACGTCGGGTTCGGCGGCCAGCGCCCGGGCGATCGCGACCCGCTGGGCTTGCCCGCCGGACAGCTGGCGCGGCTTTCGGTCGGCCAGGTCCTCCGCGTCCACCTCGCGCAGCCACCCCAGCGCCGTGTCGGATTTTCCGGTGCGACCCGCCCGCCACCGCCCCCGCTGACTGTGCGGTCCGAAACCGACGTTGGCGGCAACACTCATGTGCGGGAACAACAGCGCATCCTGCAGCAGCAGCCCGACCCGGCGATCGTGTGTCGGCACGCTGACGCCGGCCGCGGTGTCGGTCAGGACCCGGTCCCCCAGCCGCACCACCGCGTGGTCGGGCTGGAGTAGTCCCGCGATGACATGCAGCACCGTCGATTTGCCGGCACCGTTGGGGCCGAGCACGGCGAGCACCTCGCCCGCGGACACCGAGAACTCCACGTCCACGTCGCGGTCCGTGACGACCGCCCGTAGCTGCAATTCGCTCACGGTTGCCCCGTGTCAGCCCCGGCCAGCCGGCGGGTGCCCAGGCCCAGCACCACCAGGGCCGCCACCACCACCAGCAGGATCGACAGCGCCACAGCGGCATTGGCGTCGGTCACCCGCTGCAGGTAGATCTCCAGCGGCAGCGTGCGGGTCACCCCCTGGCGGGATCCCGCGAAGGTCAGTGTCGCGCCGAACTCGCCCAGCGAGCGGGCGAACGCCAGCACCGCCCCCGACACCACGCCCGGCAACAACAGCGGCAGGGTGACCCGCCACCACACGACGCTCGGGCGCGCCCCCAGCGTCGCGGCCACCAGCTCGTAGTCGGCGCCAGCGGTGCGCGCGGCACCCTCGAGGGAGATGACCAGAAACGGCAGCGAGACGAAGGTCTGGGCCAGCACCACGGCGGTGGTGCTGAACGCGATCCCGACGCCGGCGGCCTCCAGGTACCGGCCGAGCAGCCCCAGCCGGCCGAACGCGTAGAGCAGCGCGATGCCACCGACCACGGGCGGCAGCACCAGGGGCAGCAGGATCAGCGGGCGGAGCAACCGGACCACCCGCGCCGTGCTGCGCGCCAGCACCAGCGCCATCGGCACCCCGAACACCACGCACAGCGCCGTGCTGGCGGCGGCGGTCTTCAGGCTCAGCAACAGCGCCGTTTTCGACGACGAGCTGGTGATCAGCGACCAGAAATGCGGCCAGTCGACCTTGACCGCGATGGCCAGCAACGGCAGCACCACGAAGACGGCCCCCGCCGCCGCGGGGAGGTACACCCAGCGGGGCAGGTCCGTCGGCCGGTGCACGGGCGGCTCAGGGTTTCGCGAAGCCGGCCTGGGCCAGGATCTGCTGACCGGTCGGCGAGGTCACCAGGTCGACGAACCTGTGTGCCTGCGCGGCGAGCGGCGCCTTCTTCAGCACGCCGATGGGATAGACGTTCACCGCGGCGGCGGCCTCCGGGAAGGTTACGGTCGCCACCTTGGCACCGGCGTTCCTGCCGTCGGTGACATAGACCAGCGCGGCGTCGGCCTGACCACTGGTGACCTTATTCAGGGCGTCGGTCACGCTGGGTTCCTCGCTGACCGGGTTCAGGCGCACGCCCGTGCGGTCTTCGACGCGGTGGGCCGCCGCCCCGCACGGCACCGGCTGCTGGCAGGTCACGACGTTGAGGCCGGGTCTGGCCAGATCGGCGAAGGAGCCGATTCGCTTCGGGTTCCCCGGTGCGGTGACGATGACCAGGGTGTTCGACGCAAAGTTCGTCGGGTCGCCGGCCAGCAAACCGGCCTTGCCGACCGCAACCATCTGCGCGGTGTCGGCCGAGGCGAACACGTCGGCCGTTGCGCCCTGCGTCAGCTGGGTCGCCAGCTCCGAGGAGCCGGCGAACTCGAAGTCGACGCTCACCCCCGGATTCTGAGCCTTGAACTGCTGGCCGACCTGGGTGAACGCCGGCTTGAGCGACGCCGCGGCGAACACCACCACCTTGCCGGAGGCCTGCGAGGGCTGCGCGGGTTTCGAACCGCATCCGATCGGCCCCGCTGCCAGCACCATCCAAACCACAGCGGCCAGGATCCCGATCCGACGCATGGATGCACCCTAGCCCGCCGATGATGCGGTGCGCTCGGGGGTTGAATCGCCGCAAGAAAGTGCGCGGGAAAGTTGCGGCCGAATAGTTACACAACTGATCCGCGCGTCGCGCAGGCGAAAGTTTCGCCGGCTAGCTACTGTCCAGTAACATATCGGGGGATCGATGCCATAACGCGCGTGCACACGAGGAGGTCATGGCAGTGGAGGTGCTGGTTACCGGCGGAGACACGGAGCTGGGGCGCACGGTAGCCGAAGGCTTCCGCGATGACGGCCACACGGTGACCTTGGTGGGCGCGCGCAAGAGCGACCTGGAGATCGCCGCCAAGGAGTTGGAAGTCGAGTCGATCGTCTGCGACACCACCGACCCGGCCAGCCTGGAAGAGGCCCGTCCCCTGTTCCCGCATCACCTGGACACCATCGTCCACGTGCCCGCGCCCACCTGGGAGGCCGGCGACCCGCGCGCCTATTCGATCGCCGATACCGCCAACGCGTGGCGCAATGCCCTTGACGCGACGGTGCTTTCGGCGGTGCTGACCGTCCAGGCCGTCGGTGATCACCTACGTTCGGGCGGCTCCATCATCAGTGTGGTGCCCGAGAACCCACCGGCCGGCAGCGCCGACGCCGCCATCAAGGCCGCGCTGTCGAACTGGGCCGCGGGCCAGGCAGGCATCTTCGGCACCCGCGGCATCACCGTCAACGTGGTTGCGAGCGGACGCAGCGCCGAGGCCGGCTACGACGGGCTGTCGCGCACGCCGGCGCCGGTGTCCGCGGAGGCCGCCCGGTTGGCGCTGTTCCTGACCACCTCGGCGGCCCGCCACATCACCGGCCAGACGTTGCACGTGAGCCACGGCGCGTTGGCCCGTTTCGCCTGAGGCGTAACACGCCGCGCGCCCTTCTTTCGGGCAGGGCCGGTCGCTACGGTGAGTCTCGTGGCTATTCGACTTGGTCTGCAGATTCCCAACTTCTCCTACGGCACCGGGGTTGAACAACTCTTCCCCACCGTCATCGCCCAGGCCCGCGAAGCCGAATCAGCCGGATTCGACTCGGTTTTCGTGATGGACCACTTCTACCAACTGCCGATGTTGGGTTCACCCGACCAGCCGATGCTGGAGGCCTACACCGCCCTGGGGGCGCTGGCCACCGCCACCGAGCGGGTGCAGCTGGGCACACTGGTGACCGGCAATACGTATCGAAACCCGAGCCTGCTCGCGAAGATCATCACCACGCTGGACGTCGTCAGCCAGGGACGGGCGATCCTGGGCATCGGCACCGGATGGTTCCAGCTCGAGCACGACCAGTTGGGCTTCGAATTCGGCACCTTCACCGACAGGTTCAACCGGCTCGACGAGGCCCTGCAGATCATCTTGCCGATGATCTCCGGCGAGCGGGCCACCGTCTCGGGCGAGTGGTACCAAACCAGCGAGGCGTTCGCCAATCCCCGCTTCCGGGAACACATTCCGCTGATGATCGGCGGCAGTGGGGAGAAGAAGACAATCCCGCTCGCCGCCCGGCATTTCGACCACCTCAACGTGATCGCGGGTTTCGACGAGCTGCCGCGCAAGGTGGACGCCGTGCGCCGGTCCTGCGAAGAGGTGGGCCGCGACCCCGCCACGCTGGAGACCAGCGCGCTGATCACGGCCCTGATCGACGACAACGCGAGCCTCGACCAGATCCCCGCAGAGATGACGCAGCGCATGGTTGCCGGCACGCCGGACGCGGTCGCCGATCAGCTCAAGTCCAAGGTGATCGACGCGGGCATCGACGGCGTCATCATCAACCTGCCCGCCTACAGGCCCGGCGTCATCGAGGCGGCCGGCGCGGCACTGCGTCCGCTCGTGGGCCTGTAGCTCTTTCGCCAGCTCAGCGCCCCGGTCAGCGGAGCATGACGAGTATCACGTCGGGCGACCAGCAGTGATACAGACGATGTGTTTGATTACACATGTTGCCAGCTAGGTATGGGGGTATCCGCCTGACTAGCGTGGTCGTTGACTGCAGTCGCGCGTCCAGAAGCCCCCGTCAGGAGCAGCGGAAACATGAGCCCCCAGCCAGGAACCACAGATGGACCGGAGCGTCGTCACCAGGTCGTCATCATCGGCTCCGGCTTCGGCGGACTGAACGCGGCCAAGAAGCTCAAGCACGCCGACGTCGACATCAAGCTGATCGCCCGGACCACGCACCACCTATTCCAGCCGCTGCTGTACCAGGTGGCGACGGGCATTGTGTCCGAAGGCGATATTGCACCCCCCACCCGGGTGGTGCTGCGCAGGCAGCGCAACGTCCAGGTGCTGCTCGGTGACGTCACCCACATCGATCTGGAGGGCAAGTTCGTGGTGTCCGACCTGCTCGGGCACACCTACGACACCCCCTACGACAGCTTGATCATCGCCGCCGGTGCGGGCCAGTCCTATTTCGGCAACGACCATTTCGCGGAGTTCGCGCCGGGCATGAAGTCGATCGACGACGCGCTCGAGGTGCGCGGCCGGATCCTGAGCGCGTTCGAGCAGGCCGAGCGCTCTCGCGATCCGGAGCGGCGGGCCAAGCTGCTGACGTTCACCGTCATCGGGGCCGGCCCCACCGGCGTCGAAATGGCCGGGCAGATAGCGGAATTGGCGAAGGACACGTTGCGGGGCTCCTTCCGGCACATCGACTCGACCAAGGCCCGGGTGATCCTGCTCGACGCCGCGCCCGCCGTGTTGCCGCCTTTCGGCGAAAAGCTGGGCAAGCGCGCGGCCGACCGGCTGGAAAAGATGGGCGTGGAGATCCAGCTGGGTGCGATGGTGACCGACGTCGACCGCAACGGCATTACGGTCAAGGACTCCGACGGCACCATCCGGCGCATCGAATCGGCGTGCAAGGTCTGGTCCGCAGGCGTGTCCGCCAGCCCGCTGGGTCGCGACCTCGCCGACCAGTCGTCCGTCGAACTCGACCGCGCCGGCCGCGTCAAGGTGCTGCCCGACCTGTCGGTCCCCGGCCACCCGAACGTGTTCGTCATCGGCGACCTGGCCGCCGTCGAAGGCGTGCCGGGCGTGGCGCAGGGCGCCATCCAGGGCGCCAAGTACGTCGCCAGCACCATCAAGGCCGAGCTCGGCGGCGCCAACCCGGCCGACCGCGAGCCCTTCCAGTATTTCGACAAGGGCTCCATGGCCACGGTGTCGCGGTTCTCCGCGGTCGCCAAGATCGGCCCTGTTGAGTTCAGCGGGCTGTTCGCCTGGTTCGCGTGGCTGGTGCTGCACCTGGTGTACCTGGTCGGGTTCAAGACCAAGATCAGCACCCTGCTGTCCTGGACGGTGACATTCCTGAGCACCCGTCGCGGCCAGCTCACCATCACCGAGCAGCAGGCGTTCGCCCGCACGCGGCTGGAACAGTTGGCGGTGGTCGCCGCCGAGGCCAACCGGCCGGCGGCCAGACGCGCCAGCTAGGTTGCCCGACAGCGTAATTCAACGACGGCGGACGTGACGGGCCGACCTCTCAGCGGATCTCGAGGTTCTGCAGTCGCACCTGACCGCGGGCGACGACGCGGTCGTCGTCGTCGGTGATGGTGACCAACCACAACTGCTGGCTGCGGCCGCGGTGGATCGGCTCGACGGTGCCGTACACCATGCCCGAGCCGATCGAGCGCAAGAAGTCGGTGTTGTTGTTGACGCCCACCACGTTTCCGCCGCCGCGGGTGGCCAGCCAGGTGTAGGCGGCCACGCTCGCCATGCTTTCGATCATCGAGCAGTAAACGCCGCCGTGCACCAAACCCATCGGCTGCAACAGCTTGGGGGTGACCTCGAGTTGGGCCCGCGCACCGTCGGGGCCCAGTTCGGTGAACTGCAGCCCGATCTCGCGGTCGAAGGGTGCGGAGAAGTCCGGCGGGATGATGGCATTCTGCGGCTCTGGCACGTCCATGTGTCTACACCATGGCCCCGCAAACGTTTTCGCCGTGGGACTTTGGCCCCGAAAACGGCTGAGCCCCGTGCCTGATGGCACGGGGCTCGCCGATCGAGTAGACCGGGGGTCGCTGCAGCCCTCAGGACACTCACACGGTCCGTTATCGCTCGACTCGATCAGCATAGGCAAGGCTGCCCTAACTTCGCAAGGGGTATTGTTCTTCGTGTTCGCCCCGGGGGGCGCGCGCGTCGGCCGACACAGTGATTTGTCAGCCTTCCGTACGACCGTCGGTAGTAAGCCGGAGTACGCTGGTTTCGACGCTCAGGAGATGAACGAACTATGGCCAAACTGACTCGGCTGGGGGATCTGGAACGGGCCGTCATGGACCACCTGTGGTCCACGCCCGAGCCTCAGACCGTTCGCCAGGTCCATGAGGCGTTGTCGGCGCAGCGCGATCTCGCCTACACCACGATCATGACCGTGCTGCAACGGCTGGCCAAGAAGAACCTGGTCTCGCAGATCCGGGACGACCGGGCGCACCGGTACGCGCCGGTGCACGGGCGCGACGAGCTGGTCGCCGGACTCATGGTGGACGCGCTGGCCCAGGCCGAGGATCCCGGGGGCCGACAGGCCGCGCTGGTGCACTTCGTCGAACGGGTCGGCGCCGACGAGGCGGAGGCGCTGCGGCGCGCGCTCGCCGAACTGGAAGCCAATCAACGCAATAACTCACCATCTGCTGGCGCTGCACCGGAGGCCTGAGGGACACTTACAGTGTGTCCGCGCTGGCTTTCACCATTCTCGCGGTGCTACTGACCGGTCCGGTGCCGGCAATGTTGGCACGCGCGCGCTGGCCGCTGCGCGCTCCCCGCGCCGCCATGGTGCTCTGGCAGGCGGTCGCACTGGCCGCGGTGCTATCGGCGTTCAGCGCCGGCATCGCGATCGCCACCCGGCTGTTGATGCCCGGCCGCGACGGGCGACCCACGACCAGCATCGTCGGCGCCGCCGACCGCCTCGGCTGGCCGCTGTGGATCGCCTACGTCAGCGTGTTCGCCCTAACCGTGCTGGTCGGCGCCCGGCTGATCGCCGCCGTGGTCCGGGTGGCCATCGCCAACCGGAAGCGACGGGCCCACCACCGCATGGTGGTCGACCTGGTCGGAGTCGGCCACGGTGCCGCGCTGTCGCAGCCCTGCGCCCGCACCCGCGATCTCCGCGTGTTGGACGTCCCACAACCGCTGGCCTACTGCCTGCCCGGCGTGCGCAGCCGCGTGGTGGTCAGCGAGGGAACGCTGAGCACCCTCGCCGACGCCGAAGTAGAGGCGATCCTCACCCACGAGCGCGCCCACCTTCGGGCGCGGCACGACCTGGTGCTGGAGGCCTTCACCGCCGTGCACGCGGCCTTCCCGCGG
>NZ_QMEU01000148.1 GCF_003284975.1 Mycobacterium colombiense
GACGTGCGCGGGGCGACCGAGGGGCAGGTCAACTTCCACGCCCGCGTCGCCGCGAACGCGCTGCGCATCGTCGAACGCGAACTGCTCGACGACAGCGAGGCCCAATCCCGCGCGGCGCTGGCCGGCCTGGGCTTCGCCGACGAGGAACAGCTGGCCGCCGCGATACGCTCCGGCGAGTTGGACCGCCAAGCGGACCGGGTTACCGCGTGCCTGCGCACCCTGGTACGACGCCGATTGGCCGTCGCGCACCCCGGATACGACAGCGAATAGCCCCGCGATCGACACAGGAGCCAGACATGCCCGCTTCCAGCGCCGAGACGGTCATCGATGCGGCCAACCGCCTGTTCACCGCGATCGAGCGCGGCGACGTCAACGCGGTCGACTCGATGTGGAGCGACGGCATCGCCGTGTGGCGCGTCGGCTCGGGGCGCGACCCCCGCGAAGCGGACGATAAGGCCCGCGCGATGCGGGTCATCGAGTGGTTCATCGGCGCCACCACGGCGCGCCGCTACGAAATCCTCGACCGGCAGGTCTTCGCGGATTCTTCGCAGGGGTCCGCGCGGGGCTTCGTCCAGCAGCACATCTTGCACGCCACCGGGCATGCCGGACAGGCGATCTCGCTGCGGGTCTGCATCGTGATCAGGGTGGGCACCGATGGCCTGATCGAGCGCATCGACGAATATTTCGATCCCGCAGGGATCGCGCCGTTGCTGAACTAGCGCTAGATTCGCCACGACACGTGCGGGTGACGACACATGGGGGTGACGATGACGACTTTGGAGACGCTGCTGCACGATCCCGACATGGCCGGCGTATGGAACCTGGTGCGGGATCGCTCGGCCATCACGTTCAAGATCCGCAACATGTGGGGCCTGCTGAACGTCAAAGGCCGCTTCACCGACTTCGCCGGCGACGGCCAATTGACCGGCAACGGAGCGGTTTTCGGCCGCATCGACATCCGGGCCGCCTCGCTGGACACCGGCATCGGCCGCCGCGACACACACCTGCGCTCGGCCGACTTCTTCGACGTCGACCGCTTCGGTGAGATCAGCGTCGTGGTGACCGCGGTGCACCCGACGAAGGGCAAGGCCGCCGACCTTCGGGCGACCTTCACCATCAAGGGCGTCGCCGAGGAGGTGACACTGCCGGTCACGGTCTGCGAGCTCGACGACGGCTCGATCCGAATCACCGGCGAAACCAAGCTCGATCGGGACCGGTTCGACCTGGGTTGGAACCGCCTCGGCATGATGAGCTCCACGGCAACCGTCGCCGCGGATGCCATCTTCGTGCGGGCATCGCAGTAAAGGATTTCTGCGGGCACCCCCGCCCAATCGGGTGCGACACCAGTAGCATCTGCACCGTGCCCGACTCCACCCCCCAGTCCAGCGTCGCCCTGCGGATCCTCGTCTACAGCAGCAACGCCCAAACCCGCGAACGGGTGATGCGGGCGCTGGGCAAGCAGCTGCACCCCGATCTGCCCGAGCTCAGCTATGTCGAGGTGGCGACCGGGCCGATGGTGGTGGCGACGATGGACAAGGGCGGCATCGACTTGGCCATCCTGGACGGCGAGGCCGCCCCGACCGGCGGGATGGGAATCGCAAAGCAGCTCAAAGACGAACTCGAGAACTGCCCGCCCCTGGTCGTGCTGACCGGGCGGCCCGACGACGCGTGGTTGGCGGCCTGGTCACGCGCCGAGGGCGCGGTGCCGCACCCCATCGACCCGATCGTGCTGGGACGCACCGTGCTCAACCTGCTGCGGGCACCGGTCACCTGAGTCCCGCCCGCGTCGCGGCTTTGCTGCGACCACTCCTTTCGCGCCACCGAATGCGGGCCTTTCCGCCCTGGCGACGCCGTTGATCTTCAGCGCCGCAGCGATCGGCGCAGCAGCGCCTTTGCTGGTGCTCTCCGCTTAGCCGATGCGGCGGATCGCGTCCGGCGACCGGCGTTGGTTTCACCCGCTATCGAGTTTGCGCAGCACAGCGCCGCGTGGCACCGCCA
Source organism: Mycobacterium colombiense (assembly GCF_003284975.1). GTDB lineage: Bacteria > Actinomycetota > Actinomycetes > Mycobacteriales > Mycobacteriaceae > Mycobacterium > Mycobacterium europaeum_A. The sequence goes on from NZ_QMEU01000148.1 coordinate 1,999, forward strand.
ATACTGCAAAACGCCCACCCCGGGCAAGCGCGCCGCACGCCGCGACGCTATGTTGTAAATCACTGTGGCGGGCTTGCGATCCAGTTCGTCACAGCAGCCCGGTTACCGCCTGGCCGCTGCAGGCGGCTCGTACGACGGATCATGGAGCGAGTTGAACGTCTACATACCCATCCTGGTGCTAGGCGCCATCGCCACCGCCTTTGCCGTGGGCTCGGTGGCGATCGCGAGCCTGGCCGGCCCGTCACGGTTCAACAAGTCGAAGATGTCGGCCTACGAGTGTGGAATCGAGCCCACCGAGACGTCGGTGAGCGGCCCGCATGCGACGGCTGGGCAGCGCTTTCCGGTGAAGTACTACCTCACCGCGATGCTCTTCATCGTCTTCGACATCGAAATCGTGTTCCTGTATCCCTGGGCGGTCAGCTACGACGCGCTGGGCACGTTCGCTCTGGTCGAAATGGTGATTTTCATGCTGACGGTTTTCGTGGCCTACGCCTATGTGTGGCGCCGCGGCGGCCTGACGTGGGATTGAGGTAGGACGTGGGTCTTGAGGAACAGCTGCCCGGCGGGATCCTGCTGTCCACAGTCGAGAAGGTGGCGGGCTACGTCCGCAAGAACTCGCTGTGGCCGGCGACATTCGGGTTGGCCTGCTGCGCCATCGAGATGATGGCAACGGCCGGGCCAAGATTCGACATCGCCCGGTTCGGCATGGAGCGCTTCTCGGCCACCCCGCGCCAGGCCGATCTGATGATCGTCGCGGGGCGGGTCAGCCAGAAGATGGCACCCGTGCTGCGGCAGATCTATGACCAGATGGCCGAACCGAAATGGGTGCTGGCCATGGGCGTCTGCGCGTCGTCCGGCGGAATGTTCAACAACTACGCGGTGGTGCAGGGCGTCGACCACGTGGTTCCGGTGGACATCTACCTGCCCGGCTGCCCACCGCGACCGGAGATGCTGTTGTACGCAATCCTGAAGCTGCACGAGAAGATTCAGGAGATGCCGCTGGGCGTCAACCGGGAGACCGCCATCGCCGAAGCCGAGCAGGCGGCGCTGTCGGCGCGGCCCACGATCGAGATGCGCGGACTGCTGCGATGAGCACGCCGGACCAAGATCCCAAGGAAGCGATCAGCGGCGCCGACGAAGAGGTAATCGACGTGCGCCGCGGCATGTTCGGCGCCAAGGGCACGGGCGACACGTCCGGTTACGGACGGCTGGTGCGCGAGGTTGTGCTGCCGGGCAGCAGCCCGCGGCCCTACGGCGGCTATTTCGACGGCGTGGTCGACGGCCTGGCCGCGGCGTTGAACCAGGACAACGTCGAATTCACCGACGCCATCGAGAAAGTCGTGGTGTACCGCGACGAACTCACCCTGCACGTCCGCCGCGACGCGTTGGTGCAGGTCGCTCATCGGCTGCGGGACGACCCGCAACTGCGCTTCGAAATGTGCCTGGGCGTCAGCGGGGTGCATTACCCGCACGAGACGGGTCGCGAACTGCACGCGGTATACCCGCTGCAGTCGATCACGCACAACCGGCGAGTCCGCCTGGAAGTGTCTGCGCCCGATAGTGATCCGCACATCCCCTCGCTGTTCGGGATCTATCCGACCACGGACTGGCACGAGCGGGAGACCTACGACTTCTTCGGCATCATCTTCGACGGACATCCGTCGCTGACCCGCATCGAGATGCCCGACGACTGGCACGGACACCCCCAGCGCAAGGACTACCCCCTCGGCGGGATCCCCGTCGAATACAAAGGCGCACAAATACCCCCGCCCGACGAGCGGAGAGCGTACAACTGATGAGCACTACCACCGAAGCGACGCACGACGGAGCCGGCGAGAAGTTCGTGGTCGCCGGCGGTCAGGACTGGGACAAGGTCGTCGAAGCCGCCCGCGCCGCCGACCCCGGCGAACGCATCATCGTCAACATGGGCCCCCAGCATCCATCCACCCACGGGGTGCTGCGGCTGATCCTGGAGATCGAGGGCGAGACGGTGACCGACGCCCGTTGCGGCATCGGGTATCTGCACACCGGCATCGAAAAGAACCTCGAATACCGCTACTGGACCCAAGGCGTCACGTTCGTGACGCGGATGGATTACCTCTCACCGTTTTTCAACGAGACGGCCTACTGCCTGGGCGTGGAGAAGCTGCTCGGCATCACCGACCAGATACCGGAGCGGGTCAACGTCATCCGGGTGATGATGATGGAGCTCAACCGGATCTCGTCGCATCTGGTGGCCTTGGCCACCGGCGGCATGGAGCTGGGCGCCATGACCCCGATGTTCGTCGGTTTCCGCGGACGCGAGATCGTGCTGACCCTGTTCGAATCGATCACCGGCCTGCGGATGAACAGCGCGTACGTCCGGCCCGGTGGTGTGGCACAGGACTTGCCGCCCAACGCGGAGACCGAGATCGTCGAGGGCCTCAAGGGGCTCAAGCAGGTGCTGCGCGAAATGAGCGGTCTGCTCAACGAGAACGCCATCTGGAAGGCCCGCACCCAGGACGTCGGTTACCTGGATCTGACCGGGTGCATCGCTCTGGGCATCACCGGACCCATTCTGCGTGCCACCGGGCTGCCCCACGATCTGCGCAAGAGCGAGCCGTACTGCGGATATGAAAACTACGAATTCGACGTGATCACCGAAGACACGTGTGATGCTTACGGGCGCTACATGATTCGCGTCAACGAGATGTGGGAGTCGATCAAGATCGTCGAGCAGTGTCTGGACAAGTTGAAGCCCGGCCCGACCATGGTCGAGGACCGCAAGATCGCCTGGCCGGCCGACCTGAAGGTGGGCCCCGACGGCATGGGCAACTCGCAGGAGCACATCGCCAAGATCATGGGCGGCTCGATGGAAGCGCTTATCCACCACTTCAAACTGGTCACCGAGGGCATCAGGGTTCCCGCGGGCCAGGTCTACACGGCAGTCGAGTCGCCGCGCGGGGAGTTGGGCGTGCACATGGTCAGTGACGGCGGCACTCGGCCCTATCGGGTGCACTATCGAGACCCCTCCTTCACCAATCTGCAGTCGGTGGCGGCGATGTGCGAAGGCGGCATGGTCGCCGATCTGATCACAGCGGTAGCCAGCATCGACCCGGTCATGGGCGGGGTGGATCGGTGACCGGGCCGCAGGGACAGCCGGTCTTCATCCGGCTCGGCCCACCGCCCGACGAGCCCAACGCGTTCGTCGTCGAGGGAGCGCCCACGACGTATCCACCCGAGGTGCGGGCCCGGCTGGAGGTCGACGCCAAGGAGATCATGGGGCGCTACCCCAACAAGCGCTCGGCGTTGCTGCCGTTGCTGCACCTGGTGCAGTCGGAGGATTCCTACCTGACGCCGGCGGGGCTGGAGTTCTGCGGTGAGCAACTGGGGCTCACGGGGGCGGAAGTGTCCGCGGTGGCCAGCTTTTACACCATGTATCGCCGGGGTCCCACCGGCGATTATCTCGTCGGTGTCTGCACAAACACGTTGTGCGCCATCATGGGTGGCGACGTCATCTTCGACGCCCTGAAAGAACATCTGGGCGTCGGCAACGACGAGACCACCGCCGACGGGTCGGTCACCTTGCAACACATCGAGTGCAACGCCGCCTGCGATTACGCGCCGGTGGTGATGGTGAACTGGGAATTCTTCGACAACCAGACGCCGGACTCGGCGCGCGAACTCGTCGACTCGCTGCGCGCCGGCGAGCCCAAGTCGCCCACTCGCGGAGCGCCGCTGTGCGTCTTCCGCGAAACGTCGCGCATCCTGGCCGGCCTGCCCGACGAGCGTCCCGACCAAGGCCAGGGCGGCGCCGGCGCCGCCACCCTGGCCGGCCTGAAGGTAGCCAAGGAACTCGGCATGCAGGCGCCCGGCGCGCCGGAAGGCCAGCAATGACAACGACTTCGGACACCTCGCAGGCGACGCCGCTCACTCCGGTCATCAGCCGCTTCTGGGACGATCCCGAGTCCTGGACCCTGCAGACCTATCACCGCCACGGTGGATACGAGGCGATGAAGAAGGCCCTGGCGATGGAGCCCGACGAGGTGATCGGGCTGGTGAAGGACTCCGGGCTGCGTGGGCGTGGCGGCGCGGGCTTCTCGACGGGCACGAAGTGGTCGTTCATCCCGCAGGGCGACACCGGCGCGGCGGCCAAACCGCATTACTTGGTCGTCAACGCCGACGAGTCGGAACCCGGTACATGCAAAGACATTCCGCTGATGCTGGCGACACCGCACGTCCTCGTCGAGGGTGTCATCATCGCCGCCTACGCGATCCGCGCCAGCCACGCGTTCATCTACGTGCGCGGGGAGGTGCTGCCAGTGCTGCGCCGCCTGCAGAACGCGGTGGCCGAGGCCTACGCCGCGGGCTACCTGGGCCGCGACATCAACGGCTCGGGCTTCGACCTCGAACTGGTGGTGCACGCCGGCGCCGGTGCCTACATCTGCGGTGAGGAAACCGCGCTGCTGGACTCCCTGGAAGGCCGTCGCGGCCAGCCGCGGCTGCGCCCGCCGTTTCCCGCCGTTGCCGGGCTGTACGGGTGCCCCACCGTGATCAACAACGTCGAGACCATCGCCAGCGTGCCGTCGATCATCGGCAACGGCGTCGACTGGTTCCGGTCGATGGGCAGCGAGAAGTCCCCGGGCTTCACGCTGTATTCGCTGTCCGGTCACGTCACCCGCCCCGGTCAGTACGAGGCCCCGCTGGGAATCACGTTGCGGGAGTTGCTCGCCTACGCCGGCGGGGTGCGCGCCGGGCACCGGCTGAAGTTCTGGACACCCGGCGGCTCGTCGACCCCGCTGCTGACCGACGAGCACCTTGACGTGCCGCTGGACTACGAGGGCGTCGGCGGGGTCGGCTCGATGCTGGGCACCAAGGCGCTCGAGATCTTCGACGAGACCACCTGCGTGGTGCGTGCCGTGCGGCGCTGGACGTACTTCTACAAGCACGAATCCTGCGGAAAATGCACGCCGTGCCGCGAGGGCACGTTCTGGCTGGACCAGATCTACGAGCGGCTGGAAACCGGCAAGGGCACCAGCGACGACATTCAGAAGTTGCTTGACATCTCCGACACCATTCTCGGAAAGTCGTTCTGCGCCTTGGGTGATGGTGCCGCAAGCCCGGTGATGTCGTCGATCAAGTTCTTCCGCGACGAGTACGTCGCGCACGTCGAGGGCGGCGGATGCCCCTTCGACCCCCGAGACTCCATGCTGACGCCGAACGGAAAGGCTTGAGGCCCGGATGATCCGCGACGGCGACGATGCAGAGCGAAGCGATGAAGAGGAGCGGCGCTCATGACCCGCGACGGCGACGATGCAGAGCGAAGCGATGAAGAGGAGCGGCGCTCATGACTAGTGCGGCCAAGACCGAGACCGGTGACGAGGTCCGTCCGCCGGACATGGTGACGTTGACCATCGACGGCAACGAGATCAGCGTCCCCAAGGGAACCTTGGTGATTCGGGCCGCCGAGTTGATGGGCATCCAGATCCCGCGGTTCTGCGACCACCCGCTGCTGGAACCGGTCGGCGCGTGCCGGCAGTGCCTGGTCGAGGTCGAGGGCCAGCGCAAGCCGATGGCCTCGTGCACCACGGTCGCCACCGACGACATGGTGGTGCGCACCCAGCTGACGTCGGAGGCCGCCGATAAGGCCCAGCACGGCGTGATGGAGCTGCTGCTGATCAATCACCCGCTGGACTGCCCCATGTGCGACAAGGGCGGCGAGTGCCCGCTACAGAATCAGGCAATGTCCAACGGCCGCACCGATTCTCGCTTCACCGACGTCAAACGCACCTTCGCCAAGCCGATCAACATCTCCTCGCAGGTCCTGCTGGACCGCGAGCGCTGCATCCTGTGCGCGCGCTGCACGCGGTTCTCCGAGCAGATCGCCGGCGACATCTTCATCGACATGCAGGAACGGGGCGCCCTGCAGCAGGTCGGCATCTACGCCAACGAACCGTTCGAGTCCTACTTCTCGGGCAACACCGTGCAAATCTGCCCGGTGGGCGCGCTGACCGGAAGCTCGTATCGGTTTCGGGCCCGGCCGTTCGACTTGGTGTCCAGCCCCAGCGTCTGCGAGCACTGCGCTTCCGGCTGCGCCCAGCGCACCGACCACCGCCGCGGCAAGGTGCTGCGCCGGCTGGCCGGTGACGATCCCGAAGTCAACGAGGAGTGGAACTGCGACAAGGGCCGGTGGGCGTTCACCTACGCAACCCAGCCCGACGTGCTCACCACTCCGCTGATCCGCGACGCCGACGGTTCGCTGCAACCGGCCTCGTGGTCCCACGCGATCGCCGTCGCGACGAGGGGCCTCGAGGCCGCGCGCGGCCGCACGGGGGTCCTCGTCGGGGGCAGGGCGACCTTGGAGGACGCCTACGCCTACTCCAAATTCGCGCGAATCGTGTTGGACACCAACGATATCGACTTCCGCGCCCGCCCGAGTTCGGCCGAGGAGGCCGACTTCCTGGCCGCCCGGATCGCGGGCAAACCGATCACGGTCAGCTACGCCGATCTGGGATCGGCGCCGATCGTCGTGCTGGCCGGCTTCGAGCCCGAAGACGAGTCACCCATCGTGTTCCTGCGGTTGCGCAAGGCGGCCCGCAAGCACGGGTTGCCGATCTACGCGATCGCGCCGTTCGCCACCCGCTCGCTGACCAAGATGTCCGGGCGCCTGATCAAAACCGTTCCGGGCGCCGAAGCTACGGCGCTGGACGGGTTGGCCACCGGCGAGATGGGCGACCTGCTCTCCACCCCCGGCGCGGTCATCATGGTCGGCGAACGGCTTGCATCG
>NZ_QMEU01000149.1 GCF_003284975.1 Mycobacterium colombiense
CGAGCTGGCCGACGCCGAGGCCCGCGTGGTGCTGGCCCGCCGCTTCCACAACGACGCCGTCCGCGACACCCTGGCCCTGGCCGAACGGCCCCTGGTGCGGTTGTTTCATCTGGGCGGAACCGCGGCGCTGCCAAGCTATTTCGAGATCGTCGAGCGACCGCACGCGCTGGCCCACGGCGATCACGGCGTCCTCAACCACCGCACCTCGGCGCGCATCGTGCTGCTCGACGACACCGGCGCGGTGCTGCTGCTGTGCGGGTCGGACCCCGCGCTCGCCGGGGGGCGCGCGCCGAAATGGTGGTTCACGGTGGGTGGCGAAGTGCAGCAGGGGGAGCGGCTGGCCGAGGCCGCCGCGCGGGAGCTGGCCGAGGAAACCGGTCTGCGCGTCGAGCCGGCCGAGATGATCGGGCCCGTGTGGCGGCGCGACGAGGTCTTCGAGTTCAACGGCTCGCTGATCGACAGCGAGGAGTTCTACTTCGTCTACCGCACCCAACGGTTCGAGCCGTCGCGCACGGGCCGAACCGAGCTGGAACACAGCTATATCCACGGCCACCGCTGGTGTGACGCTGCTGACATCGCGCAGCTGGTCGCGGCGGGCGAGACGGTGTACCCCATGCAGCTATCCGGACTGCTCACCGACGCGGCCGCGCTCGCCGGCGGCCGCACCCCCGGGCCGCTGCTGTCCATCCGCTGACTCCGCCGGTCCACGGGGGCCAAAGCGCCTCATTAGACTGGGTCGACAACGGTTGAAGGAGAGCAAGCAGTGAATACCGCCCACCCCCCGAACGGCAACGGGCGAACCGGGACGGCGCGCGTCAAGCGCGGCATGGCCGAGATGCTCAAGGGCGGCGTCATCATGGACGTCGTCACCCCCGAGCAGGCCAAGATCGCCGAGGCCGCCGGCGCCGTTGCGGTCATGGCGCTGGAACGGGTGCCCGCCGACATCCGCGCCCAGGGCGGGGTGTCCCGGATGAGCGACCCGGACATGATCGAGGGCATCATCGCCGCGGTGACCATCCCGGTGATGGCCAAGGCCCGCATCGGCCACTTCGTCGAGGCGCAGATCCTGCAGAGCCTCGGCGTGGACTACGTCGACGAGTCCGAGGTGCTCACCCCGGCCGACTACACCCACCACATCGACAAGTGGAAGTTCACCGTGCCGTTCGTGTGCGGGGCGACCAACCTCGGTGAGGCGCTGCGGCGCATCAGCGAGGGCGCGGCCATGATCCGCTCCAAGGGCGAGGCCGGCACCGGCGACGTCTCCAACGCGACCACGCACATGCGGGCCATCGGCGGCGAGATCCGCCGCCTGACATCGCTGTCCGAAGACGAATTGTTCGTCGCCGCAAAGGAATTGCAGGCCCCCTACGACCTGGTCGTGGAGGTGGCCCGGGCGGGCAAGCTGCCGGTGACGCTGTTCACCGCGGGCGGCATCGCCACCCCGGCGGATGCGGCGATGATGATGCAGCTCGGCGCCGAGGGCGTGTTCGTGGGCTCGGGCATCTTCAAGTCCGGCGACCCGGCCGCGCGCGCCGCCGCGATCGTCAAGGCGACCACGTTCTACGACGACCCCGACGTGCTGGCCAAGGTGTCGCGCGGGCTGGGCGAGGCGATGGTCGGCATCAACGTCGAACAGATCGCGGAGCCGCACCGGCTGGCCGAACGCGGCTGGTAAAAACTTTTCCGTGGCGATCGAAGAGATTCTTGATCTCGAGCAACTCGAGTTCAACATCTACCGGGGCAGCATCTTCAGCCCAGAGTCGGGATTCTTGCAGCGCACCTTCGGGGGCCATGTAGCCGGGCAGTCGCTGGTGTCGGCGGTGCGCACCGTCGACCCGCACTACCAGGTGCACTCGCTGCACGGGTACTTCCTGCGGCCCGGGGACGCTTTAGCGCGCACGGTCTTCATCGTCGAACGCACCCGCGACGGCGGGTCGTTCGCCACCCGCCGCGTCAACGCCATCCAGCACGGCGAGATCATCTTTTCCATGGGCGCGTCCTTCCAGACCGACCAGGAGGGCATTCACCACCAGGACCCGATGCCGGCCGCGCCGCCGCCGGACGGCCTGCCCGGCCTGGACTCGATCAAGGTCTTCGACGACGCCGGGTTCAAGCAGTTCGAGGAGTGGGACGTCTGCATCGTGCCGCGCGATCGGCTGCACCTGTTGCCGGGCAAGGCTTCCCAGCAGCAGGTGTGGTTCCGCCACCGCGACCCGCTGCCGGACGACCCGGTGCTGCACATCTGCGCGCTGGCCTACATGAGCGACCTGACGCTGCTGGGATCGGCCCAGGTCACCCATCTCGACGTGCGTGAGCACCTGCAGGTGGCGTCGCTGGACCACGCGATGTGGTTCATGCGGGCGTTCCGGGCCGACGAATGGCTGCTCTACGACCAGAGCTCGCCGTCGGCCAGCGGCGGCCGCTCGCTGTGCCAGGGCAAGATCTTCACCCAGTCCGGTGAGATGGTCGCGGCGGTCATGCAGGAGGGGCTGACCCGCTTCAAGCGCGGATACCGGCCGACGTGAGCGCGCTGTGACCCATCCCAGGATCGGGGTGCTGGCGCTGCAGGGCGACACCCGCGAACACCTGGCCGCCCTGGGCGAGGCCGGCGCCGAATCGATGCCGGTGCGGCGGCGCAGCGAGCTCGAGTCGGTCGACGGGCTGGTCATTCCCGGCGGTGAATCGACCACCATGAGCCATCTGCTGGGAGATCTCGGGCTACTGGAGCCGTTGCGGGGCCTGCTGGCCGACGGGCTGCCCGCCTACGGCGCCTGCGCCGGAATGATCCTGCTGGCCAGCGAGATTCTGGACGCCGGCGCGGGCGGGCGCGAGGCGCTGCCGTTGCGTGCGATCGATATGACGGTGCGGCGCAACGCTTTTGGACGACAGGTCGACTCGTTCGAGGGTGACATCCCGTTCGCGGGGCTCGACGATCCGGTGCGCGCGGTGTTCATCCGCGCCCCCTGGGTGGAGCGCACGGGCGACGGCGTCGAGGTGCTGGCGAGCGCGGCCGGACATGCCGTCGCGGTGCGGCAAGGACGCAACCTGGCCACGGCGTTTCACCCGGAGATGACCGGCGATCGGCGCATTCACCACCTGTTCGTCGACCTCGTCAGAGGCACCCGCCCGCCGACCGTCACGCAGGAGTGACGTCCGATAACGACTGCCACGCTGGCGTGACGGTCGGCGCATCGGGCCGTCCACGTAGACTCGTCTGGCCACAAAAACAAGAGGATTTTGAAGATAGGACAGTGATGAGCGGCCATTCCAAGTGGGCCACCACCAAGCACCAGAAGGCCGTCAAAGACGCGCGCCGCGGCAAGGAGTTTGCCCGGCTGATCAAGAACATCGAGGTCGCCGCCCGTACCGGCGGTGGTGACCCGGCCGGCAACCCGACGCTCTATGACGCCATCCAGAAGGCGAAGAAGACCTCGGTGCCCAACGACAACATCGAGCGCGCCCGCAAGCGGGGCGCCGGCGAGGAAGCCGGTGGCGCCGACTACCAGACGATCATGTACGAGGGCTACGGGCCCAACGGCGTCGCGGTGCTGATCGAATGCCTGACCGACAACCGCAACCGCGCGGCCGGCGAGGTCCGGGTGGCCGTGACCCGCAACGGCGGCAACATGGCCGATCCCGGCTCGGTGTCCTACCTGTTCAGCCGCAAGGGCGTGGTCACGCTGGAGAAGAATGGCCTGACCGAGGACGACGTGCTGACCGCGGTGCTCGAGGCCGGCGCCGAGGACGTCAACGACCTCGGGGACAGCTTCGAGATCATCTCCGAGCCCACCGACCTGGTTGCGGTGCGCACCGCGCTGCAGGACGCCGGCATCGACTACGAATCGGCGGAGGCCAGCTTCCAGCCGTCGGTCAGCGTGCCGGTCGACGTCGAGGGCGCGCGCAAGGTGTTCAAGCTCGTCGACGCACTGGAGGACAGCGACGACGTGCAGAACGTCTGGACCAACGTCGATCTGTCCGACGAGGTGCTGGCCGCGCTCGACGAGGAGTAACCGGTACCGCCGGGGTTAGTCGTAGCCGTGCCGCATGTCCTCGACGATGCGCGGATTGTCCAGGGTCGACGGGTCCACCGCGCGCGGGCCGACGTCACCGGAGAACACGCCGGCGGCGTCGAGCACCCGCTGATTGAGGAACCGCAGCGGCGGCGCATTCGCGGGCACCCTGGGTACCGGGGCGGCGCCGGCGCGCTGGGCCAGGGCGAATCCCCAGTCACCGAACGTGGGCACGTGCACGTGATACGGCGTGACGGCGTAGCCGGCGGCGCGGATCGTCGACACCGTGCGCCAGTACGCCGTCGGCGTGGAGAAGGGGCTGCCCGCCTGCACCACCATCAGCCCGCCGGGGGTCAGCGCCCGGGCGATCAGCGCGTAGAACTCCGTCGAGTACAACCGGCCCAGCACCGGTGTGTCCGGATCGGGAAGGTCGACGATGACCGCGTCGAAGCGGTCCACGTTCGGCCGGCGTAACCAGTTCATCGCGTCCTCGGTCACCACGGCCACCCGCGGGTTGTCCAACGAACCGCCGTTGGCGTTGCGCAGCGTGGTGCGCGCGATGTCGATCACCGCGGGGTCGAGCTCGACCTGCACGATCGTGGAAATGCCGGGGACGCGCAGCAATTCGCGGGCGGCCAGGCCGTCTCCGCCGCCGAGCACCAGCACCGATCGCGCGCCGTTGCCGAGGGCGGGGTAGACGAGGCTTTCGGTGTAGCGGTATTCGTCCCGGGTGGAGAACTGCAGCCCGCCGTCGAGGTACAGCCGGGTGTCGTTGCCGCGGCGGGTCACCACGATCTCCTGATAGGCCGTGTGCCGGTAGGCGATGATCGGGTCGGCGTAAAGCCTTTGCCTGCTTGTGGTTTCGATGTCGGCAGAGCGCAGCAGCAGGGTGGCCAGCAGCGCCGCGGCGGCGGCCAGCGCGCCCAGCGCCAACGCCAGTTGCCGTATCGAAACCACCTGGCGCAGAAGGAAAACCGCCACGACGGCCGCCGCGGCCAGGTTGATCATGCCGGTGGCCGCCGCGCCGCGGATCATCCCCAGTTGCGGCAGCAGCAGGAACGGCCAGACCAGCCCGCCCAGCAGCGCGCCCAGGTAGTCCGCGGCGTTGAGGTTGGCCAGCGTGCGGCCGGCATCGGCCGCCTGGTCTTCGTCGGGCCCTGTCCGGCCCCGGTGCAGCAGCGTCATCAGCAGTGGCACCTCGGCGCCGACCAGGCCGCCGATCAGCGCGGTGCCCACCGCCAGCACCCACGTCGACCCGTCCACGAAGGCGAACGCCACGTAGAGCGCCGCCGCCGACAGGCCGCCGACGATGCCCAGCAGCGCTTCGACGGCGATGAAGGTGATCGCGGCGTGCGCCAGCAGGGGTTTGACCACCAGGGCGCCCACGCCCAGCGCGGCGATGTAGCCCGCGACGATCAGCGAGGTGGCGACGATGCCGCCACCGTCCAGGCTCGCCGACAGCGTCAGCAGCGCGAGTTCGTAGATGATGCCGCACGCCGCGCAGGCCGCGACGGCGGCCAGCAACAGCGCCCGCCACCGCCCCGACGTCGCCGCGGGCCGCGTCGCCTCGGGCGCCCGCACCTCGCCCGCAGATCCGACCGCGCTCATGACACCGCCGCGGCGGTCACCCCTCCCACGGCGAGCAGTATCAGCGCCACCGCGAACGATCCCGGATGCAGCTCGGGCTCGTCGATGTGCTCGTGGAAACTGCCCGGGATCAGCAGGTGCATGGTCAACAGCGCGACGCCCAGCAGGATCACACCCATCAACCCGTATACCGCCACGCCGACCAGGCCCTGGCCCAGCTGGCTGTAGCTGTTGGCGATCGCGGTGATGATCACGATCGTCAGGGCGATGTACATCGCGCCGGCGACCACCACCGCATTGGGCCGGCGGTCGATGAACACCAGCTGGCGCAGCTTGCCCGGGGTCAGCACGTCGACCGCGTAGAACCCGACGAGCAGCACGGCCATGCCGACCGCGAAGTACAGGATGGTCGCGACCGCGCCCTTCAGCACGGGATTGAGGTCGACGGTGCCGATCTCGACGGCGAGATACATGATGCTCTCCTTTGCGGTGGTGGGAGTCATTTGGTTCCGCCGGGGCCGCCGGGGGTGCCTCCGGCGCCGCCCGACGGGGATCCGGGGGAAAACCCGGGGCCGAGGAAGATGAAGGCGCCGTGGCTGTATCCGGCGCTCAGGGGTTCGACGCGGATGCTGCACGGGTAGCCGCCGTCGGGCCCGACGATCACGATGTTGTTGCTGTAGCGCAGGTACTCGGTTTTGCCGTTGTCGGCCCGCGCGTCGGGTTCGGCATAGTCGGCGAGCGTGTCGGCCACCTGGTCGGGGGATCCGCCGCACTGGTAGCGGGTCCCGTTCACGTCGCGGGCGTATTCGTGATAGTGCCCGGCGACGTATGATCCAATGTTCTTCTGCAACAAGATGATTCCGAAGATCAGGCACGCCAGGCCGGCCGCGCCCAGCACGCCGGCGATCACGAACAGGCGGTTGCGGCTCACGGGCGCCACCGGCTGGCCGTGTGGACCACCGTTCCGCCGTGCCGCCCCGGGTAGAGGTGCCAGGTCCGCCAGCGCCAGCCGGCGCCGTCGGGTTCGGCGGCCAGCACGGTCAGTGCGGCGTCATCGCCGGGAAAGGTGCCGCCGAGCCAGCCCGCCCGGCGGGCGCACCGGGCGCGCAGGTCCCGTGCGAGCCGGCGAAAGCTCGCCTCGTCGTGGGTGTCGGTGCGCGATCGCAGGCGGTAGCCGGGCGCATCGGTGCGCTCGGGCAGGTCGGCCCCGAGATTGCGTGCGGTACAGGAGATTTCCTCTGAGAACGCCTGCTCCACCGCGACGACGTGTGAGGCCCCGAGCACCCCGAGCAGTAGCGTCGGGCCGCCGCCGGGGTGGCCGAGCCGGCAGCTGGCCAGCGGCGCGGGCACTGGCGCGTTGAGGGCCAGCCCCAGCCGTTCGCCGGATACGTCGGCCGGGGTCACGGCGAGCTGATGAAGGGGCACCGAGGAGACCTTTTGCGCTACGCCGGGCTGGGTGGGGGCGCCGAATACACGGTGATTTCGCCCGGCGAGACGGACTTGCCCGTCGAGACCTCCCAGGGCATGTCCGGGGCCCAGCGCTCGAACGAGAGCAGCGCCGACTCGTCGGCGTTGGTGCAGTCGACGAACTCCATCTCGCCGCCGGCCGGCAGGCCGGTGGTGCCCTCGGTGGTGTAGGAGGCGCGGCCGCGTTCGGACTCGTGGAACATCACGCCGTCGACGACGTAGGGGTCGCCGGGCCGCAGCGGCACGTCCTTGCGGGTCACCCACAGCGCGAGTTCCAGGCGCCCGTCGTCCTCCTCGACGCTGAACCAGAGCGGCTGGTCGCCACCCTCCAGCAGGTGCTCCCACCAGACGAAGGGGCCTTCGCGGAAGGTGACCGAACCGCGCACGATGTAGTCGGTGCCGCCGTAGCTGACGATGGCGCCGGGCCCGAGCTGGCGCGGCCCGAATTGGGGCATCGCGTCGGCGGCGAGCGGGTCCGGTCGCCCGCCCCCCTGGGCCGGCTGCTTGGGTCGCCGCAAAGCCACCACCAACACCACGATGGACGCGATGAAGAGCACCACGGCGATCATGACCAGCAGAGATCCCACGCCAACCCCTTCGTTGCCACGTTGCTCGAGCGAACGTGGGGTAAAGCTAACAGCTTTTTCGCGGGTTCGGCGCCGTAACGTCGCGCCGGGAATCGGCGGCGGCGCCGCGTGTCCTACCCGGGCCCGTCGGCGCCGGCCGCTAGGGTATCGAACAGCTGTTCTACTAGGTGGGAGTCCGAATGCGGGTGATGGGCGTCGATCCCGGCCTGACCCGATGCGGTCTGTCGGTCGTCGAGAGCGGGCGCGGGCGCACGGTGGTGGCGCTGGACGTCGACGTGGTGCGCACCCCGTCCGACGCACCGCTCGCCGAACGGCTGCTGAAGATCAGCGACGCCGTCGAGCACTGGTTGGCCACCCACCAACCCGACGTCGTGGCGGTCGAGCGGGTGTTCTCCCAACTGAACGTGTCGACCGTCATGGGCACCGCCCAGGCCGGCGGCGTGGTCGCGCTGGCAGCCGCCAAACGCGGCATCGACGTGCACTTCCACACCCCCAGCGAGGTCAAGGCCGCGGTCACCGGCAACGGCGCGGCCGATAAGGCGCAGGTCACCGCGATGGTCACCAGAATCCTTGCGCTGCAAGCCAAACCGACGCCCGCCGACGCCGCCGACGCGCTGGCCCTGGCGATCTGTCACTGCTGGCGGGCCCCGATGATCGCCCGGATGGCCGCGGCCGAAGCGACGGCCGCCGAGCAGCGCGAGAAATACAAGGCCAAGTTGGGCGCCAAGCTGAAGGCCGCGCGATGATCGCCTCGGTGCGCGGCGAGGTCGTCGAGGTGGCGCTCGATCACGTGGTGATCGAGGCCGTCGGCGTCGGCTACCGGGTGAACGCGACGCCCTCGACGCTGTCCACGTTGCGAACCGGCACCGAGGCGCGGCTGATCACCGCGATGATCGTCCGCGAGGACTCGATGACGTTGTACGGCTTCACCGACACCGAAACCCGCGACCTGTTCCTCACGCTGCTGTCGGTGTCCGGGGTGGGGCCCCGCCTGGCGATGGCGACGCTGGCCGTGCACGATGCCGGGGCGCTGCGGCAGGCGCTGCACGACAGCGACGTCACCGCGCTCACCCGGGTGCCCGGC
>NZ_QMEU01000014.1 GCF_003284975.1 Mycobacterium colombiense
CGGGCGTTGTTGTCGGCGGCCGGGTTCGGTAACACCGGTGCCGAGCTGTTCAACAAGGCCGGGCCGTATCTGGCGCGCGGCGCCGAAGACCTGGTGCCCTCGGCGCAGCTGCTGGACACCTACAGCCCCGAAATCTACTGCCTGATGCGCAGCGAACACGATGCGCTGCCCGCCACCGGGGCGGCCGAGGGCGGGTTCAACGGCTACTCGCTGAACATGGACACCGAGGTGCTCTCCGGGCTGGGACTGATCGCGAACCCGGTATCCGCGGTGCCCGTCATCGCGTCGCTGGTCGGCGGTGTCGCCGGAGTCGTCGGGGGCGCGCCCAACCCGTACATTTGGCCGGAGAACCTGCCGCGGGTGAACGCGCGCGGCGGGCCGGGCGGTGCGCCGGGCTGCTGGCAGAAGGTCACCCGCGACCTGTGGCCCGCACCGGAGCTGATCATGGACACCGGCAACAGCATCGCGCCCTACAACCACCTCGACACCGGGTCGCCGTATGCCATCGAATACGTCTGGGGCCGCCAGGTCGGCGACAACACCATCAACCCCTGAGCGGACGCCGGCGTCGTGAGAACGCCTTTCCGGCAACCCTTTTCGGACTATCTCAGGCCTGGGTGGTCGCCGTGGGGCGGGCGCTGGATTTTACGTCCCGGCCCGCGCCGGCCGACATGGAGGCGGCCTCACCGCGGGCCAAGCCGACCGTCGCGACGATCACCACGACGAGCGTCGCCGCCAGCACAAACCATTCCCAGCCGCCGGCTGCCAACGTCTCGCGGAGCACGATGATGCCGAGGATCCCGCCGACCACCGGCTTCGCCACGATGATCGTCGGCAGCGAGGCGGTGAGCGCGCCGGCTCGATACGCCGATTGGTGATAGATCATCCCGGCCGCTCCGCAGAACACCAGCGCGTACAGCTCGAATGACACCCACACCTGGCCGGGGTGGTGTTCCAGGACGTCGACCACGCCCTTCATCAGCACGGCGAACACCGCCAGCAGCGTGCCGGCGACGGCCGCCAACAGCAGCGCCGCGACCGGGCGATCCGCCCAGATCCGCGCGCCCAGGAGCCCGAGCAACAGCAGCGGGCCGATTACCACGGCGACCACGATCCAGATGTGCAGCGGCGCCCGCTGCTGGCCGCCGGTGGGGTCCCCGACCGCGATCAGCACCGCCAACGCCACCGCCAGCACCAGCGCCCAGGTCCACTCCCGGCGGGTGATCCGGTTACCGGTCATCCGCGAATAGATCGGCAGGGCGAACAGCAGGGCCGTCACCTGCAACGACATCACCAGCAGCACCGAGCCCTTGTCGAGCGCGGCGGCCAGCAGCACGTAACTGCCGATGTCCCCCAAACCGCCCAGCCACCAACGCTTGTCGCGCAGCAACATGCCGAACAACGTCAGGTGGCCCACCCGCTTGTCGGTGACCTCCTGCGCGGAACGCTGCCGCACCACGTTGCCGATCGCGGACGCCAGCGCGGCGCAGAGGGCGATAATGGCCGCCAGATGCGCGTCCGACATGGCCTTACCTCCTCGTTGGGCGCGGTGCCGCTACCCATCCAATCTAGTCACGACCCGGACGACCGGCGCGTCGAAGGTCACCGAGCCAGCGAAGACGGCGTCAGAGCGGGAACGTCGTCCCGGTGAGCCGCTCGGACAGTTCCCACAGGGCGCTCGCGGTGCCCGCGCGCTTTGCCGGCC
Organism: Mycobacterium colombiense; assembly: GCF_003284975.1. Lineage (GTDB taxonomy): Bacteria > Actinomycetota > Actinomycetes > Mycobacteriales > Mycobacteriaceae > Mycobacterium > Mycobacterium europaeum_A. The sequence goes on from NZ_QMEU01000014.1 coordinate 1,706, forward strand.
AGTTCCGCCACGTGGGCTGGGTACGGCCGTACAGGCCGAACCGCGGCCCGACGAAGGTGTCGCCCGGCAAATCCTGCGAGACCGCGTACAGCGTCTGGCGGGCGCCGAAGTCGGCATCGGTGGACACGATCCGGTCGACGGCCAGCACCGCCGCGTCGCCCAGTTTCCGGCCGGAGTTGCCCTGCAGGTTCGTCTGCGACCAGCCGGGGTGGGCGGCCAGGGCCCGCAGCGACGTGGGGACGCCGTCCAGCCGCCGCTGCAGCTCCTTGGTGAACAACAGGTTCGCCAGCTTCGATTGGCTGTAGGCCAGCCAGGCCGAATAGGGCCGGGACTGAAAGTTCAGGTCCTTGAGGCTGATGTAGCCGAAGTGGTGCATCAGCGAGGACACCGTCACCACGCGGTCGGTCAGCTTGGGCAACAGCAGGTTGGTCAAGGCGAAATGCCCGAGGTGGTTGGTGCCGATCTGACCCTCAAACCCGTCGACGGTGACCGCGTGCCTGGTGGCCATGATGCCGGCGTTGTTGATCAGGACGTCGACCTTGTCGATGCCCTCGGCAAAGCGCCGCACCGACGACAGGTCCTGCAGGTCGAGCTGACGCACCTCGGCCGTCCCGGTCGCCGGACCGGTTGCCGAACCGATCATGCGAGCGGCGGCCGCGTGGCCCTTGTCGGTGTTGCGGACGGCCAGGATGACGTGGCCACCCACCCGGAGCAACTCGCGGGCGGTGACCTCGCCCAGCCCGGCGTTGGCCCCGGTGATGACGATGTTCCGTCCGGCGAACGAGGGCAGCTGTGCTGCGGTCCAATCGGCCATGGCAGCCACCCTAACTTCGCACTTGCGACCCCGACCGGTGGGCCGACGGGCCCTGCGGCGACGGGCGGGAGCGATGTCGGTCACCCGCCGCGCCCAGGTATCGTGCCTGGGATGACCAGCGAAACCCCACCCGCCGCGGGGATCGCCGGATGCATCTAGGCGTCATCGTCAATCCGAAAGCGCGGAAAAATCGCTCCGCTTCCCGCGATCGCATCGCCGAACTGCGTCGCATCGTCGGCCCCTGGGGCGAGGTGCACGAGACCAACTCGATCGAGGAATTGCACGACACCATCGCGCAGCTGGCGCCGCGCGTCACCCACCTGGTGGGCGACGGCGGCGACGGCGCCCTGCACTGGTTGATCAACGAGGTCGAGCACTGCATCGGGGATCCGCAACGCTGGCCCGCGTTCGTCCCGACCAACGGCGGCAGCGTCAACGCCGTCGCCCGCAAGGCCCGGGTGCGCGGGCGGCCCGAGGCGATCATCCGCGCGCTGACCGCGGCCGCCGAAACCGATCGACCCCCGCCCGAAGTGGACCTGGACACGTTGGTGCTCGACGGCGCCACCGCCGACGGCGCGGCGTTTCATCGGCTCTGCTTCGGGCTGGCCGCCGGCGGCGTCGGAAACCGTTTCTACGACCGGTATTACGACTCACCCGATCACGGCCGGCTGGCCGTCGCGCGGGTGATCGCTCGCAGCTTCGGCGACTACATCACCTCCAAGGTCGCCCCCAGTCGAGTGAAGACGCCGAACTATGCGTCCATCCTGTTCACCCCGACGCAAGCGCGCGTGGTGATCGACGGCGACGAGGTCCCGTCGCGCACGCACAGCCTGCTGCACGCCGGCGCCATCGACCTGCGCATCGGCGGCCCACTTCGGTTGTTCCCGAAGGCTTCCGAGCCCGGTGCGCTGCATTTTCAGGCCGGATACCTGCGGCCGTCCAGGATCGTCGTGCAGCTTCCGACGGCCCTGACCAACGGCATGCTCCGCGGCGCCGGGCTACGCGATGTCAACGGCCGTGAGATGGTCATCGAGGCCGAGGACGAACCGCTGTCGCCCATCATCGACGGGGAGCGCTTCCTGGGCATCGTCAAACTGGTGGCCCGGCCGGGCCCGCGTATCCGCATCGCCCGGCCCGCCTAGCCCGGCCGTTCGGCGGGCGGCCGCCGTGGCGGGTTCTCCGGCGTCGATCGAATTGCGTTTTTCGATTTGCAATTTCGCCATTAGGCGTGACCAACGTAATAATATTCCCCGACCGTGCGTCCGGTCGCCGACGGTATCGAATTGCGCGAATTCGTAGATACGTAGTTCAGTATCTCAGGTGGTCGACGCGGCATAACACCAGCTCGTCCGCCACTGAGATACTGAAGTCCGTATGCGCGGATATCAGCATTAGTGCATTTAATTCTGCCATTTAAGTTTCACCTGTGAATGTGGTGTGCGACGGCCCTTAATGCGGCTCGACGCTTTGCTCAGGACGGGCTGGCGGCGCTACATTAGTCTTTATATTCACGACGGAAGTCGTTCTCGGGCTGAGCCAACCTGGAAGGGGGATCACTCCTACGATGGAGACACTGATCGATTACCTGCAGATGTGGGAAGCGCAGAGGCCGGACCAAACCCTCTTCCGGTTCGTCGATGCCGACGGCCGCGAACTCGAGCACTACACCTACCAGGCCTTCGCCGAACGCACCCGCGAGCTGGCCGCCTACCTGTCCACCGAGGCCGGCCTCAAGTCCGGCGATCGTGCGCTGCTGGTCTACCCGCCCGGTCTGGAAATGATCGCGGCGCTATATGCGTGCGCGCGCATCGGGGTCATCGCCGTTCCGGTCAGCCCGCCCTTGCCGATGTCCTTTGATTCCGGGCTGGCCAAGCTCAGCTTCATCGCGCGCGATTGCCAGGCGACGGCGGTGCTGTCGACGAAGCAGTTCGAGTACGACTTCCGCCTGCTGCTCGGCCAGCGCCGCGGGCAGGGCGTGTGGACGGACGAGTCCGACGCCGGCCTGCCGGACCTGCCCTGGTTTGCCACCGACGGCGCCCAGGACTTCGGCGGCGCCCCCGTCGCGGACACGCCCGGCGAGGTGCTCTTCCTGCAGTACACGTCCGGGTCGACCAGCAATCCGAAGGGTGTGGTCGTCACCCACGCCAACGTCATCGCCAACGGCTCCGCCTTCACCGGCGACGTGGTGCTGGCCTCGTGGCTGCCGCAGCATCACGACATGGGTCTGATCTCGGCCTACATGTTCATCGTGCTGCTGGGCGGGTCCACCCACGCGATGTCGCCTCTGGACTTCCTCGCCCGGCCCTCGTCGTGGCTTCGGCTCATCAGCGACGTGCGCGCCACCCACACCCCCGGACCCAACTTCGCGCTCGAATACTGCCTGCGCGAGGACAAGCTGCCCGCCGCCGAGCTGGCCGGCGTGGATCTGAGCAGCCTCGAATGCATCGTGGTGGGCGCAGAACCGCTGCGGGCCAACACCTTCGCTCGCTTCCGGCAGCGGTTCGCCGAGTACGGCCTGCGGCCCGAGGCGCTGACGGGCGCCTACGGCATGGCTGAATCCACCCTGATCGTGTCGATCCGCGGGCGCCAGACCATCGCGGTCAACAAGCGCGGGCTGGAGCGCAACGTCGCGCGCGTCGAAAAGGCGTTGCCGGAAAACAGCAACCAGGTCGCGTTGGTCAGCTGCGGCAAGCCCATCGAGGAGACGCTGGTCCGCATCGTCGATCCCGAATCGCGCCAGGCGCTGCCCGACGGGCGGGTCGGCGAGGTCTGGCTGGCCGGACCCTCCAAGGGCGCCGGCTACTGGAACCGTCCGGAGCTCACCGCCGAGATGTTCGGCGCCCGCATCGTCGGCGATGACGAACACACCTTCCTGCGCACCGGCGATCTCGGTTTCCTCTACGAGGGTGAGCTTTTCGTCTGCGGCCGCAGCAAGGACCTGATCATCGTCCGCGGCGTCAACTGCTACCCCTCCGACATCGAAGCCGTCGTCGAGCGCACGGCCGCGCACGTCCGGAGCGGCTGCGTCGCCGCCTTCTCGGTCGAGCACGACGAGTCCGAAGCGCTGATCGTCGTCGCCGAGGTGCGCGACGAGCACAACCTTCCCGACGCCAAGTCCGTGGCCCGCGCGATCCGCCGGCACTGCCACATCGATCCGCACGCGATCGTCTTCGCGCCGCCGCGCAGCATCCCCAAGACCACGTCCGGCAAGATCCGGCGCGCTTCGACGCGCCAGCTGTGGCTGGACGACGAGCTGCGCGCCTTCGCCACCTGGATCAACCAGTCCGCCAACCGGACGCACGGCGAACTGGGTGCCGGCGCCGGTCCGCTGGAACGCTTCGGCAACCTCATCGAGAGTTACGACCTCACCGGAGACGAGGACTGCTCGTTCGCCGATCTCGGCATCGACTCGCTGGCGCTGGCCGAGCTCCGCACGGACCTGCAGGCCCTGCTGGAGGAGAACGGCGCGGGGGAGCTCGCCGAAGAGGTCAACACCCGGCTGCTCCAGCGGCTGACGGTCTCCGAATTCTTCGGCCTGATAAGGCAATTCGGTGAGGGATCCGGCCAGCCGCTCGAGGCCCTGCGCCGGGCGCTGGACACGATTTCCGCCGAGTACGAGGCCCACGAGGCCGCCCAGATGCGGGCCGACGCGGCGCTGCCGCTGCCGGAGTTGGCGCCGGCGCGGCCGGGCGAGCCCACCGACCTGTTGCTGACGGGCGCGACCGGATTCCTGGGGCCGTTCCTGGTGAGCAGCCTGCTGTCGCGGACCTCCTACACCGTGCACGCACTGGTGCGCGCCACCGACCCCGCGCACGGCCTGGACCGCATCGTCGCGTCGCTGCGCCGCGCCCAGCTCTGGACCCCGGCACTGGAAGCCGATGTCCGCGCCCGGGTGCGCATCATCTGCGGCGACCTCGCCCAGCCCGCGCTGGGCATCGGCGAGGCGGCCTTCCAGCAACTGGCGCGCGACGTCGATGTCGTCGTGCACAACGGCGCACTGGTCAACTACGTGCGCACCTACGACGCCCTGCGGCCCGCTAACGTGGAGGGCACCCGTGAGCTGCTGCGGCTGGCGATGATCAACCACCGCAAGGCTTTCCACCTCGTCTCCAGCACGTTCATCTACGGCTGGAGCACCGAGCCGGTGGTCGGGGAATGGGATGCCAACGAGAAGATGGCCGGCCTGGACTTCGGCTACTCGCAGACCAAGTGGGTCGGCGAGCAGCTGGCGCTGGCCGCGCAGCGCAAGGGGCTCGACGTCCGCATCTACCGACCCTCGCTGATCTCGCCCACCCGGGCGGGCTTCGGCAGCCAGGACGACATCCTGGTGCGCCTGACGGCGTTCATGATCGAGCACGGGGTCGCCGTCAACGCGCTCAACCAGATCAGCCTGCTGCCGGCGGACTTGATCGCGGATCACATCGTCACGCTGATGGGCCTGCCGGACGAGTCGGGCAGCGTCTTTAACATGACCGCGGACGACTATCACAACCTCACCGACGTCACCCGTATCCTGTCCGAACGCTACGGGTATCGCTTTGAGTACCACGACATCCCGTCGTTCACCGAGCAGCTCAACCGCCGCTGCACGCCGAACGACCAGATGTATCCGCTGGTCGATTTCCTCACCCGGTCGGCGGACAAGATCGCGGCCATGCGCGACAAGCGCTACGACAACACCCAGTACCGCCACCGGCGGGGCCTGACCAAGGTCCGCCTGCGTGAGCCGGCCCTGACCGAGACGGTCGATCATCTGGTCCGGTTCTTGCGCAGCGAGCGTCTGATCACTGAGGTAGAGGACGACGCGCAACGCAGCGCCTAACCGGTACAGGCCAGACGGACGAAGGGATGGCGATGTTCACCGTCGATGACAAGGCAACGGGCCCGCATGACGCCGCGCTCGACCACGAGCGGATCGTCCTGCAGGCGCGTGACGTCGACTTCGACTGGTCGACGCTGCCGTTCTACTACGTGCCCAACGAACCGTTCACCACCCACTTCTGCAATGTGCTGCATTTGTTGCTGCCCGCGGGCGAGGAATTCATCGTCGGCGCCTTCAAGGACACCTTGCCGCTGATCAAAGACGATCAATTGCGCCGCGATGTGCAGGGTTTCATCAGCCAGGAGGCCATGCACTCCCAGGCGCACGCGGGGGTGCTCGGACACTTCGCGGCCAGAGGCATCGACGTGACGCCGTTCACCGACCAAATGCGTTGGCTGTTCACCCAACTCATCGGTGACCGGCCGGCGTGGAGCAGCCGCCGGCGGCAGAGCTGGTTGCTCGAGCGGGTGTCGATGGTCGCCGCCCTCGAGCACTACACCGCGATCCTCGGCGAATGGATTCTGGACACCCCGCAACATGACGCCATGGGCACCGACCCGGTGATGCTCGACCTGTTGCGCTGGCACGGCGCCGAGGAAGTCGAGCACAAGGCGGTCGCGTTCGACACCATGAAGCACCTGCGCGGCGGGTACTGGCGGCAGGTGCGCACGCAGCTGCTGATCACGCCGGCGCTGCTGTGGTTGTTCGTCCGCGGTGTGCGGTTCATGTACTCGGTCGATCCCTACCTGCCGCCCGGCACCACGCCGCGCTGGCGCGACTACTTCCGCGCGGCGCGGCGCGGGTTGGTGCCCGGGCCGTTCCAGTTCCTCCGGGTCATCGGCGCCTACTACACACCGAGTTTTCATCCGTCCCAGCTCGGCGGAGTCGGGCGCGCCGTCGACTACCTGGCCCGGTCGCCCGCGGCCCGGGCCTCGCACTGAAACGGCATTGACGATGACGACCGAAGTGGCTCCAACCACGGTCGCCGCCTCCGACGGCGTGCGACTGGCGGTGCACGCCTACACCGAGATCGACCCGGGCCGTCCGACAATCCTGGCCATCCACGGCTACCCGGATAACCACCACGTGTGGGACGGGGTCGCCGAGATCTTGGGCCGCCGGTTCAATGTCGTGGCCTACGATGTGCGCGGCGCCGGGGAATCGTCGAAGCCGGCCACGCGGGCGGGATATGGCTTCGGCCAGCTGGTTTCGGACATCGACGCGGTGATCGACAGCCTCGGGGTCGACCAGGTTCATTTGTTGGCCCACGACTGGGGTTCGATCCAGGCCTGGGCGGCGGTCACCGACGACGCGGTGATGAACAAGGTTGCCTCGTTCACGTCGATCTCGGGCCCGCACCTGAACTACGCGGGCAGGTTCCTGCGGTCCCCGCGCTCGCCGCGCGGCGTCTTCGACGTCCTCAAGCAGGCCTTGGCGTCCAGCTACATCTGGTTCTTTCTGTGCCCCGGCGTGCCCGAGCTGGCGATCTGGTCGCGGGCGACCGTGGCGGTCTTTGCGGCGGTGGAACTCATCGGGCGGCCGCGGGGCGCCGGGCATCGGCGCGCCGCGACCAGCCGCTCGATCCGCGACTATCTCAACGGGCTCAACCTGTACCGCGCCAACATGCCCAAGCCGATGCTCGCGCCCGGAAAGCGGTTGCCGCAGACCACCGTTGCGGTGCAGGTGCTCGTCGCGCGCCAGGATTACTTCGTATCACCCGCCCTGCAACGGTTTACCGGCTCCATCCCGGAGGGCGGCAGGGTCGTCCCGATCGAGGGCGGCCACTGGGTGGTCAGCGCCTACCCGGAGGTCATCGCCCGGCTCACCGGTGAGTGGGTCGACCTGATCGCCCACTCCGCGGACCGTCACGGCATTGGCCAGGCGTGAGGGCTATTGTGGCACAGAGCATTTGGGACAGCATTCCGGCCGACCTCTACGGCCGGCGCAAGCGTGACCGCATGTACACGGCGTTGTACGGCGTCGGCGCGCTGTTCGGCGGGCTGGCCTCGGCGTCGCGGTGGACGTCCTCGCGCGTGCAGCCCGTGCAGCGCACCACCACCGCGGTGGTGATCAACCGCGAGCTTGTGGCTCCCGACGTCGTCGCCTTGACGGTGGCCGACCCGGCCGGTGGGTTGTTGCCGTCCTGGACGCCCGGCGCGCACATCGACGTTCGGCTGCCGTCGGGACGTCGCCGGCAGTACTCACTGTGTGGTTCGCCCGGCCGGCGCACCGACTATCGCATCGCGGTGCGCCGCATCGCCGACGGCGGCGGCGGCTCGATCGAAATGCACGACACCTTCAAGGTGGGGGACAGGTTCGAGTTCGAGGGTCCCCGCAACGCGTTTTATCTCGTCACCGACGAGCGCGAGGTGCTGTTCGTGATCGGCGGCATCGGGGTGACACCGATTTTGCCGATGATCCAGACGGCCCAGCAGCGCGGAATCAATTGGCGCGCCGTGTATGCCGGGCGCACCCGCGATTACATGCCGCTGCTGGACGAGGTGGTTGCGGTGGGCCCGGACCGGGTGACGGTGTGGGCCGACGACGAGCGGGGCCGGATCCCGGCCGCGTCGGACTTGCTCGCCGGCGCCGGGCCGGCGACGGCCGTCTACGTGTGTGGCCCGACCGCCATGCTGGAGTCGGTGCGCACCGCCCGCAACGAACACGCGAACGCGCCGCTGCACTACGAACGTTTCGGCCCGCCGCCGGTGGTCGACGGGGTGCCCTTCGAGCTGGAACTGGCCCGCTCGCAGCGGGTGCTGGAGGTGCCGGCGAACCGGTCGGCGCTCGACGTCATGCTCGACCGCGATTCGACCACCGCGTACTCCTGCCAGCAGGGGTTCTGCGGCACCTGCAAGGTCAAAGTGCTTGGCGGGCAAGTCGATCGCCGCGGGCGCACCGCGGAAGGTGACGACGAGATGCTGGTCTGCGTCTCCCGGGCGAAATCCGGCCGCGTGGTGATCGACGCGTGATCGACGTCTGAAGTCAGCGCCGGATTCCCGTCAGCACGCGAGCGGGCAGCCACGGGGCGCCATACCAGTAGTTGATGCCGAGACCGCGGCTGTTGAGGTTGGTCATCGCGTCAGCGAGAACCCTTGCGTAGTCGGTGACGTGCATGATGTCGACCAGGACAAGCCTGCCGCCGGGTTTGAGGACCCTGGCCATCTCAGCCACCGCGCGGCGACGGTCAACGGGGTTCGAGATGTTGTGCACCGCAAGCGCTGAGGTGACGATGTCGAAGGAGCCGTCGGGAAACGGCAATTCGGTCATGTTCGCGGTGTGCAGCCGGATCCGGTCCGCCACGCCGCGGGCGTCGGCGTTGTCCCGCGTACGCGCGGGATCGTTGCCGGACTGGTCCCTGCTGCGCCATAGGTCGACGCCCTCGGCTCGCCCGCGCGGGAGCCGCTTGGCGACGGCGATCAGCACCGCACCGCTGCCACAGCCGACATCGAGTAGGCGCTCATCACCATTCAATGCCAACCGGTCCAGTTCCCGGCGCCACACGACGTGTTTTCCGCGCATCGTGGTGTGCAGATACAGCGCCGCCTGAGCGAACAACGCCGCCGCGGGAGCACGCCACCAGGAACCACGAGAGCGCGCCACGGCCAGCAGCGCTACACCGCCCAGCGCGAACCCCGCCGGCCAATAGGGCGCCTCGATCCCGTATCGCGTGGTGAACGGTACGTCCATCCTGCCATCTGCCTTCCGCGTCGACCTGGTCGGTTCTGCTCTTACAGCGTTTCGCGTCGTGCCGAGGTTTCCTGCTGTAGTCGGATGAGCAGGGCTTCGGCGAACGCGTCGCAATCGGTGACGAAACCCACGTGTCCGCCGGGCATTTCGACCACATCGCGGTTGAGCAGGCGGCCCAGTCGACGGCTCACCTCGTAATTGGGATAGCCCCGACATTCCCGCCCCACCGCGGGGACGATGCGATCGGCCCAGGGGCGCAGGGCTTCGGGGTGCACCGACACCGAGGTGTACTCGCGAAGCTCACGCTCGAACCAGTAGACCGCGTTCGCCACCGCGTGCGGGGAGTTCGGATTTCTGGACCGTTGCATGACCGCATGGTCTACCGCCGGGAATGTGCGTTCGCGGAACAGTTTCAACGCCGGGTCCGTTCCCGCGTGCCGGTATAGGTCATAGACGTCGGCGAAGAACTCGATCCATTGCCGGCCCTGCGGATGCAAGCACATGGCGGCCGGCTCGAACAACACGACGGTATCGATCACGTCGGCGTGTTCGAGCAGCAGGCGCAGCGCCACAACGGCTCCGGAACTGGTACCGAAGACGGTGGCCTCCCCGCCGCGCGCCACGTGCTCGATGAGGCGCCGCGCGTCCGCGGCGTCGGTGGACAATCGCCGTGAGTAATCCTGTGGGCCGTCAAGGCGACTGCGACTAAAGCCCCGCCGGTCGTATGTCGCTACCCGATAGTGTGCGGACAATCTGTCGGCGAGCGACTCGAAGACGTCCGCCTCGCCGTTGGCGCCGGGAATCAGCAACATCGGGGGGCCGTCGCCGCGGGTCTCGTAATACAGCTGGGCCCCTTCGACTTCCAGCACGCTCATCGCGGCGCCTTGCCGCGATAGCCGCCCGGTCCGTCGTCGGCAGAAAACGGCTGAGCTCGCAGTAGCGCCGCATGTCTGAACGTGATCTCGGTTCCTTCGGCGAGAAACCGCGCAATGGCGTTGAGCTGGTGCTCATCGAACTCCGACAACAGGGTCGCGAGATCGCCACGAAACGGCTCGAACACGTCGTGTACCTGTTGAAACCGCGCCTCGACCGGACGCAGAATTTGTTTGCGTCCGTCTTGCGGGTGAGGTTCACGGTGGAGGTAACCGGCCTTCTCCAGGCGCGCCACCACACCGGTGATCGCACCGGTGGTCAACCCGGTGGCCGCGGCGAGTTCGCTGCCCGTCATCGCGGATCGCTCACGCAGCAGATCAAGACACTTCGTGTCCGTGGGGCCAAGTCCCAACTTCTCGGCGACTGCGTGGTGGAAAAGCACTGCGGCCGTGCTGTATCGACGCGCGAGCGAGCCGGGCAGCAAGTCGAGGAGACGGGTTCGCTTTGTCTTGACCGCCGTGGGCATCCTGAGACCTCTTTCGACACACCGGTAAGAGTCGCTTAGATACTAAGCGAATTATTAAGTCATATGCAAGGCGTCGTGCTGCTGGTTCGCGGGCGAGACCGCGGCGCGTTCGTTGATCATTTCAGCGCCGCTACGTCATGCTTAGGCGATGCCGAAGAAATCGCTACCCGCGCCGGTGCGGCCGGAACAGGGCTCGCGGGAGCCGCTGCTGGGAACCTGGCGGGCCGCCGCGCTGAGCATGGCCGTGATCGCTTCCGCGGCGTGGTACGGGGTGGGCGCACTGCTGGGCGCGGCGGTCATGATTCCGGTGATTTACGCGCTGGCGCGGCTGCGCGGCCACTCGCCGCACGCGCGCAGCACCGCCGAACTGATCGGCGCCACCCTGGGCCCCCGAGCGGGGACGGCCGCGGGCATCGTTCAGTTGCTTGCCTACCTGGTGCTGGCCGCGGAGTTCGCGGCCACGCTCGGATTGCAACTGCTGCAGCTGCTTTGGCCCGATCAAGACCCCGTCAAGATCGTGTCGTGGCTGCCGGTCGGCGCCACAGCCGTGGCGGTGGTGGTCGGTGCCGCCGCCTGTTGGGCGTCGACGCGCGTCGTGGCGACGCTGGCGCTGCCGCTCGTGCTCGCCGGCCTGCTCCTCTACGTCTGCCTCGCGGTGTCGGTGACCGCCCTCGTCGCGCTGAGCACCGACCCCGTCGTCATCGGGACGGCCGCAACACCGCGCCCGCTGTCCGGCCAGCTCGTCGGCTTCGGCCTGGGAATGGTGGGCGTCGAACTGCTCACCGTCCGCAGCACGCGCGTTGCCAGGCCGGGGCGATCCATGTCGCTGGCCGTCGTGCTGGTGGCCGCGGCGGCGGTGGTGTTGTGGGTGGGCGATCACCAGGGCGTGGTAGGCCCGTGGCGATGGAGCGCCAAGATGTTGGCCGAGGCGGTGCCCGAGTTCTACGCCGACGAGGGCCGGCGGTGGCTCGCGGTGGCCACCCTCGCGTTGGCGGTGGCCGCCGCGTTGGTTTCCGCCTGGGCCGCGGTGCGCGTCGCCGCCGGCCTGGCGGTCATGCGCGGGGCGACGGCCGGCGCGGGCCTGCGACTGGCGGTCGTCGCCCTCGTCGCGTTGATCGGCGCCGTCGTCTCGGCGCACGGCGCGCGCTGGATCGGCCTGGCGATCCTGGGCGCGGCACCCCTGCTGCTGATGGCACTGTATGTGTGTGTCACAGAGGCTAATTCACGACTACCCGGGGACAGCGTGGTGGCATGGTGGGTTCGCCTGGTGACGCCCGCCCTGGGCGTGGTGGCCGTGGTCAAACCGCTCGCCGACTCCGGGTTCGCTTCGGTGGAGGTGGCGACGGTGATCGTCGCCGCGATCGGGGTGGCTGCCGCGGGCGCCGCTGCGGTGCTGCTGGCGCGGCCGGCCGATCGCACGGGCGAATCTGAGTAGTCTTACGGATCCTCGCGGGTGGTGTGCTGCCGCAGTCTGTTTGGCATGACCATTCCCAACAGCACGTCGAAAACCACCGCCGCCTTCTTCGTTCAGGCCGCCGTCGCGTTCGCGATCAGCTTCGTCGCCGCGCTCGGCGGGATCTACTTCCTGCCGCTTGACCCGTGGCCGCGATTGTTCCTCGGTGTCACCTTCCTGTTCCTGGTGTCGAGCGCGTTCACCCTGGCCAAGGTGATCCGCGACCAGCAGGAGGCCGCGACCGTCCGGGTGCGAGTCGATGAGGCCCGCATCGAAAAGCTGCTGGCCGACTACGACCCGCTCACCTCCGCGGGCTGAGTAGAACTACTCAGCGCCTACGCGTAGAAGTGCGCAGGCCCGCGCCCGCGCCACCGGCGATGCTTTTCAGATCGCACGATTCCTGCTCCACCACAACGCTTCGGCGTTCACACCACAGAAGGGCAGTTCCGCTCTCATGACCACTCTTGTCAGGTTTCCCGACGTCGCCGAGGTTGCCGCGAGTACGCCGGCCGATCGTGATCGCGTCCTGGACGTCATCCGCATCACGTCGCTGGTCGGCGTGGTGCTCGGCCATACCGTGATGGCGGCCAGCATCATCCGCGATAACGTCCTGATCTGGGACAACCTGCTCACCACCTCGGCGCTGTTTCAGGCGATGACGTGGCTGCTGCAGATCATGCCGCTGTTCTTCTTCGCCGGCGCGGCGGCCTGCGTGTCCTCCTGGGCGCCGGGCGCCAACTGGGGTGACTGGCTGATGAGACGCTGCACCAGGCTGTTCCGGCCGGTGTTCTACTATCTGGCGTTCTGGGCCGTGACGCTGACCGTGCTGTATCGGGCGCTGCCGCAACACGTCTACGAGCCGATCGCCGGTGTCAGCACGCAGCTGCTGTGGTTCCTGGGGGCCTACGTTCTAGTGCTGGCCGCCATGCCGGTGCTGTACCGCATCACCACGGCCGGGCGCCTGGCCGCCGGGGTGGCGGCGGTCTACGGGACGATCGCGCTGATCGACGTGATCCGCCTGCAGTGGCCGGCGCTGATGCCGCTGGGTTATCTGAACCTGGCCGTCTGGTTGATTCCCGCGATGTTCGGTGTGGCCTACCGGCGCCGGTTGCTCGGTGGCCGCGCCGCGCTGACCGTCGCCGCCGTCTTCCTCGCCGTCGATGTCGCGCTGGTGCACTGGGGGCCGTATCAGATCAGCATGGTCGGCACCGGCGATCACCACCTGTCCAACACCAGTCCGCCATCACTGCTGCTGGCCGGCCACGCAATCATCCTGAGCGCGTTGGCCATCGCGGCCGCACCGGCGATCGCGCGCTGGGCGCAGCGGCCTCGAGTGTGGTGGTGGACCGCCATCGGCAACTCGGGCGCGATGACGCTGTACCTGTGGCACATGCCGGTGCTGCTGGGTGTGCACCTGATCTTCGATTACCTTGGCTGCCCGCGCTTTCCAGGCGCACAGGATTTCCTCGCCATCGGCCTCGCGCAGGTGCTCATCGTTCTTGTCACGGTGGCGGTGCTGTTCGTCGCGCTGCGGCCGCTGGAGAACAACCCGCTGTCCGGCTGGGACGGTGCGCCCGCGGTGACGTCACGGGGCCGGGGCGTCGCCATCGGTGCCCTGCTATGCGTGGCCGGCGTGGCGCTGCTCGCGGCGATCAGGTGGGGCCTCAAAGACGACGGGCTGGTGTGCATGGCCGTGGTGGTGACCGCACTGGTGAGCGCGCGAATCATGGCCCAGCACAAGGGCGCAGTGCCGGTCGGGGCCGATCACGCCGCAACGCGGTAGCCCAGAGTCGGTGACCCGCGGGGTGGGTGCGGTTATCCGCCCGCCCCGCGGGTCACGGCTCTTCGTCCAGGCCGTGCTCGATGGCGTAGCGCGCTAGTTCCACCCGATTGGCGACCTGGAGCTTGCGGAAAGTCGCCTGCACATGGTTTTCCACCGTGCGGTGGCTCAACGACAGCCTCTCGGCGATCTGCTTGGCGGACAGGCCTTTTGCCACGTAACGCAGCACCTCCGTTTCTCGTTCGGTGAGGCTGGGGCGGGCGGGCCCGTCGTCCTTGCTCTGCGCGATGCGCCGGTATTCGCCAAGCACCAGCCCGGCCAGGCTGGGGGTGAACACGGCCCGCCCGGCCGCGGTGGCCGTCACCGCCTGTGCCAGTTCGGCTTTCGAGGCGCTCTTGACCAGGTATCCGGTCGCACCGGCTTTGACCGCCTCCAGCACGTCATCGCGTTCGTCGGAGGCCGACAGCACCAGCACCCGCGTCGACGGTGACACCGCGAGCACCGCGGCGGTCGCCTGCGCACCGTCGCCATCGGTCAGCTGCATGTCCATCACCACCACGTCGGGCTTGACCACGGCGGCCCGCCGCCCCGCGGCGGCCACGCCATCGGCCGTGGCGACCACGGCGAAGCCCTCCTCTGCCAGGTCGCGGGCGACCGCGTCACGCCAGATCGGGTGGTCGTCGACGACCATCACGGTCGTCGGCGTCTCGTCATCCGCCATGGCGTCCCTCCCCGCGTGGCACGCACAATTCCCACTCGGTGCCCTCGCCTGGGGCGCTGTGCAATTCGGCGCTGCCGCCCAGCGCCGTCAGGCGTCCGATGATCGATTGGGCGATGCCCAGGCGTCCCTGACGAGACGCCTCCTCGAGCCGGCCGGCGGCAATCCCCACCCCGTCGTCGCGGACACTGACCACGACCGAATCACCGAGGTCCTCCACCAGCACGTACGCGTGCGCGTCCGGACCGGCATGGGCGATGACGTTGTCCAGCGCATTGCCCACCGCGGCGTCGAGTTCGGTTGCCGCCCAACGCCCCAGCGGCACCGGGGCGCCCGGCAGGCTGAATGACACGCGATCGGATTCCCGGCACCGCAGCAGTGCGCGCAGGTCGAGCGTCACCCCGTCGGCGTCCGGCTCGATGTCCGTGCACGCCAGCCAGCGCCGCAACGCGCGCTCCTGCTCGCTGGCCAGGTCGGCGAGTTCTGCTGTGGGGCCGCCGATCTCATGGCCCTTCTTGGCGACCAGGGCCAGCACCTGGATCGCTCCGTCGTGGACCTGCCGGGACAATCGGTCGCGTTCGGCCACCGCGGCGTTCAGTTGGGCCGCTCGTTGCAGCTCGTCGTGGGCGCGCCGCGCCGTCTGCGCGGCCATCCCGATCGCCATGCCGATCGCCAGTTCGATGATGACGGTGGCGTTGTGCCCGAGGTTGAGCGCGAGGTAGTTTTTGACGGCGAAGTTGGTGGCCATCACCGCCAGACCCGTCAGCATTCCGCCGGCGGGACCGAACTGGATGGCGGCGGAGATCGTGGGGTTGCTCGCCCACAACGTCGTCGGCCAGGTCTGGTTCTCGGCCGCCCAGTGCGGGCTCGCGACGAGACTGTTCGACCACATCAGCAGGACGACGACCACGAGCTCGGCCAGCACCCACGCCGGCCGGCGCCCGAAGCCGCGCAGGTAGGCGACCGCGCACGCCGCGCTCCAGCCGATCAGCGCGCCGAAGAGCACCCAGCCCAGCACCGGCCGCATGAGATCCGGATTAATCGCGATTTGAAAGCCGGTGGCGTAGACGCAGCTCAGCAGCCGGAACACCTGGGCTGCGCGCCACAGCGGCGTGGTGGGATCGGGGCCGTGGTTCGCCATCGCCGTCAGCATAAGGGCGACGGGCCCGGGGGCGGGGCGGCCACGCAGATTGGCCGAAAGTCCCTTGAGTTAGAGCCGTCCTGCCCTCGTGCTGGCGAGAAGAACGCGTGATGGTGGATACCGGCAAGGCGCTAGGAGAGAAGGGGACCATGGCATGAACGCCCGCTTTCCGGACGCGGAGACGATCCGAACGGCCCTGACGCTGGCCTCGCGCGCCCCGTCGGTGCACAACACCCAACCGTGGCGGTGGCGCGTCGACGCGACCAGCCTGCAGCTGCACGCCGACGCTGGTCGCCAGCTGCCCACCACCGACCCCGACTGCCGCGATTTGATTCTGAGTTGCGGCACGGCGCTGCACCACTGCGTTGCGGCGTTCGCCGCGGTGGGGTGGCGGTCCAAGGTGACGCGGCTGCCGAACGTCGCCGACTCCAATCACCTTGCCACGCTGCAGCTTTCGCCGTACCCCGCCGATTTCCTCGACATCGCGCTCGCCGCGGCGATACCGCGGCGGCGCACCGATCGGCGCTATTACAGCTCCTGGCCGGTGCCTGTGGGCGACATCGCGCTGATGGCGGCGCGGGCCGCGCGCAACGGCGTCACGCTGTGTCAGGTGGAAGACATCGAGGCGCTGCACGGCATCGTGGTGCAGTCGGTCCGCGATCACCTGACCCAGGACTATCTCGTCGAGCTGACGGCATGGAGTGGGCGCTACTTCTCGGTCGCCGGGGTGCCCGCGCGCAATGCGCCGATATCGGACCCGCAGGCCAAGATCCCGAGCCGGCTGTTCGCGGGCGCGGCGCTGCCGATGGCACCGGACTCGTCCCCGGAAGAGGACAACGCGGTGGTGCTTGCGCTGGGCACCCGCCACGACGGCCGGTTGGCCCAGCTGCGCGCCGGTGAAGCCACCAGCGCGGTGCTGCTCACCGCGACGTCGACCGGCCTGGCCAGTTGCCCGGTGACCGAACCGCTGGAGATGGCCGACACCCGCGAGGCCGTACGCCGCGACATCTTCGGCGACAGCTACTATCCGCAGATGCTGCTCCGGGTGGGTTGGGCGCCGATCAACGCCGATCCGTTGCCTGCGACGCCGCGACGCCCACTCGATGACTTCGTCGAGTGGGTGAGCTGACCGCGGGCGCTAAACGTCACCCGGTGGTGAGCCGAACTGGAACCTGCGGCCCGTGACACTTTCCGGCACGATGCGCACATAGTGCGTCTTTTCCGGCCTGGTCCACGGCAGCACCTGTGCGCGCTCGGCCTCCTCGAGTTCCTCGGGGGTGTGCAGCGAGCGCGCCTTGCCCCTGACGATCACGCTCCACGCCTCGGCGACGTTGTGGTCGTCGGCTTCGAAGAGCACCCGATTGTTGATCGCGGAACTGACCAGCTTGGTGCCCCCCGCGGTGCGGAACAGCACGGTTCGGCGCTGGACGACGTAGTTGACCGGGAAGATGTCGGGCTGGCCGTCGGCGTAGGTGACCAGCCGCCCCAGCGCCAGGCTGCCCAGCAGCTCCCAACACTCGTGCACCGGCAGAATGACGACGCCCTCATCGGTCATCGAAAGCTCCTTTCCGCGGGTGCGGTTGACGCCGCAATGGACCACGGTCGCAACACTATTGGCGCACCACCGGCCGGGGCGTCGGCCGAAGGTCCCGACCCGTGGGGACCAAAGTCGTTGAACCCGTTGCGTCCCGGCGGCTGCCTTCGAAATATGGGATATTGGGTGGGTCGGTCGCAATCTTTCCAGTTGCCAGACCGGCAGGAAAGGGCTCGCCATGGTCAAGGTGTTCCTGGTCGACGACCATGAGGTCGTCCGCCGCGGTCTTTCCGATCTACTCGCCTCCGATCCGGATCTTCAGATCGTCGGCGAGGCGGGCACGGTGGCCGAGGCGAAGGCGCGCATCCCGGCGTTGCAGCCCGACGTTGCCGTGCTCGACGTTCGGCTACCCGACGGCAACGGCATCGAACTGTGCCGCGACCTGGTGGCGGATCACCCCGACCTGCGCTGCCTGATGCTGACGTCGTTCACCTCCGATGAGGCGATGCTCGAGGCGATCCTGGCCGGCGCCAGCGGATTCGTGGTCAAGGACATCAAGGGCATGGAGCTGGCCCACGCCATCAAAGAGGTGGGCGCAGGCAAATCGCTGCTGGACAACCGCGCCGCGGCCGCGCTGATGTCCAAGCTGCGCGGCACGACCGGGCGCGAGGACCCACTGTCCGGATTGACCGAGCAAGAACGCACGCTGCTCGGACTGCTCAGCGAGGGACTGACCAACAGACAGATCGCCGCGCGCATGTTCCTCGCGGAGAAGACGGTGAAGAACTACGTATCCCGGTTATTGGCCAAGCTCGGCATGGAGCGCCGCACCCAGGCGGCGGTGTTCGCGTCGAAACTGAATCAGCGGACCGGCCCACCGTCGAGTGCGCCGGACTGGTCGGGGTGAGCGGCGGCGAAAAGGGCTCGGCCTTCGCCGGACTCGGGCAGCGCGGGCTGGTCAGCAAGCTGCACGCCCAGCTCGACGAGCTGCTGGCCTCGCGCGATCAGATGGAGCAGTTGCTGCGGGTCATCGTCGAGATCGGCGCGGGCCTCGATCTGGACGCCACCCTGCGCCGGATCATCAGCGCGGCAAGGGAATTGACGTCCGCCCCCTACGGCGCGCTGGCCATCCGCGATCGCGAAGGCAACCTGATTTCGTTCGTCCACGAGGGCATGGACGCCGAGACGGTCCGGCGCGTCGGGCATTTGCCGGTCGGCAAGGGCCTGCTGAGTTTGTCGCTGCTGGATACGCCCGCGCTGCGGATGGACGATCTGACCACACACCACGCCGCCGTCGGCTTTCCCGACCACCATCCGCGGATGCGCGCCTTCCTGGCGGTCCCGATCACCATCCGCGACACCGTGTTCGGCAACTTGTATCTCACCCACGTCGATCCGGCGCGGGTGTTCTCCGAGTCCGACGAGGTTGCCGCGCGGGCCTTGGCGTTCGGGGCCGCCGTCGCCATCGACAACGCACAGGTCTTCGAACGCGAGCGGACGTCGATGAAGTGGATGGAGGCGAGCCGCGAGATCACCACCGCGCTGCTGGCGCGTCCCGAACCGCATCGACGTCCCCTGCAACTGATCGCCGAACGCGCGCGCCTGCTGACCGAGGCCGAACAGGCGATCGTCCTGGTGCCGGCCGACGCCGACGCGTCCGACGACGAGGTCGACACGCTGGTGGTGTCCGCCGCGGTGGGGTTGCACGCCTCGGAGGTGCTCGGGCAGCGGGTTCCGGTGCACGGTTCCACCAGCGGCGCGGTGTTCCGGTCCGGGGAACCGTTGATCACCGAGGAACTGCGCTACCCGATCCAGTCCTTCACCGACGTCGGGCAGCGCCCGGCGATCCTGATGCCGCTGCGCGCCCGCGACGAGGTCGTCGGGGTGATCGCCATCGCCCGCGGTGCCGAGCAGCCGCCGTTCAGCGAGACCTATCTGGATCTAGTCAGTGACTTCGCCACCCACGCCGCGATCGCGCTGGTGCTGGCGTCGGCGCGCGAGGACGCCCGGCAGTTGACCATTCTGGCCGAGCGGGAACGCATCGCGCACGACCTGCACGACCACGTCATCCAACGGCTCTTCGCGGCCGGGATGAACCTGCAGGGCACCCTGGCCCGGGCGCGTTCGCCGGAGGTGGCCGACCGGCTCAATTGCACGCTCGACGATCTGCAGACCATCATCGAGGAAATCCGCACCACGATCTTCGCGCTGAAATCGCCGGTGGCCGCCAGTGGCGATTTCCGGCAGCGCATCCAGCGGGTGGTGGCCGACCTGACGGGAAACCGTGATGTCCTCACCACCGTGCGCATCGACGGGCCGATGAGCGCCGTAAGCGCCGAGCTGGCCGATCACGCCGAAGCGGTCACCACCGAAGCCGTCAGCAATGCCCTTCGTCATTCGGGAGCGTCGCGGCTGACCATCGAGATCAGTGTCGCGGACATGTTCATCCTCAACGTCATCGACGACGGATGCGGCATACCGGACGGCAACACCCGATACAGCGGCCTGGCCAACATGAAGCGGCGCGCCGAGCAACTCGGCGGGAGTTGTGAGATCACCGGCGGGCCCGGGGGCGGTACCCGGGTGCACTGGGTCGCCCCGTTGCTCGACCACTGAGCATCGAAAAGCCTTGGCCTGCAGGCATCATTCGCGGTTACTCCGGACGCGTTCGTGCGCGGTCAACAGCAGATGGTCGAATTCCGACTGGGTGTTCAGCGGCAGGCCGGCGTTGCGGAAGTCCCGGGCGATCTGCTCGGCAAGCGGTCGCAGCTTGACGTTGGCTTCCTGCGACAACCACTTGAGCAACTCGAAAGCCGCGCTGTCGCTGATGCCGTAGATCAGCATCAACATGCCTTTGGCTTGCTCGATGCCGGCCCGATTCTCGCTGATCTCAGCGACTTTCGCGCTCATGGCGTCCTCGTGCGCCTGTTCGTAGGGCGCGGAGACCTCGATGTAGAACCCGTGCGTTCCGATCACGTCACCGTCGTCGTCGAAGAGCCGATCTCCGACGACGACGACGTGGTGCACCCTTCCCCGGGTATCGACGATCCGGTGGCGCGTGCTGAACGCCTTTCGGGTGTGGACGATTTGATCGATGGTGGCCGCGACGTTGCCGCGGTCCTCGGGATGCTTGTGGGACAGCACCAGTTCGGTGGTCGGGGTGATGCTGCCGGGCTCGTAGCCGTGCATGCGTTGCACTTGCTCGGACCATTCCCAGCGCTGGTCGGTGAAGTAGAACCGAAACCACCCCGCCGGCTGCGCGGCGCCGCCGGCCAACGCCTCTTCAACGTTGGCGGTTTGGCCGTCGAGTTCCCATTTCATCGTGCATCCGGTTGCCAGGAGCCGGGGGGGTGCGGCGGCCGCATGCCTGTGTGGGTACGGCCGCCGCCCGGCCCGCCGGTCGGTCAGGCGTTGATGACCTCGCGTTCGGAGGCCTTGTCGTTGATCGCCTTGTGGCCGTCGCCGCGGCCGACCGAGATCTTGCGCGGCTTGGCCTTCTCGGCCACCGGGATGTGCAGGCGCAGAACGCCTTCGGAATAGGATGCCTCGATCTTGTCGGTGTCGAGGTTTTCGCCGAGCACCAGCTGGCGGCTGAACACGCCGCGCGGCCGCTCGGTGGCCAGCATCTCGCGGTTGGGGTCGACGGCCGGTCGTTCGGCGCGCACCGTCACCACATTGCGCTCGATGTCGATGTCCAGCGAGTCGGCGTCGATGCCGGGCAGGTCGAACTCGACGACGAAGTTCTCGCCTTCGCGCCATGCGTCCATCGGCATCACCGCCGGACGGGCGGCGGTACCGAGGACCTGGTGGGCGAAGCGGTCGAGCTCACGGAACGGGTCTGAACGCATCAGCATGGTGGTCACCTCTCACTCCAATCTAGGCTGTGGGTCGGCAATTTCCTATGTCCAATGACATAGATTTTGTATAGCACTGTCGACAGAATGATGCAAGTGTGCTAAACAGATTTTCTAGTGGTGTAGCAACGGGGAGGCGCGATGGTCGACTACCGCGGAAACGCGGATGTTCCGGCGTCCGACCATGGGGTGTATGGCATCTCGGTGGCCGCCGAATTGTCCGGGACTGCGGTGCAGACGCTGCGGCTCTACGAACGCTACGGCCTGATCACGCCGTCGCGCAGCCAGGGCGGCACCCGCCGGTACAGCGCCGACGATCTGGCCAGGATCAAGCGCATCACAGCGCTGGTCGACTCCGGGGTCAACCTGGCCGGCGTCGCGCGCATCCTCGATCTCGAGGACCACAACGCCACGTTGTCGGCCGCCAACACCGATCTGCGGTCCACCAACCGCACCTTGCGAGAAGCCGCGAAAGCGGCGAGGCCCGTCGAGCCGGGCACCGTCTGAGCCTCGCGGATTGCAGCGGCCCGAGCCGGGTATCCGTCCCGCTATGCCTTTAAGGAGAAGCGATGGCTGAGTTGACGGAAACCGGTGCCCAGGTCGTCGACGGTGCGCGCCAGGAAGCGGACGCCTACCGCGGCGACAATGATCGCCCGCTGGGGGGCTACCTGGCGGTCATGGCCGTCTACGGCGTAGTGGTGGTCACCGCGGTGCTGGCGGCGCTGGCCACCGGCCGCACGTTGCCTACCCGGTGGCGGGTCCAGGACCTGCTCATCCTCACCCTGGGCACCCACAAGCTGTCGCGAACCCTGACCAAGGACGCGGTGACGAGCCCGCTGCGCGCGCCGTTCACGCACTATGCGGGCACCGGCGGGCCGGCCGAAGTCCAGGAGGAGGTCCGCGAGCGCAGCCAGCTCCGGCACAGCCTGGGGGAGTTGTTGACCTGTCCGTTCTGCCTGGACATGTGGGTGGCCACCGGGTTTGCCATCGGCCTGGTGTTCGCGCCGCGGTTCACCCGGCTGGTCGCCGGCGTGTTCAGCGCGCTGGCGGGCGCGGACTTTCTTCAGCTGGCCTACGCGATGGCCCAGCAGTCGGCCGAGGGCTGAACCCGAGACGCGGCCGGCTCAGCTCGTCTTCGGCATGGGGATGCCTTCGCTGGCCGTGAACTGCGCGTCGTCCTCGGAGGTCAACCCGATCGAAACGACGGAACGGGTGAACAGCGCGTCGGTCAGGTAGGCCAGCGACACCGCCCACCGGTTGACGCCGCGGGGGATCGCATACAGGTGGTAGGACCTGGTGACGGCTTTGGCGGGCAGCCCGGACAGGTGGATGTTCAGCGGGTTGGCCACCGCATAGCGCGGCCCAAGGTCGACCACCAGGCCGAGGTTGCGGTGTTTGTATTCCTTGCTGCTGCCATAGCCGAGGCTGGCGGCGACGTTGCGGGCCAGCGCTTTGCCCTGCCGGGTCGCGTGCTGGGCGGTCGGCGGGGTGATCTTCCCCGGCTGGGTCAGGTCGGGGACGGCGGCCGCGTCACCGGCCGCGAACACCTCGGGGTGATCCGGCACCTGCAGGTCGGCCTGCACCTTGAGCCGGCCCCTTTCGGTCGGCAGTCCCAGGTCTTGGATCAGCGGTGCGCCGGTCACCCCCGTCACCCAGGCGATGGTGCGCGTGTCGATGCGTGAATCATCGCTGAGCACAACGTGATCGGCGTGTGCCTCCTTGAGCGTGATGCCGAGCCGGACGTCGATTCCGCGCTTGCGTAACACCTTGAGCGCGGCGTCACCCAGCCGCTTTCCCACCTCCGGCATCACCTGGTCGGCCAGGTCCAGCAGCAGGAACCGCACCTCGGCGCGGTTGAAGCCCATCTGTTTGGCCGCCGCGTCGGCCAGCGCCCGCAGCTGTGCGACCAGCTCGGTCCCCGAATACGACGCGCCCACCACCACGACCGTGCGCCGGGCGGCGGCCGCTCGCGGATCGTCCTCGATGTTGGCCAACTCCAGTTGTTCGACGAAGTGGTCGCGCAGGTACAGGGCCTCGGCGGTGGTCTTCAACCCGCGCGCGTGCCTTGCCAGCCCGGGCACATCGAACAGCCGGGTCACCGAGCCCGGCGTCAGCACCAGCCGGTCCCAGGACATCGAATGACTGCGCTCTTCGGGATCGCAATAGGTCAGCGTGCGCTGGGTGAAATCCACCGCGTCCACGCGGCCACGCACCGCGCGCACGCCCTTGAGCGAATTGGCCAGGGGGACAGCGACAAAGCGGGCATCGACGACCCCACCGGCGACGTCGGGCAACAGCGGTGTGTACAGCATGTAGTCGACGGGGGAGATCATCGTGATGTCGACGGGGACGCGTCGTCGGCGCATAATGCGGGCCAGGCGACGGGCGCAGGTGAATCCGGTGAAGCCGCTTCCCACGATCACAATGGAGGTCACCGTCCCGAGTGTAGGCGTGCATCGGAGACGGGTCGCGTGGCCCCTTCACGTCATAGCCTCGTCGCCAGCGAAATACGTTGCCCGAGAAGGTTTTATAACGCCGGAGTCGGCAACGGAAGCGTGCGGGTATGCTGGCACGCCGGTGACGGGCCAGTATCCCTCGGACCGGTTCGTTATCCGGCCTTGCGCTTCGTTGTATGGCCCATAGACTTCTCGTTGGGCGTTCGCATTCGCACGCGTGTGGATGGCGCCATGAAGGCGAGAATGGGCTCTGCGGGCCGCGACGGCTCCGGGGGTGAACTTATGCGGGACGGCAATGCCACGATCGTCACTCAGCTCGTCGAGCTGGTGGCGAATCTGCAGCGCGAACAAAGCGATACCGCTTCCGGGTTGCACGAGCTCATCGAAAACGGCGTCGACCACGTCACCGGGTCCCAGTACGCCGGTATCACCCTGGCCAACAAGAACAAGTCGGTCAGCAGCGTGGTCGCCACGCATCGTTACCCGATGGTGCTAGACGCGATCCAGAACAGCGCCGGCGAAGGGCCGTGCCTGGCGGCGGCCTGGCAGCACCACATCATGCACATCGCCGACCTGAACGCCGAACAACGCTGGCTGCGCTATAGGCGGCTGGCGCTCGAGCAGACGCCGATCCGCTCGATCCTGTCGTACGAGTTGTTCATCGACGGCACCAGCATGGGCGCGCTCAATTTTTACGCCGACCGTCCGCAGGCCTTCAGCGAGGAGGCCGTCGAAGTCGGGGCGGTGTTCGCAACGCATATCGCCCTGGCGTGGTCGATGATGCGCCGGCAGGACCAATTTCGCAGCGCGCTGGCATCCCGCGACATCATCGGCCAGGCCAAGGGCGTGGTCATGGAGCGCTTCAACCTTGATGCCGTAGAAGCGTTCGAATTGCTCACCCGGCTCTCGCAAAAATCCAATATCAGGCTCATCGACATCGCGGCGGCGCTGATAGACGGCGAGCACCCGCTCAAAGGCCACCGCCACTAAGCGCAGATCCGAAAATCGTTCCCGCGGTGGTCAATTCATCGGAACCGGCGCGGGACGCTTGTCGGCGATGA
The DNA here is from genome assembly GCF_003284975.1 of Mycobacterium colombiense. Classification (GTDB taxonomy): domain Bacteria; phylum Actinomycetota; class Actinomycetes; order Mycobacteriales; family Mycobacteriaceae; genus Mycobacterium; species Mycobacterium europaeum_A. Next base: position 26,428 of record NZ_QMEU01000014.1, read on the forward strand.
GCCGCTCGCCGAGGTCGTAGTCGTCGTCGGCGTTGTAGGTCAGGACGCCGACGACGGCATTGCCCGAGTCATACCACACGGTGAAGCTGTCGCCATGATCGAGCATCCGGCTGCGTTCGTATCCGTCACCCCACGCGTGGTACTTCAGGGTCGCATCACCGACGCTGGTCCAAAATCCCGGCACCGCATCCCATTTCGCCTGTTGGCCTGCCGCGCGGGCCCCGGCGATCGTCCCTTGGTCGGTCGCGTCCTGCCAGTGCTCGGTGGCCACGCGCCGTCCGGCGATTTCGTGGTGCGCCAGCGCGACATCACCGGCGGCGTACACGCCCGGTACCGCGGTGGCCATGTCGCAACCCACCGCGATGCGCGAGTCCAGGGTCTGCAGGCCGGCCTCGGCCGCGATCCGGCTCAGCGGTGTCACGCCGGTGGCAGCGAGCACCAGGTCGCAGTGAATGGTGACGCCGTTGTCCAGACGCACCCCCGCCTCGGTGATCTCCTCCACCGTCACCCCGCCGACGTGGCGGGCCCCCGCCTGCTCCACCAGCCCACGCAACCGCTCGGCGGCCTCGCCACCCAGGCGCTTCTGCTGTGGAAGTTCCGACGGCGCAACGATAGTCGCCGCAATGCCGCGCCGGGCAAGCGATGCCGCGGCTTCGCAACCGATGAATCCCGAGCCGATCACCACGGCCGACGAGGCGTCTTCGGCCGCGCTGCGCAACGTGGCGGCGTCGGACAGCGAACGCAACAGCAGCGCGCGTTCCCCGCCGGGAAACGGCGGGGGTGCGGGCGCCGCGCCGCAGGCCAGGATCAACGTGTCGTACTCATACCGCCGATCGCCGAGGTGCACAGCGCGCTGCGCGAGATCCAGTCGGTCGACGGGCGCACCGGAGATGAACTCGATCGCCCGTTCATCGAACCACCGCTGTGGGTGTAGGGCGACGTCGTCGGTCTCGCCCCGCAGAAATTCCTTGCTCAACGGCGGCCGGGCATAGGGCAGGTCGATGTCCGCGCTCACGATCCGCACCGGTGTCTCGTTGTCGTGCTCGCGGAAGGCCTCCGCGGCGGCCACCCCGGCCGGCCCGCTGCCGACGATGATCAGTCCAGGTTGGGTCACCACCGGGTCATACCCGCGCCGCGCGGAGTCAACACTCCAGCGCTGCCGTTTCGACAAGTTCGAGGCGGGTATGCGCCACCCGTATGAAGGCTGTTACCTGGCAGGGCAAGCGCGACGTGCGGGTGGATTCGGTGCCCGACCCGAAGATCGAGCAGCCGACGGATGCCATTGTCGAAGTCACCTCGACCAACATCTGCGGTTCCGACCTGCACCTCTACGAGATTCTCGGGGCGTTCATGAAGCCCGGGGACATCCTCGGGCACGAACCGATGGGCATCGTGCGGGAGGTCGGCACCGAAACGGGTGACCTGCGGGTGGGTGACCGGGTCGTCATCCCGTTCCAAATCTCTTGCGGCAGTTGCCACATGTGCGGCCAGCAGCTCTACACCCAGTGCGAAACCACCCAGGTGCGCGACCAGGGCATGGGGGCGGCGCTGTTCGGCTATTCGGAGCTCTACGGCGAGATCCCCGGTGGCCAGGCCGAGCTGTTACGCGTGCCCCAGGCTCAATTCACCCATATCAAAGTTCCTGTGGGTCCGCCGGATTCGCGGTTCGTTTACCTGTCCGACGTGCTGCCCACCGCGTGGCAGGCCGTCGACTACGCCAACATCCCGGACGGTGGCTCGGTGACCGTGCTGGGGCTGGGTCCGATCGGGGACATGGCCGCGCGCATCGCCGACCACCTCGGGTACCGGGTCGTCGCCGTCGACCTGGTGCCCGAGCGGCTGGGCCGCGCCGCCAAACGTGGTATCCACACCATCGATTTGGGGCGGCTCGACTGCTCCCTCGGTGACGCGATCCGCGACTTGACCGACGGCCGGGGAACCGACTCCGTCATCGACGCGGTGGGCATGGAGGCACACGGCTCGCCGGCCGCCAAGCTGGCGCAGCAGGTGGCCGGAGTGTTGCCGGATGCGTTGGGCAAGCGGCTGATGCAGACCGCAGGGGTGGATCGGCTCAACGCGTTGTACTCGGCCATCGACATCGTTCGGCGCGGGGGCACGATCTCGTTGATCGGCGTGTACGGCGGAATGGCGGATCCCCTGCCGATGCTCACCCTGTTCGACAAGCAACTGACGCTGCGGATGGGTCAGGCCAACGTCAAGCGGTGGGTCGACGACATAATGCCGCTGCTGACCGACGACGACCCACTCGGCGTCGACGACTTCGCCACCCACGTGCTGCCGTTGGACCAGGCGCCGCACGCTTACGAGATCTTTCAGAAGAAGCTGGACGGTGCGGTCAAGGTCATACTCAAGCCGTGATCACTTATGCCACAAGGCTTTCGGTTCAGTCTTGGCGGCGTGAGGCGGGGCCCACGGTTTGACGGCCATGACGGCAGGGTATTGATTGCGCCATGACCACCGCAGACGCCCTCGCTCCCACGCCCACCGGAGAGGTGTGGCCGGGCCGGGCCTACCCGCTGGGCGCGACCTACGACGGCGCCGGCACCAACTTTGCCGTATTCAGCGAGGTGGCCGAGCGGGTAGAGCTGTGCCTGTTCGACGCCGAGGGCGTCGAGAGCCGCGTCACCCTGCCCGAGATCGACGGCTTCATCTGGCACGCCTACATCCCCAACATCGAACCGGGCCAGCGCTACGGCTACCGCGTCTACGGTCCGTACGACCCGGCCGCGGGGCTGCGCTGCAACCCCAACAAGCTGCTGGTCGACCCGTATTCGAAGGCCATCGACGGCTCCTTCGAGTGGAACCAGTCGCTGTTCAGCTACAACTTCGGCGACCCCGACAGCCGCAACGACGACGACTCGGCGGAAAGCATGCCCAAGTCGGTGGTGATCAACCCCTACTTCGACTGGGGCAACGACCGCCCGCCGGACCATCAATACGCCGACACCGTGATCTACGAGGCGCACGTCAAGGGCCTGACCCAGACCCACCCCGACATCCCCGAACCGCTGCGCGGCACCTACGCCGCGGTGGCGCACCCGGTGATCATCGAGCACCTCAAGGAACTCGGGGTCACGGCGATCGAATTGATGCCCGTGCACCACTTCGCCAACGACTCCACCCTGGTCGACAAGGGTCTGTCCAATTACTGGGGCTACAACACGATCGGGTTCTTCGCGCCCGACTTCAAGTACTCCAGCTCCACCACGCCGGGCGGGCAGGTCCAGGAGTTCAAGGCCATGGTGCGCTCGCTGCACGAGGCCGGCATCGAGGTCATCCTCGACGTGGTCTACAACCACACCGCCGAGGGCAACCACCTGGGACCCACCCTGTCCATGCGGGGCATCGACAACGCCGCGTACTACCGCCTGGTCGACGACGACAAGCAGTACTACATGGACTACACCGGCACCGGCAACAGCCTCAACGTCGGTCATCCGCATGCGCTGCAGCTGATCATGGACTCGCTGCGCTACTGGGTCACCGAGATGCACGTCGACGGGTTCCGCTTCGATCTGGCCTCGACGCTGGCCCGCGAGTTCTACGACGTCGACCGCCTGGCGACGTTTTTCGAACTCGTGCAACAGGATCCGACGGTCAGCCAGGTCAAGCTGATCGCCGAGCCGTGGGACGTCGGCCCGGGCGGCTATCAAGTGGGTAACTTCCCGCCGCAGTGGACCGAGTGGAACGGCAAGTACCGGGACACCGTCCGCGACTTCTGGCGCGGGGAACCCGCCACCCTCGACGAGTTCGCTTACCGGCTGTCCGGATCGGCGGACCTCTACGAGCACACCGCGCGCCGGCCGGTGGCCTCGATCAACTTCGTCATCGCCCACGACGGCTTCACCCTGCGTGACCTGGTGTCCTACAACGAAAAGCACAACGAGGCCAACGGCGAGGACAACAACGACGGCGAAAGCCACAACCGGTCCTGGAACTGTGGTGTGGAGGGGCCGACCGACGACGAGCAGGTCAACGCGCTGCGCGCCCGTCAGCAGCGCAACTTCGTGACCACGCTGCTGCTGTCCCAGGGCGTGCCGATGATTTGTCACGGCGACGAACTCGGCCGCTCCCAGAACGGCAACAACAACGGTTATTGCCAGGACAACGAGCTCACCTGGATCGACTGGGACAGCGCCGACGCCGGATTGCTGGAGTTCACCCGGGCGGTGTCGGCGCTGCGGGCTGAGCATCCGGTGTTCCGCAGGCGTCGCTTCTTCTCCGGAAAGCCGGTGGGCCGGCGCGGGCAGGACGGCCTGCCGGACATCGCCTGGTTCACCCCCGAGGGCACGGAGATGACCGACGAGGACTGGGGCGCCAGCTTCGCCAAGTCCGTTGCGGTGTTCCTCAACGGCCATGGCATCCCCGACCGCGATGCGCGAGGCCAGCGAGTGCTGGACGACTCGTTCCTGCTGTGCTTCAACGCCCACTACGAGCCGATCGAATTCACCCTGCCGCCAAAGGAATTCGGTGCGGCCTGGGAGATCGTGGTGTACACCGGCCCCGAAGAGACCACGCCCGCCGACGAGGTGCCCGGTGGCGGCGGGCTCAACGTGGAAGCGCACACCGCCGTGGTGCTGCGGGCCCTGCCCTCGGACTAGCCCTTCGCGACACCCACAGCCGCTGGTTCGCGGCTGCATCCGCCCGTTTCTGCGGATCGAGCGGATCGCTCGCGCCGAATAGGCGACATCGGTTAGCTTTTGCGCACACTATTGTTCGCATTGCTGCCGCCGATTCCGCGGCCGCGCCCCGAGTGCCGGGAACGAAGGGACAGCCGATGGACAGGGTCGCCCTCGGCGCGCGTGCGGAATCGGCCTTGCACCGGTCGGCCCGGACGGCCCCGCTGGCGGTACTCGTCATTGCCGCCGTGACGTGGCTCGGCTGGTCGACCGGGGTTGACGGGCTGACGCGGATCTATCCGAGCTGGCCGCCGATGACGCCGTGGACCGCGTTGTGGCTCGCGGCGTTGGGCGCCGCGATCCTGGCACAGTCCGGTCACCCGTCGCCCAATCGCATCTGGGTCGGGCGCGCCCTGGCGCTCATGGTGGCCGTGTTGGCCGTCGTAATCCTGCTCGAGTACACCCCCATCGGGTCGCTCGGTGTCGACCAGGTTCTGTTCGGGGACGCGGTGCGCGGGCGGCAAACCTCGTGGCCGGGGCGTCCCAGCCCACAGACGGCGGCGCCGGTCCTGCTGCTCGCCGCCGCCGTCGCGGTGATCCGAGTGGACCGCGGCACCCGTGCGGTCTGGCCGGTGTGCCTGGTGGGCAGTGGGGCCATCCCGCTCGTCACCGTCGGCGCCTACTTGTTCGATGCGCTTGCGCTCGTCGGTGTTTCGCCCTCGACCGGCCAGGCGCTCTCGACGGCATCGGCGCTGCTGGTGCTCATCGCAGCGACATCGCTGGCGCGACCCGATCGCTTTCCGGTCGCCTGGCTGCTCGCCCGCCCCGATCGGCGGTCTTTGGTGCGGCTGGCGGGAATCCTCGCCGGTTTTCCGGTGGTGGTGGCGCTTTCGAGGCCGGCGTTCTTAGCGTTCGGTCTGGGCGAGCACGCTGAGTGGACGTTTTCGATTTTGTTCAGCACCCTCATCGTTGGCGTGGTCACCTTCTACTTCAGTCAGCGCGAACAGAAGCTCCTGATCGCCAAGGAGCTCGCCAGCAAGGAGCGCGCGGAGGCCGAGGCGCGCTACCGCATCCTCGCCGACAACGCGGTCGACATCATCGTGCACTTTCGCGGGGGTGAGATCGCATGGGTCTCGCCGTCGGTGCAGGCCGCGCTGGGCGGCCCGCTGCAGCGCTGGACCGGCTCGGCGTTCGCCGATCACATCCATCCCGAGGACCGCGACAAACTCATTGCCGCCGTGCGCCGGATCTCCGACGGCGAACGGGTCCTGCAACGGTTCCGGGTGTGTTCGGTCGACGGCGACTACCACTGGGTCGACGGCCACGGAAAGCCCTACACCGACGCCGAGGGCAGAACCGACGGGCTGATCGCGGCGCTACGCGTCGTCGACGATCAGGTCGAGGCCGAGCAGCGGCTCGAACGGCTGGCGCGGTTCGACACCCTCACCGGGCTGGTGAACCGGGCCGAGGCCCTCAGCCGGCTCGAGTCCGCGCTGGCGCAGCCGCAACCCGCCGGAACGCATGTCGGCGTCCTGTTCTGCGACGTCGACCACTTCAAGGCGATCAACGACACCTGGGGACACGGCATGGGGGACTTCGTGCTGGCAACACTGGCGGCGCGGATCCGGGCGAGCGTTCGCCGCGGCGACACGGTCGGGCGGACCGGAGGCGACGAAATACTGGTGTTGTTGCCCGGCGTTCGCAGCACCGACGAGCTCACCCAGATCGCGGAAAAGATTCGCAGCCGGGTCGCCGAACCGATCCACCTGTCCGGCAACATGATTCGTGCGACGTTGAGCATCGGTGCCACGCTCGCCCGCTCCGCCGAGTCCGTCGACACCGTGACCGCGCGAGCCGACGAGGCCATGTACCGCGCCAAATCGGGCGACCGGAACACCGTCGTTCCGAACTAAGCGGCCCTGTGATCGCCACGCGGCGCCCGCCATCCGGTAGGTTTCTCGCGACAGCGTCTTGCGTTACAAGAGAGGACGAATATGTCAAGGACAGTGGTGGTCGGCGCCTCCAGCGGGCTGGGGCGTTGCATAGGTGTCGGTCTCGCGCAGCGCGGTGATCAGGTCGCGCTGCTTGCCCGCCGTCGGGAGCGTATCGAGGCCGCAGCCAAGGACGCCGGTCCGAACGCCGTCGCCATCGAATGCGATGTCACCGACCAGGCGTCGTGCCGCTCGTCCATCGACCGCGCCGCCGACGCCCTCGGCGGCATCGACAACGTGGTCTACACGCCGGCCGTCGGGCCGCTGGTCCGGATGGTCGACACCGATGCCGACACCTGGCGGCGGATCTTCGACACCAACGTCATCGGGGCGTCGCTGGTGACGGCCGCGGCGGTGCCACACCTGACCGCGTCGGCCGGCAAGGCGGTCTACCTGTCCTCCGACGCGGGCACCTTCGGGCCGCCGTGGCCGGGCCTGGGCGCGTACGGCGTCAGCAAGGCGGCCCTCGAACGCCTGGTGGAGGCGTGGCGGGCCGAGCACTCCGACATCGGCTTCACCAACCTGATCGTCGGGGAGTGCGCGGGCGGCGAGGGCGACGGTCAGACCGGCATGAACGAAGGCTGGGACATGGACCTCGCGATGAAGGCGGTCCCGCTGTGGTCCTCGCGCGGCTGCATGCCCGGCAAGTTGATGCCCGTCGAAGACCTGATCGACGTGGTGCACACGATCCTGCGGACCAACTCCTCGACGTCGATGCCGCTGGTGGTGGCCCGCGGCGCGCCGGCCAGCCCGGCGGCGTTCGCCGAGGCCAATCAGTCGTAAGCCGGCACCTCAGCGGCGGCCGAGCTTCTCCTTGGCCAGGTCGGTCACGAAGCGCGCCGCCGAGGTGGGCCGGAAGGCCAGGGCCGCCTCGGTGAGCGCGTCACGGGATGCGGTGGGCAGCTCGATGTCGGCCGCCGCGACGTTGAACTCCAGCTGCTCGACGGACGAGGCGCCCGGAATGGCAACCACGCCCGGATAGCTGATCAGCCAGGCCAGGGCCACCTGCGCCGGCTTGGCGTCGACGTCCCTGGCGACGTCGCGCAACAGCTGCAGCAGCGGCTCGATGCGGCGCAGGTTTTCGGTGCCGAACCGGGAGTTCACCGCGCGCACGCCGCCCGGACGGTTGTCCACGCCATACTTGCCGCCCAGCAGTCCCTGTTCCAGCGGGCTGTAGGCGATCACGATCCGGTTCTCCCGCTCGGCGAACGGCACCAGATTCTTCAGCGCCTTCGGGTAGGCGAGCGAGAAGTGCACCTGGTTGCTGATCACCGGCCGGCCAAGCGCGGCGTCGGCCTTCCGCCAGCGCTGCAGCGAATAGTTCGAGACGCCGGCGGCGCCGATCTTGCCGCGCTCCAGCAGGTCACGCATGCCCGGCATGATTACCGAGTCGGGAAACACCGGGTTGGGTTGGTGGATCTGATAGAGCGGGATGCGGTCCAGCCCCAGCCGCTGCGCGCTGGCGCGGGCGCGTTGCTTGACCACCGCGGGGAAAGGCGCGACCGGCATGATCTTGCTGGCCACCGCCACCTCGGCGCGCTCGTCGCCGAGCGCCTCCCCCAGGATCCGCTCGCTTTTGCCCAGGCCGTACACCTCGGCCGTGTCGAACAGCGTCACCCCCAGGGCTCGGGCGCGGCGCACGATGTCACCCGCGGCGCCGGCGGCGTAGCTGTCGCCGTAACCCCACTCGCGTGATCCGAACTGCCAGGTGCCCAGGCCGATCCGGCTGACCCGGCCGACCCCGTCGACGTCGACAAACTTCATGCGGACAGCCTACTTAGCCGGGGATCTTGCCGAGGATGTAGTTGGCGATGCTGACCGCTGCCGCGCGGGGTGGCGCGCTGTCCGTGGTGCCGCTGGCGGACACGTTCAGGTCGATGACGACGTTCGCCTTGGCCGCGATCGCCCGTGCCGAGCGCACCTGGATGCCCTTGGGCGTCAGGTCCAGGGTGGTGATGCCGTTGCCGGCGTCGGCGGGGGCGCTCACCGACATCGGGATCGGCTGTCCGCCGGGAGCGGAGACGGTGACGGTCGAGCCGCCGCACTTGTGCCATCCCGACTGCAGGGTGGCCAGCTGCGCCTGCGCCGCGCCCGGATCACGGAACGCCGCGACTCCCTGGATGACCTGCATGGACTTCAGCATGCTGCGGGTGTCGGTGAATTCGCCGGCGTGATATCCGGCCAGTGCCCCGGGGGTGTACGCGTCGGGGCTGCCGGCGGCGATGCTTTCCCAGCACTCCGGGCGGTCGATGCTGCCGTCATCCGGCGAGCGGCCGGGGCTGTTCCAGGTCGGACCGACGTCGAGGTTCGCGTCGCCGGTGATGTTGCGCAGCGCATCGAGCCCGGGCAGCAGGGTGGCGATGGTCTCCGGCGGGACGGTGGGCGGCGGTGGCCCGGCCGCCGTGCTGGAACCGGGGGATGCCCGGTGCGACGAGGTCGAGCCGGCCAGCGTGGCCCAGCCGGCCAGGGCGACGACCGCCAACAGGATGAAGATGTACGACAGCGTCACGCCCACCAGCGCACGGTCGCGGCCGAGCTCGCCAGTGCGACGGATCTGCGCCAGCCCGAGGTGCCCCAGGATCGCCCCCGCGGGCGCGAACAGGAACGCGAAAACCAGCGACAGCGTGGCCAGGGTGTTGACGGGCGGCCGGTAGGGCGCGGGCGCGGGCGGCGGTGGGTACGGCGGCGGTGGGGACACCGGAGGCGGTTCGACATCGGGGGGTGGGACGCGGCCCAGCGGGTCGTAACTCAGCGGGTTCTGCCAATACGGGTCCTGCGGGTTGGTCACGCAGCGCCTCCTTCGCCGGGAGAACCTGCCCGAAATGTAGCCGACAAGGACGTGGGGCTAAACCACGGCCGTCACAGGCGCGGTTTGGCGATGCCGACCACGTAGGGCGCCTCGACGAACGTCAGGTAGACCCGATGCGGCCCGACGGCCATGCCCGACAGGCGCGCCGGCCGCGCGTCGGGAGGCAGCCCCGACCGGTAATCGATGGTGCGCAGCACGGGAATCCGCCCGTCGGGAAAGCCGGTGAAGCTTGCGGTCTCGAGCGTCACCAGTTCGTGGTCGGTGGCGGCGTAGATCCTGGTGTCGTCGGTGCCGAGCGCGCGGATCGGCGCCGGCAATCGCGTGCTGGCCAGCACCTCCATGCCCCGTCCGCCGCGGCGCGAGTCGACGGCGCGCAAGGTGTCGTCGTCGTGCCCGGCGACGTAGCTGCGGGTGACCGCGGTGCCGTCACCCGCCGAGACCGCGACGTCGATAGTCAGGGAGCCGTGCTGCGCCGGCGGTGATGTCGTGCCCTTGAAATGCCGGATGCCCGACGCTCCATACAGGTGGTAGTCGAGTTCGCGTCCGCGGTTGGCGCCGTCGATGGTGTCGGCGCTGGTGTCGGTGATCGCCGTGGGGAGCTTGCGGTAGCCGTACTGGTCCACCGGTGTCACCGCCATCCCATCGGCCGACAGCGCCAGCAGCATGCGCAAGCCCGCGTCTTCGGCCAGGTAGGCCGGCGCCGGTCCCGCGTCGAAATCGTCGACCTGGCGCAAACTTTCCAGGTCGACGGCGGCGACCTTGCCGCGGTCGGGCTGCGGCACGAACACCAGCCGCTGGTCCTTCTGGCTGATCTGCATGTTGCGCCCGGATGCCATGGGCGCGGAGAAGCGCGTCTTGGCATCGCTGCCGTGATCGTCGGCGGTGACCTCGGCCAACCGGTGATCGCCGGTGAGCGCGAGCAGGGCGCCCGTGCCGTAAGACCACACCGGTTCGTGCAACGGCACAGCCACCCGCCAGACGTCGACCGCGGGCGCGCTCTCCAGCGACGCCCCGGGTCGCGAACAGGCCGTGATCAGCGAGGCCGCTGCCAGCGCGCCGACGACCGCGCAGCGCAGCAACGGCCGGATGCGCTGGCCCGTGCGAAGTTCGGCGCCCATCGGCCACCCGCTCCTTTCGACCGTTTGCCCAGGACATACCCCACGCGGGCGCCGCCACACCCCGTTTGGCGGTCGGATTGGTCGGGTAGCCGATTCGGGAGCGAGCACAGCCCGCGCGCCGCACCAAAGGTGGGAAGGGACACTGTGGCACCGAACGCCATCCAATCGCCCACCGACGTGGTCGACTTTCTTGTCAGTCAGCATCAGCAGATCAAGGCGATGTTCGCCGAAACCCTGGCGGCGTCCGGAAAGGCCCGCGAGAAGGCCTTCGTCGAGCTGCGGCGCCTTCTCGCCGTGCACGAAACCGCCGAGGAAGAGATCGTTCATCCGCGCGCCAAGCGCAAGATCTCCGGCGGCGCCACCGTCGTCGACAAGAGGCTGCGCGAAGAGCACGCGGCCAAGACCGTCCTGCAGAAGTTGGAAAAGCTCGACGTCGACAGCGAGGAGTTCACCCGCCAATTGACGAAGCTGCGCGACGCGGTGATCGAACACGCCGAGATTGAGGAGCACGACGAATTCTCTAAGCTGGGTGAGGAACTCAGCGGCGACGAGCTGGAACGGATGGGCCGCGCCGCCAAGCTCGCCGAAGCGATCGCCCCCACCCGCCCGCACGCCGGTGTGGAATCCCAGGCGGCCAACCTGGCCGCGGGACCGTTTGCCGCGATGCTCGACCGCGCCCGCGACGCCATCATCGGCAAGGGCTGAGGCAGCCACCCTGGCGTGGTACCCCCGCTCGGTGGGGGAGCGGGGGTACCACGCCGCTGAGAAAGAGATCATGGCCGCAACGCCGAAAGCCCCCGGTGCCGACCGCTACCTCCCGCAGGAGCGCGGCCTGGATTCCTTGCGGACGGCGGCCGAATCATGCCACGGCTGTTCGCTTTTCGAAGACGCCACCCAGACGGTGTTCGGTAACGGACACCCTGGCGCGCCGATCATGCTGGTGGGCGAGCAGCCCGGCGATCAGGAGGACCGCGCCGGTGTGCCGTTCGTCGGCCCGGCCGGGCGCCTGCTCGCCCGCGCCCTCGAGGACGCCGGCATCGCGCCGGACTTGGTATATGAGACCAACGCGGTCAAGCACTTCAAGTTCACCCGCAAGGGCGGCAAGCGGCGCATCCACCAGAAGCCGGGCCGCACCGAGGTCGTCGCCTGCCGGCCCTGGCTCATCGCGGAGATCGAAGCGGTGCGGCCGCAGGTCATCGTGTGCCTGGGCGCCACCGCCGCACAGTCGTTGCTGGGTAACACTTTTCGGGTTTCCACCCAGCGCGGCCAGCAGTTGCAGTTACCGTCATCGGTCGACGTGCACGTGGAGCCCGAACCGACCGTGGTCGCGACGGTACATCCCTCGGCGGTGTTGCGCGACCGCAGCGACCGGCACGACGAGGTCTACAAGTCGTTCGTCGACGACCTGCGCAGTGCGGGTTCAGGCGTCACCAAGCACGGCTGAGGCCCGAATCCGCACTGCGAGTCAACTCTTCTTGTGCGGCAAGAACTCCTGCGCCTTGGTCTTGAGGCCGACCTTGACGAAGCCCACCCGGTCCTCGTCACCGGAGAGCACCGCCGCGGTCGCCGACTTGAACTGCTCCCACGTCGCGTGCGGCGGGATCGGTGGCATATCGGGGTCGGTGTGCACGTCCAGCACCGTGGGACGGTCCGCCGACAGCGCGTTGCGCCAGGCGTCCGACAGCTCCTCCGGATCCTTGATCGCCATCGCGTTCAGGCCCAGGCTGGCGGCAAAGGCGGCGAAGTCGATGTCCGGAAGATTCTGGGACTCAGCGAATTTCGGCGCGCCGGCCATGGCGCGCATTTCCCAGGTGACCTGATTGAGGTCGTTGTTGTGCAGGATCGCGATGATCAGGCGCGGGTCCTTCCATTCGTTCCAGTACCGCTTGATCGTGATCAGCTCGGCCATGCCGTTCATCTGCATGGCGCCGTCACCGCTGAACACGATGACGGGCCGGTCCGGGTGGCCGAACTTCGCGCCGATGCCGTACGGAACCCCGGGGCCCATCGTGGCCAGCGTGCCCGACAGCGAGCCCCGCATGTTACCGCGGAACCGTAGGTTGCGCGCGTACCAGTTGGCGGATGAGCCGGAATCGGCTGCGACGATGGCGTTTTCGGGCAGCTGGGGCGACAGCTCGGAGAACAATCGCAGCGGGTTGACCGGGTTCGCGCTGACCATCGCCTCCTTGTCCATGGTCTCCCACCAGCGGGCCACGGTCTTCTCGATGCCCTCGCGCCAGGACCGGTCCTCCTTGCGGCGCAGGTGCGGGATCAGCGCCCGCAGCGCGGTCTTCGCGTCGGCGACGAGGTTGACCTCGTAGGGGTAGCGCATGCCGATCATCCGGCCGTCGACGTCGATCTGCACCGCGCGGGCCTGACCGAATTCGGGCAGGAACTGGGTGTACGGGAAGCTGGACCCGACCGTCAGCAGCGTGTCGCAGTCGCGCATCATCTCGTAGCTCGGCCGCGTCCCGAGCAGCCCGATCGAGCCGGTGACCCAGGGCAATTCGTCCGACAGGACGTCCTTGCCCAGCAGGGCCTTGGCCGCTCCTGCGCCAAGCAGGTCGGCGACCTCGGCCAGCTCTTCGTGGGCTCCGCGCGCGCCGGTGCCCACCAGGATGGCGACCTTCTTGCCGGCGTTGAGGACGTCGGCCGCCCGCGCGATGGCGGTGTCGTCGGGGGCGATCTTTGGGTATTCGATGCCGAGGCTGGAGGGCACCATTTTGAACGCGTGCTCGGGCGGCGAGTACGGCAGTTCCTGGACGTCGCTGGGGATGATCAACGCCGTCGGGGCCCGCTGGGTCATCGCTATCCGGATGGCGCGGTCGAGCACGTTGGGCAATTGTTCTGGCACGGTGACCATTTGGACGTAGTCACTGGCCACGTCCTTGAAGAGGTTCAGCAGGTCGACCTCCTGCTGGTAATTGCCGCCCATCGCGCTGCGGTTGGTCTGGCCGACGATGGCCACCACCGGGACGTGGTCGAGCTTGGCGTCGTAGAGGCCGTTGAGCAGATGGATCGCGCCGGGGCCGGATGTGGCCGCGCAGACCCCGACCCGGCCAGTGAATTTCGCGTAGCCCACCGCCTCGAAGGCGCTCATCTCCTCGTGGCGCGACTGGATGAATTTGGGTTTGTTGTCCGCGCGGCCCCACGCGGCCAGCAGCCCATTGATGCCGTCGCCGGGATACCCGAATACATGTTCAACGCCCCACGCCCGCAAGCGCTCTAGCAAATAGTCGGAAACCTCTTTTTTGGACATGTTTTCCCTCCTCGGCAGACGGTTCTACTGTGCTGGCGGATGGGCGTGTGTGGCTATTGTTTGAACCACCTGCATGGCACCGCCGACGATGCGCGCGCCAATCGAGCGCGGCTCCCGCTGACGGGCGTGACGTACGCAGGCTGCCACCGCATGGGCGGCTTCGGCACTTCCCACCCGAGCCGTATTACCCGGATTGGGCGGTGTTATTCGCCGAAACGACGCCGGCTGGCCGACTCTCAGCCAGTTTTCAGCTGGCGAGTGTGCAGCGGCGTCCGGCGCCGGGACCGGAACGGTCGGTGTGGGGATCAAAAGCCTTGTGGCACAACATTTCCCAGTTAGCCCCGGCCCGCTTCACGCACCGCGGCCGGATTCAGCGAGTTAGGGGTCGTCGACCGCCGTCACCCCGCATTGCTGCAGACGGTGGTCGGTGGCCATCCGGTTGGGGCGGTGATCACAGGACCGGTTTGCCCGCACGCACCGAGAGTGTCGGCCGAGGCTGCGGTATTTGCTCAGGCGCTCTTCGGCAGCGACGATCCCGACGTGCTGTTGGTCTTGGCGAGTCGCCGGATCAGCATGCGGGTCGCCTTGTCCAGTATTTCCTGCGCCACATCCGGCTTGCGGACGCGCTCGGCACGGCGCACCGCCGCGGCGATGGTCAGTCCTTGTTCGTAGCCCGTGACGACACGGGGGTCGACGTAGGAACCGCGCGCCACGGCGGGGGTGTTGCCCAGCTCCTGGGCCACCTCTTTCATCACCGCGGATTCCACGCGCTTGGCGACCCGTTGTGAGACCGCCGGGTCGGCATCGGCGAACGCCGTGGCCGCGAGCACCGTCCCATGCCATGTTCGCAGGTCTTTGACGGTGTACTCGTCGCCCACCAGCTCCTTGAAGCGGGCGTTCAGGTCATCGGCTCGCACGTCGAGCCACCCGGAAGCGTTGCGGCACACCAACAGTCGCTCGGTGCGGTTGGGCCGGCGCATCAGTGCGCGCACCGCACGGACCACTTCGGGGTCCTCGATTTCCACGGTGCGCCGCACCCCGCTCTTGGCTGGAAAATCGAACTCGACGGCGTCGCGCCGGACCACCACGTGCTCGCACAGCAGCGTGGACAGGCCGTAGGACTCGTGCTCCTCGGCGTATTGCTCACCGCCGGCGCGAAAGTAGCCGCGATCCAGCAGTCGTAGCGCGAGTGCCAAGACCCGCTTGCGGGTCAGTCCCTGTCGCGTCAGATCTTTGGCTATCTCGGCGCGCCACATCGGCAACCGGGTGGACAGTTCCAGCACCCGGTCGAACTTTTCCTCGGCACGCTCCTGCTGCCAGGCGGTGTGGTACAGGTACTGGCGGCGACCAGCCGCGTCGACGCCGACAGCCTGGATGTGGCCGTTGGCGTACGGCGAAATCCACACCTTCTTCCACGCCGGCGGAATAACCAGATCCTTGATGCGCTGCAAGGTTTCCGGGTCGGAGACCGGCTTGCCATCCGGGTGGTAATAGGCAAAGCCTTTGCCGCGACGCTTGCGCGCGATTCCCGGCTTGCTCAGCACGCTACGGCGCAACCGCATTGTCGTCCTCCAGTTCTGGTCGCTGACTGCACAATTACCCGCCGGAGAAGTCGTTCACACGGCCAAGAAGCGCGGCCGGAATGGAAAACGACCCGCCACAGCGTCGTGGCGGGTCGTCTCGGGACTCCGGTCAGCCGGCCATGAATTCCTGGTAAGCCGACTCGAGGTACGGCGGCAGGGCGGTGACATTGCACTGCCGTTCGGTGTCGCCGATCGGTGCCAGGATGCCGCGCAGGTCGTTGTATTCCTGCGGGTGGCCGGTGAAATAGCTGCGCAGGCTCGACTCGGCCTGGGGCCGGGGCTGCCCGTAGGCAGCCGTCACCACCTGGTTGGCGCCCGGGTGCGCCGCCAGATACTGCTCGGCCGAGCCCTGCACCGCTGACACGGTGTTGTTCACCCCGCCTGGGCTGCAGTCGGGCGCTGCTGCCGCCGACGGTGCGCCGACGATGCCCATGGCCATTCCCCCGAACAGGCAGCCGGCACTAATTCCGGCCACTTTCCGGCGCGCGACGATGCTGCTGATTTTCATGATTGTGATGTCCTTCGAAAGCGAAATGATTTTCTCTGAAGAGAGGCTCCCGATCCTCGAAATCCAAAGTAGCGGAATCGAACAGTGCGGGCTTCGCCCACAACGAACGCCGACGGCCGTCGTGGCCTCTCTAGGGGTGATTTGCTAAGCGAACGATCAAACGATCCAAGGATTTCTAAGAAACGGGGTCGGTTCTTAAGGAATTGTCATCGAGATCGTGATGCAATCGTTATCTGAAGCTGGCGCCGGCGCGGACGCTGCCGAGGAGCGCCAGAAGAAGAACCAGTAGGCCACCCGTAAGGGGCCTGGTCCGATCGTCGGACCGGTTCCTTTGCGCGCGCTTAAGCTATGCCGGCGATCGCCATTCGACTGGTTTCAAGCCGTCCCGCCGGGCTATTCCCCGGCTTGAGCCGGTTTTGGCGGGTGGCGTGCGGACGAGTGGGGTGGCGGATGAGCCTGGGACAGCGGGTATCGAGCATGATCGCGTTTCTGAGTGCGGGCCGCCCCAGGGGCGCGCCCGACTTCGGCTACGCGCCGCTGTTGGCGTTGCTGCCACGGCGCGTGACCGACGACGAAGTCACCGCGATCGCCCGCAAGCTGCTCACGCCCCGGCGACTCGGGATCGACAATGCGGATATCGGGGTGGCCATCATCGGGGTCACCGACGCGTTGCCCAACACGGCCGACGTCGAGCGTGTGCTGGTGGCGCTGAGATCGGCCGGTGCGCAAGAAGACTGAACGGGTTCAGTCCCGGTGTAGGTCCACCACCAGCGGGCGGTGGTCGGAAATGGTCATCAGGTCCGCCTCGACGGCGCCGCCGCGCAGCCGGGGATCGTCGGTCAGGATGTGGTCGAGCTGACGGTTGGGACTGTCCGCGGGAAACGTCTGCGCCGCGGCCAGCGCCCGCATGCCGGACCAGCGGCGCACCGTTCTGGGGGTCATGTTCAAATCGCCGGTCAACAGCCGCGGGCCGGGGAAGCCGCGCAGGTCGCAGATCACCCTGCGCAGCTGGCGCCGATTCCACCCCGGAACGAAGGACAGGTGCGTGTTGGCCACCGTCAGCCCGCCCATCGGGGTGCGCAATTGCGCGATGACCGCCGCCCGCGGCTCCTCGTCGACGACCATCACCCGGTTGGGACCGGGCAAGTACATGGGGAACCGCATGGGAATCCGCGGCAACCGCAGCACCTGCCAACTGGCCACCGGGTAGCGGGACAGCAGGGCGATCCCGTAGGCCGCGGTACCCGGCTGTTCGCGGCCGGTGGCGGCCATCCAGGTCGCCCCCGGTGTGCCGGAAATGGCCGCCACAAAACGGTGTTCGACCGCTCCCATGGCCTCGGCCGCCGCGGCGGTCAGGTCGGCGCGCTCGGACCGCGGCTGATCACAGTCGACCTCTTGCAGGCTCAGCACGTCGGGATCGAGGCGGCGCACGCAGTCGCGCAGCCGGTCAACCACCACGCCATTGCCGACGGTGCGACCGTGCAGGATGTTGAATGTCGCCACCCGCATAGGCTTTCAGCTACCCACTTTCGTCGGCGCGCAGTCACCGCGGCACTTGCGCCACGGATCAGTTCGCGCCGGGCACTTCTTCGCGGGCGGCCACGGACCGCCCGTCGCCGGTGTCGAACACGTCGATCACGACATCGTCGTCGCGATAGCGGCCCATCGATGTGAGCCCGGGAGTTTGCGCGATGACCTCATGGGCCGCGTCGCCGGTGAGCGGGTAGTCGGGCACGGGATGACGCCAATGCGCGGCAACGACATTGGCCCCGGGCTGCAATTTGGGACACTCGCGGCGCATGACCTCGGCCAAGGTTTCGGCTTCCAGGTAGTAGGCGACCTCGCTGAGCACCAGCAGATCGAACGGTCCGCGTGGCCAAGGCGCATCCAGCGACGAACGGATCAGCGTGACCCGCTCGCGGCAGCCGGTTTGGCGCAGCCGGGCGTCGGCGCCGCGCAGCGCCGCCTCGGCGACATCCACCGCGGTCACCTGCGTACAACGCTGCGCCAGTCGCGCCGTGAGTGTGCCGATCGAACAGCCCGGCTCGAATCCGTGCCGGTAGTGGCGTTGCGGCAGCAGCCCCAGCGTGATCGCGTATTTGCGTTGTTCGTACCACCGGGTCGACAGCTGCCACGGATCGTCCGTGCCGACGTACATCTCGTCGAAGTAGGCGTCGGGTAGCCGCGCGGTCACCGGAAAACGACCTCGCCCACCGCGAGCAGTCGCTGAAGCACAAAGCCCGGCAGGATCGGCGACGACTGAGTGCCATTGGGTTCGAACTGACTTCGATAGAAGTGCGCGGCACGGCGCTTGTGTTCGACCGCCCAGCCGGGTGCGGGTACCGAATATGCCTGGTTCCACGGCACCGCGGGATCGGCCGGAAGCGCCCAGTGCCACATCCAGATCGGATATTCCAGCAGTGTGGCGCCGGTGCGCGCACATGCGGCCGCGGCGGCCCGCCCCACTGCTTCGTGATCGGGATGGCCGTCGCCGCGCCAGGTGGCCGCGCACCACGTCGCCGGGCCGGCGGCCGTGAGGATGCCGGTCAGCATCTCGGTGAGCTTGTCTTCATGATCCGTCAGCTCGCCGTCGGGCAGGCCGAGCGACATCGGGGGCGGGGTCCGCAAAATGCCCGTAGCCCGGCGCATCTCATAGCGTCGGGTGGTTTCCATCCGCAGCCGCTCCGAAGGCGTCGCACCGGGGTGCGCGGCGCCGCCGTCGGTGACGGAAACCACCCGGACCGGGACTCCGGTCGCGGTCAGTTGCGCAATCAGCGCGCCCATCCCCAGCGTCTCGTCGTCGGGATGAGGAGCCACCACGATCAGCTCCGGACACTGCGTCAGATCCAATGCCCGCAACGGCTTTTCGTCAAAAGCTGCGAGCCACAACGGCGCCGGAGTTCCGCTGTGGGTCAGCGGCTTGACCGCAAATCTGGCGCAGTTACCCGCCGGCAGGGTCATCATGGCGCCGTCGCCTGCTGACCCGCCAGCCGCCCGAGCTCGGCCAGATCCCGCTCGGCGTGGCTTTGCCTGATGTAGATGCTCAGATCGGCGACCCGTTGCGCGTGCCGACCGTCCTGGCACAGCGGCCCGGGGCCCAGCGCCCGTCCGGTGCGTGTAATCGCTTCGTCGACAGCGTGTTCCACCACCGTGCGCACACGACGGGCCAGAAGTTGCGCGGTCTCGTCGCGGTCGAACGGGTCATCGTCGACCTGGCTCGCGGCCGCGGCCAGGATCGCGTCGCTTGCGGCGAGCGCGGCATCCACCGCACCCAGGTGAGCGAGCGAGTACGCATCGGCCGATTGGCTTGCGGCGCAGCGGTACAGCGGATCGGCGACCCTGCGCGCCCCGCCGAGCCAACACGCTGCCACACCGATGGCGCCATGCCAGAATCCGGGCCGGCTCAGGTACTCTCCGGGATCGCCCACCGCGACGGCCTGGGCGTTGGTGAACTGGACCGGCCTCGTGTCGCTGCCGGCCATCCCGGCGTTCCACCAAGTGCTCGGCAGTGCCCTTACGGTGGGTTCGGTCACCGACACCGCGAACAGGCCACGCGTTCCATCCTCGAGCCGCGCGGTCACCAGGGCATGGGTGCAGAATCCGGCGCCCGAGCACCACACCTTGGTGCCGCTCAGGGTGAACGCCCCGTCGGTGTTGGTGGCGGTCAGCCCCGCGTCGGGCGCTTCGGCCGCCCACACGCCCCACAGCTGCCCCGGCTCGGGTGGCTTGCCGCCCAACTCGTGCAATATCGCGACGGCGTCGACGTGGGCTTCGGCGATCCTGGCCGCCACAATGTTTTCCTCGGCCAGACGGGCCAGCCGCTGCCAGCGTTCGGCCGTGCGCCCCGAGGCGGGCAGTGGCAGCTCGAGGCGTCCAGACTCCAGCCAATGCTGAACCAAGCCCGCGGTCACACGCAATCACCCGCCACCGTTCTCCCCAGTTGCCTGAGGTGGTGGGCGAATCCGAGCGGGGCCCGAGAGTGGATTCGCGCCGATGTGATGACCGACAAGTCGGTGTCTCGCTGAATCCGGTATCCGGCGGCTTCGAACCGTTCGACCAGATCGACATCCTCGCCGGTCGGCAGGGTGCGAAATCCGCCGACGCGCCAGTAAGCCCGGGCGCTGAAGCCCATGTTGGCGCCGTGAATGTGTTCGTGACCCGCGCCGTCCGCCGAGTCCTCTTGGTAGCGGCGCAGATAGCGGTCGGCGACGCCGGCATCGTGTTGGCGCCAGTCGGTGACGCGTACGACGCCCAAGACCATGTCCGCACCCTGACGCAACTGGTGGGCGAGCCAAGCCGGGTCCACCCGGCTGTCGGCGTCGGTGGTGGCGAACCAGCACCTCGCGTCGTCGCCCAACAGTGAGCGCGCATAACCGAAACCGACGGCGCGCGCCGTGCCGACATTGTGCACGTCGACCTTGATGAAGTGGACGTCGGGACCATACTGACCTGCCAGCTCGTCGCTGCCGTCATCACAGTCATCGAGAACCACCACGATGGTGACCGGCAACGGCGCACACAGGGCGGCGGTCAGCACCGCGCTCAGGCAGGCCGGCAGCTTCGCGCGCTCGTTGCGGGCGGGAATCACGACGGCTGCAGCGTCATACGCACATGGCACGGCGGTTGACATAACCCGGAGATTTCCCAATTAGCCGCAAGTTAAACGGCTTTAGCGACGCGCCAGGTTGCCCGGCCCGCCCGCCGGGTATGACCTAAGCACCATGGCCACCACCGAGGCGCACCCCGATCTATCCGCCTGCGCTGGGCAGCTGCGTGAGGCGCTGCGCCGCGCCGCGTCGGCACTGAAGGAAAGCGGGCCACGTTTCACCTTGGCCGGCAGTTACGCGCTATGGGCCTACGGTGCACCCGAGCCCAGCCATGATGTGGATCTTGTCGTGGCGGAGGCCGAGGTGGAGGCGGCCGTCGCCACCCTGGCCGGCGCCGGATTCGCCATCGAACGTCCGCCGGAGGACTGGTTGTTCAAGGCCCGCACCGCCGGCGTGCTCGTGGATATCCTGCATCGCATCAATGGCGTGCCCGTGGACGCCGACACGCTGGACCGGGCCGAACAACGCGACGTGCTGGCGATCCGCATGCCGGTGCTGCCTCCCACTATGGTGCTGGTCCAGCAGCTGCGCTCGCTGGACGAGCACCACTGCGACTTCGCCAAGTTGTTGCCCGCGGTCCGCGCGGTGCGCGAACGACTGGACTGGAAAGCCATTCGGGCACAGACCGCCGACAACGACTACGCCGTCGCGTTTCTGGTGCTGGTCGACCGACTCGGTCTGACGGGTCAGTGATTACGCAGTTTGGCGACCAGTTTGTCTTTGCTCAGGCTCGAATACCCGGACATGCCAAGCTCTTTGGCGCGCTTCTTGAGCTCCGGCACGGTCCAATCCTGGTAGGACCCCGACTTGCCGCCCTTGCGGGAGACCTTCGACTTGCCCTGGCCGGCGGCGGCGTTGGAGATGCGCGCGGCCTTCTCCTTGGAGTCGCCCTTCTTGCGCAAGTCCTGGTACATCTTTTCGTTCTTGATCGACGAACGCGGCATGATTCATCCTCCTGTCCGCGGCAGACATCTTTGTCAGTAGTGCCCGCCTCGGCCGGTTCAAAAACCTGCTCAGGCGGCACCGGATCTGTGCGCCTTTCCCAGCAGCGGTGTCGCGCCAGCGCGGCTGCGAATCCTCGGCGAAGCGGTCGGGCAGCTCGTCGGCGGCCGCCTTGGTGGTGATGACGGATGGTCTTGAGGACGTCGGTGTCCTCGGCGAGCCGGTTGGTGATGCGGGCGGCATGCAGCAGGTCGACGCCCGCCCCGTAGGCGCAGATCGGCTTCAGGTGCTTACGCCTCGTCACGAAGTGCACCGCGTAGCCATCGTCGGGCAGCGTCGATACCGACCGCGGCCCACACGCGACCACGACGGCGTCGTAGAGCACCGACGCCATGGTGGTGAACGAGCGGTCGACGGGTTAGCTCGTCGCCGGATCCGCCCTCCAGCTTGGCCGGTTCGAAATAGCCGTAGGCACCGGCGCCGCGCGCGCATGACGCGTTCCGGGATGTGCTCGCGGTCGAAGTGGATGACCTTCTCCCGGGGGTGAAAGTCCGCCAGGAGCGTCGGACCCCGCTCGCCGACCGTCAGCGAGTCGTCGGTGTGGTCGACGCGGACGCCTTGCGCAGTGGTCAGGTATCCGGTGTTGCGACGAAACCGGGCCGGTTCGGAATCGCGTTGCTTGGGATTCTGGTCGGTGGCCATGCCATACCGGACACCACTGGCCAACCGGCACAAACGGTGGGAATGCGCAGCTATTCGGCGGCCGGCCGATTACCTACCATCGATAGGGGTAGTCGAAAGTGGTGGTTCAGACGGCCCCATCGGGCTACACCCTGCCCCGACTGCAATGGCTCCTGGTTTCGATCAGCGAGGGCGATTTGCGCTGCCAGGTGGGACAAGCCGGCACGGCCGAGGCCTTGCTCGACGCGCGGGACACCGAGCTCGAGGGGGCGCTGTGGATCGGATCGCGGTACGCAGCCTGCAGGAAAAGGCCAGGCTGGCCCGGCAAAGCCGGAACCGGGTTGCTGCAGCGGCGCTACACGGCCATCGCCGAAGAGACCGAACGTGCGCTGACCCTGCTTGGCGACCGGCTGTTTACCACCGCAAGGCGGCGTGGTGAAGCCGGATGACCGATGAAGGACCGCCCATCCGGATCGAGCTGGAAACCTCTCAGGAGCTTCCGGTCCTGACCGTGGAGGGCATACTCGACAGCTCTACCTACCGAACCATCCGTGACGCCGTCATCAAGGCCGCGATCGACGAGCCGCGCGCGGTGCTTGTCGACATCAACCGTCTCCACGCGACATCGGCTTCGGCCTGGACGGTGTTCACCAGCGCTCGCTGGCACGTCAGCGTGTGGCCCGATGTGCCCATACTGCTGGTGTGCGCGGCGCCGGAGATAGAGCAGGCGATCAGGGGGGCCGGTGTCACCCGGTATGTGCCCATTCACCGCAGCCGTGAGCTTGCGCTGGATGCCGTGGCGGCCCAGTCCCCGCGGGTCCGCAGACGGGCACGTGCGAGCCTTGCGCGAAACATCAGCAGCCTGGAGGTCGCGCGCGGAGTGATCGCCGAGTGGCTGACCCGGTGGGACATCGGCGAGGTGATCCCGGTCGCCGCCACGTTGGCCACCGTTTTCGTCGAAAACGTTCTGGACCACACCGACAGCGCGCCGGAGTTGATCGTCGAAAGTTATCAAGACGCGGTCACGGTCGCCGTCGAAGACACCAGTTCCCGGCTGCCCGGGCGGCGTGAGGACGTCGGTTACGGCGCAGACATCGTCTCCGGGCTGGCCATCGTCGCCGCGCTGTGTCGGGCTTGGGGCGCGACCCCGACGTCGTCGGGCAAAACTGTCTGGGCACTTGTCGGTCGAGAAAACCGGTTCTGACCGCGAGTAGTGGCCTTCGGTAAACCCTTGTCGACGGGACTTGGTTTGGAATCCACCCCTGACGAGGCGTTCGAAGCTTCGACTTCCTGATCAACGTCACCTCGTTTTTCGGCGGCCCTGATGCCTGGGAGTTCGTCAGCACCGAGGTAATCCCCCGGTTGCTGGCCGAGCGCGGGCCCGACGACCCGATTGGGGTATGGAGCGCCGCTGGGACCGGACGGCTTCCGGCAGCGGGTCAAGATCTACACCACCGATGTCGACGAGGACGCGCTCAGCGAGGCACGCAGCGCCTCCTACGATGCCAAGGCGGTCGAATCGTGCCGCCTGATCTGTTGGCCCGCTATTTCGAACAGGTCAACGGCCGCTACGTATTCCGCAAAGACCTGCGGCGCGCGGTGATCTTCGGCCGCAACGATCTGGTCAAGGACGCGGCGATCTCGTGGGTCGATCTGCTGGTTTGTCGCAACAGTCTGATGTATCTCAACGCCGAGACGCAGCGGAACGTGTTGGGGCGCTTGCACTTTGACCTTGCCCCGCAGGGCACCCTGTTTCTCGGGCAACCGGGGCTGCGAAGAGCTCTGGGCGCTGCGAGCCGACAAAGCGACGGGCTCCGGGCTTACCATTTGGACATCGGCTTGCCGCTCGACAGCGTGCGGCCGTTGATCGGCAACGCTTTTGTCGATCCGGAGAGTTCCGGTCAAGTGGTGGCGGACGCGGTCAACCGGCGTGGCCGTCCGGCTACGGTGCGCATCACATGCACGTCGTTCCGCTCCAGCGAGGGGGACGATGGGCGCGCCAACAGGGCCACCCAATCAATGCCGGCGCCGGGCCCGTGAGTCTGCATTCCTCAAGTCTCCACCTTGCCGACCCACGCCGCAGTCCCGGACGATCCCGGTTTAGCGCTTGCCGCTAGTCCACGTGGCGAACCTCGGGCCAGCAGGCGAAGAGGCCGTCGCGGCCGTTTCGCGATTTTCGCGCAGGGTATGCCATCTGGTGTTGGCAGAGGGCGGTGGCGCGAAGGGAATTTTGCAGTTGAGGGCGGCAATTGTCAGCGGCGACGACGTCGTCGGGGAGGACCCGGAACAGCTGTGCGCCGCGTTGGCGGCTCAGGGCTACGACGCCACTTTGTGCCTGCGACGAGCCAGTCGACGTTCCGCTCAGGCGGCGGCCGAGGGCAACTACCATCGCGTCTCGGTTCCCGTCGGTCCGCGCAAGGCGGCATCGCCGGTTGACGTGCTGCCCTCTGTGGGCGATTGGGCGGCCACTTTGGACCGGATCTGGTCGACCGAGCGACCCGACGTCGTGCACGCCTACGGCTGGCTGGGCGGCTTGGCCGCTCAACTGGCTGCGCGCCGTCGACGTATCCCGACCGTGCAGACCTTCCTGGGATTGGCCGCGACATCGCGTGGCCACGCGGGAGCGGAGCGAAGCGAACGCGAGCGCATCGAGCCACTGCTGGCGCGCAGCGCGACCTGGGCGACGGGCGAGAGCAGCGACGATGTCGATGCGCTGGCCCGGCTGCGTCATCGCCGAGCGCGGGTGTCCACCCTGACGTGTGGCGTCGACGCCGAGCGCTACAGTCCGGCCGGCCCGGCCGCCTCGCGCAATGGCATGCAGCGAGTCCTGTACGTGGCCCCAAATCCGTTGTGGTGCAACGGCCTCGATATCGCGATCCGCGCGCTGCCCAAGGTGCGTGGCGCCGAATTGGTGATCGTGGAAAACGACACCACCAAAAACGGCCACGACCATGCGCGGGCACAGCTGCAACGGCTGGCGTCCGAGCTGGGTGTGGAGGACCGCGTGCGCTTCGCCGGCCGGGTCGCCGATGCCGAACTGCCCAAGTTCATCAGGTCCGCCGATGTGGTGGCGTGCACCCCCCGCCAACCGCCACGGGCCACCACCGTGTTGCAGGCCATGTCCAGTGGGGTGGCGGTGGTCGCGGCCACCGTAGGTGTGCTGGCCGACGTCGTGCTCGACGACATCACCGGTCTGGTGGTGCCGCCGGAGAATCCCGTCGTGTTGGCCGCGGCGGCGAGACGGCTTCTCGCCCAGCATTTTCAGTCCAAGAGTATGGGTTCGGCGGGCCGCAGCCGAGCCATGTCACGTTTCGCGTGGCAGCGTATTGCGCTCGACGCGCTGAACATTTACGAGACCGTCGCGCCGCAGCACCGGGGCGCTTCACCATCGACGGCGCGATGAGGCAATGATGCGGGGCCAGAACGCAAAGCATTCAGGCCGGCCATGACCACCGTGACGCGTGAGGCCGGTCGCGAGCCTGCCAAGCCGGCAGTGGGGCTCGTTGGGGAATCGGACGAGGGGTCCGGGTCCGGTTATTGTCCCGCGCGTCCGGCACTCGGCCGTGATGTTCAACCGGTTTTCCGCCCGGTGGCGGTGCAGTACAAGCAGTTCCGTACCATCGATGCGCACGCCGCGCGGCGGTTCTTTGCCGGTGCCTATCAACCGGGCTGGCGGATCTCCGGGCTAGCCAGTCAGGCCGCGATCTCGCATCGCCGCACTGACGCCGGTTCGATGACGGTCGACGAGGTGACGATCCAGGGCCGTTTGACTTTGGAGATCCCAGCGTCCGACACCATTCTGGTCGTCCAGCCGCGTGCGGGAACGTTGAGCGTCGCGGGAGGGCCACTGGCCACCACGGACTTCCCGATCCTCGTCGCCCACGGGATGTCGTGCGTATTGCACTGCAGCAGCGCACATTTCGACGTGATCAAGCTCGAGTCGGAGGCGTTGCAGAGGGTCGCCGCGGACTGGCATACGTCGCTGGGGCAGCACACCCAGTTCGTGAATTGGCGTCCCCGCTCCCGTGCCGCCGTGCGGGCCTGGCACCGGGCCCTGGACTATGTGGTGGCGACATTGGCTTCCGCCGATACCGCCGCGCAGCCGCTGATCGCGGCGGGTATGGCTGGCCTGCTGGCCGGCGCGCTGCTTGAGTGCTATCCCTCCAACCTCACCGAGCAGGACCCGGCCAGCGATCTCGCCGGGCCCGAAACACTCAAGCAGGCGGTGTCTTTCATCCATCGCCACACCGCCGAAGACATCGGCATCAACGAGGTCGCCGCGGCGGTGCACCTAACCCCCAGGGCGGTGCAGTACCTCTTCCGCCGACGGCTCGGCACGACACCGACCGACTACATGCGCCGGGTCCGGCTCGCCCGCGCTCATCAAGAGCTGGTGACAGCGACTGCCGCCAATTCGACCGTCACCGAGATCGCCCAGCGGTGGGGTTTCGCGCACACCGGCCGTTTCGCGGTGCTCTACCGGCAGACCTACGGCCAAAGCCCGCACACCACGCTGCGGCAACAGGTGGCATCCTCCTGACGGCCAAGCCGGCCGGGTCACCCGTTCAGATGATGCAGGAGCTGGTTCGCGGCATAGCGGCCACTGGCCAGGGCGCCCGTCGCGGTCGCCGGATTGTCAACGCCCACCGCCTCGCCCGCCAGGTAGAGCCGCTCACCGATCGGTTGCTGTAACCGGCGCCGGTCGTCGAGGCCGGAGCCGGGCGGGTGAAACGAATAGGCGCCGAGGGCGTACGAGTCGCCGGTCCAGTTCGAGGTCCGCACATCGGTCAGCGAGATGTTGTCGCCGAAGACCCGGCGGGCCACAGGCAGCGCGCTGGCCAGGACCTCCCCGGGCGAACGCGACTCGACGAATCGCCCGCGCTCGCCGCCGTTGAACGCCAACACGATTGGGCCCGCATCGCCGGGCAGGGTGAACCACTGTGACCACAGCCCGCCTTCGGGCCCGAGGTACTGGTAGAAAGCGTTGTCTACCTTCCACGTTCGCTGGTCCACGCGAAAGAAGCTCTTGGACAAGGCGCCGAAGCCCAGTGCCGTCACGGCCCGGGCGTGCGCGTCGGGCAGCGGCGGATCGAAGGCTATCGCACCGGATTTCAGCACGCCGAGGGGAACGGTGACGATCGCGGCCGGACCCCGAAACGACTTTTCCCTGGTTCGCACGATGACGGCGTCATCGCGTTGCACGACCGCGGTGACCGGCGTGTTGAGCTCGATGGTCAGCCCGTCGGCAAGCGAATTGGGCAGGGCGTCATAGCCGTTGATGATGACGTCCTGGTCGCCGCCGGCGTAATCACCCTTGTCGAAGGTGGCGGCCGAAAGCTGATTCGCGTCGGCGGCGTATTCGTCCTCGATCTCGGTGGTCAGGTAGAAGGCCAGCTGGGCGCGGTCGGACGCGGACAGCCGTGCGCCGTCGGCGGCGGTTTGCACCGCGGCACCCAGGCTTGTCACGTCGCGCAGACCGCGCGCCCGTTCGACGAACGATCGCCACGTTGCGCTTTGGTAATCCAGCGGCTGTAGCGCGGGGTCGACCGCGAGCCTGACCCACCCGTAATAGTCCGTGCTCACCAGTTGTGACCGCGCCCGGTGGGCCAGCTCGGTCAGCGGGTTGTCCGTCGTGCCGTGGATCCACGAGGCGCCCAGCTCCAGGGGCGGGCCCCAGCCGCGGTCGGTGCAGATCCGGCCACCGATGCGGCCGCGGGCCTCGATGACGCGAACCGGGCGACCGGCGTCGGCAAGGCTGCGAGCGGCGGACAAACCCGCCATCCCGGCGCCGACGACGAGGATCGAGGTGGTGTCCGGCGCCTGCTGAGGGGACGGGCGGACCGTGGCGGGTGTCGGCTGGTTCGGTGCGCACGCCACAGCGAGCGCGCCACCGGCCACGCCGGTCGCGGCCGCGAAGAATGCCCGGCGCGACAACCCCGACACGAGTCTAAGCGTCTCATAAGAATCGTTTGCCGGATTTACCAAAAGCGAACCGAACTTAGGGATAAAATCGCCCCATCCTTAGCTGCGGCAACGGCGCCGCGTTGGAGGGGGGAGCGGTGATGAGTGCTCGACGATCGGCCCGCCCGGTTGACCCGTTCCCCGACCCGCTGCCGCCCAGTGAGACCGTCACGGTCCGGGCGGCCGACGGCACCCGGTTGCACGCGGAGGTGTTCGGGCCGCCCCACGGTTATCCGATCGTCTTGACGCACGGCATCACCTGCGCCATCCGGGCGTGGGCGTACCAGATCGCCGACCTGTCCCACGACTACCGGGTGATCGCCTTCGATCATCGCGGCCACGGCCGCAGTGGCTTGCCGCGAGCCAACAATTACAGCCTCAAACACCTTGCGTCCGACCTGGATTCGGTGCTGGATGCGACTTTGGCACCGCACGAACGCGCCGTGGTGGCCGGCCACTCGATGGGCGGCATCACCATCGCCGCGTGGTCGGAGCGCTACCGCCACAAGGTTCCCCGGCGCGCGGACGCGGTCGCGCTGATCAACACCACCACCGGCGATCTGATCCGCAAGGTGCAGCTGTTGCCGGTGCCCTACGGGTTGTCGCCGGCCCGGGTTCTGGCCGGGCGCACCCTGATCAACGCGTTCGGTGGGTTCGCGGTGCCCGGTGCCGCCCGCATCCCGAGCCGCTATGTGGTGGCGATGCTGGCCACCGGACAAGACGCCGATCCGGGCATCGCCAGGCTGGTCTACGAGCTCTTCGAGAACACCTCACCGGCGGGCCGGGCGGGGTGCGCGAGGGCGCTGGTCGCGTCTCTCGGGTCGCGCTATCTCGACCTGGAGGGTTTGACCGTTCCGACGCTGGTCATCGGCAGCGAACGCGACCGGCTCACCCCGATCAGCCAGTCCCGCAGGATCGCGCGCAGCGTGCCCAACCTGATCGACCTGGTCGAACTGCCCGGTGGGCACTGCTCGATGCTCGAACACCCCCGCGAGGTGAACCGCCAGCTGCGCGCGCTCGCCGAAACGGCGATGCGCAACGCGGCCACCCGCCGGATCAGCTCATAGCAGGGCGGTGATCTCGGCGGCCGCGCGCTGCCCGGAGCGAATCGCCCCGTCGAGGAAACCGGTCCACTCGTCGGCGGTTTCGGTGCCGGCCCAGTGGATCGGCCCGACCGGTTCCCGCAGCCACGGCCCGAACCGGGTCCACGATCCGGGTGGCACCGCGGCGGTGGGGCCGCCCGGCGCGAATTCCTCGGCGCCCCAACGGTGATCGACGTAGTCCAGGGGCTTGAGCGCGTCGTCGCCGAACAGCGTTGCAAAGCACCGCAACGCGTCGCGGCGACGCTGCTCGCTGGGAAGCGAGTCGAACGCGCGGGCGTCGACGAAACCCATCAGGATGCCCGGTCCGTCCGGGTGCGGACTGACGTCGAACGTGATGAAGACCGGGCCCTCGTCGGACAGCGCCTGCCCGGAAAACCCGTTGGTCCGCCAGAACGGCGTGGAGTAGGCGGCGTAGGCCTTGCTGAGCCGGCCCTGCGGCCAGTGCCGGGCGAGTTGCTCGTACTCGGCGGGCAGCGGGGGAGTGAACTCGATGGAGGCGCGGTGGGCCGGCGGGATGGCGACGATGACGAACCCGGCCTCGGTCTCGCCGAGGTCGGTGGTGACGGTGACGCCCGCGCCGTGCCGCTCGATCCGCCGCACCGGGGCGTTGAGCACCACGCGGGTGCCCAGTTCGGCGGCCGCCGCCTCGGCGATCTGTTGCGTGCCACCGGGGAAGCGGTCCTGTTGGGCCCCGTCCTCGACGTCGAGCAGCCGGTCCAGCCCGCCGGCCGCGTGCGCGTAGCGGGCGGCGTGCAGCATCGACACGTCGTCGGGTTCGCATCCCCAGGTCACCCGCGCCACGATCGCCAGCAGGTCGTGCGAGGAAGCCGTCGCACGCACTGAGCGCAACCAGCCGCCGAGCGACAGGCCGTCGAGTTCACGCGCGCGGCGGGCGTCCCACGGCGCCGCCAGCGGGATGCTGCGCGCGATCCTGTCGAATTGCCAGCGCAGCCGGCCGATATCCAGCAGGCCGGTCAGCGAAAGCTTGGGGATGGTGCCGTGATACGCGTGCGTCCACCCGCGCCAATGGATCAGGTTCTTGCCGTCGTGATGCGTCGGGGTGGTCGGGACGTCGAGTTCGGCGGCCATCGCCAGTACGGCGTCCTGGGTCGGCCCGACGAACGTGCCGCCCAGATCGGCCGGCAATCCGGCGACGCTGCCGGTCAGGGACCGTCCGCCGACCCGGCCGCGGCCCTCGAAAACCGCCACATCGTGGCCTTGCTGTGTCAGCTCGCGCGCCGCGGCGAGTCCGGCGAAGCCCGCACCGACGACGACAACGTCGACAATGCGCGGCGGATTCGACACGCGGTCTAGTGAACCGCATTTCTGCGCTTTCCACGGCGATTTCTCCCAAGCTGATCGCCGGCGTTTGCCTCACGGCGATGGCAAACATATGCCTAGCTCGCTATGTTAATTACGCTGCCACCACGTGCTTTCCGAAAGCCCCGTCACCAGTTCTGCCGCCAGTCTTGCCAGTTCAGCCGTGGTCGCCGGCGCCGCGCCGAACCTGCGCACCGTGGCCCTGGGCAGCATGATCGGCACCACCATCGAGTGGTATGACTTCTACCTGTACGCGACCGCGTCGGCGTTGGTCTTCAAACCGCTTTTCTTCCCGAATATCTCATCGACCGCGGGGACACTGGCCTCGTTCGCCACCTACGCCGCCGGATTCGGGGCCCGGCCCCTCGGCGCGGTGCTGTCGGGGCACTTCGGCGACCGGTTGGGCCGCAAGGCGGTTCTGGTGGGCGCGTTGGTGGTGATGGGTCTGGTCACCACCGCGATCGGAGCGCTGCCGACCTATGCCGCTGCTGGGCTGCTGGCGCCGGCGCTGCTGGCGACCCTGCGGGTTGTGCAGGGCCTCGCCGTGGGGGCCGAATGGGGTGGCGCCGCGGTGCTGTCGGTGGAGCACGCACCCCCCGATCGTCGCGGATTTTTCGGCAGCTTCACCCAGTTGGGCTCGCCGGCCGGCATGTTGTTGGCGACCTCGGTGTTCTTCCTGGTGCGCAAGGTCACCGGGCCGACCTTCCTCACCTACGGATGGCGAATCCCGTTCCTGCTCAGCGTCTTTCTGGTCGGCATCGGCTTGTTCGTCCGGCTGAAGCTGACCGATGCGGAAATCTTCGAGCGGCTCAAGCGGCGCGACGAGCTGGCACGGCTGCCGATAGTGGAGGTGCTGCGCACCGACTCGCGCAACGTAGTCATCACCACCGGACTGCGGCTGTCGCAGATCGGGCTTTTCGTCTTATTGACGACGTATTCGCTTAGCTATCTTCAGGATTCATTCGGCAGGGGCAGCGCAGTAGGTCTGATCGCGGTGCTGGTCTCCTCGGCGCTCGGGTTGCTCAGCACGCCAGGCTGGGCGTTGCTGTCGGACCGGGTGGGGCGGCGGCCACCGTATCTGTTCGGCGCGCTCGCGGGGGTGGTGGCTCTGGTGTTGTTCTTCCTGGCTGCCGGCAGCGGGTCGGCGCTTTGGGTCGTGCTGGCAATCGTGTTCGGCGTCAACGTCGTTCATGACGCGATGTATGGCCCGCAGGCGGCCTGGTTCGCCGAACTCTTCGGAACCCGGGTGCGCTACAGCGGCGCGTCGCTGGGTTATCAGATTGGTGCCGTACTGTCGGGAGGGTTCGCGCCGTTGATCGCCGCGTCGTTGTTGGTGGTCGGCGGTGGCCGGCCGTGGCTGATCGTGGCGTACTTCGCGGTGCTGGCGGCGATCACGGTCGCCGCCGCGTACGCGGCGCGCGAGACGGGTGAGGATGACATCGGGTGAGTGCGCCGCGCAGGATCTTTCTCAACGCCTTCGACATGGCCTGCGTCGGGCATCAGTCCGCGGGTCTGTGGCGGCATCCCGACGATCAGGGCTACCGCTACCGGGAGCTGGGCTATTGGACCGAGCTGGCCCGCATCCTGGAGACCGGCGGGTTCGACGCGTTGTTTCTCGCCGACGTGCTCGGGGTCTACGACGTGTACGGCGGCTCGCGCGACGCGGCGGTCCTCGACGCCGCCCAGTTTCCGGTCAACGACCCGACCGCCGCGGTCTCGGCGATGGCGGCGGTGACCGACAGCCTCGGCTTCGGGATCACCCTGTCGCTGACCTACGAGCAGCCCTACGCGTTGGCCCGCCGGCTCTCGACGCTGGACCACCTGACGGGTGGCCGGGTGGCGTGGAACATCGTTACGTCCTATTTGGACAGCGCCGCAAGGAATTTGGGCCTGGACGCCCAGATCCCGCACGACCAGCGTTACGAGATCGCCGACGAGTACCTCGAGGTCTGCTACAAGCTGTGGGAGGGGTCGTGGGAGGCCGACGCCGTGGTGCGCGACGCGCAGCGGGGCGTCTTCACCGACCCGGCCAAGGTGCACGACATCGAGCACAAGGGCCGTTATTTCTCGGTGCCCGGTCCGTTCCTGTGCGAGCCGTCGCCGCAGCGCACCCCGGTGTTGTTCCAGGCCGGGGCGTCGCCGCGGGGCGTGCGGTTCGCGGCGGCCCACGCCGAGGCGGTCTTCGTCTCGGGTCCGACGCCGCAGATCGTGCGCGGTCCGGTGCGCGCGTTGCGGACCGCCGCCGCCGAGCTGGGTCGCGACCCACGCTCGATCAAGGTGTTCACCATGGTGACCCCGGTGGTCGCCGAGAGCCGCGACGAGGCCGTCGCCAAGCTGGCTGAATATCGGGGGTACGTCAGCCCCGCCGGAGCGCTGGCGTTGTTCGGCGGCTGGACCGGGGTCGACCTGGCCGAACTCGACCCCGGCGAACCGCTGAAATACGTCGAGACCGACGCCAACCGCTCGGCGCTGGCCTCGTTCACCACCGCCGCGCCGCAACGCGCCTGGACGGTGGGCGAGCTGGCCGACGAGATCGGGATCGGCGGCCGCGGCCCGGTGCTGGTGGGTTCGCCGACCGAGGTGGCCGACGAACTCGAGCGGTGGGTCACCGAGGCCGACGTCGACGGGTTCAACCTGGCTTACGTGACGACCCCGGGCACCTTCGTCGATTTCGCGAAGTTCGTTGTCCCCGAGCTGCGTCGGCGGGGACGCGTCCCCGAGCAGCCACCGCGTTCCACGCTGCGCCAGCGGCTCGGCGCCCGGGGGCCGCTGCTGCCCGACGACCACCCGGGCGCGGCCTACCGCCGCTGACCTAGGGCGCGACCGTCAGCCAATCCTTGAATCCGGACGGGTCGTGGCGGCCCAGCGCGCCGTGCTCGTAGAGCCCCCAGCCCTCGACGGGCTCCCCGTCGCCGTCGCGGCAGACCGCGCGGCCGACGTGGTCGATCACGCCGAACCCCGCGCGGCCGACGATGGCCGGGTCGGTCATGTCGTACGTCAGCCGCTCGGCGAACTTTTCGCCCTTCCAGGTGCCGTGGATCCAGTCGGAGTCACCGCCGTAGCCGCCGCCGACGTGGATGGGCACCGGCAGCTTGGACTCGACGTCGAAGTGGACCGGGGTCCCCGCCGGGGTGGTGGCGTCGATCGTCGCGCCGGTCGGGATGCGGGTCCCGGAGCGGTAGTGGATCTTGACTCGCGGCCAGCCCAGCTGCTCGACGCGCCCGTCGCGCCAGATGCGGGTGCAGTCGTTGAGCGAGCGGAACCCGTTGGGCTCTTCCTGGATGATGAGCACGATGGCGAAATCGTCGAATGCCATGGGTACGTAAAGCCACCACATGCCCTCGAAGGGCGGGTCGGCGGGTCGGCCCGCGGGCTCGGCCTCGCCGATCGGCCGGATGCCCCAGGACCGGTCGCGACTGCCCAGCCAGGTGTTGGGGTCGACGGTGATCTCCTCGCCGTCGATGACGATGTGCCCGCTCCAGCTGCCGAGCTGCGCGAAGCGCTGAGCGTCCAGGGTGACCCGGTTGCCCGAGCGCAGGATATGCGGTTGTTCCTGCACGACGTCGAACAGGCCATTCCAGGTGAGATCGGCTGCGATGCCTTCGGTTTCGTCGAGCACGAGGCGCAGCTTGCGCAGCGGTTCGATGACCTCGACGCGGTAGCCGTTGACGTGCTGGTTGAGCCGGTCAGAATCAATGGCGTCCGAAACGTGCACGGCGGTCTGGGTATCCCCGCGCCGGATGAGCAGGAACGCGTCCTTGACCCCGAGGTTGGGGTAGTAGCCGATGCCGCTGATCACGAAGATGTCGCCGGTGCGGTCGTGGGCGTTGAAGTAGGAGCGGTCGTAGAAGTTGCGGTCCGAGGAACCCGGCCAGGCGATCGGCTGGGGGATCTGATGTACCGGGAACTCGTCGAGTGGTCCGAGCATTACTGGTCCTCTCCGATCGGGCCCTCGCCGATCAACTTTCGCATCAATCCGGCGTGATAGAACAGCGATTCGACGTCGTCGGGCTTTTCGGTCTCGCCGAAGTGCACCCGCCGGGCGCCGGTGCGCATGAACACACACGCCCACATCACGCCGGAGTACACGTAGAACCAATGCAGGTCGCCGACTTCGACCCCGGCCAGCCGCGCGTAAGTGGCGCGCACGTCCTCCTCGCGCATCACCCCGGGGAGCCCCGGCAGGGTGGCCAGGCCGGCCAACTCCTGAAAGACCATGTGCGCGAAGATCATCCACGCCACATCCAGCTCGCGCGGTCCGAGCGTCACCATCTCCCAGTCCAGCACCGCGACCGGCCGGAAGTCGTTGTACAGCACGTTGCCGACCCGGGCGTCACCCCACAGCAGCACCGGCTCGGCGGCGGCCGCCTCGGCCGGCCAGTTGGCCTCCAGCCAGTCGAAGGTCCGCTCCAGTAGCGGTGATCGCCCGATGTCGGGTACCGCGAAGTCATACCAGGACCGCACCCAGTTGAAGTGCTTGCGCAGCGCGGTGTCGCCGGACTGCCCCTCGGTGAGGAAGCCAAATGTGCTCTGCGCGTTCGGGATCGAGTGCAACGCGGCCAGGACACCGACGGTGGCGTCCTGCAGTTCGCGCTGCCGCTCGGCGGGCGCGTCGGCAAACCAGTTGCCGCCGAAGGTGTACGGCATGACGTCGGGCGGCACCTCACCCTCGACGTAGTCCATCACGAAAAACGGTGTGCCCAGGACGTTGCCGGTGTTCTCCAGCCAGCGCACCCGGGGCACGGGCACGTCGGTCAGCTCACCCACTTTGCGGATGACGTCGAATTGGTGGTCGAGCCGGTAGGTCGGGAAGACCTGCACATCCTCGGCGGTGGGCGCCACCCGCGCCACCAGCTTCTGTTCGGTCGGCCGGCCGTCCTGTTGCCAGCGGGTGGTCAGGATGATCGTCTCCGACGACATGCCCGTCGAATCCACGCCGCTTTCCACGGTCACCTCGGGATTTGCGGCGTCCGGCAGTACGGTGGAGAGCCAGCGTGACATGACCGTCGGCAACGTGGTGACGTCGCGGCTGGAGCGTTGTAGCCGGTCGACGTTGTCGACCGCCGGTTCTGTTGCCATAAGGTGCCTCCTTCGTTGAGGCAATTACGATACGGTAGGTAGCGTTATGAAAGCAGACCCGTCCGGCCTTGACAAGGCCTCCGGCGCCGGCCGCCCGCGCGATCCGCGTATCGACTCCGCGATCCTTTCGGCGACCGCGGAACTGCTTGTCCAAACGGGCTATTCCAACATCAGCCTGGCCGCCGTCGCCGAGCGCGCCGGCACCACGAAATCCGCGCTCTACCGCCGGTGGTCGAGCAAGGCCGAACTGGTGCACGAGGCCGCGTTCCCGACGGCCCCGACCGCGCTGGAGTCGCCGGCCGGGGACATCGCCGCCGACATGCGGATGATGATCGAGGCCACCCGCGACGTGTTCACCACCCCGGTGGTGCGTGCCGCATTGCCCGGTCTGGTTGCCGACATGACGGCCGACCCGGCGCTCAACGCTCGGGTGATGTCGCGGTTCGTGGATTTGTTCACCGCGGTGCGGGTGCGACTGCGGGAGGCGGTTGACCGGGGCGAAGCCCATCCGGATGTGGATCCCGACCGGTTGATCGAGTTGATTGGGGGAGCGACGATGTTGCGGATGCTGCTGCGTCCGGAAGAGGAGCTCGACGAGGCGTGGGTGGAGCAAACCACCGCCATCGTCGTGCACGGGGTGCGGCGGTGACGGGGCGGCTTGCGGGTCGCGCCGCAATCGTCACCGGCGCCAGCCGCGGTCTGGGCCGGGCCATCGCGCTGGCCCTGGCCGGCGAGGGTGCGGCGGTGGCGGTCGCGGGGCGTACCGAAGAGGTCTGGGACGACCGGCTGCCGGGAACCATCGGCCAGACCGTCGCCGACATCGAGGCCGCGGGCGGGCGTGCCGTGCCGGTCCGGGCGGATCTGACCGACCGTGAGCAGGTTGCCCAGCTGGTGCAGTCGGCGCGAGAGGCGTTGGGCCCCATCGGGATTCTGGTCAACAATGCGGCCTTCACCGCGCCCGGGCGACCGCCGGCGCCGGGCGCCCCACCGCGTGACAGCACCGCCAAGCCGTCGGGTGGCGCCAAGCCGTCGGGTGCCGCCAAGCCAGCGGGTGGCGCCAAGCCGTCGGGTGCCGGCAAGCCCGGCTGGCCGGGATTCGTCAGCACGCCCCTGCACGCGTATCGCCGGCACTTCGAGATCGCAGTGTTCGCGGCCTACGAGCTGATGCAGTTGGTGTGCCCCGACATGATCGAGGCGGGTGGCGGCTCGATCGTCAACATCACCTCGGTCGCGTCGCGACTGCCTGGTGATGGGCCGTACGGCGACCGCAGCGGTGGCGTGCTGCCCGGGTATGGCGGATCCAAGGCCGCGCTCGAGCACCTGACCCAATGCGCCGCATTCGATCTGACCGACCACAACATCGCGGTCAATGCGCTGTCGCCGTCCAAACCGATCCTCACCCCGGGGCTCTCCTACTATGCCCGCAGCTTCGATGACACCGCATCGGAGGACGAATTCGCCCGCGCGGCAGTCGAATTGGCCCTAGTCGATCCCGGAAAGGTCACCGGCCGCACCATCGGTCACCTTCAGGTCCTCGACGGCAGTTTCCGGCCATTCACGCCTGCCTAGACCGGCTTGCCTTCGGGCGGGTCGGGATCCCCGCGCAGCAGCTCGTCGGGATGGTGCGCATGATTGACCTCGGGCGGCCCCTTGCCGTCGGTCCAGGCGAGTCGGCCGTTGCCGGCCACCGCCGTGCGCCATTCGCCGCGCCCCACCGCGCCGTGGTCGGATCCGCAAGCGAAGAACAGGTTGTCGGCGTCCGTGCGTCCGCCCTCTGCCCATTCGTGGGCGTGGTGAATTTCGCAATGATAGCCGGGTTCGAGGCAATTGGGGTGGGTGCAGCCTCGGTCACGGGCGTAGCAGACGAGCCGTTGGTCCGCGGATGCGATGCGTTTTTGACGCCCTAGATACAACGGCCGGCCGGTGTGCTCGTCGAACACCGCAAGATAGTGAATTGCCTTGGCGGCCATGCGAATCAAATCCGGCATGGGCAGTCGTGAACCGCCGCCGGTGTGCGCCGGCGCGGGCATGGGGATCGACGAGTCGACCGCGGCGTGCGCGGCTCGGTCGAGTTCGGCCAGCGTGGTCGTGGCGATCACGGTGACGGGCAGCCCGCGGTGCGCCCCGAGACCGCCGGAGGCGAGGGCGATTTCGAGGCCAAGCTTGAGGGCGTCGTGGCCGCGTTGGGCCGGGGTGCGATCATCGCGCGTCTCGGGATCGCTGTCGGGGGTCTGATGGCGCCCGGGCCGCACCGCCGCTTCGAGGGCTTCGAAGTAGGCCCTGGCCTCGGGATCCAGTAGGCCGGAGAGTCGGGACATTCCGTCGGGCCCCTGCGGGCCGAGGTACACGCCACGGCGGCGGGCGCGATCGACGTCGGTGAAGCGGCCGTCGGGATTGAGATAGTCGGCAATCCGGTGGCCCAGCTTGGTGACCACGGCAGCGTCGAGCTTGGTCGCGTGCCGTACCAGCGTGCGCTCGGCATCCGCCACATCACACGGCGATACGCAGGAGGGCAAGGTGTCCACGGCGGCGCAGACGGCGCGGATGTGGTCCTCACCCACCGCGCCGGCGGCCACCGCCTCCGCCAACGCCGGCAGTTCGGGTTCCAGGGGCGCGCCGGTCAGCGAATGGCGCGGCTGGAGACGCGCAGCGAGCCGAAAGCGGCGCGCGACTTCCTTGGGAGTGATGCGTAGCCGCGCCCACAGCGTGCCGCGCACCGCCGGAACGCACTCTGACCCGTCCGGCGGCTCGGCGATTTCGCCGAAAGTCCGGTACATCAGGCCGCGATTGGCGCGGTCCTGGGCCTCCAGGCGCTCGGCGACGTCGACCCGAAAGGCGTTGCCGACCGCGTCCGACGGGGTCTGGCGCAACATCTCGTGGGCAGCATCGATCGCGTCGAGCGCCGAGCAGATGCGCTCTCGCGCCAGTTCCGCGTTCACCAGGGGACCCACACAGCCCACGATATCGAACACAAGTTCGAATAGGCGCCGCCCACGCACCATCTGTGGATGAACCGCCGACTGTGGATACGCGGCGACGCCGATCCTGGCCCTGGGGTCGCTTGACGTGCAAGTATGAGAAAAGTCAGTGCCGCGACGGCGGCAGGCAACCAATCGAGTGGTGTGCCAATGCCTGGTATAGACAAGTCGACAGGGCGAGTCGTTGCCCTGATCGTCCTGCTGCTCGTGGTCGCGGCCGCCCTGCGCGGCTACCTTCCGGCTCGTCACGATGCGGTGCGCAACGAGTCGGGCGGTCGCGCGGCGCTGGCCTTCGTGGTAGCGGCCCTGGCCGTGACGCTGGCGTTGATCGCGATCGCCGTCGTCGCGCGGTTGCGTGACCCGCGCGCTCCCGCGCCGACCGCAGGGGCACTGTCCGAGATGCTGGGCACCGGTCGGGGGCGGCCGAGCTGGCGCGTGTTGGTCATCGGACTCGCCGTGATCGCGGCCTGGCTCTTGGTCGTGATGCTGCTGGCCCGCTTCCTAGGCCACGGCGTCGCGCCGGCCCCGTCACCACCCGATAGCGGCGCGGCGCCGTCGACGAACCCGTCCGCGCCGCCGCCGCAGCAGCAGCGTCAACACCGTCCCCGCGACGGCTCGCAGAACTTGCTCGGGATCCTGCTTGCCTGCACGGTCGCGATGTTGGTGTTGTTCGTCGGCGGTACCGTCGCCACGGCGCGCCGGCGCTGGCGTCCCGCGGCACCCGTCGTCGCCGACGAGCCGGCGGAGCCGCCGGCGCCGGCGGCGCGTTCGGAGTCACTGGCCCGGGCCGCCGAACGCGGTCTGGCCGAGATGACGGACCTGAGCCGCGAACCGCGCGAGGCGATCATCGCCTGCTATGCCGCGATGGAACGTGAACTCGCACATGTTCCCGGCGCCGCCCCCCGGGAATTCGACACCCCCACCGAGGTGCTGGCCCGCGCGGTCGAGCACCACGCCCTGCACGCCGACAACGCCGTCCAATTGGTGAACCTGTTCGCCGAGGCGCGGTTCAGCCCTCATGTGATGAATGAGGGCCACCGCGACATCGCGGTAGGCGTCCTCCGGTTGGTCCTCGACGAGCTGGGTTCGCGGAGTGCCGCATGAAAAAGATTATGACCCTTGGCGTTTGCCTCATCGTCGGCATCGAACTGTTGGCGCTGACGCAGCAGGATCGACGCTGGGTGCTGGCTGCTTCCGGCCTGGGGCTGGCGCTGGTGCTGCTCACCCTGCGTCGCGCGCTCGCGCGGGGGCCCGATGCCGACACGGAGGCCGACGCCGACGATCTCGGGGATTCGTTGCGCCGCTGGCTTGCCACCACCGAGACGACGATCCGGTGGTCGGAGTCGACACGGGCCGACTGGGACAGGCATCTACGCCCGATGCTCGCCCGCCGGTACGAGATGACAACTGGCCAAAGGCGATCCAAGGACTCCGGGGCGTATCACGCAACCGGACGCATGCTGTTCGGTGTGGAACTGTGGGAATGGGTCAATCCCAACAACGTGGTGCGCGGCGGCGACCGCCAACCCGGTCCGGGCCGTGCGGCGCTGCAAGAGATTCTGCAAAAGCTGGAGCAGGTATGACAGGAGGCGCGATACCACCATGACGCTGCCGGCCGCCACCACGACCGCCCACTGTGAAGCGATTCTCGACGAGATAGAACGCGTGGTGGTGGGGAAACGATCCGCGCTGCGGCTCATCCTCACCACGGTCCTGGCGCGCGGCCACATCCTCATCGAAGACCTGCCCGGCCTGGGCAAGACGCTGATCGCGAGATCGTTTGCCGCAGCGTTGGGCCTGCAATTCACCCGGGTGCAGTTCACGCCCGACCTGTTACCCGCCGATCTGCTCGGCTCGACGATCTACGACATGCAATCCGGCCGCTTCGCGTTCCGACCCGGCCCCATCTTCACCAACTTGTTGCTGGCCGACGAGATCAATCGCACGCCGCCGAAGACCCAGGCGGCGCTGCTGGAGGCGATGGCCGAAGGGCAGGTGAGCATAGACGGCGAAACACACCAGCTGCCAAAGCCTTTCATCGTCCTGGCCACCGACAACCCGATCGAGTACGAGGGCACGTATCCGCTGCCCGAGGCGCAACTCGACCGGTTCGCGATCCGGCTGGAACTGCGGTATCTCAACGAGCGCGACGAGACGTCGATGCTGCGCCGCCGCCTCGAACGCGGTTCGGCCGAACCGACGGTCAACCAGGTGGTGGACGCCCACGACCTGCTGGCCATGCGCGAATCGGTCGAGCAGGTAACCGTGCATGAAGACGTCCTGCATTATGTGGTGTCGCTGGCTAATGCCACCCGGCACCATCCGCAGGTCGCCGTCGGGGCCAGCCCCCGCGCCGAACTCGATCTGGTCCAGCTCGCCCGCGCCCGCGCGCTGCTGCTCGGCCGCGATTACGTCATCCCCGAGGACGTGAAGGCGCTCGCCATCGCGGCGGTCTCGCATCGGATCACCCTGCGCCCGGAGATGTGGGTACGAAAAATCCAGGGTGCCGACGTCATCGCAGAGCTGTTGCACCGCCTACCGGTGCCCCGCACCGGCGCCAGCGCCGGCGAGACCGGATGAGGCCAGCATGACCCGCAGCACGGGGGTCGAGTTCCGCTGGCGGGCATCGGAATTGACTCGAGCGATCGCCACCTGCGCGGGATTCGCGATGGCCGCCGCCGTGATCGGCGGCCGGTGGCAGCTGATCGCCTTCGCGGCGCCGCTGCTGGGCGTGTTGTGCTCGATCAGCTGGCAGCGCCCGGTGCCGACGGTTCGGGTGCACGGCGATCCCGACACCCAGCGTTGCTTCGAGAGCGAGCAGGCGCACATCAGGGTGTGGGTGACGGACGACGCGACTTCGGCCGTGCGGCTCACCGTTCCGGACATCGCGGGCATCGAGCTCGACATCACGGAATCCGGTGAGGGTCAAGCGAAAACGGTCACGGCGACCGCGCGGCGCTGGGGCCGGTATTCGATTGAGGTTCGTGTCGATGTGGTCGCCCGTGGTGGGCTGCTCACGGGGACGGCGGGCGTCGGGGCCGCCGAGGTGATCGTGTTCCCGCTGACGCC
Organism: Mycobacterium colombiense; assembly: GCF_003284975.1. Classification (GTDB taxonomy): domain Bacteria; phylum Actinomycetota; class Actinomycetes; order Mycobacteriales; family Mycobacteriaceae; genus Mycobacterium; species Mycobacterium europaeum_A. Next base: position 68,076 of record NZ_QMEU01000014.1, read on the forward strand.
GCCGCAGCTGACGCCCATCCCGCAGACCGAGCTGCTCGACCGGTTGGGTGCCCACCTGACCCGCCACATCGGTCCGGGTGTGGAATATGCCGACATTCGTCTCTACGTGCCCGGCGACCAACTGCGGGCGGTGAATTGGCCGGTGAGCGCGCGCCGGGGTCAACTGCACGTGACGCAACGGTTGACCGACCGCGCCGCCGACGTGGTGGTGCTGATCGACGGCTACCGGCAACCGGCCGGGCCGGCGACCGAGGCCACCGAACGCGTCGTTCGCGGCGCGGCGCAAGTGGTGCAAACCGCGCTGCGCCATGGTGACCGGGCCGGCATCGTCGCCCTCGGTGGCAACCAGCCGCGTTGGCTCGGAGCCGACATCGGGCAGCGCCAGTTCTATCGGGTGCTCGACACCGTCCTTCGCGCCGGTGACCGGTTCGAACACACCACCGGCACGTTGGCGCCACGCGCGGCGGTTCCCGCCGGGGCGATCGTCGTCGCGTTCTCCACGCTGCTCGACACCGAATTCGCCTTGGCCCTGATCAATCTGCGCAAGCGGGGCCATGTCGTGCTGGCCGTCGACGTTCTGGACACCTCGCCGTTCGAAGACGAACAGGACCCCCTGGTGGATCGGATGTGGGCCTTGCAGCGCTCGGCGATGTACCGCGACATGGCCACCATCGGCGTGGATATCGTGTCGTGGCCCGGCGATAGCGGTTTGGAGCAGTCGATGGGAGTGCTGCCCGATCGGCGACGGCGGGTGCGGGGGAGGCTCCGTGGCTGACGGCGGCGCCGGGACACTGGCGCGGGCGGGGGCGCCCGCGTTCGCGACGGCCTTCGGCCTGCTCATGGTGGGGCTGGCCGCCGACGGCTGGCAGCGATCTGCGATCGCCGGATGGGTGGCCGCACTCATCGCGGTCGCGGTCGGCATCGTATTGCGCCGGGCCGCAACGGTTGCCGTGCTGTTGGCGGCCGTTACCGTCCTGCTGTCCAGCCCGCCGGTGATATTCGTCGCGCTGTCCGGTCTGTGCGCCGCCGCCTACCTGGTGTGCCGGCATGCGGCCGGCACCACCGCGCTCGTGGTGCTGGACAGCTGGCCGACCGCGCTTGGCGCCGTGGGGTTTACGGTCGCCGGGTTGGTTGCGACGTCGTTTCCGCTGCAGCTGCCGTGGCTGCCGTTGGTCGCCCCGCTGGCGGCGCTGCTGATCTACCTGCTGGCCGTCCGGCCGTTCATGAACTGACCCCGCTGCGTCAGTGCAGCAACTCGGCGGCCTGGTCGGCCAGATCCAGCAGCGGCTGCGGGAAGATGCCCAACACCACGGTGATCGCGGCGCACACCGCGATCGCGGCCTTGCTCAGAATGCCCGGCGCCACCACCTGCGGCGTGTCCTCGGTCGCCTCGGTGAAGAACATCGACACGATCACCCGCACGTAGAAGTAGGCGGCCACCCCGCTCGCGACCACACCGACGATCACCAGCGGCGCGGCACCGCCCTGGGCGGCGGCCTTGAACACGGCGAGCTTGCTGACGAATCCGCTCGTCAGGGGGATGCCGGCGAAGGCCAACAGGAACATCGAAAACATCACGCCCACAATGGGGGAGCGCTGCCCGAGCCCCGCCCAGTGCGAGAGCGTGGCGTCCTCCACCCCGTCGGCGTCGCGGATCAGGCCGACGATGGCGAACGCGCCGACGGTGCTGAAGCTGTAGGCCAGCAGGTAGAACAGCGTGGCGGACAGGCCCGTGTGGTTGTCGGCGATGACGCCGGTGAGGATGAATCCGACGTGGGCGACCGACGAGTAGGCCAGCATGCGTTTGACGTCGGTCTGGTTCACCGCGGTGATGGTGCCCACCGCCATCGTCAGGATGGAAATGGCCCACAGCACCGGGCGCCACTGATCGTGCAGCGGCGGCAGCGCCACGTAGATAACCCGCAGCAGCGCACCGAAGGCCGCCACCTTGGTGGCGGCCGCCATGAACCCGGTGATGGGGGTGGGCGCGCCCTGGTACACGTCGGGAATCCACGAATGGAATGGAACGGCACCGACCTTGAACAGCAGACCTACCGACAGCAGCGCCACACCGACCAGCGCCATCGACGTATCGCCCTGCGCGGCAAGCGCATCGCGGATTCCGGTCAGCAACAAGGTGCCGGTCGCGCCATACAGCAGCGCCACGCCGTAGAGGAAGAACGCCGACGAAAACGCGCCCAGCAGAAAGTACTTCATCGCGGCTTCCTGCGACAGCAGGCGGCGATGACGGGCCAGGCCGCACATCAGGTACAACGGTAACGACAACACTTCGAGCGCAACGAACATGGTCAGCAGGTCGTTGGAGGCGGGGAAAACCATCATGCCGCCGACCGACAGCAGCGCCAGCGGGAACAGCTCCGTCTGGGCGGCTCCGGCCCGCTCGGCCTCCCGCTCGGCGTCACTGTCGGGCACCGCCGACGCCTGCGGGGTAAAGGAGTCCAGGCCGCCCGAACCGGCCCTCCCGACGCCCACGGAGACCTTGCTCCCGGCCCTGGCCTGGGTGCGTTCGGCGATGAAGATGACGGCCAGCACCGCGACCAGCAGGACGGTGCCCTGCAGATACAGCGTCGGGCGGTCAATGGCCATGGCGCCCAACACCGCGACGCGCCCGGAGCTTGGAATCGAGCGGCTGACGGCGATCACCGCGACGAACGCCGCGATGACGCCGCCGAGCGCGAGCGTCACCTGCGCCGTATAGCGAATTCGCCTGGGCAGGAACGCCTCTGCGAGGACGGCCACCACGGCGACGCCGAACACGATGAGCGTCGGGCACAGCAGGAAGTACTGGATGCTCGGGGTTGGGAGGGTCATCGCGGTCCTTCGGCGGTCCGGGGTAGGTCGGCCGGTCTGGGTGTCGCCACCGGGACGATCGGCTTGGGGTCGTGCTGGCCGATGGTGGTCATCGTGTTTTCGACGGCGGGATTGATGATGTCGAGCACCGGCTTGGGATAGATGCCGAGCACCAGCAGCAGCGCGATCAACGGCGCGACGACGATCAATTCGCGGGCGCGCAGATCGCCGATCTTCTCATTACCGCTGACGACCGGCCCGGTCATCACCCGCTGGTAGAGCCACAACATGTAGACGGCCGAGAGCACCAGCGCGGTGACCCCGAACGCGGCGGCCAGCCAGTATCGGTTGAAAGTTCCCAACAGGACCAGGAATTCGCTGATGAACGGCGCCAACCCGGGCAGTGACAGGGTGGCCATGGCCGACACCAGGAAGGTGCCCGCCAGTATGGGCGCCACCTTCTGCACGCCGCCGTAGTCGGCGATCGCGCGGCTGCCGTGCCTCGATATCAGGAAGCCGGCGATGAGGAACACCGCCGCCGTGGACAGACCGTGGTTGAGCATGTACAACGTCGACCCGCTCTGCCCCTGGCTGGTCATCACGAAGATGCCCAGGATGATGAACCCGAAATGCGAGATCGAGGTGTAGGCGATCAGCCGCATGATGTCGGTCTGGCCGATGGCGACGATCGCGCCGTAGATCACCCCGATGACCGCCAGCACCACGATCAGCGGCCGGAAATACGTTGAGGCGCCGGGGAACAACTGCAGACAGTAGCGCAGCATGCCGAAAGTGCCGACCTTGTCCATCACCGCCATCATCAGCACCGCGGTCGCCGGGGTTGCCTCGACCGCGGCGTCGGGCAGCCAGCGGTGGAACGGCCACAGGGGGGCCTTGATCGCGAACGCGAACATGAAGCCCAAGAACAACGCCTTGAACACCGCGGAATCCGCGCCGTAGCGGCCGGAGGCGACGCCGGCCACGATCTCACGGAAGTCGAAGGTGCCCGAACCGTGCTGGGAGGTCACCACATACAGCCCGATCACCGCGGCCAGCATGATCAGCCCGCCGAACAGGTTGTACAACAAGAACTTCACGGCCGCGCGCGAGCGGCCGGTTCCGCCGCCGAAGCCCCCGATCAGGAAGTACATCGGGATGAGCATGGCCTCGAAGAAGACGTAGAACAGCAGTACGTCCAGCGCGACGACCGAAATCAGCACCATGGATTCGATGGCCAGCGTGAGCGCGACGTACGCATGTACACCGCGAGGGTTGCTTTCGCCCCCGTCGTTCCAGCCGGCCACCTGTAGCACCGGAAGCAGCACCGCGGTCAGCAGCACCAACACCACCGCAATCCCGTCGACGCCCAGCGCGTAGCCGGCCCCGAACGCCGGAATCCACTGGTGCTTTTCGACGAATTGATAGGGCGCGCCACCGGATTTGAACCCGACGGTGACGACGATCGCCACGGCCAGGGTCGCGACGCCGAAGACCAGACCCGTCCACTTGGCGAGCTGCCGCAGCCCGGGCGGCGTGAGGATGATCAGCACGGAGCCGGCCAGCGGCACCAGCCACAGCACGCTCAGCCACGGAACGTTATTCACCAGCGCCGCTCCTCGTCATCGCTTCGGACTGCATCGTCGTCGGCGCGGTCACCACAGCCGCACCGCCAGGATCAGCGCGACCACCAGCACGGCGCCCGTCAGCATTGACAATGCGTAGTTGCGGGCGAAGCCGGTTTGCAGCCCCCGCAGCCGATTTGAGGTCGAACTCACCAGCGCCGCCAGCCCGTTGACTGAGCCGTCGACACCCGCGTTGTCCACGTCGACGAGCGCCTTCGTCAGTTGTGCGCCGGGGCGCATGAACACCTCTTCGTTGAAGGCATCGCCGTAGAAGTCGTTGCGGACCGCCGTGGTCAGGGCCGAGACCGAAAGCGGAGCCACCCGGGGGATCGGCGCCTTCGCATACAACCGGTAGGCCACCGCGATGCCGATGATCACGACGCCCAGCGCCAGCGCGGAGCTGACCCAGACCGGATATGCGTGGGTGACCTCCTCGTGCTTTCCGACGACCGGTTCGAGCCAGCGCTGCAGGGTGCCGCCCACCGCCAGCAGGCCACCGGAGAACACCGAGCCGACGGCGAGCAGGATCATCGGCCACGTCATCAGGCCGGGCGCCTCATGGGGTTGGGCGCCCGGACCCCAGCGCTTCTTACCGAAGAAGGTCATCAGCATCACGCGCGTCATGTAGAACGCGGTGACGCCGGCGCCCAGTAGCGCGGCGCCACCCAGCACATACCCCTGTGTGCCACCGGAGGCCAGCGCCGCCTCGATGATGGCGTCCTTGGAGAAGTAGCCCGCGAAGGGCGGCACGCCGATGATCGCCAGGTAGCCCAGGCCGAAGGTGACGAACGTAATCGGCAGTGCCGCACGCAGACCGCCGTAGCGGCGCATGTCCTGTTCTTCGTGCATCGCGTGGATCACCGCACCGGAGCCGAGGAACAACCCGGCCTTGAAGAAGCCGTGGGTGAGCAGGTGCATGATCGCGAAGGCGTAACCGGCCGGGCCGAGGCCGGCCGCCAGCACCATGTAGCCGATCTGGCTCATCGTCGACGCCGCCAGCGCCCGCTTGATGTCGTCCTTGGCGCACCCGATGAACGCCCCGAGTAGCAGCGTGACCGCGCCCACGATGACCACCGCCAGTCGCGCGTCGGACGACAGGTTGTACAGCGGGTTGGACCGCACGATCAGATACACCCCGGCGGTCACCATGGTGGCGGCGTGGATCAGCGCGGAAACCGGGGTGGGACCCTCCATGGCGTCACCCAGCCAGGCCTGTAGCGGGACCTGAGCGGACTTGGCGCAGGCGCCCAAAAGCAACAGCAATCCCATGGCGGTCAGCGCGCCCCGACTGGCCGCCGGTGCGCCGGCGAAGACCCCGGCGTAGGACAGCGTGCCGAAAGTGCTGAACATCAAAAACATTCCCAGGGCTAGCCCGGCGTCGCCGACCCGGTTCATCACGAACGCCTTCTTGGCCGCGGTGGCCGCCGTCGGCTTGTGATACCAGAACCCGATCAGCAGGTAGGAGGCCAGGCCGACGCCTTCCCAACCGACGTAGAGCACCACGTAGTTGTCGGCGACGACCAGCAGCAGCATCGACGCGAGGAAAAGGTTGAGGTAGCCGAAAAACCTGCGGCGGTCGATGTCTTCGGCCATGTAGGCCACCGAATAGATGTGGATCAATGACCCGACGCCGGAGATCAACAGAACGAAACACACCGACAGCTGGTCGATTTGGAGTCCCAGGTCCACCTGGAGCTGCCCGACGGGGATCCAGCTGAACACCTTCTGGTGGATGACGCGGTCGTCGGTGGCGCGGCCGAGCAACTCGGTCAGCAGGCTCAGACCCACCCCGAAGGCCGCGAGGGCGGTGGCGCAGCCCAACCAATGCCCCCACCGGTCGGTGCGTCGTCCGCCGAAGAGCAGGATCGCGGCGCCCGCCAATGGCAGCGCCACCAGCAACCAGCTGTATTGAGTGCCAATAAGGTTCGTCACTGTGGCGTCTTCAGCCTTTGAGTAGATTCGCGTCGTCGACGGACGCCGATTTGCGGGTACGGAAGATGGTCATGATGATGGCCAGGCCGATGACCACTTCGCAGGCGGCGACCACCATCGTGAAGAACGCGATCATCTGCCCGTCCAGGTGGCCGTGCATCCGCGCGAACGTGACGAACGCGAGGTTGACCGCGTTGAGCATCAGCTCCACGCACATGAACATCACGATGGCGTTGCGGCGCAACAACACCCCGGACGCGCCGATGGTGAACAGCAGCGCCGAAAGATACAGATAATTGGCCGGATTCACGACGTACCGCCTTGGGAGAGACTGGGGCTCGGCTCGGTGGAAGGGGTCTTCTTGCCGTCGGCGCCGCGGCTTTGCAGTATCGGCGACACCGAAAGCTTCGAGTACGAGCCGTCCGGCAACAATGCGGCCACGTCGACCGCGTTGTGGCGGGCGTAGACGCCGGGGCTCGGCATCGGCGTGGGGTGGCCGCCCGGCCGGAAGCGTTCCTGGGAGAGCTCGCGCTGGGTCTTGCGGCGCTCGAAGCGCTCGCGGTGCGCCAGCACCATCGCCCCGACGGCCGCGGTGATCAGCAGTGCGCTGGTCAGCTCGAACGCCCACAGGTACCGCGAGAAGATCAGCGCCGCCAGCCCTTCCACGTTCCCGTTGGCGTTGGCGGTGGTCAGGCCGGCGAAACCGCCGGTGGTCACGTTGCCGATCACGGCGATGAGCAGGATGCCGAACCCGATACCGGCGGCCACCCCGGCGACTCGCTGACCGCGCAGCGTCTCCTTGAGCGATTCCGCGGAATCCACACCGATGAGCATCAGCACGAACAAGAACAGCATCATCACCGCGCCGGTGTAGACCACGACCTGCACCACACCCAAGAACAGCGCATCCTGGATCATGTAGAAGACCGCCAGGATGATCATCGTCATCGCCAAGAACATCGCCGAATACACGGCGTTGACGGCGGTGACCACCCCGATCGCGCCGAGCACAGCCAGCACGCCCAGCACCCAGAAGGCGACCGCTTCGCCGGTGGAGGTTCGGACGATGGTGTCGTGGGCAAAACTGGACGCCACGACGACTGCGTGGCCGGTCAATCCGGTCACCGGGAGTCTCCGGCCTGCTCGATCTCTCGCAACCCGTGCGCGGTCACATTGCCCTGGTAGTAATCCTTGTCGGTGGCGCCGGCGGTCCTCGGGTGGGGCGGCGCGAGCATGTCCTGCAGCAGCGGCGCCAGCAGCCGGTCCTTCTCGTAGATCAGGTCGGCGCGGTTGTCGTCGGCCATCTCGTAGTCGTTGGTCATCGTCAGCGCCCGGGTCGGGCAGGCCTCGATGCACAGGCCGCAGCCGATGCAGCGCAGATAGTTGATCTGATAGACCCGGCCATAGCGTTCGCCGGGCGAATACCTGAGTTCCTCGGTGTTGTCCGCGCCCTCGACGTAGATCGCGTCGGCCGGGCAGGCCCAGGCACACAGTTCGCACCCGATGCACTTCTCCAGCCCGTCGGGGTAGCGGTTGAGCTGGTGGCGGCCGTGATAGCGCGGCTTGACGGGGCCCGGTTTCTCCGGATACTCCTCGGTGACGTTCTTTTTGAACATCGATCCGAACGTCACGCCGAATCCGGCCACGGCGTCCAAAAACTTAGCCACGTGCTTCCTCCTTGCTCGCAGCCGCCAGGGACTTCTGGGTTTTCGCCGGCAGCGGCGGTGTCGGGAATACCGGTGCGGGGATCGCTGCGGCCGGGAGCTTCTTCGCCTCGCGGCGCAGCTGTTTCTCCAGCGCGCGAATACCCGGCGCGCTGAACGGCTTTCGCAGCAACAGCACGAGCGCCGTGGCGAACACGATGCTGCTGGCCACCAGTATCGGGGTCCAGTGCGCGTAGCCCTGGTTCTGCAGCGTGCGGATCACGGCGGCGATCAGCACCCAGACCAGCGAGGCCGGGATCAGCAGCTTCCAGCCCAGCCCCATGAACTGGTCGTAGCGCAGCCGGGGCAGTGAGGCCCGCAGCCAGAAGTAGACGAACAGGAAGGTCCACATCTTTGCGGTGAACCACAGCACCGGCCACCATCCGGTGTTGGCGCCCGCCCACATGTTCAGCGGCCACGGCGCGTGCCAGCCACCGAAGAACAGGGCGGTGGCCAGCGATGAGACCGTCATCATGTTGACGTACTCGGCCAGCATGAACATCGCGAACTTCAGCGACGAGTACTCGGTGTGGAATCCCGCGACCAGCTCGCCCTCGGCCTCGGGCAAATCGAAAGGCGCCCGGTTGGTTTCACCGACCATCGAGATGAGATAGATCACGAACGACGGCAGCAGCAGGAACACGTACCAGACCCGGTCCTGCGCGGCGACGATCTGCGACGTCGACATGGAGCCCGCGTAGAGGAAGACCGCCGCGAACGACAGCCCCATCGCCACCTCGTAGGAGATCACCTGAGCGGTGGAGCGCACCCCGCCCAGCAGCGGGTAGGTGGACCCGGAAGCCCAACCCCCCAGGACGATTCCGTACACGCCGATCGCCGACAGTCCGAGGATGAACAGCACGGCGACCGGCAGGTCGGTCAGCTGCAGCGGCGTGCGGTGGCCGAACACCGACACCACCGGACCGAACGGGATGAACGCGAAGGCGGTGAACGCCGGGATCGTGGAGATGACCGGCGCCGCGAAATAGACGAACTTGTCGACGCCACCCGGGGTGATGGTTTCCTTGAGCGCCAACTTGATTCCGTCGGCCAGGCTCTGCAGTACCCCCCACGGGCCCGCCCGGTTGGGGCCGGGCCGCAGCTGCATCCAGCCGAGGATCTTGCGTTCGAGCAGGATCGCCACCAGAACGTTGAGCATGAGAAACACGAAGATCGCCAGTGCCTTGCCGAGCACCAACCACCAGGTGTCGTGCCCGAATGCGGTCAACCCGGTCAACCCGGTCATGAGCCAACTCCGATCTTGACTGTGCTGCCGACCGACACACCGAGTCGGCGGTGCACCGCCGAGCCGGGCGAGTTCACCGGCAGCCACACCACCCGGTCGGGCATGTCGGTGATCACCAACGGCAGGCTGATGGATCCGTGCGACGTGCTGACCGTGACCGCTTCGCCGTCGGCGGCGCCGATCTCGGCAGCCGTATCGGCCGACAGCCGGGCGAAGGGCTTGCGCGCGGTGCCCGCCAAATGCGGCTCGCCGTCCTGCATGCGGCCGCTGTCCAGCAGCGCCCGCCAGCCGGCCAAGACCGCCTCACCGGCCGCGGGCTGGGCGGGTTGCGGGGCGGCGACGTCCGGGGTCGCGGCACGCTTGCCGTCCCAACTCCGCAGCGCGGCAAGCTCTTGGCGGGCCGTCTCGACGCTGGACATTCCCAGGTAGACGCCCAGCTCGTCGGCCAGCGTGTCCAGCACCTGGTGGTCGGATTGCTTGGCGTCCTGAGTGGTCCGCAGCGCGGCCTCGAACGGCCGGAAGCGGCCTTCCCAGTTGACGAATGCGCCGGCCTTCTGCGTCACCGGCGCGACGGGGAAGACGACGTCGGCGCGTTCGGTGACGGCGCTGTGCCGCAGCTCCAGGCTGACCACGAAGCCGACACCGTCCAGCGCCGCCAGCACCGCTGCCGGATCGGTGAAGTCGTCGGGCTCGACACCGCCCACCAGCAGCGCGCCCAGCGTTCCGTCGGTGGCGGCGGTCAGGATCGCGCTACTGTCACGCCCCGTGCCGGAAGGCAATTCGGACACGTTCCACGCCTGGGCAACCTGCGCCCGGGCGGTCTC
>NZ_QMEU01000150.1 GCF_003284975.1 Mycobacterium colombiense
ACCACGTCGGGATCGAGCACCGAAACCAGGCGGTCGAAGTCGCCGCTGCGCCCCGCCGCGAAGAACGCGTCGACCACCTCGCGTTGCGCGGCCACCGCGCCCTCGGGCGACGGTTCGGCCTGCTCGATCCGGCGCCGCGCCCGGCTGGCCAGCTTGCGGGCCGCCTCCGGCGTCCGCTCGACGATGTCCGCGATCTGCTCGAACGGCACCGTGAAGACATCGTGCAGCACGAACGCCAGCCGCTCGGCCGGCGGCAACGTATCCAACACCACGAACAGCGCCAGCCCCACCGCGTCGGCCAGCATCGCGCGGCGCTCGGGGTCGAATTCGCCGTCCGCCTCCACGATCGGATCGGGCAGGCGGCCGAGATGTTCCTCGCCGCCCCGGGTCCGGCGGTCGCGCAACATGTTCAGGCAGATGCGCGCCACCACCGTGGTCAGCCAGGCGTCGAGATTGACGACGCCGTCCACGCCGGCGGTACGGCTCAGGCGCAACCAGGCCTCCTGCACCGCGTCCTGGGCGTCGTCGATCGAGCCCAGCATGCGGTAGGCGATGGCGCCCAGCTGGGGCCGGGCCGCCTCGAAGCGTGCCGCCAGGGACGCATCCGCCGTCATCGGCGGTCGGTCTCGGGCAGGGCGCACACCCGGTCACCGGAGAAGCCCGACGACCCGATGTCGAGCGCGATGTTGAAGCGGGCGCGCAGGTTGCCCAGCGTGATGACGTGGGTCAGGCCGACCAGCTGGGCGGTATCGAAGTGTGCGCGCAGCGCGTCGAAAAGCTCATCGGTCACCTCGACGGGTGTGCGGCTGATCGCGGTGGCGTACTGCAGGATCAGCTTGTCGACGTCGGAGAAGCACGGCGCATGCTGGTAGTTGGCCAGGGCCAGCAGCTCCTCGTCGGTGATGCCCCAATGCCGGGCGATCTGAGAGCCGAGGTCGATGCAGTACTCGCAGCGCACCGTCGTCGCCGCTTTCAGCTCGGCCAGCGCCCGCTCGCGGGGAGTGAGGACGTCGAGTTTCGACTCGGCCTGCTCCAACCTGCCGTAGGCGTTGAGCAGCCGCGGGATGTGCGCATACATCCGCAGCGGTTCCAGCATCCCAGCGGTTTCCAGCCCGGTCATCTGTGCGAGCTTGCGCCTCGTGAAAAAGAAGGCGATCTTGGCGCCGAGTCCGGCGTCGCGGTCGGAGACTCCTTGCAGCCGTGGCATGGCGGCCCTCCTGGCAAGTTGTGGCGGAAACCAACGTCCTTACTAGGTCGACACGCGGCGAGGCCCGAACGTGACCACTCGAATCACCTCGGTGGGTGCGGCGACATATCCATGTCGTATACGCGTGCGTGCAGCACGGTGCGGTTCCGCAGCGCGGCGCGCACCGCGCGATGCAGGCCGTCCTCGAGGTAGGTGATGCCCTTCCACCGCACCGCGTGCGGGAAGAGGTCGCCGTAGAAGGTGGAGTCCTCGGAGAGCAGACGGTCCAGCGCGAGCACCGTTGTGGTGGTGACCAATTCGTCGAGCCGGATCTGCTGGGGCGGTATCTGCGACCAATCCCGATACGAGAGGTTGTGCTCGGGATACGGCTTGCCGTCGCGCACGCCCTTGAAGATCATCGGCCGACCCTTCCCGAATCGTTGCTCTGGCCCGACCGGTTCATTCTGGAAAGGCTAGCTGTTGCCGGCTAGGAGGTTGTTGACACCAGGGGTGAAGATTGCGGATCCGCACTCCCGCCTGCTCGTGGTCTCAATGCCGGCTAGATCCGCCGTAGAAGTTCACGCCCCAGCTCGAGGGATGCCCGGAAGCACTCGTCATCGGTCAGTTCGAGATCGCCCATCATCGCCGAACTCCAGCCGACTGTCAGGAGCGCTTGACGTGCGTAGAACGTGTCGAGCGGGTTGTGGTCCGGAGTGGTCATCTCCTGCGCCAGCAGACGCATCCCCTCGCGCATCGTGAAGGCCGATTCGTGTCTGCCGAAGGCGGCCTGGTTCGTGTAGAAGAAGCGGGCCATGTCGCGCCCGACCTCATGCAGGAGCGTCCCGTAGCGGACCAGGATCTCCTCTCTGGTCTTCCGTCCCGCTGGTTGCTCTCGCGCCCACTGGACGATCTCCTCGATGCCCTCGGGCAAGGATGCAAACAGGTCGGTAACGATGTCTTGCTTCGTCTGGAAGTGGTAGTACAGGGCCGCCTTGGTGACTCCGAGACGCTCGGCGATTTCCCGCATCGAGGTCTTGTCGTAGCCCTGCTCTGTGAAGAGCTCCATGGCTACCGAGCGGATCCGGGAACGAGTGTCGGTACGACGGCGGTCCACACCCACTCCTCACTAGATTACTTGACGGCCGGTAAGGCATGTGCCTAGCCTCCTCGCAAGGCTAACCGACCGGTAAGCAAGCAGTTGTCCGAAGCGCGAGGAGACTCGATGACATCGCACCGCAGGGCTCCACTAAGCGGAATCCCGCTGACCGCGTTGGGCGTGGCCATGATTCGAGCCCGTGAGTCCGCCCGCGAGGACCGGCTCTACGACGACCCGTACGCAGCCGCCTTCGCCGATGCTGCACGTGAGGCGTTCCTTGACCCGAACGCACCTGACGAAGCCGCCACGCGGTGGGCCCAGGTGGAGCGGCTTGTCGATCAGTTCTACGAGGGGCGGACGCTGGGAGTTCGAGCCGTCGACGACCGCGTCCATGCCTGGGTAGACGCCGGGGGCAAGCAACTCGTCATGCTGGGTGCGGGCCTGGACACCAGGGCGTATCGAATGGGTCTCCCGGCCGCCCTGCGGTGGTTCGAGCTTGACCTGCCGGAGATATTCAGGCTCAAGGAGCCGGTGCTGAACAGTGTTGGTGCGGTACCGACCTGTGACCGTCGCGTCGTGGCGGTCGATTTGCGCACGGACTGGGCGCCGGCACTGCTGGCTGCAGGGTACGACCCGGACCTACCCGCCGCGTGGGTAGACGAGGGCGTGATCCCCTACTTGTCACGAGACGAAGCGACCGAGGTGGTGGCGACGATCACGCGACTTTCGGCGCCCGGCAGTGAGTTCGGGACCGTAAGTGTCAACGTGGACGAATCTCAGAAGCGGTACCGCGACCTGAAGCGGCTCGTCGCGACCGGGTCCGACGATCGGCCAACTGTCCGGGGACTGGGCCCTCAGGCTCAGGACTGGTTGGAGCGCAATGGCTGGCGGACCGAGTTCCGCGCCTGGGACGAGAGTGTCAAGCCCTACGGACGCGCCGCAACGATTACCGGAGACCCGAGCAGCGGCGCGATCCACGCCGTGCGCCGCGACTGAGTCGACCCACGCCGCGTGGCAGCGCCGACAATGGCGCCGTGCGTCTCGATGCGTGTGCCACCTGAGGAAACCACCCGCAGCCGGCCTACCCGAAGGCGTCACCAACCCTCCTGACCTGACGGGACGCCGCCGGTCGTCCGGCGAGCAGACGCAAAAGCACCCGACACGCGGCCGGGGAGCGAGCTTGTGCGTCTGGTCGCGCTTCGCCGGTGAGGTCGGCACCGCACGAGACCGTAAAATGAATCCGGTCAAGGCGGTATCGAAGGAGGTGGCGGCCGGTGGGAAGTGCCGATGACCGTCGGTTTGAGGTGCTGCGCGCCATCGTGGCCGACTTCGTCGCCACCAAAGAACCGATCGGTTCCAAAGCGTTGGTGGAGCGCCATAACCTCGGCGTCTCGTCCGCGACCGTCCGCAACGACATGGCGGTGCTCGAGGCCGAGGGCTACATCACCCAGCCGCACACCAGTTCCGGACGGGTGCCCACCGAGAAGGGCTACCGCGAATTCGTCGACCGGCTCGACGACGTCAAGCCCCTGTCGTCGGCCGAACGGCGCGCGATCCAGAGCTTCCTCGAGTCCGGGGTCGACCTCGATGATGTCCTGCGCCGGGCGGTGCGGCTGCTGGCGCAACTGACCCGGCAGGTGGCCGTCGTGCAGTACCCCACGGCGTCGTCGTCCACCGTGCGCCACCTCGAGGTGATCGCCCTGACCCCGGCCCGGCTCCTGATGGTCGTCATCACCGACTCCGGCCGGGTCGACCAGCGGGTCGTCGAACTCGGCGACGTCATCGACGAGCACGAACTGGCCCAGCTGCGCGAGATGCTCGGCCAGGCGCTGGTGGGCAAGAAGCTGTCGGCCGCCTCCGTCGCGGTGGCCGACCTCGCCGGACAGCTGCGCAGCCCGGACGGCCTGGGCGACGCCGTCGGTCGGTCGGCGACGGTGTTGCTGGAATCGCTCGTCGAACACACCGAAGAGCGCCTGTTGTTGGGCGGTACCGCCAACCTGACCCGGAACGCGGCCGATTTCGGTGGCTCGTTGCGCTCCATCCTGGAGGCGCTCGAAGAGCAGGTGGTGGTGTTGCGATTGCTGGCTGCCCAGCAGGAAGCCGGTAAGGTGACGGTGCGCATCGGCCACGAGACGGCCGCCGAGCAGATATTGGGCACCTCCGTGGTGACCACCGCCTACGGCACTTCCGACACCGTTTACGGGGGAATGGGTGTGCTGGGGCCCACCCGGATGGACTATCCGGGAACTATCGCCAGCGTTGCTGCGGTTGCCATGTATATCGGCGAAGTCCTGGGTGCTCGATGAACGCGCACCCGCAGGGTGGGTAGGCGCGGGGAAAGACCAGGTATAGGAGAGTCAAGCGTGGCACGCGATTACTACGGGCTGCTCGGCGTGAGCAGAAACGCCAGCGACGCGGAGATCAAGCGCGCGTACCGCAAGCTGGCGCGCGAACTGCATCCGGACGTCAACCCCGATGAGGCCGCGCAGGCGAAATTCAAGGAGATCAGCGTCGCCTACGAGGTGCTGAGCGACCCCGAGAAGCGGCGGATCGTCGACCTCGGCGGCGATCCGATGGAGAACGCGGCCGCGGCGGGCGGTGGTTTCGGCGCCGGATTCGGTGGCCTGGGCGATGTGTTCGAGGCCTTCTTCGGTGGCGGCTTCAGCGGCGGCGCGACCTCCCGCGGCCCGATCGGGCGGGTACGGCCGGGCTCGGACTCGCTGCTGCGTATGCGCCTCGACCTCGAAGAGTGTGCGACCGGCGTGACCAAGCAGGTCACCGTCGACACCGCGGTGCTCTGCGATCGATGCCAAGGCAAGGGCACCAACGGCGACTCCGCGCCGGTCCCCTGCGACACCTGCGGCGGTCGCGGCGAGGTGCAGACCGTGCAGCGCTCGCTGCTGGGCCAGGTGATGACGTCCCGGCCGTGCCCGACCTGCCGTGGCGTCGGCGTCGTCATCCCCGACCCGTGCCATCAGTGCATGGGCGACGGCCGGGTGCGGGCCCGCCGCGAGATCAGTGTCAAGATCCCCGCGGGTGTCGGCGACGGCATGCGCGTGCGGCTCGCCGCCCAGGGTGAGGTCGGGCCCGGCGGTGGCCCGGCCGGCGACCTCTACGTCGAGGTCCACGAACAGCCCCACGACGTCTTCGTCCGCGAAGGCGACGATCTGCACTGCACGGTTTCGGTGCCGATGGTCGATGCGGCGCTGGGCGCCACCGTCACCGTCGACGCCATCTTGGACGGCGTCAGCGAGATCACCATCCCGCCCGGCACCCAACCGGCGTCGGTCATCACCCTGCGCGGCCACGGGATGCCGCACCTGCGCTCCGGCACCCGCGGCGATCTGCATGTGCACGTCGAGGTCGTCGTTCCGGCCCGGCTGGACCACCGCGACACCGAACTGCTGCGCGAGTTCAAGACCCGCCGCAACCGCGACGTGCCCGAGGTCCGCTCGACGCACGCCGGGGGCGGCTTGTTCAGCCGGCTGCGCGAAACCTTCACCGGACGCTAGCGGGGAGCCGCGAAGGCGCGCACATGGTCGCGACCCTGTTCTACCTCGGCGATCTGCCCGAGCCCGGCTCGCTGGCCGTGCTGGGCGGTGACGAGGGTTTCCACGCCGCGACCGTGCGGCGCATCCGCCCCGGCGAGCGGCTGGTGCTGGGCGACGGCGCCGGGGCCCTGGCCCACTGCGAGGTCGAGCACGCCGGGCGCGACGGGCTGCGCGCGCGGGTGCTCGAACGCTGGACCGTTCCCCCGGGATCCCCGCGGGTGACGGTGGTCCAGGCGCTGCCGAAGTCGGAGCGCTCGGAGCTGGCCATCGAGTTGGCCACCGAAGCGGGCGCCGACGCGTTCCTGGCCTGGCAAGCCGCGCGGTGCGTGGCCAACTGGCAGGGCAACCGGGTCGACAAGGGTTTGCGGCGATGGCGTGCCGTCGCCCGGTCGGCGGCCCGGCAATCCCGTCGGGCGCACATCCCGCCGGTCGACGGCGTGCTGTCCACCGCCGAGCTCACCCGGCGGATCCGCGACGAGGTGGCCGCCGGCGCCACGGCGCTCGCCCTGCACGAGTCGGCCACCGACCGGCTCGCGGATGTCGGGCTGGCCCAAGCGACGTCGCTGCTGCTGGTGGTCGGTCCGGAAGGCGGCATCGCGGAGGACGAGATGGCGGCGCTGTCCGAGGCGGGTGCGACGGCGGTGCGGCTCGGGCCCCAGGTGCTGCGGACGTCGAGCGCCGCGGCGGTCGCGCTGGGCGCCCTCGGCGTGCTGACCTCGAGGTGGGACCAGGGCGGCGACGTCCCGGCAAACGGCCACACGCTGCGGGTTCGCGACACCGACCCGACTTCGAGTACGTTGCTGAACGCTGACCAATCCGGGCCCTCGGCGTAGACTGAGACGGCCCAGCAACCCACCGACAAACCGAGAAAGCAGGCATCGAGAGCCACGTGACGCCCCGCGAGACCAGCGCTGCTGACGCAGCCGGAGCCGTCCCGGCCTCTGCTCAGGTTCGCAGCAGCATCGACGTTCCGCCCGATGTCGTGATGGGCTTGTTGGGTTCGGCCGACCAAAACCTGCGGGCCCTCGAGCGCAGCCTGAAAGCCGACCTGCACGTGCGTGGCAACGCGGTCACCGTCGCGGGTGAGCCCGCCGACGTCGCGCTCGCCGAGCGGGTGATCTCCGAGCTGGTCGCCATCGTCGCCGGCGGTCAGCCGTTGACCCCGGAGGTGGTTCGCCACAGCGTCGCCATGCTGGCCGGCACGGACAACGAGTCACCGGCCGAAGTGCTCACGCTGGACATTTTGTCGCGGCGGGGAAAGACCATCCGGCCCAAGACGCTCAACCAGAAGCGCTACGTCGACGCCATCGACGCCAACACCATCGTCTTCGGGGTCGGCCCGGCCGGCACCGGCAAGACCTATCTGGCGATGGCCAAGGCGGTCAACGCGCTGCAGACCAAACAGGTCAGCCGCATCATTCTGACCCGCCCGGCCGTGGAAGCCGGTGAGCGCCTTGGCTTTTTGCCCGGCACGCTGAGCGAGAAGATCGACCCGTATCTGCGGCCGCTGTATGACGCGCTCTACGACATGATGGATCCCGAGCTGATCCCCAAGCTGATGACCGCCGGGGTCATCGAGGTGGCGCCGCTGGCCTACATGCGGGGGCGCACGTTGAACTCCGCGTTCATCGTCCTCGACGAGGCGCAGAACACCACCGCCGAGCAGATGAAGATGTTCCTCACCCGGCTCGGCTTCGGATCCAAGATCGTCGTCACCGGCGACATCACCCAGGTCGACCTGCCGGGCGGCGCCAAGTCGGGCCTGCGCTCGGCGATGGAAATCCTGGACAGCGTCGATGACATCCACGTCGCGGAGCTGACCAGCGTGGACGTGGTACGCCACCGGCTGGTCTCGGAGATCGTCGACGCCTATGCGAAATTTGACGAGCCCGGCCTGACAATGAACCGGGCGGCGCGGCGCGCGACGGGCTCGCGCGGTCGTCGATGATGGTGCGGTGAGCGGATTTTATGAGCATTGAGGTATCCAACGAATCGGGTATCGACGTCTCCGAGGCCGAGCTGATCAGCGTCGCGCGGTTCGTCATCGCCAAGATGGACGTCAACCCGGCGGCCGAGCTGTCGATGGTGCTGCTGGACACCGCCGCGATGGCCGACCTGCACATGCGCTGGATGGACCTGCCCGGCCCGACGGACGTGATGAGCTTTCCGATGGACGAGCTCGAGCCGGGCGGGCGCCCGGACGCTCCCGAGCCGGGGCCCTCGATGCTGGGCGACATCGTGCTGTGCCCGGAATTCGCGGCCGGCCAGGCCGCCTCGGCGGGGCACAGCCTGGGACACGAGCTGGCGTTGCTGACCATCCACGGGGTGCTGCATCTGATCGGCTACGACCACGGCGAGCCGGACGAGGAAAAGGAGATGTTCGCCCTGCAGGACCGGTTGCTCGAAGAGTGGGTCGCCGAGCAGGTCGAGGCCTACCACCAGGACCGCCAATCCGAACGCGACCGCCGATTGCTCGACAAGTCAAGGTATTTCGACCATTGAGGCCACTTCGCATCCTGGCGGCCGCCGCCATCGCCTTCGCACCGCTGTCGATGGTGGTCACCACCACCGCTCCGGTGGCGCAGGCGGCCCCGTGCGCGGGCGCCGGGTCGAACCCGGATTCCTGCCAGCACTGCATGTTTTACGTGAACGCCTATCACACCGCGAACGTGTGCAACGAGGATCGCCGCGGGGTCCAGGGGCCTCCGAGCAACGCGCCCACGCCGGTGCCGGAAGTTCCCATTCCGGTGTACGAGCCGCCCCCGATGCCGCCGCCGGCGCACAACCCCCTGGTCCTCCCGCCGCCCAACGCGGGTCAG
>NZ_QMEU01000151.1 GCF_003284975.1 Mycobacterium colombiense
CGATCTCCACGATGCGCCCATCAATCGCATTGCGCTGACCGGTCAACTCCGCCAACTCCTCGAACAACACCTCCAGACGATCCTTGGGGCGCACTTCGACGCAGACTGCAGCCGCGGTCGAAGACATGACGCCATCATCGCAGCCACCACCGACAAGTTCCGGGCTCTCAGCCCGCGGCGGCCACGCAACAGGCCGGCGCGCGGAACCGGGATCAGCGAGCTCCTGATGACATCGCAACCGGGTCGTCGTCCTCCCACAACAGCAGCTGTCGAACCGCCGGGCGTGGGCCGTAGGGCCGCAGCATGGTGCTGGCCGGGCGTGGCCGCACCCGTTGTGGCCACCAGAACCAGCGCCCGAGAAGCCTTGCGACAGATGGCGTCATGAATGACCGCACGATCAGCGTGTCGAACAACAGGCCGAGCCCGATCGTCGTCCCGATCTGGCCGAGAACCTGAAAACCGCTGAACACGAACGCACACATGGTGACGGCGAAGACGATGCCTGCCGAGGTGACCACCGAGCCGGAGCCCGCCATGGCCCGGATGATGCCGGTATTCAGGCCCGCATGAATCTCTTCCTTGAACCGCGAGATCAACAGCAGGTTGTAGTCCGATCCCACCGCCAGCAGCAGGATCACCGCCAGCGCCAGCACAACCCAATACAGCTCGATGCCGAAGATGTACTGCCACACCAAGACCGAGAGCCCGAAGGACGCCCCCAGCGATAGGGCGACGGTGCCCACGATCACCAGGGCGGCGATCAGGCTGCGGGTGATGATCATCATGATGAGCAGGATGAGGCTCAGCGCAGCGAACGCCACGATCATCAGGTCGTATTTGGCGCCGTCCTGGATATCCTTATACGTCGCGGCGGTGCCGCCCAGATAGACCTGCGCGCCGGCCATCGGCGTGCCCTTCAGGGCCTCATGGGCAGCCTTGGCCATCGGGTCGATGTGCGAAATGCCTTCCGGCGTAGCGGGATCGCCTTCATGTGTGACGATCATCCGGACGGCCTTGCCGTCCGGGGACAGGAACAATTTCAGCCCGCGCTTGAAGTCGGGGTTGTCGAACACCTCGGGCGGCAGGTAGAAGGTGTCGTCGTTCTTGGCCGCGTCGAAGGCCCGTCCCAACGCGGTCGCGTTGTCGATCGCGGCCGCGGTCTGCGCGTAAATCCCGGACAGCGTGGCGTAATTCGCCAGCGTCAGATCGCGATTGGTCTGCTGGCTCGCGATCTGTGGCGGTATCAGCGCCGTCAGTTTCGGCTGCAGCGCGTCGAGTTTGTCGAGGGAGGCCGTGAGGTTTTCGAACTTTTCGGTGAGCTGGTCAACACCGTCGAGCGCGTCGAACAGCGACCGGAACGCGAAGCAGACGGGAATGTCGTAACAATGCTTCTCCCAATAGAAATAGCTGCGCACCGGGCGGAAGAAGTCGTCGAAGTTCGCGATCTTGTCGCGCAGGTCCCGGATGGTGACGAGCGTGTCGCGGAAACTTTCGGTCTCCTCGTGGGTGGTGCCGGCGAGTTGTTGTTGCAAAACGTACTGCTGCTTGAGGATGTCGATGGTCTTGCTCAGCTCGTTGGCCTGCTTGAGCGCGTCGTTCGCCCGATCCTGTTGATAGGTCAAGTTTTGCTGTTGCGCCGCACTGGAATTGCTGACCACGAAGGCGAGTGAGCTGTGGACGAGGGGGGTCCCCAGTGGCCGGGTGATGGTCTGCACCTGCGCCACACCCGGAACGTGAAACACCGCCTTGGCCACCTTGTCCAGCACCAGCATGCTCTCCGGGTTGCGCATGTCGTGATCGGTTTCGACCATCAACAATTCGGGCTCCAGACGGGCCCGCGAGAAGTGCTTCTCGGCGGCCGTGTATCCGATGTTGGCCGGCGCGCTGGCCGGCATGTACGGGCGAGTGTCGTAACTGGTCTTGTAGCCGGGCAGGGCGAGCAGTCCCACCAAAGCCAGCGCGCACGCCGCCGCGAGCACCGCACCGGGCCAGCGGACGATGGCCGTGCCGATCCGCCGCCAGCCGCGGGTTCGGATCGCCCGTTTGGGATCGAAGATGCCGACCATGGCGCCCAGGGTGAGCATCGCCGGCCCCAGGGTGAGCGCGGCGAACAGCGCGACCAGAATGCCCAATGCCGCCGGGATACCCAGGCTTTGGAAGTAGGGCAACCGGGTGAAACTCAGACAGGCCACCGCGCCCGCGACGGTGAGCCCCGAACCCAACACGATGTGTGTCGTGCCGTGATACATGGTGTAGAACGCTTTTTCGCGATCCTCGCCCGCGCCGCGCGCCTCCTGGTAGCGACCGACGAAAAATATCGCGTAGTCGGTGCCGGCCGCGATCACCAGCAGCGTGAGCAGATTCGTGGCATACGTCGACAGCCCGATCACGCCGGCATTACCCAGGAACGCGACAAGGCCTCGGGCCGCGGACATTTCGATGAGCACGGTGGCGAGCACCAGCAGCGTGGTGAGCACCGAGCGGTAGACGAAGAACAGCATCAGCGCGATCACCCCGATGGTGATCCCGGTGACCTTTGCGGTGCCCTTGCTGCCAACGTCGAACTGATCGGAGATCAGCGGCGCCGCACCGGTCACATAGGTCTTGACCCCCGGCGGCGGTTTCATGCGCTCGATGATGTCGCGCAGCGCCCCGACACCCTCGTTGGCCAAGGCAGAGCCCTGATTGCCGGCGAGGTTCACCTGAACATAGGCGGCCTTGCCGTCGCTGCTCTGCGATCCTGCCGCGGTCAACGTGTCGCCCCAGTAATCCTGGACGTGCTGGACGTGTTTGCGGTCCTGCTCAATCCTGCGGACCATCTCGTCGTAGAACCGGTGGGCGTCGGCGCCCAGCGGTTTGTCGCCTTCTAGCACGATCATGGCCGAGCTGTC
The DNA here is from genome assembly GCF_003284975.1 of Mycobacterium colombiense. GTDB lineage: Bacteria > Actinomycetota > Actinomycetes > Mycobacteriales > Mycobacteriaceae > Mycobacterium > Mycobacterium europaeum_A. Next base: position 2,892 of record NZ_QMEU01000151.1, read on the forward strand.
GGTGTTGAACTCTCCGAACTTCTCGCCGATGCGCTTGATCGCCTTGAGCGACGGGGCATCTGGGGAGTTCAGCGCCACGTTGTGAGTCTTGCCCACGTCTTCTAGCTGCGGCACGGCGATGTTGGTGATGGCGGCCAGCGCCACCCAGAACAACAGGATCGGCAGCGCGAGCCGGCGGATGGTGCGCGGCACGAAGGGCCGCGACTGCTCATGGTTTGTCATCCAGATTTATCCAGACAGAAGGTGTAGGCGTCGACTTTGTGGACGGTGCGTTGGTCTTTCACTTCGCCGTTGACGATGATGCGGCAGCCCAGGGTGTCGCCGTTGCCCTGCGCGACAACGTTGCCGATCACCGCGGGCTCGGTGCTGGTGATGGTGAACGACCACGGCAATGGCGCGTCCTTCACCTGCTGGGGCTGGGCGTTGACGTCGAGGTAGTTGATGGTGGCAGTCGCCCCCGGGGCGCCGAACACCTCGAGCACGACCCGCTTGGGGTTGAACGGGACGATCTCGGCCGCCAGCCCGCTGTTGGCCGCGGTGTTGTCGTGCGAGCCGAAGATGCCGTGCAGGCGATAGATCCCGAATCCCGCGAGCGCCACGACCAGCACCGCGACGAGCACCATCCATCCTCGCCTCACCAGGGACGCAATCGAAAAGCCTTTCACCCGTTAGCCTTTCGAAGATCGGGCGGCAAGATCACGCTCAAGCCAACTGCGGCTGCCAACCTCGTGAGCGTGATCGACAGCTATGACAGTACGGTACGGGACCGTACTGTACAAGAGACGCACGCGTACATATTTCCCACGGGCCGGCGCGGGCATGCGGCGCCGTTACCCGGCGCGCTTGGTCAGGCCGGGGATGAGAAACCCGTCGACAAACGCTTGCACGGTGTCACGGGTGGGCGGGCGACCGGGAATGATCGACCGGAAGATGAGGTAGCCGGGCAACAGGTCCCAGAGTTCGTCGGTGATGACATCCTCGGTGATCTCGCCCCGGGCGACGGCCTGACGCAGCACGTGCTGGATCGTCGCCTTGCGCTGGTCGAGGAATTGATGCTGCAGGGCGTCGTTGAGCGCGGGGTGCCGCGACACCTCGACCATCACCGCGCGAATGGTGCCGGCGTGCTGCCCGCACTCCAGGCTGATCGTCTCCCCCAGGCTCAGCAGATCGCCGCGCAGCGAGCCGGTGTTCGGCGGGACCGCCACCTTGCGGACGCCTTCGATGAAGGCCGCCAGTACCAGCTCGGCCTTGGACGGCCAGCGCCGATACACCGTGGCCTTACTGGCCCGCGCGGCGTTGGCCACCGCGTCCACCGTCAGCTGGTCATAGCCGTGTTCCTGCAGTAGCGCCAGGGTCACGGCCAGGATTTCGGCCTCACGCGGCGACCACGGCGATGCGTGCTCGCACCGATCGGCCGTCTGGGTCATAGAGCCCACGATAGAGCCGCTCGGGCGATGCGGACCAATTTCCGCCGAGTCCGGCCCGACGGATGTCGCGTCAGCGCGAGGGCAGCAGCGCGCGTTCGATGTCGGTGAGCAGGTCGTCGGTGTCCTCAATACCCAGTGAGATGCGCGCGAATCCGTCGGGGACCGGGTCGCCCCAGCGCGCCCTGCGGTCCACCGAGGTGTGCAGGCCACCGAAACTGGTGGAGGCGATCAGCAGTTCGCTGCGGTCCACCAGCGCGTGCACCGCGGCCGCATCGGCCAATTCGACCGAGACCAGCGCCCCGAATCGGCGCATCTGGGCCATGGCCACTTGGTGCGCCGGATCGTCGGCCAATCCCGGATAGCGCACCGCCCGCACCGCCGGGTGACGGGCCAGCATGGTCGCCACCGCCCGGGCGTTCTGGCATTGGCGTTCGAAGCGCAATCCCGCAGTTCCCATGCTGCGCAACAGAAGCCACGCCTCGAATCCGCCCAGGATCGCGCCGGCGGACTGCCGGTGGCGCCGCGCCGCGGCGAGCAGCTCGGGGTGATCGGTGGCGACGTATCCGGCCAACAGGTCGCTGTGACCCGACAGGGCCTTGGTGGCGCTGGCCACCACCGCGTCGGCGCCCAGCGACAGCGGCTGCTGCCCCAGGGGCGTGGCGACGGTGTTGTCGACGACCAACCGGGCGCCGCGACCCCGGCAGATGGTGGCCAACCGGTGCAGATCAACGACATCCAACGCCGGATTGGTGGGGGTCTCGGCCAGTACCACGTCGGCCCCCGCGGCGGCGTCATAGATCTGCGTACTCGACGCCTCGATGACGCTCACGCCCGCCGGCGCCAGGTCCTCGCGGGCGTAGCGGCGAACTTCATAGTAGCCGTCGGCGGGTATCACCACCGTCGACCCGGCCGTCGCCAGGGTCCGCAACACCGCGGCGATGGCCGCCATGCCCGAGCCGAACAGCAGCGCACCGGCCGCGCCCTCCAGCCCGGCGAGTGCGGACTCCAGTTGCCGCCAAGTCGGATTGGAGTCGCGGCCGTAGTTGTCCACGGCACCGGACTCGTCGCCGGACAGGTGGTAGGTGGACGCGAGCACCGGCTGCGGGGCCACCGGCTGACCCGGAATCGCTTGAGAATCAACGGCTTTGAGGCTGCGCGTGGAATCACCGTACCGATTGCTCATAGGCTCAGTCCGCGGGGGTTTCGGCCGGACCCTCGGCAAGCAGTGTCCGGAAGCCATCCTCGTCGAGGACGGGCACCCCCAGCTCGATCGCCTTGTCGTACTTGGAACCCGGCGAATCACCGGCCACCACGTAGTCGGTCTTCTTCGACACCGAGCCGGCGGCCTTTCCGCCGCGCGCCAGGATCGCCTCCTTGGCGTCGTCGCGGGAGAAGCCGGCCAGCGACCCGGTGACCACCACCGTCAGCCCCTCCAGCGTGCGCGGCACGCTGGTGTCGCGCTCGTCGGCCATCCGCACGCCGGCCGCCCGCCACTTCTCGACGATCGCGCGGTGCCACTCGACAGTGAACCACTCGGTGAGTGCCGCCGCGATCGTCGGCCCGACGCCCTCCACCGCGGCCAATCGTTCCGTCGATGCCGACATGATCGCGTCCAGGTCGCCGAACTCGGTCGCCAGGGCACGCGCGGCCGTCGGGCCGACATGCCGGATCGACAACGCCACCAGCACCCGCCACAGCGCCACCTTCTTGGCCTTGTCCAGGTTGTCGAGCAGGCGCCTGCCGTTGGCGGACAGGGAACCGGCCTTGGTCCGGAACAGCTCGGTGCGCAGCAGGTCGTCCTCGGTGAGCCCGAACAGGTCGCCCTCGTCGGCGATCACGCCGGCTTTGAGCAGCGCGGTGGCCGCCTCGTAGCCCAGGCCCTCGATGTCGAGCGCGCCGCGCCCGGCGACGTGAAACACCCGCTCGCGCAACTGCGCCGGACAGGACCGGGCGTTGGGGCAGCGGATGTCGGCGTCGCCCTCCTTGGCCGGCGCCAGCGGGGTGCCACACTCCGGACACGCGGTGGGCATGTCGAATTCGCGTTCGGAACCGTCGCGCAGGTCGACGACGGGCCCGAGCACCTCCGGGATCACGTCACCGGCCTTGCGGATCATCACCGTGTCGCCGATCAGCACGCCCTTGCGCTTGACCTCCGCGGCGTTGTGCAGGGTGGCCAACCCCACCGTCGACCCGGCCACCTTCACCGGCGTCATGAACGCGAACGGCGTGACGCGTCCGGTGCGCCCGACGTTGACGCGGATGTCGAGCAGCTTGGTCTGCGCCTCCTGCGGCGGGTACTTGTAGGCGACGGCCCACCGCGGCGCGCGCGAGGTGGTTCCCAGCCGGCGCTGCAGGGCGACGTCATCGACTTTGACGACCACGCCGTCGATTTCGTGCTCAAGCTCGTAGCGGTGTTCACCCCAGTAGGCGATCCGCTCCTCTACGGCGGCGAGGCCGCGCACCCGCGCGGTCTGTGCGGCCACCGGCAGGCCCCAGGCGCTCAGCGCGGCGTAGGCCTCGTGCTGGCTCTTGGGCGCGAACCCCTCGGTGCGGCCGATGCCGTGACAGATCATCCGCAGCTTGCGCCGTGCGGTGACGGCCGGGTTCTTCTGGCGCAGCGACCCGGCCGCGCTGTTGCGCGGGTTGGCGAACGGCGCCTTGCCGTCCTCGACCAGGCTGGCGTTGAGCGCCTCGAAATCGGCGAGCAGAAAGAACACCTCGCCGCGCACCTCGAGCAGGGCGGGGACCGGGAAGTCCGTGCCGGCCGACAGCCGCTCCGGGACGTCGTCGATGGTGCGCGCGTTGAGCGTGACGTCCTCGCCGACCCGGCCGTCGCCCCGGGTGGCGGCCCGCTCCAACCGGCCGTCGCGATACACCAGCGACAAGGCCACCCCGTCGATCTTGAGTTCGCACAGGTAATGCGGTTCCTTGCCGACCTCGTTCTCGACGCGGTTGCTCCAGGCCACCAGCTCGTCGCGATCGAAGACGTCGTCGAGGCTCAGCATCCGCTCCAGGTGCGCCGCCTCGGCGAATTCGGTAGCGAATCCCGCGCCGCCGACCAGCTGGGTCGGCGAATCGGCCACCCGGAGCTCGGGATGCCGCTCCTCGAGCGCCAGGAGTTCGTTGAACATCGCGTCGAAGTCCGCGTCCGAGATGATCGGGGCGTCCTTGATGTAGTAGCGGAACTGGTGTTCGCGGACCGTTTCGGCCAGGTCCTGCCACTGCCGGCGCACCTCGGGCGATACCGAATCAGCTTCTGCTGAGCTCACCTTGGCAGGCTATCCGAGGACACCGACGCAAAACCCGGCGCGCTCAGTCCTGGACGTACGAGCGCAACCGATCCACGGCGGCATCCCACCGGCGGGACAGCTGGCTCAGGTAGTCGCTGGCCGACGCCAGCGGCTCGGTCCGCACCGCCCACACCCGCTCGCGGCCCCGCCGGCTGCTGGTCACCAGCCCGACGGACTCCAGCAGCTGCAGGTGCTTGCTGGCCGCCTGCCGGGTGACCGGTATGACGCTGGTGACCTGCGATGTCGAGCTCGGGCCGTGATCGCAGAGCCGCACGATGATGCGCAGCCGGTTGGGGTCACCGAGCGCGTCGAAGAGCGGCGCGTCGACGGCGACTCTCATACCCGGACGCCCTCGACGTACCGGCGCACCAGCGTGGTCTGGATCGCCCAGCCCTCGCCGTTGGCCTCGAAGGACGGGCCGCGACGTGCCGGTGGGATCGCCTCGAACCCGGACTCGGTGATGGTCAGCAGCACGCCGTCGGGCCGCTCCGCCAGGGTGAACTCGACGAGCGTGGTCGGCTCCTGGTCGTAGTCGATGTCGGGGTCGACGGCGAACGGATGCCAGCGGTAGGCGAACCGGCGCGGCGGCTCGACGGCGACGATCTGCCAGGTGCTGCGGACCCCGGTGTGCGGCTCCTGACGCTTGGCGACCTCGCCGTCGACGGTGGTGGGGGTGATCGCGGCGGTCACCGATGTTCCGGCGACGAACGGCCCGTCGAAGCGCACCCCGAACCAGCGTCCGAACTCCTCGGCGTCGCTGATGGCCCGCCACACCCGGTCAAGCGGCGCGCGCAGCACGACCTGCTTCTCGATCTTCATGTGCAACCTCCTGGTTGCCTATGAGTGCAGCACATCGTGGCCCTAAGCGCAACCAATTGGTTGCCTATCCGATGGCGTCGGGGTCCTCGGCGAACATCTCGGCCGCCTTGCGGGCGAGCTCGATCGCGCTGCGGGCCCACTGCGGGGTGGCGCCGGCCAGACCGCAGGCGGG
>NZ_QMEU01000152.1 GCF_003284975.1 Mycobacterium colombiense
AACGCCGTGCGAGATTGCCGCCGACCAGCTTCCGCAGGCGGGGCAGTGACCGCTCAGACGGGCCGCAGCCGCAAAGCCTCCTCGACGAAGCGCATGGATTCGGCCCGGTCGGTGGACAGCGGGTTCACCAACAGCGTGGTCACCCCGGCCTCGGCAAAGGCGGCCATGCGTTCGGCCACGTACCCAGGCGGTCCGATCAGTGACATGCCGCGCACCAACTCGTCGGGCACTGCGTCGATGGCCTCCTGCTTGCGGCCGGACAGATACAGCTCCTGGATCCGGTCGGCGACCGCGCCGAACCCGTAGCGCGTCGCCAGATTGTGATAGAAATTGCGGCCTTTGGCGCCCATCCCGCCGAGGTAGAGGCCCAGCTGCGGCTTGACCCAGGCCAGCCGCTCGTCGAGGTTCTCGCCGATGGCCAACGACGCGTGCACCATCACGTCGAGTGGCCCCAGCGCGGGATCGCGCTTGGCGGCACCGGCCGCCAGCGCCTCGCCCCAGATCGAGTCGGCCTTGTCCGGCAGGTAGAACACGGGCTGCCAGCCCTCGGCGATTTCGGCGGTGAGCTCGACGTTCTTGGGTCCCAGCGCGGCGATGCTGACCGGAATGCGTTCGCGCACAGGGTGATTGATGAGTTGCAGCGACTTGCCCAATCCCGTGCCGCGGTCCGCGGGCAGCGGTAGCTGATAGTGCTTGCCGTCGTATTGCACGCGTTCGCGCCGCCACACCTTGCGGCAGATCTCCACGATCTCGCGGGTGCGCCCGATCGGGGCGTCGAACGGGACACCGTGGAACCCCTCGATCACCTGCGGCCCGGAGGTGCCGATGCCGAGGCGGAAACGCCCGTCCGACACGTAATCCAGCCCCGCGGCGGTCATCGCCAGCAGCGACGGGGTGCGGATGTAGATGGGCAACACCCCGGAGGCCAGCTCGACGCTGTTGGTCTTGGCGGCCAGGTATCCCAGCTGGCTGATGGCGTCGAAGGCATACGCCTCGGCCACCACCGCGACCTCGATGCCGGACTTCTCGAGTTCGACCACGCGATCCACGGCCTCGTGAAAGCCGCCCGAATAGTTCAGAGCGATCCCGATTCTCATCTCTGACACTTACCACGCTGCCGCGCGGTCCAAGGCCGTCAGCCCGCCGAAGTGCCCGTCCAGTACTCCGCGAACCGCTGACCGTCGGCGGCGAGGCGCAGGATGTCGTTGCCGGTGAACGAGACCGGCCCGTCCGGGCCCAGGCCGGTGCCCACCCAGCGGCCCGCGACTAGGTCGCCGTCACGCAGCGGGCCGAGCTCGATGGCAAAGCTCAAGTCCGAGAACATGTTTCGGGTCTGCTCGACCATCTGTGCGAGCTCCTGGGGTCCGCAGACCTCCCGGCCGGGCCAATGACCTACGAAGTCGTCGGTGACGATCTCGGGCGCGACGGGCGCGCCGTTCCACAGCTCGATGATCCAGCGGTCGTAGAGCGCTCGCACGGTCGACATACGGGGCAATTACCCCGTCGGCCGCGCCTTCTCACTTCAGCAGGGCGACGATCTTGTCTTCCAGGGGAATCGCTTCGGCCTCGGGGTCGATCGCGTCGGTGCGGGGCAGGTGCACGTCGGGGTCGGCGAAGTCACGGTACTTCTTGTCGCCGGCGAGCGCATAGAGCAGGTAGCCGGTCAGCAGCGCCCGAACCGACCGCTGCGTGCGCCGGTGCGGTCCGGCCAGACCCACCACCGTGGTCAGCCGCCGTCCCTCGACCAGGCCACCGGGTTCGGCCTTGCTGACGATGCGCAGCGTCGCCGCGTCCCACACGTCGGCGAGGGGCAAGGCATGGGAGTTCAGGGTTTTCGGATCGCCCGGCGCGGCGAAGATCACCCCGGGAACCTGCAGCGTCGCGGCCGGCTGCTGGGCCGGCGGACTGGTGACGGTCGGGAAGATCGCGGCCACTGACCTGGCCGGCACGCCGGCCGATCCTGCCATCCCGGCCGCGGCGAACACCGCCGCCGAGCCGCCGAAACCGTGACCGGCCACGCCGAGCTTGGCCGGATGCACGCTGATCTTGCCGGGGCCCAGGCGCACGCCCGAGATGATGTCCAGGGCGGTGCCGAGATCGAAGGCGAAGTTGAGCACCGACGGCGCCAGGCCGCGCTGGGTGTCGGGCGCGCCGGCCACGATGCCCCACGAGGCCAGGTGCTCGAGCAGGTTCGAATACCGGGCCGCTCCGGCGAGCCAATCGTGGCCGAACGCCACCCCGGGCAGATTCAGCCCCTCCTCGGGGGTGTACACCACCCCCGGCAGCCCGGCGAAGGCCAGGTCACCACGCAAAACCCGATGCGGACCACGGCGGCTGAGAGCTGCGACGAGCTTGCGGATGCGGGCCACGCGTTGACGTTAGCGCATCCTTCGTCTAGGCCCTGACCTCGAGGACACCCACCCGCCACAGCGCCGCGTAGAGCTGCTGCAGCGGGATGGACAGCAACCGGGTGGTCATGGCCATCACGGGGTCCGTGGGGCCGGCCGCGGGCTGCCGGCGCGGCGAGGCCGGTTGCGTGGCTACCGGCGCCGCCGAGGCGGGCACCGCGTCGTCGTAGCGAACTGCGGTCATGATTGCCTCCCATGGCGCCCGGCGGGCGGTCGGAGAAAGTTACGCATCTCAATACGACCCGTTGCACAATTCCCGGTTAACAACCACTGACGACGAAAATCCATTGCTCGGCTAAAAGCGTGCTCCCAGGTAGCCAGATAACTCGGCCGATACCGAATAAAATCTTTACTGCAAACGGATGACCGCGGCTGCGTGGCTGACAAGCTGTGCGATCGTGATCGGGCGGGCTTCAAGCGGCTCGTCCTTCCGCGGCTTTTCGCTTATTTCCAGGATTTGCTGACATTTCAAATGTTAGGGCGGTGGGTCCCGCGGACGTTGGTGCGACACGAAAACGTCACGCATACATCGGGTGAAAAACGTTCCCGCCGTTTATGACGCTCGAGTGAATGGCGGAGGGGCCCAGGGCGCCCGGCCCACGCGCGGTGGAACCAGAACCGGCGATAGGGCAAGGTCACAGCGGGCCCTTTGCGCAGGTGGGCGGCCCGACCCCGGCCGCGGAGTGCGGGATCGGTGCCGCGCCTGCACTACCCTGTTCAGAATGTGCGGAATCGTCGGCTATGTCGGGCAGCAGCCCGCCTGCGAGGTCGTCATGGCCGCGCTGCGCCGGATGGAGTACCGCGGCTACGACTCGTCGGGCGTCGCCCTGGCCAACGGTGACGGCACGCTGACCGTCAGCCGTCGCGCCGGCCGGCTGGCCAACCTGGAAGAGGCGGTCGCCGAGATGCCGGCGTCGTCGCTGACCGGGACCACCGGTCTGGGCCACACCCGGTGGGCCACCCACGGTCGCCCCACCGACCGCAACGCGCACCCGCACCGCGACACCGCCGGCAAGATCGCCGTGGTCCACAACGGCATCATCGAGAACTACGCCAACCTGCGCCACGAACTGGAGGTCCAGGGCGTCGAGTTCGCCAGCGACACCGACACCGAGGTCGCGGTGCATCTGGTGGCGCAGGCATACCGGCACGGCGACACCGCGGGCGATTTCGCCGCGTCGGTGCTCGCGGTGCTGCGCCGCCTGGACGGCCACTTCACGCTGGTTTTCGCCAACGCCGACGAACCGGGCACCATCGTCGCCGCCCGCCGCTCCACCCCCCTGGTGATCGGCATCGGCGACGGCGAGATGTTCGTCGGCTCCGACGTCGCGGCGTTCATCCCGCACACCCGCAACGCCATCGAACTCGGCCAGGACCAGGCCGTGGTGATCACCGCGGACGGTTACCGGATCACCGACTTCGACGGCAACGAGGATTTGGGGCCCGGGGCATACCGCGAGTTCCACATCGATTGGGACCTGGCCGCCGCCGAGAAGGGCGGCTACGAGTACTTCATGCTCAAGGAGATCGCCGAGCAGCCGGCCGCGGTGGCCGACACCCTGCTGGGACACTTCGTCGACGGCCGGATCGTCCTCGATGAACAGCGGCTGTCCGATCAGGAACTGCGCGAGATCGACAAGGTGTTCGTGGTCGCCTGCGGCACCGCCTACCACTCCGGGCTGCTGGCGAAGTACGCGATCGAGCACTGGACGCGGCTGCCGGTCGAGGTCGAGCTGGCCAGCGAATTCCGCTACCGCGACCCGGTTTTGGACCGCAGCACCCTGGTGGTCGCCATCTCGCAGTCCGGCGAGACCGCGGACACGCTCGAGGCGGTCCGGCACGCCAAGGAGCAGAAGGCCAAGGTGCTGGCCATCTGCAACACCAACGGCTCGCAGATCCCGCGCGAGTGCGACGCCGTGCTGTACACCCGCGCCGGCCCGGAGATCGGGGTGGCCTCCACCAAGACGTTCCTGGCGCAGATCACCGCCAACTATCTGGTGGGGCTGGCGCTGGCGCAGGCCCGGGGCACCAAGTACCCCGACGAGGTGCAGCGCGAATACCACGAGCTGGAAGCGATGCCGGACCTCGTGGCGCGGGTGATCGCGACGATCAAGCCGGTGTCCGCGCTGGCCTACCAGTTCGCTCAGTCCCCGACGGTGTTGTTCCTGGGCCGCCACGTCGGCTACCCGGTCGCGCTCGAAGGTGCGCTGAAACTCAAGGAATTGGCCTACATGCACGCCGAGGGGTTCGCCGCCGGTGAGCTCAAGCACGGCCCGATCGCGCTGATCGAGGACGATCTGCCGGTCATCGTCATCATGCCGTCCCCCAAGGGGTCGGCCGTGCTGCACGCCAAGCTGCTGTCCAACATCCGAGAGATCCAGGCGCGCGGCGCGATCACCATCGTGATCGCCGAGGAAGGCGACGACACCGTGCGCCCCTACGCCGACCACCTGATCGAAATCCCGTCGGTGTCAACGCTTTTGCAGCCGCTGCTGTCGACCATCCCGCTGCAGGTGTTTGCCGCGTCGGTGGCGCAGGCCCGCGGGTACGACGTGGACAAGCCGCGAAACCTGGCCAAGTCCGTCACCGTCGAATAGGCGCGGGACAGCTCGCGCCGCTTCCCCCGTATCACCGGCGAATACGCAGCCGATCCATTACATTGCCCTGGGAAAGCTTTTGCGGCAGGTGGGTTGGGCTACGTCCGTACGGGAGGAAGTATGCGATCGGCCGGCACGAAGTACGGCATCGTGGGTCTTGTCGTCCTCATCCTCGCGGCATACGTGGCGGCCGTCGCGATGTACGCGCAGAGCGGTACCGGCAGACGGTTGGACGTGGCCGCCGCGACGGCCGACGGCGACAAACCGTCGGCGACCATCAACGTCGAAGACATCCAGTCCAACAACAGCGTGCTCGCCGTCAACCTGGCGTTCAATCCCGGATCGGCGTTGCTGGACCCGAAAACCCATCACCTCAAGGACGATCTGAGCCTGCGCGTGCGTTCCTCGGCGATGCCGTCCCGGCACACCTGGACCAAGGGCATGCTGCCCGGCCTGATGGCGGTCCCGCTGACCATCGCCGGCCAGATCGAGCGGTGGCCCTTCGACCAATACCGCTCGGGGCCGATCGAAGTCGAAATCTTTTACGGCCCGGACACCGACCGGGCGCCCGACCACGTGCCGGTGACCTTCGTCGACCACCTGTCCGGGTGGCGGCTGTCAGCCACCAGGTCCCAGGCGGAGGGCCCCTACCGGCTGAACGTGCGGCGCTCGCTGAGCACCGCGGCGTTCGCCATCGTCATCCTCGGCGTGCTGATCACGATCGCCAGCCTGGCCCTCGTCGTGGCGATTCAGACGGCGCGCGACCGGCGGCCGTTTCAGCCGCCGATGACGACCTGGTACGCGGCGATGCTGTTCGCGGTGGTGCCGCTGCGCAACGCGCTACCCGGCTCGCCACCGTTCGGCAGCTGGGTCGACATCACCGTCGTCATCTGGGTGCTGGTCGCGCTGGCGGTCTCGATGATTCTCTACATTGGCTGCTGGTGGCGGCATTTGAAGCCGCCGACGGCCGCCGCACGGGCGGAACCGGCGCCCGCACCTGCGGAACCGGCGCCGGCCAAGTAGCCGGACGCCGGCGGCGTGTTTGCCGCCGAAGCTGTCCGGCGCCGCGCCCCGCGTGCGAAGGTTGAGTCGTGGCGCATCCATCGGTACGCAGGCGAGTGCGCAGCATGACGCTGGCGGTCTGGCACTACGTCACGAGCGCGCCGCTGACCTATGGCTGGCTGCTGGTGCTGATGATCACCACGATCATCCAGACCCATCTCACCGGCAGGGAGCTGCACTCGGTACTGCTGCACCGCTCCACCAACATTCACGAACTGGGTAGGGATCCGCTCGATGTCTTGTTCTCCAGCCTGTTGTGGATCGACGGCAAGAACTTCGAGCCCTACCTGCTGCTGTTCACCCTGTTTCTCGCGCCGGCCGAACACTGGCTCGGCCAGCTGCGCTGGCTCACAGTGGGATTGAGCTCGCACATCCTGGCCACCTACATCAGCGAAGGCATCCTCTACTTCGCGATCGAGGACCACGACGCCCCGCAACGGCTGGTGCACGCCCGCGACATCGGGGTCAGCTATTTCCTGGTGGGCGTGATGGCCGTGCTGACCTACCACATCGCTCGGCCATGGTGCTGGGGCTACCTCGGGGTGCTGTTCGTCATCTTCGGTTTCCCGCTGATCACCATGGGCAACGAACTGAACTTCACCGCGATCGGGCACTTCACCTCGATTCTGATCGGCCTGTGCTTCTACCCGATGACGCGCACGCGTTCCAAGGGCGGCCGGCAGCTGAGTCCGGCACGCCTGCGGGCCATCGTGCGCCGCCGCGTGCCGCCGGCCACCCCGAGCTGATGCCGGCACCCGCGCGCAATCGAAATACCGTGGGCGCCAAGCCCCCGCGACGGTGCCACGTAATCTGACTCTGATGCGGCATTACTACTCGGTAGACGCGATCCGCCAGGCCGAAGCGCCACTACTGGCCAGCCTGCCCGACGGCGCCTTGATGCGACGCGCGGCCTACGGGCTGGCCACCGAGATCATCGGCGAGTTAGCGGCGCGCACCGGCGGGGTAACCGGGCGACGTGTGTGCGCGGTCGTCGGCTCCGGGGACAACGGCGGAGACGCGTTGTGGGCGGCCACCTTCCTGCGCCGTCGGGGCGCGGCCGCCGACGCGATCCTGCTCAACCCGGAGCGCACCCACCGCAAGGGCCTGGCGGCGTTCCGGCAAGCCGGCGGTCGCTTAGTCGAAAGCGTCTCGCCGGCAACGGATCTCGTCATCGACGGCGTGGTCGGCATTTCGGGCTCCGGGGCGCTGCGGCCCGCCGCGGCCGAGGTGTTCGCCGCCTTCAAAGAGGCGGGCGACCCGCCGGTGGTCGCCGTCGACATCCCCAGCGGCATCGACGCGGCAACCGGCGCGATCACCGGCCCCGCCGTGCGCGCCGTGCTGACCGTCACCTTCGGCGGCCTCAAACCCGTGCACGCGCTGGCCGATTGCGGGCGCGTCCGGCTGATCGACATCGGGCTCGACTTACCCGAGACCGACGTGTTGGGGTTCGAGGCCGCCGACGTGGCCGCCCGCTGGCCGGTGCCCGGGCCCCACGACGACAAGTATTCCCAGGGCGTCACCGGCGTGATGGCCGGCTCGTCGACATATCCGGGCGCCGCCGTGCTGTGCACCGGCGCCGCCGTCACCGCCACCTCGGGCATGGTCCGCTACGCCGGCAGCGCGCACCGCGAGGTGCTCGCGCACTGGCCGGAGGTGATCGCCTCGCCCACCCCCGCCTCGGCCGGCCGGGTGCAGTCCTGGGTCGTCGGCCCGGGACTGGGCACCGACGACGTCGGGGCGGCGGCGCTGTGGTTCGCGCTGGAAACCGACCTGCCGGTGATCGTGGACGCCGACGGGCTGACCATCCTGGCCGCGCACCCCGAGCTGGTGGCCAACCGCACCGCGCCGACGGTGCTGACCCCGCACGCGGGTGAATTCGCGCGACTGGCGGGTAACCCGCCGGGTGATGACCGGGTGGGCGCGTGCCGCAAGCTGGCCGACGCGTTCGGCGCCACGGTGCTGCTCAAGGGCAACGTCACCGTCATCGCCGACCCTGGCGGCCCGGTCTACCTCAATCCGGCCGGGCAGTCCTGGGCGTCGACCGCCGGATCGGGTGACGTGCTGTCCGGGATGATCGGGGCC
>NZ_QMEU01000153.1 GCF_003284975.1 Mycobacterium colombiense
AACAACCGACGAGCGCGAAGGCGATCGCGCCGACGACGAGCGGCCCGATGCGGTTACGGCTCACGGTGATCACGTCCATCCCTTGCCTCGAATCCCACGGCTGCGGCTGGCCGGCTTAACCGAGTCTTTCGCATGAGCGCCTGTGACATCAATGCGGTGACGGCCATCTACTTATCGGGAGTTGTAACAACGGCGCGACGCTCTCAAACTGGTTGATATGCGCGACCGCGAGAAGATCGATTCGGAATTGCGGCTCATCGCGCTGCGGCGCCAACAGATCCGCGAGCAGGGCGGTCAGCTGTCGTCGCATGAGGCCGACCAACTGCTCGACGAAATCCTGGCCCAGGGGGCGGGGACGCCCGAGGTCGTTGCGTTCGACGCCTGGGAGAGCGAGGTCGCCGGCGCCGTCCGGTCGCGGGAGAGCGAAGCCCGCACCATCGCAGCGCGGCGACGGAAAATCGCCGCGCTGCGCCGCCTGGGTCTGTTCGCGGCCTTACCGCTATCCCTGGTGGCCGTCGTCGCCGCGGTGGCGGTGATGTTCGCGCTGCGCCACCACGATTCGGCTGCCCAGCCTGAGGACACCCCGCCCGCGGCCGCGCCTGCCCCGCCCGTGGCGCCGAAGGCATCCGCCCCGGCGATCGGCGCCGTCGACGCGGCCTTCATCGGCGCGCTGAAGCGCGAGGGGGTGCCCGTTCCCAGCCAGGACTACGTGATGAGCCAGGGGCACGCCGTGTGCGACTTTTTGGCGCACCAACCGAATTTCGCGGACGCGGCCGGGTTCGTGCAGCGCAGGTCGGTCTGGGACGCGGATCAAAGCGCGAAGGTCACCGCGGGAGCCATCGTCGCGTACTGCCCCCAGTCGCGACCCACCGCGCCGGACCCGACACAGCCGGACTATCAGAAATCGTTGTCCGATCTACAGGACATCCAACGGGATCTGCAGGGCATCCAGGGGAAGCTGCAGGACATTCAAGGCGGTCTGGACGTCATCCCGGGTCAGCCGTAATGGGTCGCCGCCGACGTCGCGGTTAGCGACACGCACGTTCGCCGGGAGCGAGTTCAGACCGCGACGGTCAGCTTCGACATGCCGCGCAGCGTGACGTTCGGCTTGTACAGCGGCTCACCATCAAGGCGTGCGCTTGGGAAGCGCGCTGTCACCGCCGACAACGCGATCGACGCTTCGAGCCGGGCCAGCGGCGCGCCGAGGCAGAAGGACGGACCGTGCCCGAACGCCAAGTGGTGAATCGTTTCTCGGTCCGGGTCGAATTCGTCGGGCCTTTCGATGACGTCGGGGTCGCGTTGGGCGGCGGCCTGCAACAACAGCATGATGCCGCCTTTCGGCACCTGGGCATCGCCAATCGTCATGTCAACACCCGCGATTCGGGCCATCAGCTGGTTCGGTGGGTCGTACCGCAGCGTCTCCTCTATCACCGCTGACACCCGCCCCGGATCGGCGCCCAGTGCGGCCCACTGGCCCGGATGACGCAGCATCGCAAGGATCGCGTTGGCGATAAGGTTCACTGTGGTCTCGTGCCCGGCGATGAGTATCAGAGCGCAGGCCGCGATGATTTCCTCCTCCGTGAGCTGGTCACCGCACTTCTCAACAGCGATCAATGCGGATATCAGGTCCTCACCGGGCGCACGGCGGCGCTGCTGCATCAGGTTGCGCAGGTATTCGTGCAGCCACAGTCCTGCCCGCTTCCGTTCCTCGGACGCGTCCGGGTCGCGGGAGAACGTGATGAACGGGTCGACCAGTCGCGCCAGCGGCGCCGCCGCCCGGCTGAACTCCGGCTCGTCCTCGATCGGCACGCCCAGCAGCCGGCAGATCACCGCTACCGGTAGTGGGTAGGCCAGGTCAGCGATCACGTCGAAAGTGCCCCCGGCTTCAGCATCGTCAAGGAGGGAAGACACCAGCTTGCGGATTTCTGGTTCGAGCGCCATGACAACCTTCGGTGCGAAGGCCTTGCCGACGAGCTGGCGCAACCGGGCGTGATCCGGCGGGGCGAGGGACAGAAACCCCGTTTGGCCGAACGGCCGCAGCTGGGCACCGGCAGCGATCTCTTGCCGTGCGAACATGATCCCGGTGGCCGACGCGGGGTGCCGTAGCACCTGGTTGCAGTCCCGGAACGAACTGAACACCGTGAGGTTGGCCGAGGGTACATGCAGCGGTCCATGCTCTCGGAGCTCGCGGTAGACGGGATACGGGTTCACCCGTGTCGACGGGCGAAGGAGCCGCAGCAGCAAGGCTCGCGGCGCAGTTGCAGCAGCCGTCATCCTGACCCCCCCGGGGGTTACGCTTATCAGGCCGACTTTTTGACCCCCCTCGCTGGTTAGGCGGCCGATAGAGAATGGCAATTTATTGCTCACCAACGATTAGTCGCTTCATATCATGGCCATCGCGCGTGTACTTGGAATACGCGGCATTTCAGACAAAATAGAGTGTTATCAGGGCTTTCCCGTGGTGGTCGATCGCCGATTGGTGGCTGTCCGCTGCAATGACTTTCGACCGGTGCGCAGGTTTGTGCGACTCGGGTTGGTCGCTCTGGCGGAGCGACTCGATGAGAGTGTGAGCAAATGTTGGCACGCTGGCGCTGGGCAGCCACGCGGACGCGGCAGCGAACGTTGGAGCCCCCTGTCAGGATTGAACTGACGACCGCTCGCTTACAAGGCGAGTGCTCTACCACTGAGCTAAGGAGGCGGGGGTAAAACCGTGCCCAGCCTAATCGGTCACTGGTCGCTGTCGATCACGCGTGCGGAGCGCACCGCCCGCGACGACGGGCGCCGACGCCCCGGCAGCGGAATCCGGTCGGCGATGTTGCTCAGCGGGTTGACCACCATGGTGAGCGCGATGACGGCGTCCTGCAGCGTGGCGATGGCGGGCTCGAGCGCCTCCATGCCGGGCGTGAGCCGTGCCAGGGTGTCGGCGACGTCGGCGAGCTGATCCAGCGGTCCGTTCTTCGCGGTCAGCTTGTCGACCAGGCCGCCCTCGGCCAGCAGCCGGTCAGCCAGCCCGTCCTCGGCCAGCAGCCGCTCGATCAGCCCCTCCTCGGCGACCAGCTGATCGGCCAGCCCGCCGGGCTGCAGCGTGCGATGCAAGGCGCCGCCCTCGGCGGTCAGCCGGTCCAGCAACCCGCCCTCCGACGTCAGCAGGTCGACCACCCCGCCCGGGCGCAGCAAGCGATCGATCGGACCGTCCGGGGCCACCGCCCGGCCCAGCGGGGCGTCGTCGTCGAGCAGCCTGGCCAGCCGGTTGGCCCGCATGATCGCGTCGTCGATCCCCAGCATGGAGGTCATCGCGTTGGTGCCGGCGGTCCCGCCGTCGCCCAGGGCTCGCTTCGCCACGCCGACGGCGGTGCTCGCGACGCTCAGGCTCGCATCGGCGGCGGCCAGCCCGACCCGGGCGGGCGCCGTCGCGGCCGACACGATGCTTCTGGCGAGGTTCATTCCTCGAGTCTATTCGCGACGCAAGCTGGGCAAGCCCGTTACGTCCCAAGGCAATGCGATGATTCCTGGCAGACTACTATCAGACGGTTGGCACTGAGCTTTCAGGAAGTACACAACCTTCGCATAGCAAACGTTCAAGCAAGGGACAGAAGCATCTGATGACATCGGCAACCCCCAACGACACCAAACCGGAGGCTCGCGTCCTCGTGGTCGACGACGAAGCCAACATCGTCGAGCTGCTCTCGGTCAGTCTGAAATTCCAGGGTTTCGAGGTCTACACCGCAACCAACGGCGCCCAGGCCCTCGATCGGGCCCGCGAGGCCCGGCCCGACGCGGTCATCCTCGACGTGATGATGCCGGGCATGGACGGGTTCGGCGTGCTGCGCCGGCTGCGCGCCGACGGCATCGATGCCCCCGCTCTGTTTCTGACCGCCCGAGATTCCCTGCAGGACAAGATCGCCGGCCTGACGCTGGGTGGCGACGACTACGTGACGAAGCCGTTCAGCCTCGAGGAGGTCGTGGCCCGGTTGCGGGTCATCCTTCGCCGCGCCGGCAAGGGCGGGGCCGAACCGCGCAGCGCGCGACTGTCTTTCGCCGACATCGAACTCGACGAAGAAACCCACGAGGTGTGGAAGGCCGGGCAACCGGTGTCGCTGTCACCGACCGAATTCACGCTGCTGCGTTACTTTGTGATCAACGCCGGCACCGTGTTGAGCAAGCCGAAGATTCTCGACCACGTGTGGCGTTATGACTTCGGAGGTGACGTCAATGTCGTCGAGTCCTACGTGTCGTATCTGCGTCGCAAGATCGACACCGGCGAGAAGCGGCTGCTGCACACCCTGCGCGGAGTCGGTTACGTATTGCGGGAACCGCGCTGAGCGGGCCCGCGGCCGGCGGCGGTAGAAGAAGTTAGGTAGATGGTCACGAAGCCTCGACGCGGATTGCCCCTTCGGATAGGGCTCGTCGCCGCCACCCTGGCGCTGGTCGCCTGCGGCCTCGCCGTGTCCGGCATTGCGGTGACCTCGATCCTGCGGCACAGCCTGATCAGCCGCATCGACTCCACGCTGCTCGATGCGTCCCGGGGCTGGGCGCAGAACCCGCGGCGCCGGTCGCCGCCGCCGTACGAAGGTCCCGACCCGGGCCGGCCGCCGTCGAAGTTCTACGTCCGCGGCGTCAGCATCGACGGGACCCCGTTCACCGCCATCAACGACCGCAACGCCGAACCGGCGTTACCGCCCAACAACGACGTCGGCCCCAACCCGACCACGCTGCCGTCGGTGAACGGCTCGGACATTCAATGGCGGGCCGTCTCGGTGCACGGCCCGCACGGGCTGACGACCGTCGCGATCGACCTGTCCGACGTCCAGCACACGGTCAGCTCGCTGGTGTGGCTGCAGATGGGCATCGGGGTGGCGGTGCTGGTCGTGGTCGGGATCGCCAGCTTCGCGGTGGTGCAGCGCAGCCTTCGGCCGCTGGCCGAGGTCGAGCAGACCGCCGCGGCGATCGCGTCGGGCCAACTGGATCGCCGTGTGCCAGAACGTGATCCGCGCACCGAGGTGGGCCGGCTCTCGCTCGCGCTGAACGGAATGTTGGCGCAGATTCAGCAGGCGCTGGCGTCCTCGGAGTCCTCGGCCGAGAAGGCGCGCGGCTCCGAGGACCGGATGCGGCGGTTCATCACCGACGCCAGCCACGAACTGCGCACCCCGCTGACGACCATCCGCGGCTTCGCCGAGCTGTATCGCCAGGGCGCCACCCGCGACGTCGCGATGCTGTTGTCGCGGATCGAAAGCGAGGCCTCCCGGATGGGCCTACTGGTCGACGACCTGCTGCTGCTGGCCCGCCTCGATGTGCAACGACCGCTCGAACACCATCGGGTGGATCTGCTGGCGCTGGCCAGCGATGCCGTGCACGATGGGCAGGCGATGGACCCCAAGCGCACCATCACCATGGAGGTCCTGGACGGGCCCGGCACCCCGGAGGTGCTCGGTGACGAGGCGCGGATCCGGCAGGTGTTGAGCAACCTGATCGCCAACGCGTTGCAACACACACCGGAAAGCGCCGACGTCACCGTGCGGGTCGGCACCGACGGCGCGGACGCCGTGCTCGAAGTGGTGGACCAGGGTCCCGGCATGAACCAGGAGGACGCGTCGCGCGTGTTCGAGCGGTTCTATCGGACGGACTCGTCGCGGGCCCGCGCCAGCGGCGGTACCGGGCTGGGGCTATCCATCGTCGACTCCTTGGTGCGCGCGCACGGCGGCGTGGTCAGCGTGACCACCGCGCCCGGCGAGGGCTGCCGCTTCAGGGTGACGCTGCCGCGCATCAGTGACGTGCCGGCGCATGAGCCCGTTCACGTCAACTGAACCAGCGCCGCCTTGATCTTGGCCTGGGCCTCATCTAGCGATTCCGCCGACGGGTTGCGGTCCACTCCCGCGAAGCCGAAGTCGCTGAGGCTGCGGGTGGGGAAGACGTGCACGTGCAGGTGCGGCACCTCGAGCCCGGCGATGATCAGGCCGGACCGCTCGGTCCTGAACGCCTTGCACACCGCCTTGCCGATCAGCTGGCTCACGGCCATGACCCGGGCGAAGGCCGGGCCGTCGACGTCCTGCCAATTGTCGAGCTCGGCGCGCGGCACCACGAGCGTGTGGCCCTGCGTCATGGGCTCGATCGTCAGGAACGCGACGACGTCGTCGTCCTCGTAGACGAAGCGGCCGGGAAGTTCACGGTTGATGATCTTGGTGAAGATCGACGCCATGGGCCCAGCATAGGTGCGCTGACATTGCGCCAGCGGCTGTGGTCGCCCGCGCGCCACGCGCCGTGACGCAACCTCGGCGACGTACCGATGAGTTCGGCCGCCATCTCGGGTCAATCCTGCGACGCCCCACAACGCGGATGGATTCAGGAGATCTCACCATGTCACGAGTGCGCGTGCACAACTTTTCGATTTCCCTCGACGGCTTCGGTACCGGTATCGGCCAAAGCATGGACGCGCCGTTCGGGCACGCCGGCGGACGGCTACACGAGTGGTTCTTCGCGACGCGGACCTTCCGCGCCATGCACGGCGAGTCGGGCGGGGCCACCGGCATCGACGACGCCCTGGCCAGCCAATGGGCGTCGGGCATCGGCGCGGAGATCATGGGGCGCAACAAGTTCGGGCCACAGCGCGGACCATGGACCGGCCAAGACGGCGGCGAGGAATGGAAAGGCTGGTGGGGCTCCGAGCCGCCGTTTCACACACCGGTCTTCGTGCTCACGCACCACCCACGACCCCCGATCGAGATGGACGGTGGCACCACTTTCCACTTCATCGACGCCGGTCCCAGCCAATCCCTTGAGATGGCCCGAAAAGCCGCCGGGGGCAGCGACATTCGCCTGGGCGGGGGACCGTCGAGCGTCCGCCAATTCCTCGAAGCCGATCTCGTCGACCACATGCACATCGCGCTGGTGCCGATCATCTTGGGGCGCGGCGAGTCGTTGTGGACGGGGCTGGAAGGCCTCGAACAGCGATTCGACCTGGAGTCGGTGAGCAGCCCGAGCGGCGTCACGCATTTGATCTTCACGCGCCGCTAGGAGGATCGCCGCGGCCCGAGCGACGACTCAGTCCTGTTTGCCGAACTGCATCATGTCCAGGTTCCAGTAGCCGCGCATGTTGGTGATCAGTCCCGCGTCGTTGACCTTATAGGTGAACACGCCGCGCACCGAGCTGGTGAAGCCGCCCTCGAACTTGCTGTTGAGCACCAGGATGTGGGCGATCTCGTCGGGTGAACTCGACGGGAAGGTCTCCTCGCAGGTGATCGAGAGCTGGTTGGCGGCGATGTTGGTGTCGAAGAACGCGCCGACGGCCTCCTTGCCGCGCACCCCGGTGCCGTCGGGATTGGTGACGGACTTGCCGATCGGGTCCTCGATGACGACGTCCTCGGACATCAGCGCCAGCCACCCCTCGCGGTCGTGCGCCTGGACGCACCGCCACGACGACTGCGACGCGGCCAGGGCCGGCGACGCCTGAGATTGCTCGGTTTCGGTCATTTCTATTCTCCTGTCACTAGATTGCGCACGCGGCGCGCGCGCCTTCCTCGGTGGCTTTGCGGATCAGGCCCAGTCCGGTGCAGTCGCCGGCGGCGTGCACCTCCGCGTCGGGCAGGGCGTCGACCAGGGCGTCGAACAGTGTGGTGTCCGGCTCGACCGTGCCCGCCAGCACGACGCTGTCGGCGGCCAGGCGCCGGGTGGTTGCACCGGCCGGGGTGAACTCCACCGCGTCGGCGGTGATGCGTTCGGTGACGGCGCGCACGTGCACGGTGACGCCCAGCCGGTCGAGACGATCCATGTGTTCGGTCTTGCGCTTGTTGCCCACCTCGGGCGCGATCTCCTTGCCGGCTTCGAGGATGGCCACCGACCGGCCCCGGCCGGCAAGGAATTCCGCCAATTCCAGGGCGACCAAGTCACCGCCGACGATGACGACGCGC
>NZ_QMEU01000154.1 GCF_003284975.1 Mycobacterium colombiense
CCGACAGCCCGCTGGCGGCGAAGTCGACCGGCACCTGCCCCACCGCCTGGACGGCGTCGCTGTGCATCGGCACGCCGAATTCGGCTGCGACGGCGGCGAGTTCGGCGGCCGGCAGGACGGTGCCGACCTCGTTGTTGGCCCACATCACCGAGACCAGCGCGACGTCGTCGTGGCGCGTAAGCACCTCGCGCAGCGCCGCGGCCGACACCGACCCGTCGGCGGCGGTCGGCAGCCAGGTGACCTCGGCGCCCTCGTGCTCGACGAGCCAATTCACCGAGTCCAGCACGGCGTGGTGTTCCACCTCACTGGTGACGATGCGCCGGTGCCGCGGCTCGGCGTCGCGGCGGGCCCAGTAGATGCCCTTGACCGCCAGGTTGTCGCTCTCGGTGCCGCCGGCGGTGAAGATGACCTCCGAGGGGCGCGCGCCCAGCCGGTCGGCGATCAGCTCGCGGGACTCCTCGACGCGGCGCCGCGCCGCCCGGCCGCTGGTGTGCAGCGAGGACGCATTGCCGACCGTGCCGAGCACAGCCGTCATCGCCTCGACGGCGGCGGGGTGCATCGGGGTGGTGGCGGCGTGATCGAGGTAGACCATGACGCGAACCACGATACCGGCCCGCCCGTTTGCTCAAGCCACCAGCACGTGCCCGTGACCAGCGCGCCGGGGGGTTCCGCCGCCCACCGCGGACTGGCAGCGGTGCGCCAGGGCCCGCCGGTCGGTCCCCGGCAGCTGCAGCGACTCGACGTGCACCCGCGCCAGCGTGCGCGGCACGACCAGCAGCCGCCGAATGGAGCTCAGCAGCGTCTCGTCGCCGACGAAGGCCGGCACCGTCGAGGGGCTGCCGTCGACGTGGTGATAGGTCAGCCGCACGGGCTGCACCGGGCGGGCGGCATCGATCGCGGCCTGGAACATCGCCGGATAGAAGGCGCCGCGGTCCACACCGCACCAGGTGGTGCCCTCCGGGAAGGCCACCACCGTCTGACCGGCGCGCAGCCGGCGGGCGACGGCGTCGACCACACCGGGCAGCCGCCGCAGACTGGACCGCTCGATGGGGATGATCTTCAGGATGCGGGCCACCACCCCGGTCGCGCGGCCGGTGAACATGTCGGCGCGCGCGACGAACGACCCGGGCAGCACCGAGCCGATGGCGAAGACGTCGAGCCACGACATGTGCGGGCTCACCACCAGCACCCCGCGCAGGTTGCGAATCGGGTTGCCCGTCACGGTGATTCGCACCCCCAGGCAGCGCAGCACCGCGCGGCAATAGACGCGCTGCGCGCGGGTGCGGCCCGGCAACGGCACCGCCAGCAGCGGCAGCCCCGGTGCGAGCAGCAGCGCCAGCGTGAGGCGAAGGGCGATCCGCAGCGTCACCCGCAGCCGTCGCGGCGTCGCCACGTCGACCGCGCCCACGCAGCCCGCATCGCACGAGGCGCGCGGCAGCCAGGAGTGTCCGGTGCCCGCCGGGGCGTTCATCGGCGATCGCCCGCCATTTCCGATGCCGCCGACACCGACCGGAGGCGCTTGAGATATCGGGTGTCGGCGTGCGCCTTGCCCAGCAGGACGCAGAAGTCGCCGACGCCGAAGTCGGGGTCGTGCGCGGGTTCCCCGCACACCTGGGCGCCCAGCCGCAGGTATCCGCGCATCAGCGCCGGAACCGACGGCCGCGCCGGCGGCGTGATGTCGTCGATCGCCGTCCCGTCGACCACCACCGGCCGGTGCGGATACACCCGGTGTTCCGGCGGTGCCGCGTGCCGGTCGAGGATGAAATCGCGGACGCCGCGCAGCCGGCGGCCCGGCACCGGGCCGTCGTCTTCGTCACCGATGGGCACCGACACGCATCCGGTCACGTGGTCGTAGCCGTAGCGGTCCAGGTAGGCCAGGATGCCCGCCCACATCAACAGCACGACGCCGCCGTTGCGATGCCCGTCGCGCACCACGGCGCGTCCCATCTCCACCAGGGACGGCCGCAGCGGGTCCAGGGCGCGGATGTCGAACTCGGTGGCGGTGTAGAGGCCCCCGGCCGCGATGGCGCCGGCCGGCGCCAGCATGCGGTAGCAGCCGACCATCTCGCCGGTGTCGTCGTCGCGCACCAGCAGGTGGTCACAGAACTCGTCGAACCGGTCGACATCCCGCCCGTCCTGGCCGGCCGCCGGCAGTGCGAAGCCGGGGGTGCTGGTGAACACGTCGTACCGCAGCCGCTGCGCCGCCTCGATCATGGCGGGGTCGGTGGACAGCAACAGGGAGTAGCGCGGTGTGGCCGCCGCGCCGGTGGGCTTTTCGCTGGGTATGAGGACTGAAGCGATGCTCATGAACCCCAACGTGGCGTAGTCGATGAGCTAGTCGGCATCGCCGCTGTGACGTGTCGGTGCACGTGAGATGACGAAATGCCGCGGTTGAGCACCGAGTGTTGCGGGTAGAGCGTGCAAGATGACGATCCACTCGCGGATTCAGGCTCCGTCGTGAACCACACCGCGGCCGCGGTATGAGCCCGGACACGCGCCGTTGGTGCTTCGCCGATCAGCTGGGCCCGCACTTCCTGGACCACCGCGACCAGCCGGTGTTGCTCATCGAGTCCCGCGCGGTGTTCGGGCGCCGCCGCTTTCACCGCCGCAAGGCCCACCTCGTGCTGTCCGCGCTGCGCCACCGCGCGGCCGAACTGGGCGATCAGGCGCAGTTCCTGCGGACCCGCACGTACGGCGAGGCGCTGGAGCGGGTGCGCGAGCCGATCAGCGTGTGCCAACCCACCACCTGGGCCGCGGACGGGTTCGTCCGGTCGCGGCCGGCGATCGAGGTGTTGCCCGCGCGCGGATTCTGCACCGATCGCGCGGATTTCGACGAATGGGCCAAGCGGCAGCGGACGCTGCTGCCGGAGAACTTCTACCGCGACGCCCGGCGCCGGTTCGAGCTGTTGATGGACGGGGACCAACCGGTGGGCGGGCGGTGGAACTTCGACGCCGACAACCGAGAGCCGGCTCCGAAAGGCGCCGAGACGCTAGGTGTGCCCGCGCCGTGGCGACCCGACGAGGACGAGATCGACGAGCAGGTGCGCGCGGACCTGGACCGCTGGGAGCGCGACGGCGACGCCGCCTTCGTCGGTCGCGACGGGCCGCGCGAATTCCCCGTCACCGCAACCGAAGCGCAGACCGCATTAAGAGTGTTTGTGCGGGATCGGTTGCCGCACTTCGGCCCTCACGAGGACGCCATGCTCTCCGGTGACCGTTTCATGGCGCACAGCCTGCTGTCGGCGCCGATGAACCTCGGGCTGCTCGACCCGCTGGACTGCGCGTACGCGGCCGAGGACGCCTACCGCGCGGGCAACGCCCCGCTGGCCAGCGTCGAGGGTTACATCCGCCAACTGATCGGGTGGCGGGACTACATCTGGCACGTCTATTGGTATTTCGGCCCCGGTTACCGGCGCCGCAACGCGCTCGACGCGCGCGCCCCCCTGCCGGACTGGTTCGCCGACCTCGACGCCGACGCCGTCGAGGCCCGCTGCCTGCGCGATGTGCTGGCGCAGGTCCGCGATCACGGCTGGGCGCATCACATCCCGCGACTGATGGTGTTGTCCAATTACGCGCTGCAGCGCGGCTGGAACCCCGCCGCGGTCACCGACTGGTTCCACCGCTGCTTCGTCGATGGCTATGAGTGGGTGATGGTCGCCAACGTCGTGGGCATGTCACAGCACGCCGATGGCGGACTGATGGCGACGAAGCCCTACGCCGCGGGCGGCGCCTACATCAACCGGATGAGCGACTACTGCGGGCACTGCGCCTACCGCCCGACCGAGCGGGTCGGCGAGCGTGCGTGCCCCTTCACCGGCGGCTACTGGGTGTTTCTGCAGCGCAACAAGAACTATCTGGAGGGAAACAGGCGCATGACCCAACCGTTGGCGGGCCTGCGACGGCTCACCGATCTCGATGACGTCGTCAAACAGCAGCGCCGGTTTGGGCAGGCCGCGCCATGATGCTGACCGCGGATCGGCAGATCGCGGCGCCGCCGACCGCTGTGTGGGAGCTGTTGGTCGATCTGGGTGCGTGGCCGAAGTGGGGCCCGACAATTCGGGGGGCGCGGCTGGATCCGCCGCACACCGAGCTGGGCCTTGGCGTGACGGGCGTGGTCCAGACGTCGCTGCTGGTCTCTGTGCCGTTCGAAGTCACCGAGTTCGAGCCGGGGCACTATTGGGCGTGGAAGGTGGCCGGTGTCCCGGCGACCCGGCATCGGGTGGACCCGGTCGGTGACGGCGCGCGGGTGAGCATGTCGGTGCCGTGGTGGGCCGCGCCCTACCTGACGGTGTGCTCGGTGGCCGTGCGGCGCATCGACGCGATGCTGACCGGCGCCTAACGGCGTCGACAGCCGGACCGAGAACTGTTGTGCGGCTTCGGGATCCGCTAGCACGGGCACTAGCGGATTCGGGAAGCGATCAATGGGGTACGAACGCAAAAGCCCCCGGCACCGCGGTGCCGGGGGCTTTTGCCGCCGAGAGACTCAGCCCTTGCGGGTCTTGACCGCCTCGGTGAGTTGCGGAGCCACCTTGAACAGGTCGCCCACCACGCCGTAGTCGGCGATCTCGAAGATGGGCGCCTCTTCGTCCTTATTGACCGCGATGATCGTCTTGGAGGTCTGCATGCCCGCCCGGTGCTGGATGGCACCGGAGATGCCCAGCGCGATGTAGAGCTGCGGCGAGACCGTCTTACCGGTCTGGCCCACCTGGAACTGGCCCGGGTAGTAGCCGGAGTCGACGGCGGCGCGCGAGGCGCCGACGGCCGCACCCAGCGAGTCGGCCAGCTCCTCGACGACGCTGAAGTTCTCCGCGCTGCCGACGCCGCGACCACCGGAGACGACGATGGTGGCCTCGGTCAGTTCCGGACGGTCGCCGGCGACCGCGGGCTCGCGGGCGGTGACCTTGGTGGCGTTCTCGGCTGGGGCCGGCACCTCGACGGTGACCTCTTCGCCGGCGCCGGCCTGCGGTTCGGCGTCGATCGCACCGGCGCGCACGGTGATCACCGGGGTGTCGCCGTTGGCCTGCGCCTCTACGGTGTACGCGCCACCGAAGATGGAGTAGGTCGCCTTATTGCCTTCCTTGACGTCGACCACGTCGACCAGCAGGCCGGAGCCGATGCGAGCCGCGAGCCGGCCGGCGATCTCCTTGCCGTCGGCGTTGGCCGACAGGATCACCGCGGCGGGCGAGTTGGACTCGGCAAGCGAGGCCAGCACGTCGACCACCGGGGTGATCAGGTACTTGTCGACGTCGTCGGACTCGGCGACGTAGATCTTGGCGGCGCCGGCCTCCTTGAGCCCGTCGACCAGAGGCGCGGCCGTGCCGGGCGCGCCGACCACGACGGCGGCCGGCTCGCCCAGCGCGCGGGCGGCGGTGATCAGTTCGGAGGTGACCTTCTTCAGCGCACCTTCTGTGTGCTCGACGAGCACCAGTACTTCAGCCATGGGTTATTTCGCTCTTTCGTGTGTCCGGAGGTGTCTGGTGCTAGATGATCTTCTGGCCGACCAGGTACTTGGCGATGTCGTTGCCGCCTTCGCCCTCGTCGGTAACCTTCTCGCCCGCGGTCTTGGGCGGCTTGGGCGTCGACGACAGCACGGTCGAACCGGCGTTCTCCAGCCCGACCTCGTCGGGCTCGACCCCGATCTCGGCGAGGGTCAGCACCGTGACCTCTTTCTTCTTGGCGGCCATGATGCCCTTGAAGGAGGGGAAGCGCGGCTCGTTGATCTTCTCGGTGACGCTGACCACCGCGGGCAGCGTGGCCTCCAGGGTGAACACGCCTTCGTCGGTCTCCCGCTCGCCGGTGACCTTGTCGCCCTCGATGGAGAGCTTGCGCACGTGGGTGAGCTGCGGCAGGCCCAGGTACTCGGCGATGACGGCCGGCACCGCGCCGCCGGTCCCGTCGGTCGCCTCGTTGCCGGCGATGACCAGCTCGGTGCCCTCGATGGTGCCCAACGCGCGCGCCAGCGCCCATCCAGTCTGGACCACGTCCGAGCCGTGCAGGCCGTCGTCCTTGAGGTGGACGGCCTTGTCGGCGCCCATCGACAGCGCCTTGCGGATGGCCTCGGTGGCGCGCTCGGGACCTGCGGTCAGCACGGTCACCGACCCCTCGCCACCCTCGCGCTCGCGAATCTGCAGCGCCTCTTCGACCGCGCGCTCGTTGATCTCGTCCAGCACCGCGTCGGCGGCCTCACGGTCCAACGTGAAATCGCCGTCGGAGAGCTTGCGCTCCGACCAGGTGTCTGGGACCTGCTTGATCAGGACCACGATGTTCGTCATGAGTGTGGTTCGTCCTCCTCGAAGGGGGCTCGCAGCAATCGACTACGAAACCTCGGTACGCGTTTTCGCAACGCACGGCCGTGTTACTACCCGGTAACTTTGTGCGGTATGCATTCACACCATAGCTGGTCGCTCAGGCCATATTGCCCGCTCCTCCCCCGTCCGCTGCCGCGGGCGGAGTCGTCGCTGGGCGGCACGTTCTCGCAGCCCGTCCGCCGCCTCACGAGCGAGGGCTCACGTCCCCGGTTCGCGAATCCGACACTTCGCGTTAGCCTGCCTATGCAATGAGCGCACCGGTCCCTGACGTCCCGCAGCACCCCCCCGGCGACACCGCGTCGGTGGGTGACGCCGTGATGACGCTGACGGGCGAGCGCACCATCCCCGGTATAGACATCGAGAACTACTGGTTCCGCCGCCACGAGGTCGTCTACCAGCGGCTCGCCGGGCGCTGCGGGGGCGCCGACGTGCTCGAGGCCGGTTGCGGCGAGGGCTACGGCGCCGATCTGATCGCCGGCGTCGCGCGCCGCGTCATCGCCGTCGACTACGACGACGCCGCGGTGGCCCATGTCCGCAGCCGCTACCCCCGGGTGGACGTCCTGCAGGCGAACCTCGCGCAGCTGCCGCTGCCCGACTCGTCGGTGGACATCGTGGTCAACTTCCAGGTGATCGAGCACCTGTGGGACCAAACACAGTTCGTCGTGGAGTGCGCCCGGGTGCTGCGACCGTCGGGGCTGCTGATGATGTCGACCCCCAACCGGATCACCTTCTCCCCCGGCCGTGACACCCCGATCAACCCCTTCCACACCCGGGAACTCAACGCCGCCGAGCTCACCCAGCTGCTGGTCGACGGCGGGTTCCGCGACGTCTCGATCAGCGGCCTGTTCCATGGCCCGCGGCTGCGGGAGATGGACGCCCGGCACGGCGGCTCGATCATCGACGCGCAGATCCAGCGGGCACTGGCCGCTGACCAAGGGGCCCCCTGGCCGCCCGAGCTGGCGGCCGACGTCGCCGCGGTCACCACCGCCGACTTCGACCTGATCGAGGCCGGCGAGGGTGCGCGCACCGGCCACCACATCGACGACAGCCTGGACCTGGTCGCGATCGCGGTAGCGCCGTGAGCACGGCGCAGGACCGGGTGCCCGGCCTCTTCACCCTGGTTTTGCACACCCACCTGCCCTGGCTGGCCCATCACGGCCGCTGGCCCGTCGGCGAGGAATGGCTGTACCAATCCTGGGCGGCGGCCTACTTGCCGCTGATGCGCGTGCTCGACACGTTGGCCGGCGAAGATCGCCGGAGCCTGATCACCCTCGGCGTCACTCCGGTGGTCAACGCGCAGCTCGACGACCCGTACTGCCTCGACGGCATGCACCACTGGCTGGCCAACTGGCGGCTGCGCGCCTTAGAAGCGACCTCAGTGGCCACCAGCGTGCGTAGCGCCCCCCGCTCGAAGTCGGCCGGCTACCCGTCATGCACGCCGGAAGCCTTGCGCGCCCTGGGGATTCGCGAGTCCGCCGAGGCGCAGGGTGCGTTGGACGACTTCGCCACCCGGTGGCGGCACGGCGGCAGCCCGCTGCTGCGCGGC
>NZ_QMEU01000155.1 GCF_003284975.1 Mycobacterium colombiense
GGCGCCCGCAGAGCTACCCGATCGCGGTTGGCGACGAGTCCTGCGGCTGATTACCTTCGGGCTGGTCAACCTGGGCCCGTCGCCCGCCCAGCGACAGGAGGCCCAGTTCGAGGCGGCCATCCGGACCCGGCTGTACGGCAACTACAAGGTCGGCGTGCTGGGCAAGGGGGGCGTGGGCAAGACGTCGGTGGCCGCGAGCGTGGGCTCGCTGCTCGCCGCGCTGCGCAGGCAAGACCACGTCGTCGCGATCGACGCCGACACCGCGTTCGGCAGGCTCAGCAGCCGGATCGATCCGGCATCGACGGGCTCGTTCTGGGAGCTGACCGCCGACAAGAACCTACGGTCCTTCGACGATGTGGTGGCGCGGCTGGGCCGCAATGCCTCGGGTCTTCATGTGCTCGCCGGGGAGCCGGCGACGGGCCCGCGCCGAGTGCTCGATCCGGCGATCTACCGGGAAGCCGCGCTGCGACTGGACCGCCATTTCACGATCTCGGTCATCGACTGCGGTTCGACCATGGACGCGCCGCTCACCCAGGAGGTCCTGCGCGACCTGGACGCGCTGATCGTGGTGTCCTCCCCCTGGGCCGACGGCGCATCCGCCGCCGCGCGGACCATGGAGTGGCTGGCGGATCAGGGCCTGGTCACGCTGTTGCGCCACACCATCGTGGTGCTCAACGATTCCGACGGTCATGCCGACAAACGCACCCGGGCATTGCTCGCCCGCGAGTTCACCGACCATGGCCGGCCGGTGATCGAAGTGCCCTTCGACCCCCACCTGCGGCCCGGCGGCGTGATCGACGTGGGTCACGAGATGGCCCCGGCCACGCGGCGCAAATTCCTCGAGATCACCGCGACCATCGCCGGATACTTCGCGGCACGTCCGCACGGCGGCGCAGACCACGCGGGCACGCCGAACTAAGCCCGCGCCGCCGGGTCGGCGATCGCCTCGATCTTCATCACCCGGGACCCGCGGATCGTCAGCACAATGACGGCGAACAGGCGGCGCTCGCTGAAGGCCAGCAGCACCGGTCCCCCGACGGGTCCGCTGACCAGGGTCACGTCCGGCCACAGGTAGCGCAACAGGTTGGTGGCCACCGCATCCGGCCCGTGGTTGATCTGCTGTGGCGGCGCCGGGTCCGCGAGGATGGTGCCCACACCCCACACCGTCGGATCCAAGACGGCGGCCAACGCCTCGAGGTCACCGTTGGCGCATGCGGTGATGAACTTCTCGGTCACCAATTGGTGTTCGGCCGATGCGACGTCGCTCAACTTCGGCTGTGCCGCATGGAATTTCGTGCGCGCCCTGCGAGCCAGTTGGCGGCAGGTGCCGACCGGGCGGCCCACGGTCTGCGAGATCGAGTCGAACGGGACGCCGAACACGTCGTGCAGCACGAAGGCGACCCGCTCAGCGGGGCTGAGCCTGCGCAGGACTTCGAGCAGGGCGGTGCGGATCTCGTCGTCGAGCGTGACCCGGTCGGCCGGGTCGAAGCGGGGCGGCGCCGGTTGCTCGGCAACCTCTCCGGGCCGTTCGTATCGGGCGCGGGCCGACCGCACCTGGTCCAGGCACAGCCGGCTCGCCACCACGGTCAGCCAGCCGCGGGCGTCCTCGATTTCGCTCACGTCGGCGCGCGAGAATCGCAAAAAGGCCTCTTGCGCAACGTCTTCCGCGTCGCCGATGTCGCCCAGCATCTGGTAGGCGAGGTTGACCAGGTATGGGCGGTGCCGACGCCAGGCCTCGCCGACCTGGTCACCGGTTGACTGCGACTGGTTCATGACTCTTCGACGATCTGCTGGGGCGAAAAGTTACAGGTTCTCCCGGGTAACTTTCCCACCTTTTGCCTCGTCGTTTCTCCCAGTGCACAAAGTTCACGGAAAGGATGCCCATCATGACCATCGTCACCATCGTCGTCACCGGTGCGACCGGCAACGTCGGACGCCCACTCGTCACCGAACTGCTGGCCGCGGGAGCCCGCGTGCGGGCGGTCACCCGGCAACCGGGGCCGGCCGGATTTCCGTCCGAGGTAGAGGTGTTCGGCTCGGCTGCCGAGGCGCTACCCGGTGCCTCCGCGGTTTTCCTGAATTCGCGGGCGCTGGGTGCGCAACTGGACGACGTAGTGGCCCGGTGCGGGCCCGCCGGTGTCAGCAAGCTGGTGGCGCTGTCGGCGATCAACGCTGACGACGACGTCGCCCGGCAGCCGTCCCGGTTCCGCGGGGACCGCAACCGGGAGGTCGAGCGCCTCGCCGTCGACTCCGGTTTGGACTGGGTCAGCCTGCGGCCCACGGTGTTCGCCACCAACTTCGCCGGCATGTGGTCGGCGCAGATCCGCGCCGGCGACGTGGTCGCCGGACCCTACGCCGCGGCATCGGCGGCCCCGATCGTCGAGACCGACATCGCCGGTGTCGCGGCGCATGCCCTGCTCACCGACGAGCTTGCCGGGCAACGCATCCCGCTGACCGGTCCGCAAGCCTTCACCAACGCCGAGCTGGTTGGGGTCATCGGCGCCGTCCTGGGCCGGCCGCTGCAGTACCTCGAGATCCCCGCCGATGCCGTGCGACAACGATTCGTCGGGTTGGGCTTCAGCGCCGGATTCGCCGACGCCTACCTCGCCATGCAGGCCGAGACGCTCGACAACCCGGCCCTGGTCACCCACGAGGTGGAGAAGATCCTCGGTCGGCCCCCAGTCCCGTTCGCGCACTGGGTCTTCCAGCACCGAGCGATGTTCAGCACCGAGAAATAAGGAGTCTCTAGATGACCGATCCACGCCCCCCGCGCTACCTCAAGCCCATGAACAAGTTCATGATGGCGGTCCAACGGCTGGGCATCCCGACCGGCCCCGCCATGGTGCTCACCGTGCCCGGCCGCAAGTCGGGCCAACCGCGCCGAACCCCGATGACGCCCTTCAACTTTAGAGGCGGCCTCTACGTCGTGGCCGGTTATCCCGGCGCCGACTGGGCCGCGAATGCCCGGGCGGCCGGCACCGGCACGCTCAGCCGCGGCCGACGGTCACGCCCAGTGCGGATCGTCGAACTCTCCGCCAGCGAGGCGCGACCGGTGCTGCGGGCCTTCCCCACCGAGGTCCCGGTCGGGGTGGCCTTCGCGAAACGCTCGGGCATGGTGCGGGACGGCACCCCCGACGAGTTCGAAGCGCTGGCAGGGCGATTGGCCGTTTTCCGCTTCGAACCGGCCTAGCCGCGTCACCAGACGATGGCCGCCATGTCGCGGTTGTCCGAACACACGCTGCGCACCGCGGCCTGGATGTCGGCCGAGGTGATGATCTGCAGATCCTCGATCGTGACCGGTTGACCCGCACGCTTTTGCGCCACTACCCGGGTGTCGCGAAAACCCTCGGCGCGCTCCACGACGTTGCGGGCGAACCTACCATTCTGCATGGCGTCGATGCCGTGGCGTCCGCCCGGCGTGGTGTAGTTGCGGATCGTCGTCGCGGCGTCCAGGAACGTTTCTTTGGCGCCATCGTCGAGCAGGCTGGCGCGCGGCGTGGCGTAGCGGTGCGCGATCTCGACGATCTCCGCCGGCGAATAGGACTCGAAACGCAGCTTGCGGTTGAACCGGCCGGCCAAACCCGGGTTCACGGTGAGGAAGGCGTCCACCTGATCTTCGTAGCCCGCCCCGATGAAGCAGAAGTCGAATCGGTGCACCTCCAGCGCCACCAGGAGCTGGTTGACGGCCTCCATGCCGATCATGTCGGGCGTACCGTCCTGATGGCGCTCGATCAGCGAATAGAACTCGTCCATGAAAATGATTCGGCCCAGCGACTTTTCGATCAGCTCGTTGGTTTTGGGCCCCGATTCGCCGATGAAGTGGCCGCAGAAGTCCGACCGGCGCACCTCGCGGATCTCGGGGTGGCGCACGATCCCCATGCCGGCGTAGATCTTGCCCAGCGCCTCGGCGGTGGTCGTCTTACCGGTACCGGGCGGACCCACCAGCAGCATGTGGTTGGTCTGACCCTCCACCGGCAGGCCATGCTCGAGCCGCATCATCCGCACTTCGAGTTGATCTTCCAGCGCCGCGACCGCTTGCTTGACCGCGGCCAGTCCCACCTGCTTGGCCAGCAGCTTGCGGCCCTCGGCCAACAGCTCCGCGCGCACGTCGGCGGCGGCGTCGTCGTCGAGTTCGTCGCGGCTCTTGGCCGACGAGGCGTCCCATCGATCGGTGCGGCTGTCGATGGTTTCTTCGTCGGTGACAACCAGGTGCAGGTTCGGGTCAGCCAGTGCCTCTTTGGCCGCCTCGGTCAGGACGCCGTTGATGGTCGCCTTGGACAGCCAGATCTGAGCCTTGTCCTCCTCGCGCAGCTGACGGTGCACCATCCCCCGCACATAGGCCAGATCGGCGACCAGCAGCGGAATGTCGGCCGGTCCGATCGACGCGGTCAGCACATCGGCGTCGAACCGCGACGACGACTGGGTGTGCCCGATCACGTCGACGCGGTCCAGCCAGTCCAGCGCCACCCGGCCCTGCCCGAGATGGGCGGCGGCATGGGCGGCCAGCGCGCAGATCGACGCGGTCACCGCCGACATGACGATGGCCTGGGCGGGCAGCTCATCGGCGGCGGCCAGCAATACGTCCGGCCAGCGTTGCGTCCGGTACATCAGGAACGTGCGGGCCAGCTGGTGCCACTGATAGTTGGTCCAGGAATCGAGCAGGTCACGGTTGGTCAGCAGCCTGTCCGCCTCGGCGTACTCCCCGGCGATCGTCAACGCGGACGCCAACGCCAGCCCGACCTGTGACGCGTCGGTGACGGTGATGCCGATGTAGGGACCGAGCTGGATCTCGGCGGCCAGCGTCTGCCCGATGCGCGTGGTCTCGCGGTGCAGCCATTCGCTGGTGGCGTACAGCTGCCGCAACGACGCCAGGTCGCTGTCACCGCACGCGATGCGCCCCAACCAGGCGTCGGCCATGGACGGGTCGGCGTCGGTGGCAGCGACGAACTCCGGCAGCGCCGCCGCCCGGCCCTGCCGGCTCTTGATCGCCATGGCACGATCGAAATGCCTTCGGGCGGTCTGCAAATCACCCATCACAACCCCTCGCGGCACTGCGCTCATCACACCGTGCCTCAAACTCGCGTTTCTGACCTGCTACGTGCCGACCGAGATGCCCACCGGCTCGAGACTGACGTAACGGTTCTCGGCGCGGAACATGTCCATCTCGACGAGCCAATTCTCTCCTGCTGCACTGACGTTGACCACCGCCGGCCCGATCTGCTCGATGATCACCTCGAAGCCGTTCCGATGCGCCTCGGAGAGCTGGGCCCCCGCGGGGGCGATGGTGATCACCGTCGCCGGTCGCGGGGTCGGGGAGATCGCCGCCTCGATACCGCCGCCCTCGAGCGCTCCCGCGCCGCTCCCCCGTCGCGGGGCGTACTCGACGACGCTGACGGTGGTCCGCGGTGCGGGACGCGGACTGTTGACCACAGTGATCTCCGGCATGCGCACGCTGATCCAGCGCGACATGTCGCGGGTGTGCACGCACACCCGCTCGCCGGCACCGGCGGTCCGGATCACGATCCGCTTGGCGATCGGGTCGTCGGCGGCAACGAACACGCGCGACAGCTCACCGGCGTCGGTGACCGGCACCAGCAGCCGGTCGCCGTTGCTGAGCTTGCCGATCAGCACGCCCGACGGTCCGATCTCGGTGATCAGCTCGGCCGGCAGCGGGCTGCGTCGCAATCCACGCAGGTGCGGACGGGGGCCACACATGTTCGCGGCCGCCGCGGCGGCCTGCTCGCCGTTGAGCCGGCGCAGGATGACGCTGGGCGGCGTCGGTGCCGGCGTGGGTGTGCGCACGGTGATGGTGGCAGTGCACGTGGCATCCGGGAAGACGGTCACGTTCTGGATGACCTCGTCGGCGCGCAGCGTCCACGCCTGCGAGAGGTTGCGTGACGTGATCGCCTCGGCCGGATACGCATAGGTGGTCATCCAACCCGCTTCTCCGCGTATGGCTTTCCATCGCTGCACGGTTCCCGACACCGCGTCCCACCCCAGCCTGCGGTCGAGCTCGAGGAGGTCGGTGGCGGTGGCCACCTTAGCGCGCAGCCCCTGACAGCGCAGCAGTCCGGCGATGCGTTGTGCGACCGAGATAGCCGCCGCGCCAACGGTCGTGCGCCAGAACAGGGCTTGGGCGTTGTCGATTACCGCCAGCCGCATGACCAGCCACGTCTCACGCCGGCCCGCGTAGGGCGGGGTTCCGATCTCGGAGTCGTAGACACGCGGAAAGTCCCCGATGGTGCCGTGCCGGGAGCCGATGGTGACCACGCTGATCGAATCGAGCTGCAGGCCAAGCGCCTGGTGCAGCATCGGCACCAATTCGACGATGTCCAACACGTTTTCGGTCTCGACGCTCACCGAGCCGGTCACCCTGGTGGCTCGGTGGCCCCTGCCCAGCAGCTGCACCGCGACCACGGCGACACCGTCCTGGACGCGGACGCCGCCACCGGATCGGTTGTTGGCCACGGTGATCGGGGCCGCCCAGTCGATCGGGCGCCGGCCACGCCGCCACAACACGGCCCACGACCACGCCGGCTGACCCCACCAGCGCACGAACACCAGCGCGACCCCCACCACCACGGCTACGGCGGCGCCGATGTAGCCACCCACCAGCCAGCCGGCGAAGGCGAGCAGGAACACCACCCATACGCCGACCACCCGGCGATTGCTGCCGCGGCTGAACCCGGTCAGGTCGGGCCTCATCGGGCCCTCCGCAACCGGGCAGCGATCGCGAACACGAGCACGCCGGCGGCGACGGTCCCGAGGAACCCGATGGCGATGTTGCGCGCCCGGTGGTCGGGCGGCGGGGGTGGCGGGGCCGGGGTGATGACCCGGCTTTGCGCGCCGGGGGCCATCCGATCGCCGGGCGGGATGTTGAAGGTCAAGGCGGCGACGGGATCCACCATCCCGTATCCGACCTTGTTGTCCACGCCCGCAGGCGGATTGTGCGCCGACTGCACGATCCGGTTGATCACCTGATGCGCGCTGAGTTCGGGGAATTTCGCGCGCACCAGCGCGGCGACGCCGCTGACGTAGGCCGCCGAGAAGCTGGTGCCCCAGAACGGCATGTTCTTCTCGCCCGGTCTCGACGGCGGGTAGGCATTCACCGGGCCGCCGCCCTGCGGTGAGAGGCCCATGATGTGGGTTCCGGGTGCGGCCACGCCGACCCAGGGACCGGTCATGCTCTTGTCGAGCGGGGCACCGCTGCTGTCGACCGCGCCCACCGACAGGACGTAATCGGAGAACCACGACGGCGCCGAGACGATCTTGACCTCGTGCCAGTCCCGCGGATCGGACGGATCCAATGGGTCATACGTCGGGTTGTTGTTGCAGCCCGCTTCGCCGTCGTTACCGGCGGCCGCCACGATCACGGCGTCCTTCGCGGTGGCCGCGTACCACAGCGCTGAACCGAGGGCCCGCTGATCGGCCGGGGCCGCCGCGGGCAGGCACGCGGTGACGGAAATGTTGATCACCTTGGCCCCCATGTTGGCGGCGTGAACCACCGCGCGGGCAACGGAATTCAGCGTTCCGGCTTTGACCTTCTCGTCCGAGTAGGGGTCTCCCGGCG
The DNA here is from genome assembly GCF_003284975.1 of Mycobacterium colombiense. Lineage (GTDB taxonomy): Bacteria > Actinomycetota > Actinomycetes > Mycobacteriales > Mycobacteriaceae > Mycobacterium > Mycobacterium europaeum_A. The sequence goes on from NZ_QMEU01000155.1 coordinate 7,571, forward strand.
GTGGATTCACCGGCTCGAAGGCTCGTGACGACTGCCGGATCGAGATGATGGTCGCGTGCGGGGCCACGCCCACTACCCCGTCAGGTGCACCCGGGGGAAGCGGCGGCACCGCGGGTTCGTCTTCGGTCTGCGGATCCGGCGGCCCGTTCGACGCGGCCGTGGC
>NZ_QMEU01000156.1 GCF_003284975.1 Mycobacterium colombiense
GCCGCGGCGACGACGGAAGCCGGGTGGTGCTCTGATCTAACCCGGTTGACTACAGCCGCTCTTTGACGGCGGCCGAGAGGCGGGCGCCGTCGGCCTTGCCGGCGGCGATCGCGGTGGCGGCCTTCATCACCATGCCCATCTGCTTCATCCCGGGGCGCTCGCCGATCTCCTCGGCGACCTGCGCGATTGCGGTGTCCGCGACGTCGGCGACCTCGGCCTCGGTGAGCGGGGTGGGCAGGTACTCGTCGATGATCCGGCCCTCGGCGTGCTCGTTGGCGGCGAGCTCCCCGCGGCCGTTCTGGGTGTAGATCTCCGCCGATTCGCTCCGCTTGCGGGATTCCTTGGCCAGCACCTTGATGACCTCTTCGTCGGTGAGGTCTTTGGCCTCCCTGCCGGAGACTTCCTCGGTCTGGATCGCAGCTAACAGCATGCGCAGGGTGGCGGTTCGCAGCTTGTCCTGGGCCTTCATCGCCGCGGTCAGGTCCGCCCGGATCCGGGATTTGAGTTCCGCCATGTCTCTAGACGCTACGCGCCGGGTGGGGGGTCAACGTTGTGAAATGCCCCGGCCGCCGACAGGATGGAGCCCATGACGAACGACGCGCCCGGCTGCAGGGCTGGTTTGACGGGCCGCTGCACTCGGTGAGCGCGCCGCCGCCTGGTAATCCGGTTGGTCCGCCACCGGCATACGGCCCACAACCTCAATACGGTCCGCCCGCGGGATACGGCCCGCCGGCATACGGTCCGCCGGCGGGATACGGCCCGCCGGCATACGGCCCGCCGGCGTATGGCCCGCCGCCGGGCTACCCGCCCCCGTCGGGCTACGGCCCCCCGCCGGCCTACGGCGCTGCGCCCGGATACGGGCCGCCATCGGGCTACGGATCGCCGCCACCGTTCGGCCCGCCGTCGGGCTACGGAGCCGTCAAACCCGGGATCATCCCGCTGCGGCCGCTCACCCTCGGCGACATCTTCAACGGCGCGGTCGGCTATGTCCGAGCGAACCCTAAAGCGACGTTGGGGCTGACCGCCATCGTCGTGGTCATCATGCAGATCATCACCAAGGTCGCGTTCTTCGGGCCGCTGGCCGCCGCCGACAGGTTCGGCACCGATCAGCCCGGCGAACTGAGCTCGGGGGTGCTGGGCGCGTGGACGGCCTCGGTGGGTGGCGGCATCCTGGTCGGCTGGCTGGGCGGCATGCTGCTGTCGGGCATGCTCACCGTCATCGTCGGGCGGGCGGTGTTCGGGTCACCGATCACCATCGGCGAAACCTGGGCCAAGATCCGTGGGCGCCTGCTCGCCCTGCTCGGTCTGGCCCTGCTGGAAGCCGTCGTGGTGGCGGCCCTCGCCGGGCTGGTCGCGGTGATCATCGGGGTGCTGGCGGCGGTCGGCAACGCCGCGGCGGCCGTGGTGTTGGGCATCCCGTTGGTGCTGGCCGTCCTCGCGTTCCTGGCGTACCTGTACACGGTGGTGCTGTTCGCCCCGGTGCTGATCGTGCTGGAGCGGCTGCCGGTCATGGACGCAATCACCCGGTCCTTCAAGCTGATTCGCAACGGCTTCTGGCGGGTGCTGGGCATCCGGCTGCTGACGTTCCTGGTGGCAGCCGTGATCGCCAACGCCGTCGCGGTGCCCTTCAGCCTCGTCGGCCAGTTCTTCCAGGTCACCTCGTCCAGCACGGCGTTCCTGGTCAGCACCGCGATCCTGTCGGTGGGGGCGGCGATCGGCGAGATCATCACCGCACCGTTCAACGCGGGAGTCATCGTGCTGCTGTACACCGACCGCCGGATGCGCGCCGAGGCATTCGATCTGGTGTTGCAGAGCGGAGCCGCCCAGGGGTCCTACGCGGCCGCGTCCACCGACAACCTCTGGCTGACCCGGCCCCTGTAAGGCCCGAAAAGGATTGCCTGAGGATGCCTTCTATCGACATCGACCGCGATGCCGCACACCGCGCCGCGCAGGACGAGCTCAACAAACCCATCTATTCGAAGGGCTCCGCGCGAGAGCACTTCGTCGACTGGCTCAACGACCTGATCTACCGGCTGCTGCAGAAGACCTCAACGATTCCGGGCGGATGGCTCACCGCCACAGTGCTTTTCATCCTGCTCGCCATCGCGGTGCTCGTCGGCGTCTACGTTCTGCGCCGCACCATGCGCACCCGCCGCGGCGGCGACTACTCGTTGTTCGAGGCCGCCCAACTAACCGCCGCCCAGCATCGCGCGACGGCCGAGAACCATGCGGCGCAGGGCGACTGGGCCGCGGCTATCCGTCACCGGCTGCGGGCCGTCGCCCGCCAGCTCGAAGAGACCCGGGTGCTGACGCCCGCCCCCGGCCGCACGGCCAACGAACTGGCCCGCGACGCCGGCGCCGCGCTGCCCCATCTGGCCGGCGAATTGACGCAAGCAGCAACGGCTTTCAACGACGTGACATACGGTGAGCAACCCGGCACCCAACCCGCCTACCAGATGATCGCCGAGCTGGACGACCACCTGCGGTCCCGCTGGCAGGGCGGATCGCTGGGACCCAGCCGGGCGCAAGCCCCCGAGTCGTGGGCGGCGGTCCGCTGATGGCGACGACCACCGGTGCCTCTCCCGAAACCACGCCGCGGCGCTGGCGCACCTGGCGGTGGGTGCTCGTCACGCTGCTGGTGCTCGCGGTCATCGCCGGCGTCGATGCCTATTTGACCGCGCCGCGGCCCGGCGCACGCATGGACCCGGCGGCAACCGGACCCGACGGCGCCCACGCGCTGGTGGAATTGCTGCGCAACGCCGGAGTCGACGTCGTCGTGGCCAACAACATCGGCGACGTCGAACACGCGGCGCGCCCCGATGCGCTGATCCTGGTGGCCCAGAGCCAATACCTCACCGACACGCTGCTGGACCGGCTGGCCAACGTCCATTCGGACCTGCTGCTGGTGGAACCGACGACACGGACCCGCGAGGCGCTGCTGCCGGACATCCGGATCTCGGGCGCCAACGGTTTCGACCTCGACCCGAATTGCACGCTGCGCGAGGCGGTTCGGGCCGGCTCGGTGCGGTTCGGGCCCAGCAACACCTACGAGCCCAAAGGCGGCCGCGCGATGACCCGCTGCTACGACGGCGCGCTGATCCGCTTCCGCGACGACGGCCGCACCATCACAGCGGTCGGCAACACCGACTTCATGACCAACGGCGGCCTGCCGCAAGCGGGTAACGCGGCCCTGGCGATGAACCTCGCGGGTGACCGGCCCCGGCTCATCTGGTACGCGCCGCATCAGGTCGAGGGTGAATCCTCGGCCAAGGCATCGCTTTTCGAGCTGATCCCGCCCAATGTCATCTGGATCGTCGGTCAACTGGCACTGGTGGTGCTGCTGGTCGCCGTGTGGAAGGGCCGCCGCCCCGGGCCCCTGGTGGCCGAGGAGCTGCCCGTGGTGGTCCGCGCGTCGGAGACCGTCGAGGGTCGCGGGCGGCTGTACCGGTCCCGACGGGCACGCGACCGCGCGGCCACCGCCTTACGCACCGCCACGGCCGCGCGGCTGCTGCCGCGGCTGGGCCTGAGCGCGGGCGCGTCACCCGATGCGGTGGTGACCACCGCGGCCCAGCGCATCGGATCCGATCCGGCGTTCGTCTCCTACCAGCTGTTCGGTCCGCCCCCGACGACCGACAACGACCTGTTACAACTTGCCCGTGCGCTCGACGAAATCGAAAGGCAGGTCGCACACCCGTGACACAACCCTCTACCGCCCAGTCCCCCACCGCTGAATCGGCACGCGAGGCACTGCTGGCGTTGCGCGGCGAGCTCGCCAAGGCTGTCGTCGGACAGGAGGGCGTGGTCAGCGGCCTGGTGATCGCGCTGCTATGCCGGGGCCACGTGCTGTTGGAAGGCGTTCCGGGAGTGGCGAAGACGCTACTTGTCCGGGCGCTGTCCGCGGCGCTGCGGCTGGAATTCAAGCGGGTGCAGTTCACCCCCGACCTGATGCCCGGCGATGTCACGGGTTCACTGGTGTACGACGCGCGCACCGCCGCGTTCGTGTTCCGGCCCGGCCCGGTGTTCACCAACCTGCTGCTGGCCGACGAGATCAACCGGACCCCACCCAAGACCCAGGCCGCGCTGCTCGAGGCGATGGAGGAGCGACAGGTCAGCGTGGATGGCCAACCGCAGCCGCTGCCCGATCCGTTCATCGTGGCCGCGACCCAGAACCCGGTCGAATACGAGGGCACCTACCAGCTGCCCGAAGCCCAGCTGGACCGCTTTTTACTGAAACTGAATGTGACGCTGCCGCCGCGAGACGCCGAGATCGCCATCCTGCACCGGCACGCGCACGGCTTCGACCCGCGCGACCTGTCGGCGATCAACCCGGTGGCCGGGCCGGCCGACCTCGCGGCCGGCCGCGACGCCGTCCAGCGCGTGCTGGTCGGTGACGAGGTGCTGGGTTACATCGTCGACATCGTGGGGGCCACCCGGTCGTCCCCCGCGCTGCAACTGGGCGTGTCCCCCCGCGGCGCGACCGCCCTGCTGGCGACGGCGCGCTCGTGGTCCTGGCTGTCCGGTCGCAACTACGTCACTCCCGACGACGTGAAGGCGATGGCCCGTCCGACGTTGCGGCACCGGGTGATGCTGCGGCCCGAGGCCGAACTGGAAGGGGCCACCCCCGACGGTGTGCTCGACGGGATTCTGGCCTCGGTTCCGGTGCCCCGCTAGTGGTCCTGACCGGACGCACCGGGCTGGTCGCACTGATCTGCGTCCTGCCCATCGCGCTGTCCCCTTGGCCGGCAACGACTTTCGTGGCCCTGCTGATCGCGCTGGTGCTCGTCGTGGTCGTCGACGTCGTGTTCGCGGCCAGCCCCGCCAAGTTGCGCTACGTCCGTTCCCCGGATCGCTCCGCCCGGCTCGGCCAGCAGGTCGAGTGCGGGCTGTTGATCCGCAACGACGGCCCGCGCCGCTTCCGCGGCCAGATCCGCGACGCCTGGCCGCCCAGCGCCCAAGCGCAGCCGCGCACCCAGCCAATCAACATCGCGGCCGGAGCGGACCAGCACGTCACGACCCGGCTGCAACCGCTCCGCCGCGGCGATCAGCGCGCGACGGTGGTGACCGCCCGATCGTTCGGTCCGCTGGGGCTGGCGGGACGGCAGGGTTCGCGACCGGTGCCGGGCCAGTTGCGGGTGCTGCCCCCGTTTCTGGCCCGCAAGCACCTGCCGTCGCGGCTCGCCAAGCTGCGCGAGATCGACGGCCTGCTGCCCACGCTGGTGCGCGGGCAGGGAACCGAGTTCGATTCGCTGCGAGAGTATGTCGTCGGCGACGACGTGCGCTCGATCGACTGGCGCGCCACCGCGCGGCGCGCCGACGTGGTGGTGCGCACCTGGCGGCCCGAACGCGACCGGCGGGTGGTGATCGTGCTCGACACGGGCCGCACGGCGGCGGGGCGGGTCGGTGTCGACCCGACCGCGTCCGATCCGGCCGGCTGGCCGCGGCTGGATTGGTCGATGGACGCCGCGCTGCTGTTGGCGGCCCTGGCGTCGCGGGCCGGCGACCATGTCGACTTCCTCGCCCACGACCGGGTGAGCCGGGCCGCTGTGTTCGGCGCCTCGCGCACCGAGCTGCTTGCCCAGCTGGTCGACGCGATGGCGCCCCTACAGCCGACGCTCGTCGAATCCGATTGGCGGGCAATGGTTTCCACCACCGGGCTGCGCGCCCGCCGGCGTTCCCTGGTGGTGCTGCTGACCGACCTCAACGCGGCCGCCCTCGACGAGGGCCTGCTGCCCGTGCTGCCGCAACTGTCAGCCAAGCATCGTCTGCTGCTGGCCGCGGTCTCCGACCCGCGCGTCGACCAAATGGCCGCCGGGCGTTCGGATGCCGCGGCGGTCTATGACGCGGCGGCCGCCGAACGGTCCCGCAACGACCGCGGCGCGATCGCCACCCGGCTGCGCCGCAGCGGGGTGGAAGTCGTCGACGCGCCGCCCACCGAACTGGCACCGGCGCTGGCCGATCACTACCTGGCGATGAAGGCGACCGGGCGGTTGTAGCGATCGCCGCTCAGCGAGTCGGGACGAAGTCCGGCGCCTCCTCCATGTCGCCGCTTTCGCCGGCCTGCACGCCGCGGCGGCCGAAATAGACGATGTAGGACAGGAACGCCACCTCGGCGAGGACGCCGATGCCCACCCGCACGAACGTCGGCAACGGCGACGGCGTCACCAGCGCCTCGATCAATCCCGAAACCAGCAGCACCGCAACCAGACCCACGGCGACCGAGACGACGGCACGCCCCTGCTCGGCGAGCACCTGCCCCCGGGGCCGGTCGCCGGGGGCGATCACCGACCAGCCCAGCCGCATTCCCGTTGCCCCCGAAAGGAATACCGCCGTGAGTTCGAGCAGTCCGTGCGGGGCGAGCAGACCCAGCAGCAGGCCACCCTTGCCGGCCGGAAACATCAGGCCGGCAATGACGCCCAGATTGGCGGCGTTCTCGAACAGCACGAACGGGATGGGCAGCCCCAGCACCACGGACAGTGCGATGCATTGGGCAGACACCCACGAGTTGTTCACCCAGATCTGCAGCGCGAACGCGGCGGCGGGATGTTCGCTGTAATAGGACTCGACATCGTGGTTGACCAATTGCGCGATGTCACTGGGCGTTCCGAGGGCGGACTGGACGTCGGGACTGCCGGCGACCCACAGCGCGACAATCACGACGACGGCGAAGAACGCCGCCGCCGTGGCCAGCCACCACCGCCAGGTGCGGTACGCCACGACCGGGAAGGAGACCGTCCAGAACCGGGTGAATGCGTTGCTCAGTGGTGCGTGGGCACCCGTCACCGCCGAACGGGCCCGCGCGACCAGGCTGGAGAGCCGACCGATCAGCAGCGAATCCGAGGACGCCGAGCGCAGCATCGACAGATGGGTGGAGACCCGCTGATAGAGCTCGACGAGTTCGTCGATTTCCGCACCCGACAACGACCGGCGCCGCCCGATCAATCGGTCCAGGCGGTCCCAGGTAGGGCGATGGGCCAGCACGAACGCATCGACATCCACCCTGGGCAGCCTAATCGCACTCCCGGCGCGGCAAAGTGCGGCCGGCCACGCGGGCCCAACCTGTACCGTTCGAAGTTATGTCGGAGGTGGTGACCGGGGACGCGGTGGTGCTCGATGTGCAGATCGCCCAGCTGCCGGTGCGGACGCTGAGCGCGCTGATCGACATCGCGGTCATGGTCATCGGTTACCTGCTCGGCCTGATGTTGTGGGCCGCCACCCTGAGCCAATTCGATACCGCGCTGAGCAACGCGATCCTGCTGATTTTTACGGTGCTGGTGGTCGTGGGCTATCCCCTGGTGCTCGAAACGGCGACGCGCGGCCGTTCGGTGGGCAAGATCGCGATGGGGCTGCGGGTGGTGTCCGACGACGGCGGCCCAGAACGCTTCCGCCAGGCCCTGTTTCGCGCCCTGGCCGCGCTGGTGGAAATCTGGATGCTGTTCGGCAGCCCGGCCGTCATCTGCAGCCTTCTGTCCCCCCAGGCCAAACGGATCGGCGATATCTTCGCCGGCACGGTGGTGGTCAACGAACGCGGGCCCCGCCTCGGGCCCCCGCCGATGATGCCGCCGTCGTTGGCGTGGTGGGCATCGTCGCTGCAGCTATCGGGGCTGTCCGTCGGCCAGGTCGAGGTTGCGCGCCAGTTCCTTTCCCGGGCAACGCAGCTGGACCGTCAGCTGCGCGTGCAGATGGCATACCGCATCGCCGGTGACGTGGTGGCCCGCATCGCG
>NZ_QMEU01000157.1 GCF_003284975.1 Mycobacterium colombiense
CGTCCTTTGTGCGGCTGGGCCTGGCCGGGCAACTGGCCCGCCAGCTGGGCGCGCCGGCGATCCGGCTGGAGCAGCTGCACGCCGATTCCCTGACGCGCGCGGTGCGCGACGTGGCCTGAGCGAAAGGGTTAAGCGCTTATGCCACAGGGTGTTCCATTGCAGGTTCCCAATGACGGCCTGACCACGCGGGCGCGGCGACACACGCCCGTGCTGGCGGTGCACACCGGCGCCGGCAAGGGCAAGTCCACAGCCGCATTCGGAATGGCGTTGCGGGCCTGGAACGCCGGCCTGGCGGTCGCGGTGTTCCAGTTCGTCAAAAGCGCCAAGTGGAAGGTGGGCGAGGAGACCGTCTTCGGTCAGCTGGGCCGACTGCACGACCAACACGGGATCGGTGGTCGCGTGGAATGGCACAAGATGGGCGCGGGCTGGTCCTGGACCCGCAAGGCGGGCAGCGAGGTCGATCACGCGGCGGCCGCGGCCGACGGCTGGGCGGAGATCGCGCGCCGGCTGGCCGATCAGCGTCACGACTTCTACGTGCTGGACGAGTTCACCTATCCGCTGAAATGGGGTTGGGTGGACGTCGACGAGGTGGTGCGGGTGCTGGCGGCGCGACCCGGTCATCAGCACGTGGTCGTCACCGGACGCGACGCCCCGCAACGCCTGATCGACGCGGCCGACCTGGTGACCGAGATGGCCAAGGTCAAGCATCCGATGGACGTAGGGCGCAAGGGGCAGAAGGGCATTGAGTGGTGAGCGCTCCCGCGATGGTCATCGCCGCCCCCGTCTCGGGCAGCGGAAAGACCACGCTGGCAACGGGTTTGATCGGTGCCTTCCGGCAGGCGGGCCACGTGGTGGCGCCGTTCAAGGTCGGCCCGGACTTCATCGATCCCGGCTATCACGGCCTCGCCGCCGGCCGCTCGGGCCGCAACCTCGACCCGGTGCTGGTGGGGGAGGGCCTGATCGGCCCGCTGTACGCCCACGGCGCGCGTGGCGCGGACATCGCCGTGGTCGAAGGGGTGATGGGGCTGTTCGACGGCCGGATCGGGGCCGCTGCAACCACTCCCGCGGCGGGCTCGACGGCCCACGTGGCAGGCCTGCTGGGTGCGCCCGTCGTCCTGGTCGTCGATGCGCGCGGGCAGAGCCAGAGCGTCGCCGCGCTGCTGCACGGCTTTTCCACCTTCGACACCGGTACCCGCGTGGCCGGGGTGATCCTGAACCGGGTCGGATCGGCCCGGCATGAGCAGGTGCTGCGGCAGGCTTGCGAGCACGCCGGCGTCCCGGTGCTGGGCGCCATTCCCCGGGTGGCCGAATTAGAGTTGCCCACAAGGTATTTGGGACTGGTCACCGCGGTAGAGTACGGGCAGCGGGCGCGGCTGGCGGTGGAGGCGATGACCGATTTGGTCGCTCGCCACGTCGACCTGGCGGCGATCGTTGCCGCCGCCGCAAGCCGGGTCACACAGCCGCCCTGGGACCCGGCGGCGGTGGTGGGGGAGACGCCCGCCGGGCATGCCACTGTCGCGATGGCGGCCGGCAAGGCATTCAGTTTCGGCTACGCAGAACACCGGGAACTGCTGGCCGCCGCCGGCGCCGACGTCGTCGAATTCGACCCGCTCGTCGACGCGTTGCCCGACGGCACCGATGCGGTGTTGCTGCCCGGCGGTTTTCCCGAACAGTTCACCGCGGAGCTCTCGGCCAACGACGTCGTGCGCCGGCAGATCAAGGAACTGGCCGCCGCGGGGGCGCCGATACACGCCGAGTGCGCGGGGCTGATCTACCTGGTCTCCGAGCTCGACGGCCAGCCGATGTGTGATGTGCTGGCCGGGCACGCCCAATTCACGTCGCAGCTGACCCTGGCGTACCGCGATGCCGTCGCCGTGGCGGATTCGTCGTTGCACGCTGCGGGCCAGCGGGCGGTGGGGCACGAATTTCACCGCACCACAGTCACATTCACCGACGATTATCAGCCGGCGTGGATGTACCGGGTCGACGGAGCCGCCCAGGGGAGCGCCGCCGTGCGTGACGGCGCCGTGCACGCCGGGGTGCACGCGTCTTATCTGCACACCCACCCGGCGGCCGCGCCGGAGTCGGTGGCGCGCTTCGTGGCACACGCTGACGCCCGGCTTCGCCGCGCTGGCGATCGCCACTAGATCGATGGTGGCGACCCGCTGCGCCCGGCTTCGCCGCGCTGGCGATCGCCACTAGGCTTGCCGAGTGACCGAGAGCGCCTACCTTGTTGGGCTGCGGCTGACCGGCAAGAAGGTCGTCGTGGTCGGCGGCGGCACCGTTGCCCAGCGCCGGTTGCCCTTGCTCATCTCGAGCGGCGCCGACGTCCACGTCATCTCCCGCAGCGCCACCCGGTCGGTTGAGGCGATGACGGGAATCACACTGGCACTGCGCGAATACCGCGACGGTGACCTCGACGGAGCCTGGTATGCGATCGCGGCCACCGATGACCCGCATGTGAACGAGGCCGTCGTCGCCGAAGCCGAACGCCGCCGCATCTTCTGCGTTCGCGCCGACGTCGCCGTCGAGGGGACCGCCGTCACCCCAGCATCTTTCGACTACGCGGGGCTGTCGGTCGGGGTGCTGGCCGGTGGCGAGCACCGCCGGTCGGCGGCGATCCGCTCGGCCATCCGCGAGGCGCTGCAGACCGGGCTCATCACGCCCGAGAGCCCGGTGGGCTCCGACGTCGTCAAGGGCGGCGTCGCGCTGGTCGGCGGCGGGCCGGGCGACCCCGAACTCATCACGGTGCGCGGCCGCCGCCTGCTGGCCCAGGCCGACGTCGTGGTCGCCGACCGGCTGGCGCCACCGGAACTGCTCGCCGAACTGCCCCCGCACGTCGAAGTCATCGACGCGGCCAAGATTCCGTACGGGCGGGCGATGGCCCAGGACGCGATCAACGACGTGATGATCGAGCGCGCCCGTGCCGGCAGCTTCGTGGTGCGCCTGAAGGGCGGCGACCCCTTCGTGTTCGCCCGCGGCTACGAAGAAGTGCTGGCGTGCGCCGAGGCCGGGATTCCGGTGACCGTGGTGCCGGGTGTGACGAGCGCCATAGGAGTGCCCGCTCTGGCGGGCGTTCCGGTCACTCATCGGGCGATAAATCACGAGTTCGTCGTGGTCAGCGGGCATCTCCCGCCCGGTCATCCCGAATCGTTAGTGAATTGGGATGCATTGGCCGCGATGTCAGGCACCATTGTTTTGCTGATGGCCGTCGAGCGCATCGAACTTTTCGCGGAGGCGCTCCTCAAAGGCGGCCGACCTGCGGATACTCCGGTGTTGGTCGTTCAGCATGGAACGACCGCCGCTCAACACACTTTGCGGGCTACCCTGGCCGACACGCCCGAAAAGATTCGGGCCGACGGTATCCGACCTCCGGCGATCATCGTGATCGGCGCCGTGGCGGCTTTCGGGCTTTAAACGGTTCTTAAGATTACTGTAAGGTAACCCTTTATGACGGCTCTCAACGATGCAGAGCGCGCGGTGCAGAATTTTGCCTCGGCGCGCCCCGATCGTCCGGCCCCGGTGCGCGCGGCGGAGACCTCCGCGAAAGCCCCGGCGGAGACCGCCTCAACGCGCATCCGCAAGTACTATCCGGCGTGGCTGCCCTCGCGGCGCTTCATCGCGGCCGTCATCGCCATCGGCGGCATGCAACTGCTCGCGACCATGGACAGCACCGTCGCCATCGTCGCGCTCCCCAAGATCCAAAACGAGCTGAGCCTGTCCGACGCCGGCCGCAGCTGGGTGATCACCGCCTACGTGCTGACGTTCGGCGGGCTGATGCTGCTCGGCGGTCGTCTCGGCGACACCATCGGGCGCAAGCGGACCTTCATCGTCGGTGTCGCGCTGTTCACCATCTCCTCCGTGCTGTGTGCGGTCGCTTGGGACGAGGCGACCATGGTCATCGCCCGGCTGTCGCAGGGCGTCGGTTCAGCCATCGCCTCACCGACCGGCCTGGCGCTGGTGGCCACCACCTTCCCCAAGGGGCCGGCCCGTAACTTCGCGACCGCGGTGTTCGCCGCGATGACGGCGGTCGGCTCGGTGATGGGCCTGGTGGTCGGCGGGGCGCTCACCGAGGTGTCGTGGCGGCTGGCCTTCCTGGTGAACGTGCCGATCGGCCTGGTGATGATGTACCTCGCCCGCACCGCACTGCGGGAGACCAACCGCGAGCGGATGAAGCTCGACGCCACCGGGGCCATTCTGGCCACCTTGGCCTGCACCGCGGCCGTATTCGCGTTCTCGATGGGGCCGGAAAAGGGCTGGATTTCGATCACCACCGTCGGCTCGGGCGTGGTGGCGCTGGGTGCCGCGCTGGCCTTCGTCATCGTGGAGCGCACCGCCGAGAACCCCGTCGTTCCGTTCGGCCTGTTCCGTGATCGCAACCGCCTGGTCACCTTCACCGCCATCTTCCTGGCCGGCGGGCTGATGTTCAGCCTGACCGTGTGCATCGGCCTGTACGTGCAGGACATTCTCGGTTACAGCGCGCTGCGCGCGGGCGTCGGCTTCATCCCGTTCGTCATCGCGATGGGCATCGGCCTCGGCGTCTCCTCGCAGCTGGTGTCCCGATTCTCCCCGCGGGTGCTGACCATCGGCGGCGGGATCCTGCTGTTCTGGGCGATGCTGTTCGGCTGGGCGTTCATGCACCGCGGGGCCGCTTACTTCCCCAACCTGGTGCTGCCCATCGTGGTCGGCGGCATCGGCATCGGCATGGCCGTCGTTCCCCTCACACTATCGGCCATCGCCGGCGTGGGCTTCGATCAGATCGGCCCGGTCTCGGCGGTCACGCTGATGCTGCAGAGCCTGGGTGGGCCGTTGGTGCTGGCGGTCGTCCAGGCGGTGATCACCTCGCGGACGCTGTATATGGGCGGCACCACCGGCCCGGTCAAGTTCATGAACGATGCGCAGTTGGCCGCGCTGGACAACGGCTACACCTACGGGCTGCTCTGGCTGGCCGGGGTGGCCGTCATCGTCGGCGGCGCGGCCCTGTTGATCGGCTACACCCCCGACCAGGTTGCGCACGCGCAAGAGGTCAAGGAAGCGATGGACGCCGGGGAGCTGTAGCTCACCGCAGGCGGGCTGCGCCGCTCACCGCCTCGCCGTCGAACGTCACGCCAGAGTGGCGTGGGGATGCGAGTGTTGCGCTGACGTGACGTTCGACGCAGCTACCCGCACGCTAGGCTAGCCCGCTGTGATCACCCGGATGTCCCAGTTGTTTGTGCGCACCTTGCGCGACGATCCCGCCGACGCCGAAGTGGCCAGCCACAAGCTGCTGATCCGGGGCGGTTACATCCGGCCCGTCGCGCCCGGCCTGTACAGCTGGCTGCCGCTGGGATTGCGGGTGCTGCGCCGCATCGAGCGCATCGTCCGCGACGAGATGAATGCCATTGGCGGGCAAGAGATCCTGTTTCCCGCCCTGCTGCCACGCGCGCCGTACGAGACGACGAACCGGTGGACCGAATACGGCGACTCGGTGTTTCGGCTGCAGGATCGCCGCGGCAACGACTACCTGCTGGGCCCCACCCACGAAGAGCTGTTCACCCTGACCGTCAAAGGGGAATACAGCTCCTACAAAGACTTTCCGGTCCTGCTTTATCAGATCCAGAACAAGTATCGCGACGAGGCGCGGCCGCGGGCCGGCATCCTGCGGGTCCGGGAGTTCGTGATGAAGGACTCCTATTCGTTCGACATCGACGACGCCGGACTCAAGGCCGCCTATCACGCGCACCGGGAGGCCTATCAGCGCATCTTCGCGCGCCTTCAGGTGCGCTACGTCATCGTCTCCGCGGTGTCGGGCGCCATGGGCGGCAGCGCGTCGGAGGAGTTCCTGGCCGAAAGCGCGGTCGGGGAGGACACCTTCGTGCGGTGCCTGGAATCCGGCTATGCGGCCAACGTCGAGGCCGTCGTCACCGCGCGCCCTGAGGCGCAGCCGATCGACGGGCTGCCCGAGGCGGTGGTGCACGACACGGGCGACACCCCGACCATCGCCACGCTGGTGGACTGGGCCAACCAGGCGGACCTGGGCCGCGCCGTCACCGCGGCCGACACGTTGAAGAACGTGCTGCTCAAGGTGCGTCAGCCCGGCGGGGAGTGGGAGCTGCTGGCCATCGGGGTGCCGGGTGACCGCGAGGTCGACGACAAACGGCTTGGCGCGGCGCTGGAACCGGCCGAATACGCGTTGCTCGACGACGCCGACTTCGCCAAGTATCCCTTTCTGGTGAAGGGATACATCGGCCCGAAAGGCTTGCAGAACAACGGTGTTCGCTACCTGGTCGACCCGCGGGTGGTGGACGGCACCAGCTGGATCACCGGGGCCGACCAGCCCGGGCGGCACGTCGTCGGGCTGGTCGCCGGGCGGGACTTCACCGCCGACGGCACCATCGAGGCCGCCGAGGTGCGCGACGGCGACCCCTCGCCGGACGGCGCTGGTCCGCTGGTTTCGGCGCGCGGCATCGAGGTGGCGCACATCTTTCAGCTCGGCCGCAAATACACCGACGCCTTCACCGCCGACGTGCTCGGCGAGGACGGCAAGCCGGTCCGGCTGACCATGGGCTCCTACGGGCTCGGGGTGTCGCGGATGGTGGCCGTCATCGCCGAGCAGCACCACGACGAACTGGGCCTGCGCTGGCCGTCGGCGGTCGCCCCGTTCGACGTCCATCTGGTGATCGCCAATAAGGACGCGGAGGCGCGTACCGGCGCCACCAACCTGGCCGACGAGCTGGACCGGCTGGGCGTCGAAGTGCTGCTCGACGACCGCCAGGCCTCACCCGGCGTGAAGTTCAAGGACGCCGAACTGCTCGGCGTGCCCTGGATTGTCGTTGTGGGACGGGGCTGGGCGGACGGCGTGGTGGAGCTGCGCGACCGCTTCGGCGGCGAAACCCGCGAACTGGCCACCGGGCCGTCACTGGCCGCCGACATCGCGGCGGCCTGCTCGCCGAATAGCGGTTAGTCGTTGCCCCCGGGAAAGCTCGTCGTGATGGGCCAGGCGCCCAGCACGCGGCTCCAGCGGGCGCCCATGACCGCGCTCTGCACCAGGGCCGTCGCGGCGAACGCGCGGTCGGCGCCGCTCTCGGCGTGCTCGGCGACGACGCGCCAGGCGCCCGCACCGTCGTTCTCCATCCGCGCGGCCAGGCGCGCGGCGTCGGCCGGGCCGCCGACCACCAGCGGCAGCTGGTAGCCCGCCGCGGCGACGGGAACGGTCACCTTGCGGGCATTGAGCATCGCGATGACGTCGTCACGGCGCTGGCGGTGCTGCGCGAGGGCCTCCACGACCATGTCGTTCACGCTGGGCGGCGACAGCGCCGAGACGATGCCGTAGCCGTAGATCGTCGAGTGCTCGATGGCCAGCGCGTCGCACAGCGCCGCGTTGTCGGCGTCCTTGCCGGACGTCATATCGACGGCCCCCCGGGCACGAGCGCGACCGTGTACGAGGCAGTGCAGGAGGCGGCGATCGAGGCCAGCAACCCGGCCCGATAGCCCGACTCGGTGCCCACCAGGCGGGTGGCGCTGTCGGCCGAGGCCCGCAACGCGTTGATCACGTCGGACACCGGCGGCGGAGGCGGTGGCGGGCCGGCCGGCTGGGCCTGGCCCGGGTTGGGCGTCTCGCTCGTGGGGGAGGTGGCGAGCTTGCCGGCC
>NZ_QMEU01000158.1 GCF_003284975.1 Mycobacterium colombiense
GCGGCGCGACCGCCAGCCGACCGCCAGGAGCAGCACAACCGCGGCGAGCACCTGGATCGTCGCCGGCACCCAGCCATGCATCAGCGAGGTGTGGCTACTCGCCAGGACCTGCGCCGCGGCGCCGTCCGTCGGGGCTGTCACGTGAGTCATTGTGATCTAAAGTTAACCGGCCTGGAACGAATTCACCGAATGTTCGCTCCGGGCTCTACGGACGTTCGGGGCCGCCGCTAATGCGGCTTGGCCAGCGGAAATGGCAAGGTCTCCCGGATGCTTCGGCCCGTTATGAGCATGACGAGCCGATCGATGCCCATCCCGAGTCCGCCGGTCGGCGGCATCGCGTACTCCATCGCCTGCAGGAAGTCTTCGTCGAGCTCCATCGCCTCGGGATCCCCGCCGGCAGCTAACAACGACTGCTCCTGCAGGCGGCGGCGCTGTTCCACCGGATCGGTGAGCTCGCTGTAGGCGGTGGCCAGCTCGACCCCCCAGGCCACCAAGTCCCACCGCTCGGCCACGCCCGGTTCGCTGCGGTGCGGCCGGGTCAGCGGCGACACCGACGTCGGGAAGTCGATATAAAACGTCGGCTCCTCGGTCCGGTCCTCGACCAGGTGCTCGTACAGCTCCAGCACCACCGCGCCGGCATCCCAGTGCGCCCGATAGGGGATGTGCGCGGCGTCGGACAGCTTGCGCAGGGCGGACAGCGACGTGGCGGGGTCGACGTGCTCGCCGAGCGCTTCGGACACCGCGTCATAGACGGTCTTGACCGCCCACACCCCGGAGACGTCGACGGGCTCGAGCCGGCCGTCACCCCTGTCGGTGCGGGGTCGCAGCACCACCTGCGCGCCGTGCGCGGCCTCGGCGGCGTTCTGGATGAGCTCGCGGCAGCCGTCGATCCACACCGTGTAGTCGGCGTGGGCCTGGTACGCCTCCAGCAGGGTGAACTCCGGGTTGTGGCTGAAGTCGACGCCCTCATTGCGAAAGGCGCGGCCCAATTCGAAGACGCGCTCCACGCCGCCGACGCACAACCGCTTCAGGTAGAGCTCGGGGGCGATGCGCAGGAACAGGTCCAGGTCGTAGGTGTTGATGTGCGTGACGAAGGGCCGGGCGGTGGCTCCGCCGTGGATCTGCTGCAGGATCGGGGTCTCGACCTCGACGAAATCCTTGGCGAACAGGGTCTGCCGGACCGAACGCAACACGTCGCTGCGGGCCTTGATCAGCTCGCGCGACTCGGGGTTGACGGCCAGGTCGACGTAGCGGGTCCGCACCCGCGCCTCCGGGTCGGTCAGCCCCTTCCACTTGTTCGGCAGGGGCCGCAGGCACTTGCCGATCATCCGCCAGTCGGTGACGATCAGTGAGCGGCTTCCCTTCTTGGAAAAGCCCATGTTCCCGGACACCTCGACCAGATCGCCCAGGTCGATGGCGGCGGTGAAGTCCGCGGTGCGTCCCCGTGGCAGCTGCGAATTGTCCAGCAGCACTTGCATTTCCCCCGACCAGTCGCGCAGGTCGGCGAACAGCACCCCGCCGTAGTCGCGGATCCGCAGGATCCGTCCCGCCACCGTCACACTTTCCTGGTCGTCGGCGACCAGGGCGCGGGCGATGGTGTGGGTGGGCGGGGCCCCCACCGGGTAAGCGTCAACGCCGCTGTGCTTCAGGGCTTTCAGCTTGGCCAGGCGCACTCGAACCTGTTCGGGCAGACGTGACCTGGACTCCTCCTCGTCGGCGGACTCCCGGCGTTCCCGCAGCCCGCTGACGTCCGGGGCGCTGCCGTCGTGATGCAGCAGCCCGGACGCCGCCAACCGTGGCGGGACGGCGGGGTAGTGGCCGGTGTGCGTCTTGCGCCGTCCGAACGGCAACACCAAAAAGCCCTCGGCGAGTGCCGAAGCGACGCCGACCCGCGGGATCAGCCGGGCGTCCTCGTAGCAGGCGTAACGCGGCACCCAATCGGGTTGGTACTTCATGTTCGAGCGGTACAGGGTTTCCAGCTGCCACCACCGCGAGAAGAACACCAACAGTCCTCGCCACAGCCGGGCGACCGGACCCGCGCCGAGCTGGGCGCCCTGTTCGAACGCCGAGCGGAACATCGCGAAGTTCAACGAGATGCGGGTGATGCCGAGGGTTTCGCCGCCCAGCGCCAGCTCGCTGACCATCAGCTCGATGGTGCCGTTGGGGGACTGCGGCGAACGGCGCATCAGGTCCAGGGAGACACCGGTGGTTCCCCAGGGAACCAGCGAGAGCATCGCGACGACGCTGCCGTCGCGGTCGAGCGCCTCGACCAGCAGGCAGTCCCCGTCGGCCGGGTCGCCGAGTCGGCCCAGCGCCATCGAGAAGCCGCGCTCGGTCTGGGTGTCGCGCCAGGCGTCGGCGCGGGCGATGGTGTCGGCCATCGCCTCGGCGGTGATGTCGCGGTGGCGCCGGATCCGCACGGTCAGGCCAGCCCGACGGGCCCGGGTCACGGCCTGGCGGACGCCGCGCATGTCGGGGCCGGACAGCTTGAAATCGGCGGTCCGCAGGATGGCTTCGTCGCCGAGCTCGAGCGCGTTCAGACCGCCTTCGCGGTAGGCCCGCGCGCCCTGGGTGCTGGCGCCCATCACCCCGGGCGCCCAGCCGTAGGTCTGGCATAACCCCAGCCAGGCGTCCACGGCCTGCGGCCACGCCCGCGGATCGCCGATCGGGTCGCCGCTGGCCAGGCAGACGCCGATCTCGACGCGGTAGGTGACCGCGGCGCGTCCGCTTAGGGCGAAGACCACCGACTTGTCGCGGCGGGTGGCGAAGTAGCCCAGGGAGTCGTTCTTGCCGTACAGCTCGAGCAGGCCGCGGATGGCCGATTCGTCCTCGCCGGTCAGCGCGTTCTCCGCGCGCTGGGACTGAAAGAGCACGATCGTCGCCAAGATCAGCGCCAGCGCGCCGAACAACCCGAAGATCGCGTTGAGGAAGACGTGCGGCCGGCCGGTGAACAGGTCCGGATCGGCGAGCGCGAATCCGACCACCCGGTTGGCCACGTACGGCAGCCGGTCCTGGCGGGCCAGCGTCCCGGGGAACAACTCGACCAGGCCCCAGGACACCAGGATGCCCACCACGTCGCCGGCGATGAGCACCGCGGCCGCCTTGACCAGCGCGCCCTTGCGGACCTTGGCCCAGAACTCGCGGTAGGCCAGCACCAGCAGGACGATCGCCACGATGTGGACGGCGAAGCCGAGGTTCTCGCCGAAGATCTCCGCCGCGGTGTTGTCGCCCGCGGCGATGTCGGCGGCGTTCAGCGCGGCGGCCAGGATCATGTTGGCCAGCAACAGCAGCCAGGCGATGCGCTTGCGCGCGGTCAGGGCCGCGGCCAGCAGCGCCAGGATGAACGACCACGCGATGCTGGTGTCCGGGAAGTTGAACAGGTAGTCGTTGATGAACTCGCGCGGGACTTTGATCAGGTACCGGATCAGCGGGGACACGCTGCCCAGCAGCGACACGGTCGCGATGACGCCCACGGTCCAGCCGGCCGCCGCCGGCACCCAGCGGTACCGCGAGTTCGACCGGCCGCGCGGCCCCGAACGCAGGCCCGAACGAGGATCCGAACCGGGCCTCGAACTAGGAGATGCGAGTGTCACAGACCGCGAGGATATGCCCTCAATCCGTGAAAAGCTTGTCGAAGCGCTAAGAGTGGCGGCCACTAGTTTGGACGTGATTTCGGGCCGGGCGCAGGCCCGTTGCGGCGCGGTCGACCGGTCGAAGTGCTAAAAGCCACCTCAAGGCTGCTAAACTGGCGGCTGCGACCATCCCGGCGAATGCCAGGAACAGTTAAGTGGAGTCCCACTCCCACCGCGAGCCGATGAAATCCATTGCGGATCTTCGAAAGGTTCAGCGGTCCGGTCACAGGCATCGCGGATGCCTGTTCCGCGGGTGACGCGGGCGGCTCGAGCAGTTTCCAGCCGCGATCGGTCGGCATTGGGCCCTGCTTGTGCAGGGCTTTTTTGCTAGTGGTGTGGTGTCTCCGCCGCTGATTCCCGGACCGAGCCAGGCGGTCGTCACCGCAGGACCTAGAGAAGCCCAACAAGGGAGGCCCCATCAGCACTGAGACCCGCGTCAACGAGCGCATTCGCGTACCTGAAGTCCGATTGATCGGCCCAGGGGGAGAGCAGGTAGGCATAGTGCGCATCGAAGACGCACTGCGCGTCGCTGCGGACGCCGATCTCGACCTTGTCGAAGTTGCCCCGAACGCCAGACCGCCGGTCTGCAAGATCATGGACTACGGCAAGTTCAAATACGAAGCGGCGCAAAAGGCGCGCGAATCCCGCCGGAACCAGCAGCAGACCGTCGTCAAGGAACAGAAGCTGCGACCCAAGATCGACGATCACGACTACGAGACCAAAAAGGGTCACGTCATCCGCTTCCTGGAGGCGGGGTCGAAGGTGAAGGTCACCATCATGTTCCGCGGACGTGAGCAGTCGCGGCCCGAGCTGGGCTATCGGTTGCTTCAGCGCCTGGGAGCGGACGTCGCCGAATACGGCTTCGTCGAAACGTCCGCCAAGCAGGACGGCCGCAACATGACGATGGTGCTGGCACCGCACCGCGGCGCGAAGACTCGCGCCAAGGCGCGCCATCCGGAAGGACCGGGGGGCGGCGCAGCATCGGAGACCGATGCGGCCGCCGAACCTTCGTCGAACTGACCCAGCGCGAGACTTTTTCAAGCGCCCGAGTGCCTAGCACTCGAGCACTTCATAGAACAGAGGAAACATGCCCAAAGCCAAGACCCACAGCGGGGCGTCGAAGCGGTTCCGGCGCACCGGAACCGGCAAGATCGTTCGCCAGCAGGCCAACCGCCGGCATCTGCTCGAGCACAAGCCGACCAAGCGGACCCGGCGGCTCGACGGCCGCACCACGGTGTCAGCCAACGACACCAAGCGCGTCAACAGCCTGCTGAACGGCTGACCACAGCGCCGGCCAGACCCGCAGCGCGAGCTGGCACGGCGACCCGACCAACCAATTGTGAACGAGAGTAGGAACATCCAATGGCACGCGTGAAGCGGGCGGTCAACGCCCACAAGAAGAGGCGCAGCATCCTCAAGGCCTCGAAGGGCTATCGCGGCCAGCGATCCCGGCTCTACCGCAAGGCCAAAGAGCAGCAGCTTCATTCGCTGAACTACGCCTACCGCGACCGTCGTGCGCGCAAGGGCGAGTTCCGCAAGTTGTGGATCTCGCGGATCAACGCGGCGGCGCGCGCCAACGACATCACCTACAACCGGCTGATCCAGGGCCTCAAGGCCGCCGGTGTGGAGGTGGACCGAAAGAACCTGTCCGACATCGCGATTGCCGACCCGGCCGCCTTCACGGCGCTGGTCGACATCGCGCGGGCGGCCCTGCCCGAGGACGTCAACGCTCCCTCGGATTCGGGAGAAGCGGCCTAACAAGCGCAGGTGCTGACCGAACGTTCGGCCAGGGTCGCCGCGGCGGTCAAGTTGCACCGCCACGTCGGCCGCCGGCGGGCGGGCCGATTCCTCGCCGAGGGCCCCAACCTCGTCGAGGCCGCCGCCCGTCGCGGGCTGGTCCGCGACGTCTTCGTCACCGAAGTCGCCCAGCAGCGTCATGCGTCGCTGATCGCGACGTTGGCTGCCGCGGGTTGCCCGGTTCACCCGGTCACCGAGCGCGCGGCGAAAGCGTTGTCCGACACGGTCACTCCGGCCGGCCTGGTCGGCGTGTGCGAAACGCCGGCGACCCGACTTTCCGACGTGCTGGCCGGCCCGCCCGCGCTGGTCGCGGTGGCCGTCGAGATCAGCGAACCGGGCAACGCCGGCACCCTCATCCGCCTCGCCGACGCCCTGGGCGCGGCGGGCGTGATCCTGGGCGGCCACAGCGTCGACCCGTACAACGGCAAGTGCCTGCGCGCGTCGGCCGGCAGCATCTTCTCGGTCCCGGTCGTCGTCGCGCCGGACCCGCTCGCCGCGGTCGACGCGTTGCGCGCCGCGGGCCTGCAGTTGCTCGCCACCACCGTCGACGCCCAGACGCGGCTCGACGAGGCCGGCGAATTGCTCGGCGTGCCGACGGCGTGGCTGTTCGGGCCCGAATCACACGGTCTGCCAGGCGAAATCGCCGCGGCGGCCGACCACCGGCTGCGGATCCCGATGGCCGGTGGGGCGGAGAGCCTGAACGTGGCGTCCGCGGCGGCCATCTGCCTGTATCAGAGCGCGCGGGCGCTGAACCTGCCTACGCGGCCTTAACGGCGCGTTTGGGCCGGCCCCGCCCGGCGCGCAGGCCGGCCAGCGACAGCGTCGTATGCACCAGCGAACCGGCGCGTTCCATCAGCGCCCGGGCGGGCTGCAGCGCAGGGTCCAACGGCGACTTCGCCGACGGGGGGAAGTAATGCATCGGCAGCCCGCGCCGGTCGCGCGGCGGCGCCATGAACGGCGGGGCCTCCACTAGCGGCGCGTCGGTGGGCAGCCGCCCCTCGGCGCGGCGGTAGGCGGCCAGCGCGCGCGGGTGCAGCCGGATCTCGTCGGGCACCGCCAGGAAGGCCAGTTCGACGAGCTTGCCGAACAGGCGCAGCAACACCTCGTCGCCCGGGGTCCAGTGCAGGCCGGCCTTCTCGCGCACCGCGGGCTCGAACAGCCCCGCCGCGATCCAGCGCTGGCCGGCGACCAGCGGCTTGAAGATCTGGTCCCAGACCGGTGTGGGCATCAGCACGAATTTCGGCTTGGGGATGCGCATTTGGAAGATGTCCAGCGTCGCCCGGTTGATCTCGAGGGTCTCGCGGCCGGTGCGCTCCCAGTACTCCTGGAATTCCTCCCAGGTTTCGGGCACCGGCCGCATACTCATGCCGTACATCCGGTACCACTGGACGTGCTCGGCGAACAACTGCCGCTTCTCGGCCTCGGTCAGGCCGCCGCAGAAGTACTCGGCCACCTTGACGATCAGCATGAAAAACGTGGCGTGCGCCCAGTAGAAGGTCTCCGGGTTCAGCGCGTGATAGCGCCGCCCGGCGGCGTCGGTGCCCTTGATGGTGTGGTGGTAGCTGGTGATCTGCCGGCCGGTCTGCGACGCCCGGTCGCCGTCGTAGACCACCCCCATGATCGGGTAGACCGACCGGGCCACCCGCTGCAGCGGCTCGCGCAGCAGGATCGAATGCTCCTCGACGGCCGCGCCGAGCTCGGGGTACATGTTTTGGATCGCCCCGATCCACACGCCCATCATTCCGGTGCGCAGGTCGCCAAAATACTTCCAGGTCAAAGATTCTGGTCCGAGCGGATCGGCGGGCGCATTCCCGCCCGTATGCACAGTGCCAGTCATCGCGGCCTCCTGCTCCGGTTGGGCTCACGATAACTTTGACAACGGGCGTTGTCTAGAATTTCGGCGATGTGGTCGCCCGGTGTTATCGAGGTTCCACACCGGTGTGGCACCAACGTGATCAGGCGGTTTGGTGCGACGTGTGACACATAGGGCGCGGCCGTCATTGCCTGCCTCGAAGAAAACCAAATAACCTGGCCAGGTGGAACTCGCGCGTCGCGATCTGGACCCGGGCGAGGCCGAAGAATCCCAGGCGCAATCGGCTCCGCCGCGCTCTCCACTGTCGGTGCACAGCGCGACTCAATGGCTGCACAGCCGCAACCGCAGCCCCGGGGCGGTCGCCTTCATCCGGCGCGCCCGCCGGC
>NZ_QMEU01000159.1 GCF_003284975.1 Mycobacterium colombiense
ACCGGCACCACCACGCGGGCGCCTGACCCGCTGAGTCGGCAAGGCCCCGGTAGCCCTCGGCTACCGGGGCCTTGCCGACTCAGGCTGGCCCGGTCAACCCTCGATCGGTAGAGTTCACCGGCGCCCGAACAGCGAGGAGGAGCGATGATCGCCGCCGGATTGGTGTTCGCCGCGCTGGCGGCGTTGCTGCACGTCTACATCTTTGTGATCGAATCGTTGACCTGGACCTCGCCGCGCACCCGCGCCACCTTCGGCACCACCGCGGCCGAAGCCGAGACCACCAAGGCGCTGGCGTTCAACCAAGGCTTCTACAACCTTTTCCTGGCCATCGTCACCGGCGTGGGCATCGCCGCAGTCGCGTTGAGGCACAGGGACATTGGTGCGGCGCTCGTCTTCGCCGGCGTCGGGTCGATGGCCGCGGCGGCGGTGGTGCTGGTCGCGTCGGCGCGCGATAAGGCCCGCGCCGCCGCGACGCAGGGCACGTTTCCCGCGATCGCGATCGTGCTGCTGTTGCTCGGCCTTCACTAGTAACACCAGTCTCACCAGCCTCAAAAGCCTCCGGCTAGCGGTGGCTTTCGTTTGCCGCGTGGGTTAGTAGTGGAAGGCGCTGGGTAACCATCCCAGGCCGGAATCAGACCCGGTATTCAACGAGGGGATGTCATGAAATACGCACAAGACGGCCAAACCCGCGGGCTGAGTATGCCGCGCTCGCGAGGCGCGGTCAGCGGATTGCTCCTGGTCATTTTGGGAGCGTGGGGGGCGTTAATACCGTTTGTTGGTCCGCACTTTAATTTCGCCTATACACCGGACCGGGATTGGGCATGGAGCCCCGCCCGGGGCTGGCTGGAAGTGGCGCCGGGCGCGGCCACCGTGCTCGGCGGTCTGTTGTTGATCGTCGCCGGAAACCGGGTCGCCGCCATGCTGGGCGGCTGGCTGGCCGTGCTGGCCGGCGCGTGGTTCGTCGTGGGCGGCCAGGTCGCCCCGCTGTTGGGAATCGGCTCCGCCGGTGACCCGATCGCGGCGACCGAACGCAAGCGCGCGGTGCTCGAGGTCACCTACTTCTCGGGCCTGGGCGCGCTGATCATCTTTGTGGGTGGGGTCGTGCTGGCCCGCACCGCCGTGCGCCTGGCCCGCGACGTGCATCCGGTGGCGGCCGAACCCGCCGCGGCTCCGGGCGTCGAGCCCTACCGGGATTCGGTGTACGAGCCCGCTGAGGTCTCCTCGGGCGCGCTGACCAAGCCGCGCTCCGCGGCGGACCCCGAGCCCAAGCGGGGCTGGCGCCGCAACCGCGCCGGCGCGGGGGCCGGCGCCAACGCCGCGTATCTGCGTTGGCCGCACCCGCAGCAGTAGTTCCGCCCCAACCAACGGCAATCGCCCAGTCCCGCAACGGGACTGGGCGATTGCTTTCTTGCCCTTAGAGCAGTCCGAGCAACTGCAGGTTGGTGATGTACTTGACGATCACCGGCGCCGTGACATGCGGAATGTCTTTGTCGGGGCCGATTTTCGCTTCCTGCACCGCCGCGCGGAACACATCGGTGGGCGCCATCGAGCCGTTGATCGGCTTTTCCGGCTTCTGGTAGTTGTGCAACAGCGGCAGCAGCGAGTACTGACGCTGCCGATCCGGCAGGGCCCGCAGCGACGTCTCGAACCGCCGCAGCCATTCGGAGTAGTCGGCGATGCGCTCGATCGAGTACCCGGCCTCGACCAGCCAGTCGACGTACTCGTCCAGACCGATGCCGTCGTCGTACGGGTTCATCACGTGGTAGGTCTGGAAGCCGGTGTCGCTGTCGGTGATCTGGGTTCCCAGCGTCGAGATCGCCGCGGCGATGAACTCGACCGGCAGGCCGTCGTAGTGCGCCCGCTGCCGGTTGCCGTCGGCGTCGAGCTCGTAGAACGAACCGGGCGCGATACCGGTGGCGACCAGGCTCAGCATCAGCCGGGTGAACATGTCCGGCAGGTTGAGCTGACCGGAGTAGGTGGTGTCGGCCAGGATCATGTCGCAGCGGAACACCGAGACGGGCAGACCGCACAGGTCGTGCGCCTCGCGCAGCAGCACCTCTCCGGCCCACTTGCTGTTGCCGTAGCCGTTGGCGTAGTTGTCGTTGATCTCGCGGGTGGCGCTGATCTGCCGGATGTCGGCGTCCTCGACGAACTCACCCGGCTTGATCTGGTCGCCCACGCCGATCGTCGACACGTAGGTGTACGGCTTCTGCTTGGAGGTCAACGCGATCCGGATGAGCTCCGCGGTACCCAGCGCGTTGGGCCCGAACAGCTCGCTGTACGGCAACACGTGGTTCACCAGGGCCGCCGGGTCGACGATGATGTCGACCTCCTCGGCAAGTCGCTGCCAGGTTTGCTGGTCCAGGCCGAGGTTGGCCTCGCCCTTGTCGCCCGCGATCACCTCGAGGTGGTCGGCGGCCAGCTTCTGGTAGTGCGCCAGCAACTTCGGGTCGCCTTGGGGAGAGCCCACGCCGAAGGTCTTGTCCAACCGGGCGCGCGCCTCCTCGTCGGAGCGGGCCCGCACCAGGGCGATGACCTTGCCGTCGACCATGTCCATCCGCTCGAGCCAGTCCAGCGCCAGGTAACGGCCCAGGAATCCGGTCGCGCCGGTCAACAGCACCGTGCGTACCTCGGTCGCCGGCTTGGGCAGGCTCGGCGCGCCGGCCAGGACGGCCTCGTCGAGGAACTTGTCCAGCGTGAGGTCACTGGCGTGCACCGTGGTGGCGCCGCGTCCGTGCACGGCCGCGAACGTCGGCCGCTTGGAGCCCTGGCGCTCGGCCTCAACGTAGGCGGCGATGGCCGCCAGGTCGTTGGCCGGGCTGACGATCACACCCACCGGCACGTCGACGTCGAATATCTCGCGCAGCAGGTTGCCGAATGTCAACGCCGACAACGAGTCTCCACCCAGATCGGTGAAGTGGGCGTCGGGTGACAGGTCGCCGGCGCCCGCGCCCAGCATGGCGGCCGCGGCGCGGCTGACGGTCTGCAGCACCGGCGCCTGAGCGCCGCTGCGGCGCAGTTCGGCCAGCTCGTTGGCCTGGCCGGCGGCCAGGTCGGCGTAGATCTGCTCGAGCCGTTCGCCGTAGTGCGCCTTGAGTTTCGGCCACGCCAGCTTGCGGATCCCGGTCAGCAGACCGTTTTCCAGGCTGAACGGCGTCGTCTCGATGATGAAGTCGCGCGGCACCTCGTAGGACTGCAGGCCGGTTTCTTTGGCGACCTTCTGCAGCGAGTCGGCGATCTTGGGCTTGAGCGACTCGATATCGTTGTCCGCCAACGCCTCTTCGGTCGGCACCACCACGGCCAGCAGGTAGGGCTGGGAGCTGTTGCCGTAGACGTAGATCTGGCGGATCAGCGGGCTGTTGCCGAACACCGCCTCGAGCTTGGCCAGCGTGACGAACTCTCCCTGGGCGAGCTTGAGCACGTTGTTGCGCCGGTCGACGTACACCAGCCGGTCCGGGGCGATCTCGGCGAAGACGTCACCGGTCCGGTAGTACCCGTCCTCGTCGAACACGTTCGCAGTGGTCTCGGCCCGCTTGTAGTAGCCGGGGAACATGTTCTCGGTCCGCAGCAACAGCTCACCGCGCGGGTGGGGGCGGTCGGTGCTGAAGTAGCCCAGGTCGGGAACGTCGACCAACTTGTAGTCGATCACCGGCGGACGCTGAATCTCCCCGTCGAACAACACCATTCCGGCCTCGGTCGAGCCGTAGCCGTCCATCAGGTGCATCTGCAGCAGCGACTCGGCCCACTTCTTCAGCTCCGGTGAGGTGGGTGCGGAGCCGGTCATCGCGAAGATGAACCGCCCGCCCAACAGGTACTGGCGCTGTTCCGCCAGCACCTGTTCCTCAACGGCCTCGCGATCGGCACCGTCGGCCAGGCGGCGCTCGACCTGGCGCTGAAATTCGCCGTACAGCGTTTCCCAGATCCGCGGGACGAAGTTCATCTCGGTGGGCCGCACCAGCTCGAGGTCCTCGAGCAGGGTGGACAGGTCGCTGCGGGCCGCGAAGTAGGCGGTGCCGCCGTTGCCCAACGTGCCGTAGAGGATCCCGCGCCCCATGACGTGGCTCATCGGCATGAAGTTGAGGGTGATCGACGCGGCGCTCTCGCCGAACCAGTTCTTGCTGCCGCGCCGCCACATCTTGCCGACGTTGCTCTGCGGGTACATCGCACCCTTGGGGGCGCCGGTGCTGCCGGAGGTGTAGATCAGCAGCGCGAGCGAGTCCTCGTCGGTCTGCTGCTCGGGAACGGGGGGCAGGTCCTTGCCGCGCTCCAACACGTCGGCGAGCTTCTCGACCACCACGCCGGTGCCGGCCAGCCGGGCCACGGCGCTCTCCACGGCCTCGCGCTGGTCGTCGACCTCGGGCTGGTAGTCGAACACGACGAGCTTGGCGGGCACGTGGTCGCCGGCCAGGATCAGCTCCACGGCGTCGGGCAGCTGGTTGACGCTCGAGGCGATCAGGCTGGGCTCGGTCTCGGCGACGATCGGCTGCAGCGACGAGATCGCCGCGCTGGTCTGCAGCGGCACCGACACGGCGGCGATGGTGCCCAGCGCGATGTCGATCGTGGCGTAGTCCACGCTGTTGAAGCCCAGCACGCAGACGCGGTCGCCGGGGCTCACCGAGTCGCTGGCCCAGGCGCGGCCGAGAGCCGAAACCCGTTCGCCCAGTTCACCATACGTGACGGTCTCGAAGCGGGGGAGTAGCTCGGCGGTCGTGCGTCCGGTCTTGGCGTCCTTGACGAATTCGACGACGCGCTGCCCCAGCGCCGGCCGGTCGGCGTAACCGTCGAGCACGGTCCGGATGATCTGCGGCAGCCGCAGCCCGGGCTGTTCGGTGGCGGCAGTGATCGCCGGGTCCGGACGGGCGGCGGCGAACTGGGGGTCGTTGGCAATGAGTTCCTCGATACGGCGGTCGAGTTCTTCATCGTGAATAGCGGTCGACATAACAGATCCCTTGCAAATGAAAGTTAGCGAGTCAAATTGCGCTGTCCGCGCTGACCTATAGAACGTTAGCTAAAGTAAAGGTATTCCACCATGATCCGGCGCTTGTGGTGGTTGTGAGATTGCCCACGCGCCGTGGGGATCTCCCGGTTTACAGGTCGCGCAGCAGCCCGCCGAGGATGTCGATGCCTTCGGTTAACAGCTCGTCGCTGATGGTCAACGGGGGCAGCAGCCGGATGATGTTGCCCCACATGCCGCATGTCAACACGATCACGCCTGCGGCGGCGGCCGCGACGGTCAGCTTCTGTGTCAGTTCCTTGTCGGGCTCGGCGGTTCCCGACTTCACCAGTTCGATAGCGATCATGGCGCCCCGACCGCGCACGTCGCCGATCCGGTCGTCGCCGGCCTGCAGACGCAGCAGCGGTTCAGTGATCAGGCGTTCCAACCGCTGCGCCCGTTCGATCAAACCGTCGCTCTCGATCGTCTCGATGGTGGCCAACGCCGCCGCGCACGCCAACGGGTTGCCGCCGAAGGTGCCACCCAAACCGCCGACCTGCGGGGCGTCCATGATCTGCGCCCGCCCGGTCACCGCCGACAGCGGCAGCCCGTCGGCGATGGCCTTGGCGGTGCAGATCAGGTCGGGTTCGATGCCCTCGTGCTCACACGCGAACATGGCGCCCGACCGCGCGAATCCGGTCTGCACCTCGTCGGCGATGAACACCACGTCGTTCTTGTGGCACCAGTCCAGCAAGGTGGGCAGGAAGCCCTCGGCCGGAACGATGAACCCGCCCTCGCCCTGGATCGGCTCAATGATGAGCGCGGCCAGGCTGTCGGCGCCGATCTGGCTCTCGATGATGTTGATGCTGCGCGCGGCGGCCTTTTCCCCGTCGGTGGCCAATTCCTTGTCGACCAGGCCGTCCCGATAGGGGTAGGACAGCGGTGCGCGGTAGATCTCCGGCGCGAACGGGCCGAAGCCGCCCTTGTAGGGCATCGATTTGGCGGTCAGTGCCAGAGCCAGGTTGGTGCGGCCGTGGTAGGCGTGGTTGAACGCCACCACGGCGGGCTTGCGGGTGTAGGCGCGCGCGACCTTGACGGCGTTCTCCACCGCCTCGGCGCCGGAGTTGAACAGCACCGAGCGCTTCTCGCCCGAACCCGGGGTGATGCGGTTGAGCGTCTCGGCGACGGCGACGTAGGACTCGTAGGGCGTCACCATGAAGCAGGTGTGGGTGAACTCTTCGACCTGCGCGCGCACCGCTTCGACCACCCGGGGTGACGAGTTGCCGATCGTCGTCACCGCGATGCCGGACCCCAGGTCGATCAGCCGGTTGCCGTCGACGTCCTCGATGATTCCGCCGCCGGCGCGCGCCACGAAAACCGGCACCGACACGTTCACCGCGTGCGACACCGCCGCGGCCCGGCGCTTGCTCAGTTCCAGCGATGCCGGACCGGGGATCTCGGTGACCAGCTGGCGGGTCTGCTCGAGGCTGGCCACCACAAAACTCCTCCCCGCGGCGCGCGTGTCACGTCGCATCAAAAGCCTATCGAGCTTGACCCCGGCGGGCACTGCGTGCACCGTGGCGGTCGGTCGCGACCCGTGGCCTGCCAGACTGAACGGGCACACTGGACCGTTACGAGGTGCGCGACGCTCGAGTCCTACCGGCACCCAGCCGTGGTAATGCCCCGTATGCCGAAGAATATTTACGACGAAAGACAGGCGCGTCCATGCAGAGTCTGATCCTGTTCCTGCCGTTCCTGCTCATCATGGGCGGGTTCATGTACTTGGCATCGCGCCGTCAGAAGCGCGCGATGCAGGCCACCATCGACCTGCACGAGTCCTTGCGCCCGGGCGATCGGGTGCACACCACGTCGGGCCTGCAGGCCACCGTCGTCGCCATCACCGAGGACAACGTGGATTTGGAGATCTCCCCCGGGGTGGTGACCACCTGGATGAAGCTGGCGATCCGTGACCGGATCCTGCCCGACGACGACGAAGACCTGGCCGACGGAGACGACCCCGCCGACGAGGGCTCGATCAGCAAGGATTCCTGACGGCCGATCGCCACCCGGCGGACCGCTTGCGCAACCGGTAACCGAGGGCCACGTAGTCTTTTCTAGGCTCTGTCCGGGGTAGTAACCGATATTCGAGGAGATAGAAGGAACGTGGCATCGTCTTCGGCGCCGGTGCACCCTGCCCGCTACCTGTCGGTCTTCTTGCTATTGCTCATCGGCGTCTACCTGTTGGTGTTCCTCACCGGGGACAAGCGAGCCGCTCCGAAGCTCGGTATCGACCTGCAGGGCGGCACCCGCGTCACGCTGACCGCGCGTACCCCGGACGGGTCGAAGCCCAGCCGCGAGGCGTTGGCGCAGGCCCAGCAGATCATCGGCGCCCGGGTCAACGGGCTGGGCGTCTCCGGTTCGGAGGTCGTGGTCGACGGCGACAACCTGATCATCACGGTCCCCGGAAACGACGGCAACGAGGCGCGCAACCTGGGCCAGACCGCCCGGCTCTACATCCGGCCGGTGCTCAATTCCATGCCGGCCCAGAGCGCGGAGCCCAAGCCGGCGCCGCGCCAGCCCGCGCCCGGCCAGCCGGCTCCGGGACAACCG
>NZ_QMEU01000015.1 GCF_003284975.1 Mycobacterium colombiense
GGCCGCATGGGCGCGAGCTGACCGTCGTCCCCCAGGGCGGCTCGACCGCCCACAGCATCGTGCTGATCCCGGGCGACGATCAAACGGTGGACGGCTTGCCCGTGCAGGTGTGGCAGGCTTCCGAGGCGGCCGGGGCCGACGGTGCGCCGGAGGTCTCGCTGAATCAGTTGCTGAGCATGACGGGAGGCCGGCTGCCGGTCGGCCTCGCGGCCGGCCGCACTCCGGGGCCGTTTCAGGGTCAATGGTCGACGATCACCGAGTACACCGTGCTCGCGCGAGGTGATTGCGTGGTGAGCGCGCACGCGACGAGCAACCGCACCGCGATCTTGACCGGCGGTGGGCTGACGGGGGCTAAGACCGTCAGCCTCGGCGGGCTGACGACGGACTGGTCCACCTCCGCTGCCGATGACCACTCGACGGCGGCCGAGATCGTCGCGAGCGACCGCAATCGCGGGGAGCGGCAGCTGTGGAATGTCTGGTTGCCGTTGGTAATAGCGGGTTTTGCGTTAGCTTGCGCGCTGTCAGCGATAGCCTCGGTGCGCGTGGACCGCAGGCAGACCGATGAGAGGAAATCCATTGAAGGTGAGTCGCATCGCCCTGGCAGCGTGCCGGTCTCGTGAATTCTTGTTGGCTGCAACGGTTCTCGTCACGACGACGGCGTTGTCCGCGACCGCATGCAGCCACTCCGGTGACACCGCGACTCACGCCCAGTCGACGAAACCGGGCGGTACCAACGCGGTGAAGGTCACCATGGCCAACGACGGCGGCAAGGACGGCTGCGCCCTGGACACCACCAACGTACCCGCCGGGCCGGTGACCTTCACGGTCGCCAACACCAATGCGCCCGGCATCAACGAGGTCGAATTGCTCAGAGACCAGCGGATTGTCGGCGAGAAGGAGAACCTTGCGCCGGGCCTGGACCCGGTGTCGTTCACGGTTTCGCTGGACGGGGGCGCCTACCAGCTCTACTGTCCGGGCGCCAGCACCGAATACCAGACCCTGACGGTGACCGGCAATGCGCCCGCGACACCTACGGGCACCGTGGCGAGCATCCTCGGCCAGGGCACCAAGGACTACGCCACCTACATCGTCAACCAGATCGGACAGCTCAACGACGGCGTGAAGGCACTCGATGTCGCCGTGCAGTCGGGCAACGTCGAGGCCGCGAAGGCGGCCTACGCCAAAGCCCGCTTGTTCTGGGAGCGTTCGGAGTCCACCGTGGAGGGCTTCGTCCTGCCGGGGTTCGCCGTCGGCGACAATGCCGGCAACCTGGACTACCTGATCGACATGCGTGAGTCGACACCGGTCGATGCCAAGGTCGGCTGGAAGGGCTTCCACGCCATCGAGCGCGATCTGTGGCAGGGCGGCGCGATCACCCCCGGGACCAAGGCGCTCAGCACCGAACTGGTAGGCAATGTCGGCAAATTGAACGGCATCGTCGCGACCCTGCAGTACAAGCCCGAGGACCTGGCCAACGGCGCCAGCGACCTGATCGAAGAGATCCAAAACACCAAGATCACCGGCGAGGAAGAGGCTTTCAGTCACATTGACCTGGTGGACTTTTCGGGCAACGTCGAAGGTGCCCAGCAGGCCTACGCCTCACTACGGCCGGGCCTGGAAAAGATCGATGCCAACCTGGTCCGCCAGATCGATGAGCAGTTCCACAGCGTGCTGACCACCCTGGACGGGTATCGCGACCCGGCCGCGCTCGGCGGCTACAAGACCTACACGGCGGCGCTGAAGGCCAGCGACGCGCCGAAGCTGACCGCGGTGATCCAGCCGCTGCACCAGAGCCTGTCCACCGTCGCCCAAAAAGTCGTTACGGCAGGTTGATCGTGACCGACGACATCACCCCACGCTCCGACGGCGCCACGAACGACGCTGGGGCACCGGCGGACTCCGCCACGGTGTCGCGCCGGCGCGCGCTCGGCGGCGCCATGCTGGCCGGGCTCGGCGGTGCCGCCATCGGTGCCATGGGTGGCGGCTTCGCCGGTCACGCCATGGCGGCGGGACAGCGTGGTGACGACGATGACACCGTCGATCTGCGCCGCAGCTACCCTTACTACGGCCAGCCGCACCAGGGTGGAATCGATACGCCCCCACAGCGTTACGCCATGTTCATGTCGTTCTCGCTGGCCGACGGCGCGGGCCGGACCGACCTGCAGACCCTTCTGGCGCGCTGGTCGGCCGCCGCCGCGATCCTGCAGCAGGGCAAGCCGGTCGGGACGGTGCAGCCCCAGGTCGACGTGCAGCCTCCCGTGGACACCGGGGAGGCCTACGGGCTGAGCCCGGCCAGCCTCACCGTCACGATCGGGCTGGGCCCGTCGCTGTTCGGCGATCGATTCGGACTGGCCGCCCGGCGACCTGCCGTGTTCACCGACCTGCCGCCGCTGAACGGCGACAACCTGGATCCGCGTCTGCACGGCGGCGACCTGTCCGTGCAGGCGTGCGCCGACGATCCTCAGGTCTGCTACCACGCGGTGCGCAACCTGGCCCGCCTCGGCCGCAACATCGTCTCTCCGTTCTGGGCGGTGCTCGGGTTCGGTCGGGCCTCCGCCGGACCCGGCCAGCACACGCCACGAAACCTGTTGGGATTCAAGGACGGAACCCGCAACATCGCCACCGACGCCGAATACGCCAAGTTTGTCTGGGTCAACAACAGTGACCAGCCCTGGATGAACGGGGGGACCTACCAAGTCGTCCGCAAGATCCGGATGTTGATGGAGACGTGGGATGTTGACCGAATCGGCAATCAGCAGAGGATCTTCGGGCGCACGAAAGAAGAAGGAGCGCCGCTGAGCGGCAAGCACGAGTTCGATACACCGGACTTCGCCGCCAAGGGCGCCGACGGCAACCCGCTCATCGATCCGATGTCTCACGTCGGCCTTGCCGCCCGGGAAAACAACGATGGCATCATGATCCGCCGGCGGTCGTACAACTACACCGACGGCCTGGACGCCAACGGCCAACTCAACGCCGGTCTGCTGTTCGTCTCGTATCAAAAAGATCCCCGAGATTTTATTCGTCTGCAGAACCGCCTGGGTGCCCACGACCTGCTCAACGAATACATCCGCCACATCGGATCAGCAATTTTCGCGGTGCCGCCAGCGCCCGCTGAAGGCCACTACATCGGGCAAAACCTGTTCAGCTGAGCAAATCTTGTCGGCGGTCGACGGCCCGGCCCGGTCGTCACGTTTCACCCCCGTGACGTTTCGTGTCGGACCGGTAAATCAATCGCACCCGCCGTCACGCATCGGGGCTCGGCGCGCACTAACTCCGTGAACCCGCACAATCAGCGAGAAACGGAGAAGTCACATGACCGACGCGCTCGTGATCGACGCCGAAGGCCTGGACCGGCTGTCGTGTAACGCCAAAAGCAATCCCGAGACAGGCAGGAAGACGCTCAAAGCCAAGACCGTGTGCGAAGCGGGCTTCCGCAACATGACCTACGTCCGGGACCTGGCGCCGATGCTGGTGGGCGAGCCGCCCGCGCTGCTCGGCGACGACTCGGCGCCCAATCCCTCGGAGACCGCGTTGGCCGCGCTGGGTTCGTGCGTCTCGGTGGGCCTGTTGGCCAACGCGACGCATCGCGGGGTGACGCTGACCAAGATCGAGGTCGAGATGCAAGGCGACATCGACATTTCCGCGGTGTGGGGCGTAGGGGACACCCCGGAGGGGAAGTATTTGGGGTTCAGCGCCGTCCGCTGCACGGTGAGCCTGGCCGGTGACGCCGACGAAGCCACGCTGAAGGAGATCCACGACAACGCCATCGCCTGGTCACCGGTGGTGAATACGTTTCGCAACCCGGTGACCGTCGACTCGACCCTGATCACCGGATAAGCACGCGAAATGACAACGACCACGGACACAGCGGCCGGCCAGGTGGATGTCGCTCTGCTGGAAGACATTCGGGGGCACGCCGCGGCGTTGGACCGCGGCGAGGGCCACTCCCGTCGCAGCTTCGCCGCGCTGGGAGAGGCGGGCCTGCTGGGCGTTGGCGCCCCGGGCAACGTCGACGGCCGGCTTCCGGTGATGGCCGAGGTGATCAGATCGGTTTCCGGGACCTGCATGAGCACGGGGTTCTCGTTGTGGGCGCATCGCATGACGATCGAGTATCTGCTCACCGCCGCAACCGAATTCAGCAGCGCGGCGGTTGAGCCGCTCCTAGCGGGAGCGGTGCCGGGTGTCACCGGCATGGCCGCGGCGTTCAAGGAGGCGGCGGGCTGCGGCAGCGTGGAGTTGACGGCCACATCCGTGGCCGGCGGTTACCGGGTATCCGGTCCGATCAGGTGGGCCAGCAATCTGTACCCCGACTCCACGATGGTGACCGCGGTGCGCACCGATGCCGGAGAGAAGCTCATCGTTGCGCTGCCGCTGAGCACACCCGGGGTGAACGTGGGTGAGCATTTCGATCTGCTGGCCATGGGCAGCACCGCCTCGTCGTACCTGAACCTGGACGGCGCGCAAGTTCCTGCCGGGCAGGTGCTGTCGCGCGACTTCGAGGGCTTCCTGCAGTCGGTGCGCCCGACATTCCTTGTCCTGCAGTCGGCGATGTGCCTGGGGCTGACCCGGACCGCCCTGGACCAGGCTCGCCTGGGACTCGGCGGTGTCAACGCCGTGTTCAGCGACGACGTCGACCGCGTCGATGACCGGCTGGTGGCCGCCGAGGCCACCCTGGCGAAGCTGGCCGCGGCCGTCGGGGGGGCCGAGCCGCCCACCAAGAAGGAGTTGCTGTCGCTGCGCCTCGCCGCCGCCGAATTGTCCAGCGCCAGCGCCGACTTGGAGGTGCGGACCGCCGGCGGCAAAGGCTACGCGAGCCGAACACCGGCAAGCCGGCGCTATCGCGAGGCGGCGTTCATCCCCGTCCAGTCACCGTCCGAAGGGCAGCTGCGCTGGGAACTGGCCAGATGCGTCTGAGCGTGGGTCGATGGTGACTCCGGTGGCGGTGCCGCCGGAGGGCACCGAGTCCGAATACCTGGTCGGCGGGGTTCCGCTGGCCAGCTTGGTGCGCGACTTTCACCGGCCGATGGTGAATTTCGCCCGCACCATGGTGGATTCGGCAACGGTCGCCGAAGAAGCCGTGCAGGAGGCGTGGGTGCAGGTGCTGCAGTCCTCGGACTCGTTTCAGGGGCGTTCGTCGGTGAGCACCTGGTTGTTCGGGATCGTCAAACACACCGCTTCCCGGCACCGGCGCCGGGAATCGCGGATCCGCCACCACGAGGTGCTGGCCGCCGACGGCGAATTCGACGACCCGTTGTCGGGTCGCATGCACCCCGCCGGTCACCCCGACGCCGGCCACTGGAGTGTCCCGCCGTCGCGTCGCTTTCTCCCCGAAGACCGAACCGTCGAAAGCGAACTGCTCGGCTACGTGCGGTCGGCACTGGATGCGTTGCCCGAACGCCAACGGCAGCTGGTCATCCTGCGCGACATCGTCGGGACGTCGGCCGACGAGGCGGCCGCGCTTCTCGAACTGTCCGCCGAGGCGCAGCGGGCACTGCTCTACCGCGCCCGGGGAAATCTCAGAGCCGAATTGGAAAAGCGGTATCACCGATGACCGTTCATGACAACGCAGTCCCCGCCATCGATTGCGTGGACTTCGTCCGTCTCGTCGACGATCTCGTCGACTCCGACCCGCAGCAGTGGGGACCGATCGTGGCCAAGCACCTCGACGAATGCCCGCCGTGTCTGGTCTATCTGCAACAGATGCTCGACCTCAAGATCCTGCTCAGCCACGTCTTCGACGGCGAGCAGCTGAGCGAGGACCACATTGCCGGTGTCATCAACGCGATCAACACCTTCAGGAAAGGCGAACCCTGATGACGATCAACGCTGAAGCGCCGCAGCTTCGAGGCGATGCTGTGGTTGCGGACAACGTGACCGTGTTGCCCTCTGGCGTCAGGGCCGACGCCGTGCCCGAGGATCCGTTCGAGCCACTGTCGGTGGGCGCCATGGTGGATCGGGTGGCGGCCATGGCAGTGGAAAAAGCCGCGCATCCCTGGGCATTCCTGATGCGCTCTCTGGTGGGCGGCGTGATGGTGGCCTTCGGGGCGTTGCTAGCCCTGGTGGTGAGCACCGGCGTCAAAACACCCGGTGTGGCAAGCCTTTTGATGGGCCTGGCCTTCGGCATGTCCTTCGTCTTGATCCTGGTGTCGGGCATGTCGCTGATCACCGCCGACATGGCCGCGGGCTTTCTCGCCGTGCTCAAGCGCACGCTGAGCCTGCGCGGCTATGTCGCGTTGGTGACCGTCGGGCTCATCGGCAACATCGTCGGCGCGCTGGTGTTCGTCACGGTGTGCGCCGCGGCGGGCGGGCCTTACCTCGGCGCGTTCGCCGAGCGAGCGGCCACCGTCGGCACGCTGAAGGCGGGCCAGCCCTTCTGGACGGCCCTGTTGCTCGCCGTGGTGTGCACGTGGTTCCTGCAAACCTCGATGTGCATGTTCTTCAAAGCCCGCAGCGACGTAGCACGAATGGCTTTCGCGTTTTACGGCCCGTTCGCGTTCGTCATCGGCGGCACCCAGCACGTGATCGCCAATGTCGGATTCCTGGGTCTTCCCTTGCTGCTCAACCTCTTTCACCCGGTCGCGCCGCGCGGCGCGATCAGCTGGGGCTTCGGCCCGCACGGGCTGCTCACCAACATCGGGATCACCACCGTGGGTAATCTCATCGGCGGCACGGTATTCGTGGCGTTGCCGTTCTGGATCATCGCGCAGCTGCAGCGGCGCAAGGTCTAGCCGGTGACGAGAGACCTCCGGCCCGACGGTTGAGGACTAAAGCCTCACGATTATGACGCCCCTCCTCGGATAGCGTTTGTGCAGATGGAGGGAGAACGTGATGTCCGTACCCGTCAAAGAACTCGGTATCGTCGTCGCGGTCGACGGCTCGCCGGCCTCAACCGTCGCCGCGGGCTGGGCGGCCCGGGAGGCGGCGATGCATAGCATCCCGTTGACCGTCGTGCACGCCGTGTCGACTCCCGCCGCGACCTTCCCGCCGGTTCCGTACCCCGAGTCCCTCGTCACGAGCCTCGAAGACGAAGGCAAGAAGGCGATCATCCACGCGACAAAAGTCGCCGAAGACGCGATGCCGACCGACCGCGTGGTGCCCATCGGCAGGAAACTGGTCTACGCCGCCCCGGCGCCGGCCCTGCTGAAGATGTCCGATACGGCGGAGATGATCGTCATGGGCAGCTCGGGCCGAGGCTTACTGACCCGTGGCCTGCTGGGGTCGGTGAGCTCGACCGTGGTGCGGCACGCGAACTGTCCAGTCGCGGTCGTGCGGGACGAAGAACTGCCTGGTCCGCGGAATGCCCCCGTCCTGCTGGGCACCGACGGCTCACCGGCTTCCGAACTCGCGACGGAAATCGCGTTCGACGAGGCGTCTCGTCGCGGTGTGGATCTGGTGGCCATTCACGCATGGAGCGACGCCGCGGTGGTCGACGTCTTCGAAATCGATTGGCCGGCTGTCGAAGGCGAAGCGGGACGCACCCTTGCCGAGAGCCTGGCGGGCTGGCAAGAACGCTATCCCGATGTGACGGTTCACCGACTCATCGCTCAAGACCGGGCCGCGCGGCACCTCATTGACAAGTCTGAGACCGCACAGCTTGTGGTCGTCGGCAGCCACGGTCGGGGCAGCCTGAGCAGGATGCTGTTGGGTTCGGTCAGCAACGCCGTCCTGCACGCGGTCCGGGTGCCGATCATCGTTGCCCGACCGTCCGCCGCATAAACCGTCGCCTCCGTCGCCCGACAGCGCATCTGGCGGTGCCTAAATGTTGCTATCCGACGACCGTTCAAGTTGTGGCTCAAACCATGTCACGGGCGTCATTCACTGATTCACCAGACCGGCCAGCGTTGTCACGGCGCCGACCGAGAAGGCAACATTGCGTCCCACGGCGCCGTCATCACCGGCGGCGCCGGGACTGGTCCACCGCACCCGTGCGGTACCGCTGACGTGCAGAGCTGCGCCGGTGTCGAAATCGAGGAACAGCAGGGCGGCTTCGTCGTCGACGGCCAGATTGCCATAGCTGTTGAACATGTTGTTTCCCGGGAAATCCGGCCACCACAGCCGGTTCGGTGAGTCGACTCGGACGAATCCGGGTGGGCCGCCTCGGTGTGACGCATCGCTGCCGCGGGTGGGATGAGTCGTGCCCAGGAAGAACGTGTTGGACGCAGCAATCATTGCTTGATCGGCGGGGTCGAGAAGCGTTGCGCGACGAGGGTGTTTCGAAGGGGTAGCCAGACCGGCCACGTCGATCGTGCGGCGGTGAATGTACTTGGGGCAGTTGCCGTACGACTGGTCGACGCGGATGGTCAAGCCCGCGTGGTCGGCACCGACCAGTTCGCCGTTGATCCGTAACCTGCGGCGGGTGGGGAAGTCGATGGCGATCAGGCCGACTTGCTGGCCGGCCCGGATCCCGTGCAAGGGATCGCCGTCCCGGGGAGCGGACGACACGTGCAAGACACCTGCAAGCCCGCGGAGAAAACCCTGCGGCGCGGCCAGCGGTGAGACCCAGAGGACGCCGTCGTGGTCGCGTCCGGTCAGCGCGGCGAACCGCTGCGACGCCAGGAAGCGTGCGGCGCCGTCGGACAGATCCGACGAGTCAAGCATGCCCTCGAGCCGCCCGGCCTCGGCTTCGACACCCGCTCGGCGCTGCGTCGCGAGTTCGCCCTCGTGGAATCCCGTCGCGGCCATATTCGTCGTAACAACGTCACCGGCGCAAAGCTTCCTGGCGGTACGGGCGCCCTCGGTCAGGTCCTTCGGTCCTGCTCCACGCCCCGCGCATGGGGCGCTGACCGGGTCGCGGGTCGCAATGCCGCCAGCAGCGCTCCGGCGCCGAAGATCGCCGCGGTCAGCCACGCAAAGCGTCCGTCGGGGGCGAAGCCCGCGGCGGCGATCAGGGACAGGGCGTAGGCCGCCGCCGCGGCACCGGCCAGCATCACCGGTTCGGTCCAGCGTTCGGTGAGCGGTACCCCGAGCAGCGGTAAGGGAGCCGCGAAAAGCTTTCGGGCCCACCACAACAGCATCATCTCGACCACCGTCACGACGATCAAGATGACCACCCATTCCAGCCGGGCCAGCCACCAGTGCGCGCTACCCTCGGGCGGCTGCGGCAAGAGTCCGGCCGGATAGCCGACGATCGCCACGATCACGACGGGGATCATGTGCCACAGGTAAAGCGCCATGATGTTGTTGTTGGCGATGGACAGGGCGCGCTCGACACGCATCGCGCGCAGCGCACGGTTCAGCGCGGGGGCCAGTGCCATCGCAAGCCCCGTTTGGGCGCAGCCGAACGCCAACAGCGCGACGGTCGGAGGTGTCGTGTTGTCGATGGTCTGTCCGGGGACACCGATCATGCTGACCGGATAAATCTTGCGCCACACCAGCAACGCCAGCGCCACCGACGAGATGCTGGCCAGCAGAGCGGGTCTGCGGCCGGCCAACGATCCGCCGTGCCAAGCGATCCCAAGCTGATACAGGGTGCCCCAGCCCAACAGGTAGTTCACCCAGTTCAGAGCGGGCACATGGCCGGCGAGCCGGGCGACATCCACCGCCGCGACCGTCAAGGCGAGAGCGGCCGGTACCAGCGGCCCCCAACGACGTTGTGCGGCAATGGCAATCGGCGTCATCGACACGACAGCCAGATACACGGCCAGGAACCACAGGTGCATCGCCACCGCCCAACCGGCGTACTCGAGCACCGAGCCCGCCACGCCGCAGGCACCCAGGACAACCACCACCACCGACACCAGCGCGATGTACACCGCGGTCGGTCCGAGGACCCGCGCCAGCCGATGCTGTATCCAGGTCCGCCGCGAAAGCCCCTCAGCGTCGTGGCGGTGCGTCCAGGACACGGCGCCGGCATAACCGGCAACCAGGAAGAATGCCGGAACGGCCTGGAAGGGCCAGGTCAGCCACTGGGTCCAGGGCAGGTCGACGAGCGGGTTCTGCCGGCCGAACTGGCCGTCGTGATAGGTGACCGACCCGGCCAGCCAGTGTCCCAGCACGATGAGCACCACGCCGGACACCCGGTAGTAGTCGACAGCCAGATTGCGCGGCGGCCGCGTCGTGTTTGCGTGGCCCATCAGATCGGGGGAAGCTCGACGCGGTACACAGCGCCACGGTACCGTCCGGCCCCCAGCGGGGTCTCGTGTAACCGTCGAACAGGAGACATCCCATGAAACAGGCTCAACTCGGCGGGTTGCAGGTCGGTCGCCTCGGCCTGGGTGCGATGGGCATGTCGGTGGCCTATGCAGGCGCCGGCAGCGACGATGCCGAATCGGTCCGCACCGTCCATCGCGCCATCGACCTTGGTGTGACGCTGATCGACACGGCCGAGGTCTACGGCCCCTATGCCAACGAGGAACTGCTGGCCCGCGCGCTGCGAGGACGGCGCGATCAAGTCGTTCTGGCAACCAAATTCGGTCTGATCTCGCACACCGGTCGCGAGGGCCTGGATAGTAGCCCCGCCAATATCCGTATCGCCGTGGACGGTTCGCTGCAACGGTTGGCGACCGATCGCATCGACCTGTACTACCAGCACCGCCTCGACCGCCAGACCCCGATCGAAGAGACCGTCGGCGCGCTGGGCGAGCTGGTCGCCGCCGGGAAGGTCCGGCACATCGGCCTGTCGGAAGTCGGCGTGGATACGATTCGCCGCGCCCACGCGGTGCACCCGATCACGGCGGTGCAATCGGAGTACTCGCTGTGGACCCGCGATCAAGAGGACGAGATCTTGCCGGCGCTGCGCGAGTTGGGCATCGGGTTCGTCGCCTACTCGCCGCTGGGCCGTGGCTTTCTCACCGGCGCAATCCGTTCCACGCACGAGCTACCCGAGACCGACTACCGCAAGACCAACCCGCGGTTCTTCGACGAGAACTTCCAACACAACCTGCGGTGCGCCGACGAGGTGCGCGATATCAGCGCGGACGTCGGCGCCACGCCGGCTCAGGTCGCCTTGGCGTGGCTGTTGGCGAAAGGCCCTGACATTGTGCCCATCCCGGGGACCAAGCGGGTTACCCGCCTGGAAGAAAATGTCGGGGCCGACGCGATAGAACTGTCCGCGGACCAACTGGCCAGGTTGGATCGGCTCACCCCGCCCGTGGGGGGACATCACGCCGAGGCGCAAATGGCGTGGATCGATCGCTAGCGCCCCCAAAGCCGCCGCCTGGTGTGCATCGCACTAGTCGACGCTCGCCAATGCCGCTGTGCCGTAGGTCTTTTCGATCAGTGACCACGGGTCGGCGTACGGGCCGCGTCCCTCCAGTCGGCGCTGCACCGTCAAAACGGCCAGCAGCACCGGGCGTAACACCGGGCCAAACAGTCGCAGCACCATCCGCAGGCGGCCCTGCGATTCGGTCACCCACGCCAACGTCTGGCTCCAGTCGTGCTCTTGGAAGTCCAGCAGCGCTTGCGCTTCGGTGGTGTCGTACCAGCCGGTGAAACTCCAGCCGCGGTCGTCGGCCGGGTCGCCGGGCAGACCAGCCGACGGGCCGAGCGGACCCAGGCCGGCCGCTTCCATCAGGTCGTCTTGCAGGCCGTGCTGGAGCAGCACGTACGTTTCGTTGCCCCCGATGAGCAGAACCTTGCCGGAAATGGAGTCCTCGCGGTCGACGCCGTTGGCGAAGGCCAGCGCCACGTCACGAGCGTCCACCGCATGAATGCGGTTGTCGCTGGGCATCGAACGCATCAGCGTGAGGTAGTCACCGTTGATGCCGGCCTGCGTGTCCGGCGAGATGACGCCCGCGAGTCGGTAGAGCGCATACGGCAGGCCGCTGCCGCGGATCGCCGCCTCGGCAAGGACTTTGTCCTGCCCGTACTGGTCGATGGGGTTCACGGGCGTGTCCGGGGTGATCCGCTCGGGCTGACGGTAGGGGTTGCGAGATCCATACACCGCGGCGCTGGACGCCATGAGGAACAGCGGCGGGCGGGGGAGCGCGGCGCAGGCGGTCAACAGGTTCTCGGTGCCACCGACATTGACCCGCCGGGCCAGTTCGGGATTGCGGTAGGACGGCGGGGACACGATGGCGGCCAGGTGAACGATGGCTCCGGGTTCATGGGTGGCGATGAGGGCGTTGACCGCCTCGGCGTCCAGCAGGTCGGTGTAGGCGGGTATCAACGTCCCCGGCTGCGCGCCGGCCGCGAGTTCTTTTTCGACGGCGACCGTGTTGTCGTTGCGCAGGTCCATCGCGACGACGGTTCGGCCGCGATCTAGCAGAATCTGCGTGCAACGCTTACCGACTTGCCCAAAGGCGCCGGTGACCAAAACGGTGTCGACGGTCATGGCCGCGTCACCGATCCATCAGCCGTTCGGCGATCTTGCCGATCGCCGTGCGGAGCCGGGGGGAGACGTAGATCGAGAAGAACGGCGTCACGATGTCCTCGCGGAGTCGAGTTAGCTTGGAGCTCTTGATAAGCCATTGGCCGGCGATGTTCTCGTAGGTTTCGTGGTAGTGGCCGTAGCCGACCAAGGTTACCCCGGGCCCGAATCGGACGACATCCTGCAGCGCCCAGATTCCACGCGCGGTCGTGGCCGAGGTGAGCTCGATTTCGGGGGTGTGCACCTGGTGAGCCGTGGGCTGTGCCGGGCGCCCGAGGGCCCGGCGGGTGAACGCCACGAACTCGTCGGCGCCCGCGATCAGCTTGCCACCGGCTTCGGAGGTGTCGCTGACGAAGTCGTCGGCGAAAATCGTCCGCCACGCCGCCCAGTCCTTGGTGTCCAGGTAGCGGCAGTAGCGCGCCTTGAGCTGCTTGATGGACTCGATCGCCGGCAGCGTCTCGGCGATTAGGCCCTGCGCGCGCTCTGTCATAGCCGCTCGATCCCCTCCGCCAGTGCCGACGCGTGACGTTTCCCTGGCGAAGTGTAAACCCGTCAGCCCTTGAAGTAGACGATCTGATGGGTGGTCGCCAGCAGCTCGCCGTCGGCGGTCCACACTTGCGCGCTCTGGTCGAAATAACCGCGTGAAAACCGGTTGGCATGAGCGGTGGCCAACACGAAGTCGCCCGCGACGGCGTCGAGTTGAGGCTGATCGGCGTGGAAATACGTGGTCAGCGAGATGGTCCCGGACGGGACGAAGCCGCCGCGGCGCAAGAACACCCGCGGGTAGAAGACGTCGCACAGCGCGGCGAGCGCCGGGTAGTCGACCGGGCGTCCCGCGCCGTCGCGCACCCACAGGGTCGAGGTCGACGAAGGGCTGGCGTCCCCGCCTTTGCCGGGCATCGCGCCTTCCACGTAGCGCATGTCGTAGAGGCCGGTCCATCGGACCAGGCCCGGATCGACGGCGGGCAACTGTTCGGGTGGCGGCGCGCTCGGCCGGCGGCTCTCGGTGTCGGCCCAACTCTCTCGCCGGATCGCGAAGATCGCGGTGGCCGTCGTCTTGACCACGCCGTCCTGGCTCAGCTCGACGATCCAGTGCTGATTGGTGCGGTTGGTGCGCGGGGCCCGCAGCGCGAGGTCGAAGTCGCCGTCGGCGATGGGAGCGGCGTAGTTGACGGTCAGGGCCAGCGGTACCCCGATGCGGTCGGGGTGTGTTTCGACCGCGTGCAGCATGGCGGCGGCCGTGATCCCGCCGAACGGCCCGACCATGTTGGCCCACTCCGGGTGCGTGCGACCCCGCCGGAGGTCGGTCCCGGTCCGGTCGAGCTGGAGGGCTTCGTCGAAGGGGTGTGTGTCGGTCATGGTGATCGACCGCAGATTACTTGTGGACAACGCTGGTGCTGGCTACGGGGTCGTGCCGGGTGGGCCGGGCGAGCACCATCCGTTGAGGTACGGTCCGGCGAGCGACAACCTCATCGAAAGGGGGCCAGGGTGGCGAACCCTAAGGACGGCGCCGCAGCCGCGTCTCCCGCCGAGCTGATCGACGCCAGGATCAAGGAATTGGGGGATTGGCGCGGCGAAATGCTCGCGCGCATCA
Organism: Mycobacterium colombiense; assembly: GCF_003284975.1. Taxonomy (GTDB): domain Bacteria; phylum Actinomycetota; class Actinomycetes; order Mycobacteriales; family Mycobacteriaceae; genus Mycobacterium; species Mycobacterium europaeum_A. Next base: position 13,905 of record NZ_QMEU01000015.1, read on the forward strand.
GGAAACTGATCAAGAAAGCCGACCCGCAAGTGGTCGAGGAGTTCAAGTGGCGGGGCGTTCCGGTCTGGTATCACGACGGGATGATCTGCACGGGCGAGACGTACAAGAACGTCGTCAAGATGACCTTCGCCAAGGGCGCGTCGCTGCCGGATCCCGCGGGTCTGTTCAATTCCAGCCTCGACGGCAACACCAGACGCGCCATCGATTTCCACGAGGGCGACGAGCTCGACGAGAAGGCGTTGACGGCGCTCATTCGCGCCGCGGTGAAGCTGAACGGCTCGTAGGGCGCCGACCTATACAGCCGTGTGACGGTTGCTGTACAGTCGCCCAGCACAAGGTCGACGCTCGAATGAGAGGCGATCCGGTGACGTCCGAATCGGTCGAGGAATTCCGGAGCCGGGCCAGGGCCTGGCTGGCCGCGAACATGCCTCGACTCGATCCGGCCAAGGCGGCACAGCTGGAGCGAGATGAGCTGCCGTCGTGGCGCCGGGCCCGAGAACTGCAAAAGCTGCTGTGGGAGGGCGGATTCGCCGGGATCTGTTTCCCGCTTGAATATGGCGGGCTCGGGCTGAGCTACAAGTACAAGAAGGCATTCGACGCCGAATCCCAGGCCTACGAGACTCCGCTGCTGCTCAACGTGCCGTCATTCGCCATCTGCTGCGCAACGATTCTCGATATGGGCAGCGAAGAGCAGAAGCGCCAGCACATTTCGGCCGCCCTGCGCGGCGACGAGGTGCTGGTGCAGCTGCTGTCCGAGCCGAGCGGGGGATCCGACCTGGCGGGCGTCATCACCCGTGCCGAGCGCCGCGACGGCCGGTGGATCATCAACGGCGCCAAGACCTGGAGCACGTGGGCCTTCGCGGCCGACTACGGCCTGTGCCTGGCGCGGACCGATTGGGAGGTTCCCAAACACGACGGGCTGACGATGTTCCTGGTGCCGCTGCAGCATCCCGGAGTCACCATCAACCGCATCCAGCAGGTCAACGGCTCCATCGAATTCTGCGAGGAGTTCTTCGACGACGTCGACGTGGGCGACGACGCTGTGGTCGGAGAACCGGGCAAAGGGTGGGACGTCGCGTCGCGCCAGCTCTACCACGAACGGCGCACGATGGGTGATGGCTCGGAGTACACCAGTGGGCCGGGAATCGCCGAGGCCCACGACGTCTCCGTCGACCTGTTGTCCCTGATCGAAAAGACGAACCAGGCCGGCAATCAACGACTTCAGGAGATGGTCGGCCGGGCGCTGGTGCACCGGGCCGTACACGGCCAACTCAGCGAGCACGTCTTTCACGCCGTCGCCGGGGGATCCCTGCCGCCCGCCGCGGGATCGATCATCCGGCTCTACATGGCCGAGGTGCATGACGTCGAGACCGATACCGCCTTGGCCGTCGCCGGTCCAGCGGCCGTGGTCGACGACGCCGGGCTGCTCGATATCGGGACGCGCTATCTGGGCCGTCAGACCGCCAGCATCGGCGGCGGTACCACCGAGATGGCGCGCAACGTGATCGGCGAGCGCGTGCTGAACTTCCCGCGCGAGCGCGCCGACGACCGTGGTGTGCCGTTCAATCAGGTGCGGCGCGGCAAAAGCTAGGAGGAGAACGGAATTGAGCGGCCAACTTCGTGACATCCGGGAGTTGATGGGGGATTCCGACGCCTACCGCGAGGAACTGTACCGGCGTTGGACGGGCCTGTTGAGCTACCGCTACATCGGTCGCAAACACTCGTCGATGAATTTGGGCGAGACCGATGACACCGTCGCCATCCGCCGCGACATGCGCAACGACGCCGGCGGAATCATGGTGGCGCCGTTGGCCATATCGTCCCCGGAGGGCTGCCAGACCGACATGGTCGCGGTTCCCAATCCGGTGATCGCGTCGGTACAGATCGTCGACCCCGGATACGACGTCACCAGGATCGAGATCGTCGGCTCGGGCATCGTGCACCAGGGTCGCACCATGGGCTACGGGCGCTGCACGATCGTCGACGCCGACAACCCCAGCCGTGTCATCGCCTTCAACGAGGGGCAGGGAGCGATCATCGGCATCCCGCCGGAAGGCCTGGACCGGATGGATGTTTCGGGCACCGAGCTGGTGGTCGAGGACTCACCCGACCTACCGCCGCTGTGGCAGGCCTTCGGCGCCAGCCGTCGACAAGACGGCCACTGGATACTGCCCGAGCTGAGCACCGAACTCGCGTCGCCGGACGCCGCGCTGCACATCGGGCCCCAGCACGTCGTTCTCGAAACCGCGGCGATCGACCTCGCCGCGGAGGTGGCGGGAACGACAAAGCTGCAGGCGGTCAGCTGGCACGTGATGTTCATGTCCCGCGGCAAGGTGGGGCCCTTCCGGGTCGAGGGCACCGCACACCCGGGCGGCTCCGGACGCGTCGGCGTGCGCATGCTGCTGCACGACGAGGGCAACGCCGACAAGGCTGTTACCTCCGCCGCGGCGGTCTTCGACATCGTCGGCTGAGCCGGGTTCGGCGCCCCTGGCCCCAGAGCTGGTTGCGAACGCCCGGGCGGATGGCGATAACCTTCCCGGAGACGCGAAGGAGCGTGTTGATCATGCAGGTTTCTATGTTCGGCCAACTGAGCGGATCGGGCGACCAATCGCCGATCGACGCGACGATCGCGAACCTCGCGATGCTGCGCGACGAGGGCTTCAAACGCGTGTGGATGAGCCAATTGCCTTATGAGCCAGACCTTCTCACCATCCTGGCCATCGCACTGCACGAGGTCGACACGATCGAGGTGGCCAGCGGTGTGGTGCCGATCCAGAATCTGCATCCGATGCTCATGGCGCAGCGCGCCCTCACGCTGAGCCTGGCCTCGGGTGGCCGGTTCACGCTGGGGCTCGGCATGACCCATCAGGCGGTCACCGAGGGGATGTGGGGAATTCCGTGGGACAAGCCGGTGCGCAGGCTGAACGAATACCTCGACGGGCTGCTGCCCCTGCTGGCCGGTGAACCCGCCGCCGCGGCCGGAGAAACGGTGACCACCCGCGGCGCGCTGATGATCTCGGGCGCACCGCGACCCGACGTGTACATCGCGGCCCTGGGCCCGCAACTGCTCAAGATCGCCGGGCGGCGCACGTCGGGCACCTGCACCTGGATGACGGGGCCCAAGACGTTGGCCGAGCATGTCGGCCCGACGCTGCGGCAGGCGGCCGCCGATGCGGGGCGTGAGGGGGAGGTGCGGGTCGCGGCGTCGTTGCCCGTCAGCGTCACCGACGATGTCGACACCGCCCGCAAGCAGGCGGCCGAACAGTTCGCCATCTACGGCCAGCTGCCGTCCTACCGCGCGATGCTCGACCGTGAGGGCTATGCGGGGCCGCAGGACGCCGCCATCATCGGCGACGAGGACACGGTCCGCGGCCGGCTCGACGAACTACGTGCCGCGGGCGTCGACGAGTACGTCGCGGCGGCATTCGATCCGTCGCCGGACGGCCGGGCTCGCACCCGGGCGCTGCTGCTGGCCTACGACTCCTGACACGACGGGTTCATCCGGCCTAGTTCTGGTGTGTCCGCGCCGTTGCGGATATGGCCATACAGAGCCGCCGGTACGTATGGTGCTTAGGCGAACCCACACGAGGAGGAGAAACGCAGTGGCAGAACGGTTGGCGGGAAAGGTCGCCCTGATCAGCGGCGGGGCCCGGGGGATGGGCGCATCGCACGTGCGGTCGCTGGTCGCCGAGGGAGCCAAGGTCGTCTTCGGGGACATCCTCGACGACGAGGGCAAGGCGGTCGCGTCCGAGGTCGGTGACGCCGCCCGCTACCTGCACCTCGACGTGACCAAGCCCGAGGATTGGGATGCGGCGGTGGCCACCGCGCTGAGCGAGTTCGGCCGCCTCGACGTGCTGGTCAACAACGCCGGCATCATCAACATCGGCACCCTGGAGGATTACGCGCTCTCGGAGTGGCAGCGGATCCTCGACATCAATCTGACGGGCGTGTTCCTCGGCATCCGCGCCGTGGTCAAACCCATGAAGGAAGCGGGCCGCGGATCGATCATCAACATCTCCTCGATCGAAGGCATGGCCGGCACCATCGCCTGCCACGGTTACACCGCAACCAAATTCGCCGTGCGGGGCCTGACGAAGTCGGCGGCACTCGAGTTGGGTCCGAGCGGAATCCGGGTCAACTCAATCCATCCCGGACTCATCAAGACCCCGATGACCGATTGGGTTCCCGACGACATCTTCCAGACCGCGCTAGGGCGGGCGGCCCAGCCCGTCGAGGTCTCCAACCTCGTGGTCTATTTGGCCAGCGACGAGTCCAGCTACTCCACCGGCTCGGAGTTCGTCGTGGACGGCGGGACCACCGCCGGGCTGGGGCATAAGGACTTCTCCAACGTCGAGACCGACGCTCAGCCGGACTGGGTCACCTAGCGGCGGTAACCGGTTCGGCGTCCTTGGCCGGCTTGGGCCACGGCGACGGAACCGGGCGTTGACGCACCCGTTGCGGCCACCAGAACCACTTGCCCAGCAGCGCGGCGATGGACGGTGTCATCAACGACCGCACGATCAAGGTGTCGAATAGCAGACCCAGTCCGATCGTGGTGCCGACCTGACCGATGACCGTCAGCTCGCTGACCGCCATCGTCATCATCGTGAAGGCGAACACCAGCCCCGCCGACGTCACCACCGAACCGGTGCCGCCCATCGACCGGATGATGCCGGTGTTCAGGCCTGCGTGAATCTCTTCCTTGAACCTCGCCACCAGCAGCAGGTTGTAGTCGGCGCCCACGGCCAGCAGGATGATTACCGACATCGCCAGCACCATCCAGTGCAGCTCGATGCCGACGAGGTGCTGCCAGATGAGCACTGAAAGCCCGAAGGACGCGCCGAGCGAGAGCAAGACGGTTCCCACGATGACCGCCGACGCCACCACCCCCCGTGTGATGAGCAACATGATGATGAAGATCAGGCACAGCGAAGCGATCCCGGCGATCAACAGGTCGTAGGTGTTGCCGTCGCTGAGATCCTTATAGATCGACGCGGTGCCCGCGAGGTAGATCTTGGAGCCCTCCAGCGGAGTGCCCTTCAGCGCTTCGTACGCGGCCTTCTTGATCGCCCCGATGTGCGAAATGCCTTCCGGCGACATCGGATCGCCGTCATGGCTGATGATGAACCGCACGGCGTGCCCGTCGGGGGAGATGAAGTTCTTCATGCCCTTTTTGAACTCTTTGTTATTGAAGGTCTCCGGGGGCAGGTAGAACGAGTCGTCGTTCTTCGAAGCGTCGAACGCCTTGCCCATGGCACTGGAGTTCTTCTGCGCCTCTTTCTGCTGGTCCTGTAGCCCCTTCTGGGTCGAATACATGGTCAGCATCGTCGTTTTCATCGCCTTCATGTTCTCGAGCATGGAAGGCATCAGCGCCACCATCTGAGGCATCAGGGTGTCGAGATGATCCATGATCGGCAGCAGGCTTTCGATGTCGTCGGTCATGGTGTCGATGCCGTCCAGGCCGTCGAAGACCGAGCGAAGCGACCAGCACACGGGGATGTCATAGCAGTGCTTTTCCCAGTAGAGGTAGCTGCGGATCGGACGAAAGAAGTCCTCGAAATCGGCCATGTGGTCGCGCAATTCATTGATGTCGATGGTCATGTCATGCATTTTTCTCACCATCACATGCATGTCGTTGGCCATCTGCGCGGTGATGCTCGACATCTTCTCCATGCTGTCGATGGTCGTCTGCATCATGTCGGCCTGGTGCAGCATGTCAGCCATCTGATCTTCTTGATACTTCTGGTTCATCTGCTGGCTGACGCCCTGCATGCTGATCTGAAAAGGAATCGAGGTGTGCTCGATCGGCGTGCCCTGCGGACGGGTGATCGCCTGCACGCGCCCGATGCCCGGGACCCGGAAGACGGTCTTGGCGATCTTGTCGATCACCAGGAAATCCGCCGAGTTGCGTAGGTCGTGGTCACTTTCGATCATCAGCACCTCGGGATTCATCCGCGCCTGTGAGAAGTGCCGGTCCGCGGCCGCATAGCCCTCGTTGGCTGGCAGGTCCGTCGGTAAGTATTTGCGGTCGTTGTAGTTGGTGCGGTAGCCCGGCAGGGTCAGCAAGCCCACCAGCGCGACCCCGATCGTCATGACCAGGATCGGACCGGGCCAGCGGACGACCAGCGCGCCGATCTTGCGCCACCCGCGAATCCGTTGCGTGCGTTTGGGTTCGAGGGTCTTGCCGAAACGCGTGGCCACTGCGATGACGGCCGCACCGAGCGTCAGGGCCGCTGCGACCACGACCACCATGCCGATGGCTAGCGGAATGCCCAGCGTCTGGAAATACGGCAGGTTGGTGAAGTGCAGGCAGAATGTAGCGCCGGCGATGGTCAAGCCAGACCCGAGCACCACGTGGGCGGTGCCCTTATACATGGTGTAATACGCCTCTTCGCGGGTCTCACCGATGGCGCGGGCTTCCTGATATCGGCCTATCAAGAAGATCGCGTAGTCGGTGGCGGCCGCGATCCCCAAGGTGACCAACAAGTTAGTGGCGAACGTGGAGAGTCCGATGAGCTTGAAATGGCCCAGGAACGCGACCATTCCGCGCGCGGCCGACAGCTCGAGCACCACCATCACCAGCGTGAGCAACACGGTGACGACCGATCGATAGACCAACAGCAACATGCCGATGATCACGGTGAACGTGGCGGCCGTGATCAGCTGCATGCTGCGGTCGCCGGCCTCGTGCTGGTCCGCTGACAGGGCTGCGGGACCCGTTACGTAGGCCTTCACCCCTTTGGGCGGAGGCACGCTCTTGACGATGTTCTGGACGGATTCCACCGACTCGTTGGCCAAGGCCTCGCCTTGGTTACCGGCGAGGTACACCTGGACGTAGGCGGCCTTGCCGTCGTTGCTCTGCGCACCCGCTCCGGTCAGTGGATCGCTCCACATATCCTGCACGTGTTCAACGTGTTTCGTGTCAGCGTCGAGCTTCTTGACGATCAAGTCGTAGTACGCGTGCGCATCCGCCCCCAAGGGATTCTGGCCCTCGAGGACGATCATCACCGAGCTGTTGGACTTGTACTCGTTGAACACCGCGCCCATACGCTTGGTCGCGACCACCGACTGCGCGTCGTCGGGGGCCATCGACACCGAGCGCTCCTTGCCGACCTCCTCCAGCTGGGGGACGGAGACGTTGAGCACCGCGATGATCGCGATCCAGCCCAAGATGATCGGCACGGCGAGCGCCCGGATGAGCCGGGGAATCTTGTCTCGCACCGGTTCGTCGACGACGGGAATGGTGTCGGTACGGGCGTCGTTTAGCGTTGTGCTCATGCGGATTTCACCATGCAAAAGGTCAGGGCGTGCACGCCGTGGGTGAGGTTCTCGTCCTTGACTTCGTCATCGATGGTGATGCGGCACCCGAGGGAGTTGCCGTCGCTTTGCGCTGACAGGTTTGGAAAGACCGAGGGCGCGGTGGTGCTCAAGACCAGCGTCCATGGCAGCGGCGCGCCGTCGACGCGCCTGGGGTCGGCGGACAGGTCCAAGTAGTTCACATTGGCCTGGCTGGCCGAGCCGAATACCTCGTACTTGACCACCTTGGGTTTGAACGGCTTGGAGTCATCGAGTCGCGGGCTGGTCATGATGCCCGTGTCGTGCGCGCCGAAGAACGACTTGACGCGAACGACGGCAAACCCGCCAACCAGCACGACCGCCACGATCAACAGCGGCAACCAGGCGTTGCGCACGAGTCTCGATATCTGCACCTAGGTGCCCCTTCCCCGGCACGCGGTGGTGACGTGGATCAGCGTTTGCGCGACCGGAAGTCGTGGGCAGGTGAGTGCCCACAAGTCGCATTGCTCAACAACGAATTGCGTCGATTGCTACGGTTCGCGCGCGCTGGAGCGTCAAGCGCGGTGAATGCTGCCCACCCACACCGGTTGACGTCCCCGGCGCCGATACCCGGTTCGCCTTGTTGCTGAAGCCTCCCCGCGTACCGCCGCCAGCGCATAGTACATGATGTGCATATCTTGCACTGCATGCAACATTTGCTACTGGTGTTTCAGGTCACTTTGTGAAGATGCTGTTCACCAGCGCGGCGGCCCGCTCAACATAGGGCATCGGCGTGTCGGCGGTTTCATTCGCCTCGCCGCTGGCCCACCTCTCGATGCCAGACCGCACCGCCGTTAACGCCAGCGCCGAAATCAGCGCAGCCATCTCGTCGTCGGGCTGCATCGCCTGGCGACGCACGATGATGTCGGTCAACTGGTTTTGGAAACGCTCCAGGTCGGCGAGGAACGCCGCCAACACGGCGGGCGAGGTCTTGGCGAGTTCCAGCATGTGGGCCGCGTGCTCGCGTCGCGGGGGCACGTCGCGCAGGTGGTGGGCGGCCAAGGTGATCAACTCCGCCAACACCACCGAGTAGGGAGCCGGCCCGGCGGCGACGAAATCCGCCACCAGTTCCGGCGGTATGTCCGACGGGCCGTAGGCCAGGGCGGATTCTTTGTTGGGGAAGTAGTTGAAAAAGGTGCGGGTGGCGATTCCGGCTTCCGCGCAGATCTCGTCGACGGTGACCTTGTCGAATCCGCGTTCCAGCGTCAGGCGCACCGCGGCGTCGCGGATGTCGGCGCTCGTCTGGCGACGACGGCGCTCTCGCAGCCCTACGGGATTGGCCATACTCATATAGTTGCACCTTGTGCACACTTTGCAGTCAAAAGGTGTCGCATCGAGGGTCCGCCGCCCAGTGCGTTGTGACTGGCAGCAAAGTCCGGCCGACCTAACCCAGGCAACCGGGCCGATGGGGCACCGGTTGGTAAACCGGTGCAGCCCAACGTAATTCGACTAGGCGATGCGCACGCTGCGTTGCACCACGGCGGTCACCCGCTTGGCGTGAGCGCGCCCCGCAAATAGTCGCATTGGCTTTCGAAGAACCTCGTCGAGATGGGTGCCTTCTCTGCAATCTGATCGAACGCATGGAAGGCGCCCGGAGCGATTTCCTCCTGCACCGGCACTCCCGCCTCGCGCAGGCGCCGCGCGTATTCCAGGCTCTCCTGATAGAAGAGGTCCAGCGTGCCCACGCCGATCCACGCGGGCGGCAGCCCTGACAGATCCTTGCGACGAGCCGGTGCGGCCTCTTCGGGATCGGCCCCGTTGAGGTACCACTGCCAGGCCAGCTGATTGTCGGATTCGGTCCACACGATGCGCCGGGACCCGTCGCGCTTGGCGCCGGTGCGATCGTCGAGCATCGGATAGACCAGCATCTGGAAGGCGATCTGGGCATCGTTGCGGTCGTGCGCCCGCTGGGCCACCGCGGCCGCGAAATTCCCACCGGCGCTGGCCCCACCGATGGCGACTCGATCGGGGTCCACCCAGGGCTGGCGTCCCAGCCACAGCAGGGCCGCATAGCAGTCTTCCACCGGGATCGGGTAGGGGTGTTCGGGGGCCAACCGGTGGTCCACCGCGGCAATCGCAAATCCGGTGCGCTCAGACAGCTTGCGCAGGTACTTATCGTCCTGGGCCGCGTGACCCATGATGGTGCCGCCGCCGTGGATCCACAGCAGTGCGGGCGCACGGTCGGGAAGGCCGGCCGGACGATGCAGACGAACGCTGACGTGCTGGTTGACCGCCGCGACGGGCACGGTGCGCAGGCGCCCCGCAGTGCCCATCAGGTTCATGAGGGCGCGCTGAACCCTCAGCCCGCGGTGCAGGGCGTAGCCGCGGGGCACGAACCGCGCCACCTTGCGAAGGCCGGGATCCAGGACGTGAGGGGACGTGAAGTCGTTGTCCGGGAGCCGGTTTGCCATCCGAGGCCCCCTGTTCCCTTGCGCCGGCAGACATCGCTGACCATACAGGAACGCGCGCGGTGTCCAGCAGCAGTTAGTGCGAACCGTCTTGGTCAGTGGTGAGTGAGCGCACCGCGCGGTCGAACATGGTCTGCTTTATCGCCCCCAGCGTGCCGGGGTCCTTGCCCTGCAGCGGTCGCAGCAGGTCGAGGGCCGCGTCGGTGACCGCGCCGTCGGCGCAGCTGGCGTCGACGATGCCGAATTCCTCCGCATCGGGGCCACTGAAGCGTCGGCCGGTGGTCATCGAGGCGACCGCGGCGCGAGGAGTGAGTTTGGCCTGGATGAGCGCGGCCATGCCGGGGTTGAACGGGATGCGGATGTCGACCTCGGGAAAACAGAAGTATCCGCGGTCGGCGCGCATCACGCGAAAGTCATGCGCGATGGCCAGCATTGCGCCGGCCCCGAACGCGTGACCCACGACGGCGGCCGCGGTCGGCAGGGGCAGGGTGAGCATGCGTGCCAGCAGCCGGTGCACCCGGCCGATGTACCACTGTCCCTGGTCGGTGTGGGCGCTCAGCCAGTCCAGATCCAGACCGTTGGAGTAGAACTTTGCGCCGGCCGTGGTGACCAGTCCCTGGGCGCCGTCGGCGACGGCCTGGTCGAGCGCTCGATCGATCTCATCCAGAAATGTTGGCGAGAAACGGTTTTCGTTCTCGCCGAGGCGAACGATGGCGATTTCGTCGGCGTAGTCCAATGTCACGGGCATGTGTTTCCTCTTGGGTTGCGTTGATATCTCCGAATCTCGGTCATGCGCGCCGGTGTCGCGGCGGAGAAGGTCCCACCGCGAGCACCGCGCGTACGGCTGCTTGTAGCTGCGCCCGGGTCGTGGTGCTCCCAAGCCGGTCGCGGCGCAGCAGCAGCGCGGTGGGCAGATCGACGACGCAACTGGTTATCGTGTCCAGCGCCGCCGCGTCCTTGCGGTCCCACACCGCGATGGCAAGGCGCACCAGCAACGCCACGAGCAGCTTGTCGAGATGCCGCAGCTCACCGGCAACATCGTCGGGAACATCGTCGGCGAGCACATCCTCGCGGCGCACCCGCAACACGAGCGTCGACGAGCCGGGATACTGCTCTGCGAACACCACCGCCGCTTCGGCGGCGGCCACCACGGCATCGATGGGGCCGCCGGGGCCGGCACCGGCCATCGCTTCGTCGACGAGCGACGTCTGCACCGCCAAGAAACGCCGACCCGCCCGCAGCCAAGCGTGGCCCATCAATCCGCCGCGCGACGTAAACGTATGGTACACAGCGCCATTGGACACGCCCACCGCGTCGCTGATGGCTCGGATGGTCACCGCGGTCGGGCCTGACCGCGCCACCAGCTCCTCGACGGCGTCGAGCACCCCGTCGGGATCATGCATGCGCGGGCGTGGCATTCGCCCACAATAACAGAGCAAGCGCTCTGTTATTCGCGCCGGGGCGCTCCCGGCCGCCGGGCGCAATGAACTTCTCGACGAGATGACCGCCGTGAAGGTGGTGCATTGGTCGGCGCCGCGCAGCTGACCCGGCTCGTAAGCGAAAAATGATCGCGCCGATTAGCGGCTCCCGAGATAATTCATTCGGACCTCACATCCGTCGGCTGTGGAGCGTCTACTCAATGACCGGTGAGTCGGTACCTGGCCGAAGTGGGGACAGCATCCGGAGGCAAGCCATGAGTTTTCACGATCTCCATCGCCGCGGCGCACCTTTTGTGCTGCCGAACGCCTGGGACGTTCCGTCGGCATTGGCCTACCTGGCGGACGGCTTCACCGCTATCGGAACCACCAGTTTCGGGTTGTCTTCCAGTAGCGGTCACGCCGACGGGGGGCGCGCCACCCGCGAGGCCAACGTCGCTCTGGCCGCCGAGATGGCGTCGCTGGGCTGTTACGTCAGCGTCGACATCGAAGACGGCTACAGCGATGACCCGGATGCGGTCGCCGACTACGTCGCGCGACTGCCGGTCGATGGACTCAACATCGAAGACAGCACCGAGGGACGGCTGATCGACCCCGCCCTCGCGGCCGCGAAAGTGGCGGCCATCAAACGCCGCAGCCCCGCGGTGTTCGTCAATGCCCGCGTCGACACGTACTGGCTAGGCCAGCAGGCCAACACGGCAAGCACCATCGAGCGGGCGCTTCTCTACGTCGAGGCCGGCGCCGACGGCGTTTTCGTGCCACTGGCCAACGACCGCGCCGAGCTTGCCGAAATCGTTCGTAATATTCCGCGTCCCATCAACACGCTGCCGGTTCCCGCGATGTCCCTCGGCGAGCTCGGCGCGCTCGGGGTGGCGCGCGTGTCCACCGGGTCGATGCCCTACAGCGCCGGGCTGTTTGCCGCCGCCTCGGCGGCCCGAGCCGTCCGTGATGGGGGCGTCTTACCGCCGTCCACGCCCTACGCCGAGCTGCAGTCACGGCTGGTCGACTACGAGCAGCGTTCGGCGACAAGGTGATTAGTTCGCGCTCTGAGGAGGTTGAGTGGATGCCGATACGACACGCGGTGATCGACAGCGCGCTGGGTGAGCTGACGCTCGTCGCCAGCGGCGACGCTCTGGCGGGCGTATATTTCCGGCATCACTGGCATCCGCCCACCGCCGACACACTGGGTTTACGGGTGGAGGCGGCGGCTGACGAACTTTTCGCCCGCGCGGCCGACCAGCTGGGCGAATACCTGGCTGGCGAGCGCACGCAGTTCGATCTTCCGCTGGCGGTGGTGGGTGACCTCCGGCGGCAACGCGTGTGGGATGTGCTGTCGGGCGTCGCCTACGGGCAGACGAAAACCTACGGCGAGCTGGCCGCGGAATTAGGGGATGGCACCACCGCGTACGAAGTCGGCCAGGTGGTCGGGCGCAACCCGCTCAGCATCGTGGTGCCGTGCCATCGGATCGTCGGAAAGGACGGATCCCTCACCGGCTATGCGGGTGGGCTGAAGCGCAAGCGGTTCCTGCTGGAGCTCGAAGAGCCGGAACCCGTGGTCGCCGGCAGGCTTTTCTAGCGCGATCGATAGATTGCGCTGCGCGACATCACAACCGGACGCAGCCGGTGAATGTTGCGCCGGTTAGCATCGACTGTCCGGACTCGATGTGGAGGGTGAGACGTTTGGCTGCGATACCCGTCATCGCGCTCACCGGTCACCTCGGAGCGGGCAAGACAACGCTGCTCAACCACCTACTGCGCCACCCCGGCACGCGAATCGGAGTGGTGGTCAACGACTTCGGCGATATCAACGTCGACGCCGGTCTGGTGGCCGGTCAGGTCGACGAACCAGCCTCGATCGCCGGGGGCTGTATCTGCTGCCTGCCAGACGGCGGCGGGCTCGATGAGGCACTGATCAAGCTCGCCGACCCCGCTCGGCGCCTCGATGCCATTGTCATCGAGGCCAGCGGCCTGGCCGACCCGGTGGCGATCGCGCGGCTCATCGGCTTCAGTGAGATACGCGGGGTCCGGCCGGGTGGGCTTGTCGACGTCGTCGATGCCGTGAATCACTTCGACACCGTCGACCGAGGCGCCCTGCCGCCGGTGCGCTACGGCGCAGCGTCGCTCATCGTGGTGAACAAGCTCGACCAGGTTTCGGAAGATGAGCGGTCGACGGTGCTGCACCTCGTCACGCAACGGGCGGCACAACGGAATCCGCGCGTACATGTCGTCGGCACCACGGGTGGCCAAATAGACCCGGAACTGCTGTTCGACGCCTCGGCCGCGTCCGGACAGGCCGGGCAACTCTCGTTTCTGGACCTGGCGCCCGAGCACGACCCCGAGCACGTGCACGTGCACGCCGATGCCGTCACGGTCAGCAGCTCCGGTTGCGTGGACCCCGATGCCCTGGTCGACCTTCTCGAAGAGCCGCCGCCGCAGGTGTTCAGGCTGAAAGGCGTCGTCGCGGTGCGGCACCGCATGACCGCACGAGAGTACGTCGTCAATCTGGTGGGCAGCGGAATCCACATCGCGAAGGCGCCGCAGGGAGCCATGGCCAATTGTCTCGTGGCCATCGGGATGCATCTCGACGTCCCCGCCGTCCGCGCCCGACTCGACAACGCACTGCAGCCCGCGCCGGGGGCGGCGCCGGCGCAAGCCTTGCGGCGGTTGGAGCGGTACCGGCGACTCAGCGCCTGAGAAAAGTCCGGCAAGATACGTCTCGATGTCATCTTCGCTGGGCGACGTGCTCGCCACCTTGGAGCTCGAGAGGGTCGACCAGTGGCTCTTCATCGGGCAGCAGTTGCCCGCGCCCGCCAACCACATTCTGGGTGGCCATATCTCCGCTCAGGCTTTGATGGCGGCAAGCCACACCTCGCCGGGCCGCGCGCCGCACAGCGTCCACACGTACTTCCTGCGGCCCGGCGATTCGCGTCGGCCGGTGGACTTCGAGGTTGTCGACCTTCAAGAGGGCCGGACGTTCTCGGCGCGCCGGGTGACGGCGCGCCAAGACGGCAAGATTTTGATGGAAGCGATGTCGTCGTTCAAGGTCACCGATTCTGCAAACGCGCAGGTCGTCTACCAACCGCCCATGCCGGCGGCTGTTGCCCCAGAATCCCTGCCGTGGGTTGCGCCGCATCTGGCGGAGTCCCACGAGCGCGCCCGAGGGCAGTGGGCAAGCCTGCGCTGGTTCGAGCGGCGCATCATCGACACCGAGGTCGCTCCGCCCGCACGCGCGCCGATGTGGTGGCGCCCCGACGGCCACGTTCCCGATGATCCAGTGTTGACCGCAAGCCTGGTGGCTTACCTGTCGGCGGTGACGTTGACGGAGCCGGCATATGCGGCGCGCGGTGGTGTCGGGGCGTCCGCTCAACGAGACCATTCGGTGTGGTTTCACGGCCCCGCGGCGTTGTCGGATTGGCTCCTCTACGACCGGTCCGCGCCGAGTAGCGCTGGTTCGCTGGCGTTGGCGAGTGGGGCCATGTTCAACCGCAACGGCACATTGGTGTGCACCGTGAAACAAGAGATGTATTTCCCGCCGCACACCGACTGAGACCATCAAGCAGCGCGTCGACGTATTGCCGGCGATGAAGGCGGGGAAGGGGAATCGGGGTCTGCAGGCCGGGTCAGGCGCCCGGTGCGGTGGTCGTGCGCGAGGCCAAGTGTGACGAAGCTCAACCAATAACAGTGACGGGGGTCATAGCCCGGCCGACATCAATCGGGTCATCCTGGCCGTTCGTTCGCAAATCTAACGGCTGGGAGCGTTATGGCCGACCTCAACTTCGCCTATGACCTGACCCTCGACGAGGCGCGCCGACGCAGCGCAGTGGTCGAGGCGATGACTGACGACTGGGACCCTATTGCCGTGCTCGCCCAGGAAGAACAGGCCTACGAAATGTTGTACTCGAATCTGGACGACGAGCAGCAACGGGTCTACGACAAGTTGGTCCGCGCCGGCGTGCTGCCCGAACGGACGGGCGCTCGTGCTGCCGATTGATCCGACCGCCGACCGTGCCCGCCGCGCATGGTTGCCCTGCCCGCGCTGCGATCACCGCGCAAAATGTGGCAATTGCCGAAGCAGCCGTAACTGCGATACGCACTGGCAGTATCTCCTGAGCAACAGGGGCACGCTGGTGCACCTGCAGTGCTCGGATTGCGGTCACCTTTGGTCGACCGACACGCATCGCCGCACGCGCCCCATGCGGTAGCGGATTGAGCGCCAATGACGCTGGCTCTTAGTTGCGGGTCTATTCGTCACAGTGACGTATTCGCCACGGCAAGTAATGGGGAGGGGATCGGGCTCACGACAAGGTCGACCGCACCAACACCACCGGGGTTGGCTTCAAACGGCGTGAAGGCCGTCATACTGAAAGCGTGACGACAAGCAAAGCGCGGGACACATCACCGAAGCGGATGTGGCTAACGCCGAAACAGCAGCGCGCCTGGATCACCTACATGCGCGTACAGCTGCGAATGAACTACGAGATGAACCGCCAGTTGCAGGCGGAATCCGGATTGTCGCTGGCTGACTACGACGTGCTGGTCGCACTCAGCGGTCATCGCGGCGACGGCATGCGCGTCAGCGATCTGGCGGCGGACATCGGCTGGGAGCGCAGCAGGCTGTCGCATCAGTTGCGGCGCATGGAGGAACGCGGCCTGACCGAAAGGCGGTCAAGCGTTGGTGATGGCCGGACCACCAATGTCGTCCTCACCCCGCGCGGGCGGCAGGCCATCGACGAAGCCGCTCCCGGTCACGTAGACCTGGTACGCAGGCTGTTCTTCGATCCGTTGCCCGAGAACCTGCTCGCACCATTCACCGCTGCCCTGGAGCATATTCACGTCAACCTCAACCACAACAGCTCGCTACCACCCGCGCTGAGCTAGAATTAGGTGAAACATCATCTAATCGAGAGGGTTGTCCCGTGAGCGATGTCATCAGTCATCTGATGGAAGCCAACCTGCTGGCCGTATTCGACGAACGCGACCCGCAGCGCCGTGCCGAGGCGATCACCGAGACGTATGCGGATGATGTGCAGCGGATCGACAACGAAGGTACCGCGTCCGGTCATGACGGACTGAACGCCAAAGCCGCTGCGCTGCAGGCCAATCTCGCCGGCCTCCATTTCGTCAAGGCGGGTCCGGTCCGCCAGACCCGCGGGCTGGGGCTTCTCGCATGGGAAGTTCGCACCCGGACGACAGCACTGTCGCCTCGGGCTTCGACGTGGCCGAGATATCCAATGAACGGATCGTGCGGTTGTGGACGGTGTTGAACACGACGGAATAGGTGATAAATCACCTGCGTTGTATGCGACGACGCACCCCCGCTAAAGAACGGAGTCCGATCATGGGACAGCTCGACGGAAAGACGACACTGGTCACCGGTGGAACCTCAGGGATCGGCCTAGCTACGGCCAAGCGGTTCGTCGACGAAGGCGCATACGTCTTCATCACCGGCCGCGACCGCGCCCGCCTCGACGAAACAGCCGCCTCGATCGGCGCCCACGGAGTGCAAGGCGATATCAGCAAGCCGGACGAACTGGATATCCTGGCCGCCGAAATCTCTGCGCATGGGAAGGGACTTGACGTAGTCTTCGCCAACGCGGGGGGTGGCGACTTTGCGGCCCTTGCCGATGTAACTCCGGAACACTATCGGGACAACTTTGATCGCAACGTCGCCGGCACGGTGTTCACCGTTCACAAGACGCTGCCGCTGCTCAATGAGGGCGCGTCGATCATCCTCGCCGGCTCCACCGCGGCCTCCGAAGGCGTCCCGGCATTTGGCCTCTACGCGGCTTCAAAGGCGGCCATCCGGTCCCTTGGCCGGACCTGGGCCGCGGAACTCGTCGACCGCAAGATTCGGGTGAACACCGTCGTTCCCGGCCCGATCGAAACCCCTGGACTCGCCGGGCTGGCACCTGGGGACCAGAAGCAGGATCTGCTTGACAGCATGGCCGATCAGGTACCGATGAAGCGGTTAGGACGCCCGGAGGAGATCGCCGCCGCGGTGCTTTTCCTGGCGTCTGATCAGAGCAGCTTCATGACCGGCGCGGAGCTGGCTGTCGACGGTGGGCAGACCCAGCTCTGACTTCGACGTCGCGAGAGGCGTCCGGCTTGCGATTCGGATGGATCGCCGAATAGTCATGCGCCCCACCACTATTCGTCACAGTGACGTATTCGTCGCGGCGGGCAGTGGGGAGGGGATGGGGATACCGCGGGTCGGTGGGGACATCTATCGCTTCGGATCCCCGCCGGCGCTATTGCGTTATCCGCTCCCGGCGATTGGATGGGCAGACTCCGCGTGAAGCGACGGGCGGCGCGAGGTCGCGTGGGCCGGCGGCTGGGTGAGCGCTTGCGGGATATGGATATTCGTCACGGGTGACGAATTGATGTATGCGGGTAGGAGGCAGGAGGGGCAAGTAACCACCCGTTGCGCGGGCAACCTGCCGACCGGCGGTCGTTGCTCGGGTGGATCGTCCGGCATTGATCGGCGGTGTCCGGACTGAGCGTCCCGCGATGAGGCTTGTCGCCGCGGCTGTAGGCGAGGCTGCACGGAGGCGCGGTCGAAGGCCCCAAATGGCTGGTCACCGCCATTCTCGGCGTGAGCTCGCGATTCGCTTTTGCCGATAAGCGACATTATGTCAGGTGAACCTATTGTGTACTGCCCTGCGGCGCAACGGGTTCCCCGCTTATCAACGAGGCCCATCATTCCTCGGCGAGATGTGGTGCTCATCGCGCACACTGGGACTCGCATCCGACGCTGTGGAGGACCGATACCGCAATGAATCCGGTCCGCTCGCGCCCTGACCGGCACCCGGAAATAGATAACGGCTCCTGCGTGCACCAAGCATCGGCGAGCAAGCGAAGTCGGCTGGGCATCACTTGTCGGATGCCGAGGTTGAGAATAGGCAGAAATCGAATATGCAGAGTGACAAGTAAACCCAACCCTAGGTTGCATCGGATGAATCGGACCCGCTCCGGACGGACCGACGGCCGTCAAAGGCGCCGGTGGTGGCATGTGATGCCGGACGTCTAACTTGCCGTCACCGCGATTCGCTGGACCCTCGCCTCATTGTGTCCGGTGGTCTTGCGGGGCCGCGCGCTGACGTTCGCGGCGGCGCGCCCGAGATGCTCGCAGGTTTGCGGCGTTTCCGCACATCTTCACGTTGCACCACGTCCCGCTGTTGTTTTTTGAGCGGTCGTAAAACGTTCTCCCGCAGAGAGAATTTCGGCATTGTTTAATCCGTTTCCACGTGTCGTCCCATTGGCTGCGGCAGATCTCGCTGAAGACGGCAGATGCCAACCAACGCCAGCCGCTCCCGGTTGGCTCCATCCACAGTGCACCAGAGTTGGACAACGAGAACGTTCCGCAAACAGAGCTGACACAGCGCATCTGTCGCCTATCCGGTGACCTGTTGTTGACCACTTTCGCGATCGCTTCGCGCAAGTTCCGCAGTTGGGCAAGGTTCGTTGCATTTAGGGAAGGCGGTTGAGCATCGGCATCTCGCAGGGCCGCCCACTTGGACACCGCACCGACGCACCATTGTGCTGCCAGGTCTTCGTCGGCCAGCAGGTCGGTGTTGTACCCCTGGATGGGGGCGGTGTTGAGGAACTCTTGAACCAACACCAGGCCTCCGGGCGCGACACCGAATCTGCCGTGGTGTGGCTCAAACCGTTGCGAAGGCATCGTTGTGAGGCGCAACGCCGCGGGGGTCGCTTGTCTGTCGGCGCGTTGCCGTGGCAGCTGCCGGCACTGCCGCGGCTAGCGGATGCGCATAGTGCGCCGGTTGGAACACCAGGCCTCCCCTGCTCCAATTATCAGGCTCAGCGTCGCCGCGCCGGTCCTCGATCCGCCGTTGCCAATAAAGGACTTCCGCGTATCCCCCGGCCGGCTCGGCGGATTGAGCAGCGCGCTCGTCCCGGTCACTGCGGTACCTACGCGCCCCGATCATGGGGTCGATACTGAATCCGCCACCGATCGCCGGCAGTAATACCTTTGGGCATGATCAGTCGGGCTGCTGCATGCTGTTAGGCTGCCGCCGTTTTGGGTCCTAGCGTCGAGCGCAGCCAGCGGCCCATTTCGGCGATGGCGCGGTCGACCTCGTCAACGCGGCCTGCCCCCATGATGAACGAATGCTGGCCCTGCTCGACCCGTCGGACGATGACGTCATTGCCTGCCTCCTTTGCCTTTTGGGAGAAAGCGACGGCATCCGAGGCGAGCAGTTCGTACTCGCCGTAGTACACCGCGAGGGGAGGTAATCCGGACAGGTCGGCCCCCAGCAGGTGTACCCGCGGGTCGGTGAATTCGACGCCGGTTCCGTCGAGCCAGCACGACCGGAACAACTCGAGCAATGCCGGCGTGAGCAGCTTGTCCCGCTCGGAGTTGCCTTGGATGGACGCCCCCGACAGCGTGACGTCTGTCCACGGCGAAATGGATAAAACGGCGCCTGGCAGTGCCTCGCCGCGGTCTCGCAGATGCAAGGCGAGTTCGACGGCGAGGTAGCCACCGATCGAGTGACCGACACTGGCTATGTTGTTGGGGCGGTAGCCCTGTTCGAGCAGCCAGCGGTAGGCGCTTTGCACATCTTCGACTTGCGCCGGGTACTTGTGTTCCGGCGAACGTCGGTAGTTCAGTACTAACGAGCGCGCGCCTGCCGCCTTCGCGAGGTGCCCGGCTGCCTTCCGGTCGGAATGCATCGACATCAGTACGCTGCCACCCATATGCGAGTGCAGCAGCACCGATTCGGGGTCAGCGTCCACGGGGATGCACCATAAGGCCTCAACCCCGCCGGCATCCACCTCGGCGTATGTCACCCCTTCGGGTTCCTTCGTTGCCGCATGGATGTTCTCGGTGACATCGCGAATCGTTTCAAGCTCGAAGTTGGCGTTCGAAGATCGCCTCCCGATCTCCCCCAAGAACTCGGCGAAATCGACCGCCTGCTTGCCCGCCATTCAATTTCCTTTCGTCGCGAACCATAGGATCACGGCCACTATATAACGATCGCTATCTAATGGCCAACCTGTGATCTCCATACCCGCAAGGTATGGCCGATCATCCGATTTGGTATTAGACGACATCCGACACATTGTGAAAACGTGTGCATTGCAGACTATTTCGAGGGGTGATCAGGAGTGCTGCGTGAGGATGTCGCAATCGATGCCGAAGGAGCCACACTCCACGCGTGGTGGTACATCGGGCGGCGAGACCGCCGAACAGGCACGGCAAGTCCTTGTGTGGTCATGGCGCACGGGTGGACCTCAACGAAGAAGATGCACTTGGACAAGTTTGCCGAGGTATTCGCCGAGGCCGGGCTGTGCGTGCTGGTCTTCGACCATCGGGGGTGGGGCGAGTCGGGGACAGCGCCCGGCAAGCCACGACATGAAGTTGACCCCTGGGAGCAAATCCGCGATTACCAACATGCGATCACCTTCGCGCAGAACCGATCCGAGGTCGATCCCGATCGTATCGGCGTCTGGGGAACGAGCTTCTCGGCGGCGCACGCGTTCGTCGTCGCCGCGATCGACCGGCGGGTGCGAGCCGTTTGCGGCCAGGCGCCGTTCATCAGCGGTCGGGCGACCTATGCCAACCTTGCCCGGGTGAACAATCAGGTAGTCGGCCCGGAATGCTTCACCGCGGACCGGCGCGCTCGCGCTCGCGGCGCCCCGCCAAAGATGGTGCCGGTCGTCGGGGCGGATCCGGCCACGCTGGTGGGCCTGCCTGACTCGGACGCTTACGCGTTCTTCACCGAGGCGCACACCTCGTTGGACCCACAGTGGCCCAACGAGGTGTCATTGCGCAGCATCGACAACTTCTACGGGTATGAACCGGCGCGCTACCTGCCCGACATCACCCCGACCCCGCTGCTCATGATCGTCGGGTGCGAGGACGGCTTGACAGGCGGGTCCCTGGCGGCGGCCGCGTACCAGACCGCAGCCGAACCAAAAAAGATCGTCTTCGTATCGGGCGGTCACTTCGCGGCGTACACCGGCGACGGGTTCGCGGTGGCCGCAGGGGCCGCGCGGAACTGGTTCGTAACGCACCTTGGCGAGGAGAAGTGCTTGTCAAATAACCCAATTCGGCTGAATGAGTCGTGATTCCGACTTGATCCCGGTCGGTGTGGCGGTGGCGCGTTCGACCATTCCGACATCCTCCGTCGTGCGTGTCGGAGGCTGTGAATGCGGCGACGACGGACCCTGCCGCCGCGTGCAAGCACTGCATCTACGGTGCAGCCGCCATTACCTGCGCACGCAACGAAAATCATCGCTTGCCGAAAGCCGCTGTCCTGGGGTCCATCTTCACGCAATCCAAGGCCGCGTGCCGCATCCGGTCATTTGCGTCGTTTGCCCGGCGACAGGAGTTTCTCCGCGGTCTTATTTGCGGCGTCGAGCACCTCGGCCTGCGTGGCGGGGTCCGACATGGCACGGGAGATCGAGACCGCCCCCACCATCAGCGCGACGACGCTCCACGCCCGGCGCTCCCGGTCCGCGCCGTCGAGAAGCTCTGCCATCCGGGCCGCCATCGCAGCGATTCTGCGTTCGTACGCCTCCCGCGCGGGTGCTCCCGAGCGCGCCACATCGGCGCTGAGGGTTGGCATCACGCACCCGTCACCCGGGTTGACCACGTGGTCAGCACTAAGATATTGCGCCACAAAGTTTTCCAACTTGGCCCGGCGCTCGGCTTTCGTTCCCCGCTCGGTGTCAGACACCAAAGGCTCACCGACGGCGGACTCGACGATCGCCTCGAGCATCGCTTCTTTATTAGCAAAGTTTGAATAGAATGCCCCTGAGGTCACGTCCGCCGCGGCGGCCAGCCCGTCCACCCCGATCCCGTTGAAGCCCGCGACCTTCATCGAGCGCATGCCGGCACGGAGTAACGCGGCGCGCGCCTTCGCCTTTTGGTCTGCCGGATATCTCATGACATATACCTTTGTAGTGTAACCATCGATATTCTACGCTTGCGAGGTCGGATCGATGGTCTGTCTGGCACAGTCGAGCGCGGCTGTGATGAAATCGTCGCGCGCCGCATCCGTGACTGTGGCGTCCCACGCCAGCACCACCCGGCTAGGAGCGAGGCCGTCGGCCGGCACCACCCGCAGGTCAGGCCGCCGGTAGGATCTGGCCGTCGACCGGGGCAGCACTGCGAAACCGGCACCGGCGGCAACTAATTCGAGCTTCTGCTCCACCCCTGTGACCGACGATTGCACTGCCGCGCGGCGCAATTCCGGGCTGGCGATGGCATACCACTCGGGCACCGACGCCGGGTTCTGCAGCAATCGCCGCGGCGCCAGATCGTCCAGCGAGACCGACGGCCGCTCGGCCAGCGGGTCACCGGCGGGCAGCACTACGTCGCGCGGCTCCTCAAGGAGCGGCGCTGTCGCCAGGCCGGACAAGTCGAATGGCGAGCGGGCGTAGACCACCTGCACGTCGCCGCGGCGGATCACTTCGGCTTGCTCGTTCCAGTTCACCGGCACGATCACCGTGCGCCGCGTCGGGTCACCCGCCTCGAACGCCCGTGCGGCAGCGGTAGCCAACAGCCCGGGTAACACCCCGACCGTGACCACGACGGCGGGCGCTTCGGCGCGCGCTAGCCGCTGCCGCATCGCCTGCACTTCCGCGAGCAAGAAACGACCGTCGTCGAGTAACCGCAACCCCGCCGGGGTCAGCGTCGTCCCACGGCTTCCCCGATTGAGCAGCGTGGTTCCCAACTCGTGCTCGAGCGCGCGAATCTGACGGGACAACACTGGCTGTGCGATGTGCAGTCGTGCCGCGGCGCGGCCGAAGTTGAGCTCCTCCGCCACAGCGACGAAGTAGCGTAGCTTGCGCATGTCCAAATCTAGTGTGGCCATACCTAAAGGGTATCGCTGCGGGCCTAAAAGGGTGTTGGACGAGCGAAGCCCCTGCCTCGACCCTGTATGTATGAGTTTGTGCAACCAACGTGTCCTAATCATCGGGGGGACGTCGGGCATCGGCCTGGCGGTGGCCGCGGCGGTCGCCGAGCGTGGCGCCACGCCCGTCGTCGCCTCGCGCCGGGCGTCGAGCGTGGAGCGCGCGCTGGGCGCGCTGCCCGCCGGCGCCGTCGGTGCCACGGTTGACCTCGCCGCCCCCCCGTCCATCGAGCGACTGGCCGAACGGGTCGGACCGGTCAACCACCTCGTCTACACGGCGGGCGAGCCGCTTGAGCCAGTGTCGCTCGCCGGATTGACACCCGACGTTATCGCCGGCTTTTACAAAACTCGTTTCATCGGCGCGTGCAACGCGGTTCGGGTTATCGGTCCGCGCCTGCCCGCGGACGGTTCGATCACGTTGACCAGCGGATCGGCCGCCGAGCAGCCGGAATTCGGCGCGTTACCGGTAAGTCTGTGCGGCGCGATGAACGCGCTGACCGCCGCTTTGGCGGTCGAGCTGGCGCCCGTGCGGGTGAATGCTGTGGCCCCGGGCGTGGTGCGCTCACCGCTGTGGGACAACATGGGTGTGGAGGACCGCGACGCGCTGTTCGCGACTGCGGCGGAACGGATCCCGTTGAGTCGGATCGCCGAGACCGACGAGGTGGCACGGGCATACCTATACTGCATCGAGCAAAGGTACTCCACCGGAGCGGTAGTCAAGGTCGACGGCGGCAGCGTCCTTGTCTAGTCGGTGGCCGTGGTCCACCCACCCGGTGCACTGCAGCGATCGTCTTCCCTGGGCCGAAACCTACGTGGTCTCAACATGGTTGCCCAGCGGGGGCTGAGATCAGCGGGTCTGGGAATGTGCAGGCTGGTTGTACTTCGGCAAACGCCCGCCCTCCCCCGCCTTTTGATCCGCAGCACGCGAGAGTTCAGCCGTTGTGAACCTGAGCAACGCCGTCAATGACGCTCTGGACGAGCCGGTCGAGGTGCTCGGCGTTCTCACGACCGGTTGGGCCCGCACGAATGTCATCGTCACCCTCCGGCCACGGCCACCACTGGTTATCCTGCTGCTTTTCTGTGAGTTTGGTTCCAGTTGAACCCTTTTCGTGATCGCCACGTTCTAATGGAATAGCGTCCGTTATTTAATGGAGGAGGTTGTGGTGGCAGGCGTGTTGGGGCAGCGGTACGACTTTGTCGTGTGTGGTGCCGGGACGTCGGGGTCGGTGGTTGCGCGTCGACTCGCCGAGATTCCGGATGTGTCGGTGTTGCTGGTGGAGGCCGGCGGTACTGATGAGGTTGACAGTGTGAGGCAAGCCGACCAGTGGCCGCTCAATCTCGGAACTGAACGTGATTGGGGATTCGCTGCTGAGCCTGACGAGCGGGTCCATGGGCGGGCGCTGCCGTTTTCGATGGGCAAGGGGCTGGGCGGGGGGTCGAGCATCAACCTGATGATTTGGTCGCGCGGCCACCGCAGCGATTGGGATTATTTTGCCGCCGAATCCGGTGAGAAGTCATGGGGCTACGAACGGGTGCTCGATCTGTACCGCAGTATCGAAGACTGGCACGGGACCGGGGAATCATCTCACCGTGGCCGTGACGGTCTGATCTTCGTTCAACCGGTGGCCGATGTTCACCCGGTCGCCCCGGCGGTATTGGAGGCCGCCAAGCTGCTCGGCATTCCGACCTACCAGAGTCCCAACGGACGGCTGATGGAAGAGCTCCGCGGCGCCGCGATCACTGACATGCGTATCCGCGACGGACAGCGTGTCTCAGTCTTTCGCAGCTATGTCGGACCCTACCTGGACAACCCGAACCTGACGGTGCTGACCGATGCCCTGGTGACACGAGTGATGTTCGAGGGCACTAGGGCAACCGGTGTGGAAATCGACTACGCCGGGTCGACACATCGGGTGGCTGCTGGCACCGAAGTAGTGCTGTCGCTGGGCGCCATTCACACGCCGAAGGTGTTGATGCAATCCGGTGTCGGCGATATGGCCGAACTGCGTCGCGTCGGCATCCCGGTCGTGCAGCACCTACCCGGGATCGGTCGAAACTTCCAAGACCACTTCGGATTCGACTGTGTATGGGAACTCCCCGAAGCCATCCCGGGAGGCGCTCAAGTGCAAGCCGCCCTGTTCTGGGATTCCGGGCTAACCGCAGACATAACCGGACCCGACTTGTTCGCTTGCCTGGGACCATTCCCCAAAGCCACTCCCGAAAACGCCGCTGAACACGGCCTTCCCAAGAACGCATGGACACTGTTCGGGGCGCCAACGCACCCCAAAAGCCGCGGTCAGCTGCGGCTCACGGGACCCCGCCCAACCGACCCCATCCGAATCCACGCCAACGCCCTTGCCGACCCCGAGGACCTCAAAACCGCCATCGTCTGCGTGGAAACATTGCGCGAAATCGGCAACAGCGCCAAACTGCGCCCCTTCGTCACCCGGGAAGTCATGCCCGGCAACAGCTCTGCGGACGAACTGGAAACTTACCTGCGCAACGCCGTCACCACCTACTGGCACCAATCAGGCACAGCCAAGATGGGTCGCGACCCCGTGTCGGTAGTCGACGGCCAACTCAACGTCTACGGCGTAAGCAACCTACGTATCGCCGACGCCTCCATCATGCCGCGCATCACCACCGCCAACACCATGGCACCCTGCATCATCGTCGGCGAACAAGCAGCTCACTTCATCCGCACCGAATACAAAATCTGACAACCAACCGCTCCCAACGACTGTGTATCCGCACTTGCTCGAAAAGCGTAGGGAGAGAGCGACTCTCCTGTCATTGGTGGGAGCTCGCCTGATCCCGTGTAGTCACCACTCGACTGGCCGCCCCACGGATGTGCACGTCACACATCGTTAAGGACCGTATGAGTTTCCTGACGCTTCACTTCAGGGCGTAGCCACGAAGAAATTTGAAATGACGATCGATATTTCGTTCGACGGAGTGCATAGCAGCCGTGCCGACAACAGAGGCAGCGGCATTCCGAATGCCCAGAAAGGAACCTTCGATGGCCGGTCAGCCGGTACCTGAGCGGGACTATCTGCTCGGTCATTCCCGTCCCGAAATCGACCGTCTAATAAGGCAAGCCGAGATGTTGCGACCCATCACACAACGCCTGCTCGTGAGCGCAGGTATCGAGCGAGGTATGCGCGTGCTTGACATCGGCTGTGGACCTGGCGACGTCTCGCTGCTGCTCGCTGATCTGGTGGGCCCAACCGGCTATGTCTTCGGTATCGATCCGAGTGCAGAGGCAATCGCTGTCGCACGGAACCGGTTTCACGCTCGCCGCCATACCAATGCCGAGTTCGTCCAGTCCGACATCCAATCTTACGAAGGGCCGGCGGGTTTCGACGCTGCTGTGTGTCGGTACGTTTTGATTCATCAAAAAGACCCGAGCGACTTCCTGCGAATGGCCCGTAGGCTCATCCGGACCGGCGGCGTCATAGCGCTGCACGAGATGGATGCCACTCGCGGCATTCGGTCCAATCCACGGCTCGCCGTACTGCATAAGGTTTACGACGCGGTGCACTACACGCTCACACGGGGAGGCGCGCCGTTTGATGTCGGCGGACGGTTCGTACGCGTCTTCCACGAAGCGGGGCTATCTGCGCCATCGATGTTCACGGAGACACTCGTGGAGAGCGCAGCGGACTCACAGATGCTGCCCTGGTTGGTGAGCCTGGCGCGCGAAGTACTTCCGCACATGCTGGCCGCAGGCGCGATGACCGCGGATCAACTGGCGATCGACACCTTGTTGGATCGGCTTCGGCGCCAGGCGAACTCGTCTGATTGTCAGCTCGAGTTCGTTCCCCAGATATGTGCCTGGGTTCGAGTGTGACGAGCCCCTTCCATAACCGCCGTACTAGCGACCAGGTCAGGTTGAAGATGATGGAATTGCTTGACACCGGAAGTCAGACTCAAAAACGCCTGCACCCAATCGTTTTCGTGCACGGAGCTTGGCATGCCGGCTGGTGCTGGCAGGACAATTTCGTTGCTTTCTTCGTCGAACGGGGGTTTCGCGTGTTGGCGCCCAGCCTGCGCGGCCATGGCGAAAGCCCGCTGGTCAAGTCGCTGCGCTGGTGTTCGATTGCCGACTACGTCACCGATGTTTGCCAGGTCGTCAGCGCGCTCACAGAGCCGCCCATCCTCGTCGGGCATTCCATCGGCGGCTTTGTCGTGCAGAAGTATCTCGAAAACCACGACGCTGCAGCGGCCGTACTGATGGCTTCGACCCCACCCCGCGGCGGCCAGCTGGGTTCGATAATGCGAATGATACGTCGCCACCCCTGGCGCTCAACAAAATTCGCCCTGACCGCCAAGCCCCTAGACCTAGTAGGCACGTCCGACGGCGCGCGGGAGCTGTTTTTCGGCCGGGACGCGCCGGACAGCGTCATCGAGAGCTTTACGCGGCGTATCCAACCCGACAGCACACGGGCGATGATGTTCGACACTGTGGTTGGCAGTCTTGTCAAAACCAAGAATGTCCGTGCCCCGATGCTGGTGCTCGGCGGAGAGCGCGACCAAATATATCGACCAAGACACGTGCGTCGTACCGCCGCGGCCTACGGAAGCAAAGCGGTCCTCATTCCCGGCGTCGGACACGAACTGATGCTCGAACCTCAATGGAGGGCGGTGGCCGAACTCATCGAGTCCTGGCTGACAAGTAAAGGGCTCTAAGGCCAAAACCCAGTTATTTGCAACCAGATTGGAGTACAGTGAGCTTCGCCAGTCCCTTCCCAGATGTCAGCATTCCCGACATTCCCGTCTTCAACTACTTGTTCGATGGCATCACCGACGACGAGCGCGAGCTCGTCGCGCTCGTCGAGGCGACCACCGGAGCCACGACACACTACGGGGAGCTGATTGATCGAATCGAAGCATTCGGCGCGAATCTAGTCGCCCGCGGAGTCGGCGTCGGTGACGTGGTCGGGCTACTCTCACCCAACAGCACAGGGTTCGCAGTTGCGTTTCATGGCATCCTGCGAGCAGGGGCGACCGCAACCACATTCAACGTGTTGTCGACCGTGGAGGAAATCGCACGGCAGTTGCGTGATTCACATGCTCGGATGGTGCTGACTGTCGCTGAGCACCGCGCGAAAGCCGAAACGGCCTCCGCGCAAATCGGACTCGCACAGGGCGAGGTGCTCATGCTCGACGACGTCGACATCGTGTTTCGGCCGGCAGTTCGCTGCGCTGGCACCAGGAACCTTCGTCCGGCCGATCACGTGGCGGTGCTCCCCTACAGCTCCGGCACCACCGGTCTTCCAAAGGGTGTCATGCTGACCCACCGCAACCTGGTAGCCAATGCCGCCCAAGTTCAGCCCCTTAACATCGTCGGTCCCAACGACGTAGTTCTGGCAGTGCTGCCGTTCTTTCACATCTATGGCTTGTCGGTGCTGCTCACGGCTTCGCTGGTACCGCGCGCCAAGCTGATCGTTATGCCTTCGTTCGACCTGGCCGCGTTCTTGGGTGCCATTCAGGATCACCGGTGCACCAAGGCATTCATCGTGCCACCGGTGGCCGTCGCGCTGGCTAAGCACCCAATGGTGGATTCCTACGACCTGTCCTCGCTTGAAGTCATCATGTGTGGTGCCGCACCGTTGGACGCGGAAGTCGCGCGCGCGGTTGGTGCGCGACTTGATGTGGCGGTGCTGCAGGGCTTCGGAATGAGTGAACTGAGCGGAGCCGGCCACGGCATGCCGGTCGACCGAGGCCGGGATTCGGTAGGCGTTGTCGCGCCTGTGCATTCCTGCGGGTGGACTCTCCCGAACACGGTAAGCAAGCTCGTCACGCCCGAAACCGGTGTCGAGATTGCGGTCCCCGACCACGGCGTTAGTGCGCCCGGCGAACTCTGGATCAAGGGCCCGAATGTAATGCTCGGCTATCTCGGCCACGATGAGGCGACAGCCAGCGCAATCGACGACGACGGGTTCCTGCATACCGGGGACCTGGCTTGCGTCGACGCCGACGGCTGCGTCTATATCGTCGACCGCCTCAAAGAACTCATTAAATACAAGGGCTATCAGGTTGCGCCCGCTGAACTCGAGGCACTGTTGCTGACTCACCCCGCGATAGCGGATGCCGCGGTGGTCGCAGCCATACATCCCGAGTCCGGCGAGGAGATCCCCAAGGCCTTCGTCGTCACCCAACCCTTCGCTTCGCTGTCCGCCGCCGAGGTGATGGAGTTCGTGGCTGGACGCGTCGCTCCATACAAGAAGGTTCGTATGGTCGAATTCACCACATTCATTCCGAAATCGGCATCCGGAAAGATTCTCCGCAAAGAGCTGAGGGAGCACTGAGATCCAGCTCAAGTATCAACACGTCACCCCACCCAGCTCGCCACACCCATCCGGCGGTGGGATCCAGCCATGACACGAAAGCCCGAGACCGCCTACGCGCGAAGTGGTGACCTGCACGTCGCTTACCAGATTATCGGCGATCGTGGGCCTGATCTGCTCTTCATCCCAACGGCTGCGTATCCGATAGACTTGCTCTGGGACGAGCCTTCGGTCGCTGCCTACCTTCGCCGGTTGGCCTCGTTCAGCCGGTTGATCGTCACCGATCTTCTGGGCGTCGGCAGTTCCGATGCAATGCCGACCACAGATTTGCCCGCGATGCACTCCTGGACCGACGGCCTCATCGCAGTGCTCAATGCGGCCCACAGTCGAAGCACATCCGTGTTCGCGACTGCCGAATCTGCCCTTCCCGCAATGCTGATGGCCGCGAACCATCCGGCCCGAATCCGCTCCTTGATCCTATGGAGCGCATTCGCCCGTTTCAGCCGGGCATGTGATTATCCGTACGGTATGCCCGAGTCAACTCTCGGCGAATACGTCAAGGCCGCTGCCGCGGCTTTTGGGACTGGCGCCCTCGCAGATCTGTTAGCGCCAACGTGGATTGACGACGGACCGAGGCGCCGATGGTGGTCACGAAGTGAGCGCCTTGCCGGTGGGCCCGGCTACTTCGGCCGAATCTATGAGCTCTACATGCGAAGTGACATACGACCAGCGCTCGAAAAGATTCAAACCAAAACGCTTCTGCTGCATCGCAAAGGTGATCGCCACGTTCGGATCGATCATGGACGGTATCTTGCTGAGCGAATCGCCAATGCACATTTGACGATCCTGGACGGTGAAGACCACATATGGTTCGCGGGCGAGACCAATGCTGCGCTCACAGAGATCGAAGCATTCGTCACTGGGAAAAGGGCGGTTTTCACCAGCGATCGCGTACTCCTAACAGTGCTGTTCACCGACATCGTCGACTCGACGACGCTGGCAGCAAAATTTGGTGACGAAGCATGGAGCGCAGCGCTGCGCGAACATAACCGCATCGTCGAGACCTACGTCAAAATCGCCAGAGGATCGATCATCAAGTTCACGGGCGACGGTGTTTTCGCAACCTTCGACGCGCCGGCTCGGGCAATCTCATGTGCCCGAGCACTTCGAGCAGCGCTGCGAGAAGTCGGCTTGACCATACGCACCGGCCTGCATACCGGCGAGGCGGCGATCGCAGGACATGATGTGCATGGCATCGCTGTGCACATCGCCGCGCGGATTATGGCGCTCGCCCGACCGGAAGAGATCTTAGTTTCCGAAGCCATCCCGCCCCTGGTGCTTGGCTCGGGCATCACATTCAATGAGCGCGGGCGTCACGAACTCAAAGGCGTTCCGGGCTGGTGGAACGTACTTGCTGTGTGCGACACCCGCTGACTGTCGCATCGACGCTGACCCCGTCATCGTGTGGGCCCTGATCAGTCAGCACCAACTCGGGCGGCATAGTGCACGCGCAGGCCGGTCCGCTCGTCGTGCTCCCCACACTGCTGTGCCATCCGTCCGCGGGTTGGCGATGGCTAAAGCCTTGAGGTCCCTCCGTAACAGTCGTATGGACATGAACACTCGGGCCCGATCGCGTGCCTCATGAACCCAATAGCGACTAATACGGCGTTACCAGCGCGCGATCCCACCGGGTGGTGTGACCCCGATCGGTTGATCCATGGCTTATGAGAGTCTTGCGGCCCACGTTGTGGGCAGGAAGGCTCGAGAAGATCATGGCGACGAGGAAACGGCACAATCCCGAGCAGATTGTGCGCAAGCTGACCGCGGCCGATCGGCTGTTGGCTAAGGGCAAGGACACAGCAGCGGTGTGCCGCGAGCTGGGTGTCGCCGAGGCCACCGATCATCGCTGGCGCAACCAGTTTGGTGGCCTGAAGGCCGAGGACGCCAAACGTCTCAAGGATCTGGAACGCGAGAACGCCGCCCTCAAGCGGTTGTTGGCCGATGCCGAGCTGGAGAAGGACGCGCTGCGGGAGATCGCCAAGGGAAACTTCTAGGCCCGGAACGCCGGCGGGCGGCCGTTCGTCACCTCCAGCGCGTGCTGGGCGTCAGCGAGCGGTTCGCCTGCCGCGTTAGCGGGCAACACCGCGCCACCCAACGCCACCCACCCGCCGCGGCGACGCCAGAGGATCCCGACGCAGCCCTGCGGGACTGGCTACGGGCCTACGCCAAGAAGTATCCCCGGCGTGGTTTCCGGCCGGCCTACCACGAAGCCCGCGGAGAGGGCTGGGTGGTGAATCACAAAAAGATTCAACGTCTTTGGCGTGAGGAGGGTCTGCGGGTTCCGCAGCGGCGCAAACGCAAACGTCACGGCACTTCCACCGCCCCGCCGACCGTACTCGCTGATGCGCCCGACCGGGTGTGGGCGGTGGACTTCCAGTTCGACGTCACCACCGACGGGCGTCCGATCAAGATCGTGTCGATGATCGACGAACACACCCGCGAATGCCTCGGCGGCATGGTGGAGCGCAGTATTACCGGCGATCACCTGATCGAGGAACTGGACCGTGTGGCCATTCAACGCGGCACCTATCCAACCGTCTTGCGATGCGACAACGGACCCGAATTAGCCTGCAGCGCAATGACCGACTGGGCTTCAGATCGGGTCGCGATGCACTTCATCCCGCCCGGCGAGCCCTGGCGCAACGGCTACGTCGAATCGTTCAACTCCCGGCTGCGCGACGAATGCCTCAACATCAACAGCTTCTGGTCGCTGGCCCAGGCCCGCGTCGTCATCGCCGACTGGAAACACGACTACAACCACCACCGACGACACTCATCATTGGGCTACCAACCACCGGCCCGCTACGCCGCTGGGTGCACCCACCGCTGAGGGCCCCGTCTCACCGTCACGCCGAGAGCAGAGCTTCAAACTCGGGATGCGAGACGATATGGGCAGTTCAGCACGAGTGAGTCCTTTCCTCGGTGACGCGGTTCGCCTTAGTTCGCGATGACCGGGAGGTGGTCGAGAAGCCACTGTTGGGAGTAGTCCAGCCATTGGCGGTAGTGGCCCATCGCGCAGTGGTCGTCGTCGGGATAGAGCAGCAGGGTGGCGTTGGCGGCGGCGTGGGCGAGGTCGCTGCTGTCCTGGGTGCTCATCAGGGTGTCGTGATCCCCGTTGATCACCAACAGCGGAATCACGATGCGCGAGTAGAGATCTCGGATGGATAGCGCTGCGAGCTTGCGCACCAGGTCGATCGGGTGGGCCGCGCCGACAGTCTTGGCCAGGGCGTGCAGGATGATCTGCGGGGTACCCAGTGCGCCACCGTGGAAGGACCCGTGCGTCGGGGCCCCGCACGCGATCGCGCACGCCAGCCGGTGGTTGGTAGCGGCCAGGCGTGCGGTCCAGTAGCCGCCGAAGCTGACCCCCACCATCGCGATGCCATCGGCGTCGAGGCGCCCGTCAGCGGCGAGGTGCTCAATGACCCGGTGGTAGACCGCTTCCGACTCGGGCTGCATCGGATGGGTGTAGGCGTAGCTGCCGGGCATCTCCATCAGGAACATCGCCATGCGCGAGTCGCGGTAGCGCAGCTGTGGGATCGCGAGTTCCTGGACGGTGCCCTCTAGACCGTTGGTCGTCAGCACCACCGGATGCGGCCCCGACCCGGGCGGCAGGACGAGGTACCCGCCGACGGTGTCCCCGTCGGCGAGCGGGATGTCGACGTGTTCGACGGTCAGACCCAATGTGGGCACCACCGCGCCGATCAGAGCGTCGAAGAGGTGCCGTGAACGCCAATACGCCCGCATCCGATGAGGGTCGTGGCCGGGGAAAGCGCTGACCTGGTAGTAAGTGATGGCCTTCACCCACGCGTCAATCGCACTGAAAGCCAACACGATTCGCTCGCGATCACCAGCAGGTGCGTGCTCGTCGACGAGGGCGGTGAGCGCGCGGACGTCCGGCTGTGGTCCGTGGTCGGCGAAGAGTACCGCCGCGGGGGCGATCCATTCGGTCAGCCCGTCGACGTTCTCTCCGGCGGTCGCAGGACTCGGGTCGGTGAGGTCGGGCACGGCGGCGGAGTCGGTGCCGGCCAGGCTGCGCAGCACGTCGGAGGCGCGCCGGGCGTGGTCCTCGGCGATGCGGTTCCAGTAACCACACCAGCGGTCGTCACGGAAGGACCGGGCGCCGCGGATCTGTGCAGCGAACACAGTGTGGTCGAGCCCGCCCATGTTGGCGTAGCGCAGCACGAACAGCGCCGGCAGAAACGGCGCGGCGCCCGTCCAGCGGGCCGCCACATCGGTGGTTCGGGTGACCGCGCACGCCGTCACGAAAAGCTTCTGCGGCAGACTGGCCTCGGTCATCGGGGGTCCCTTCAGAGTGCGGTGCTGGGGCGGTCGCGTCAGAGTCGGTTCGTCGTGCCAGCGTTGCGGCGGGCTTGTTCGGCGGCGGCGGACGGGGTTCCGCGCCAGGGAGCCCCGTGGCCGGGAACGAGGATATCGGCATCCACGCCGGCCAGGGTCTGCAGAGCGGCCTCAGCCTCGGCGGGGGCGTGGGCGAAGAACGGCGCCAACAACTGTGGGCCGCTGACCGGTGACAATGGATGACCGGTGACCAACGCGTCCCCGGTGACCAGGACACCCTTGTCGGGCAGGTGGAAGGCACTGTGACCGGAGGTATGTCCCGCGCAAGCGACCGGCACCGGGGCGCCGGGTAGATCGAGTGCCCCCGCGCCGGGATAAGGCTGCGCATGTGGCAGCTGCACGGGTTTCAGCGCGCCGGCAGCCATGATGCGTGCGGTCCAGCGCAGCGCCGAAGGCCGGTAGCAGCGTTTGATGATGTCAGCAGGCGTTGCTTGTTCGAGGTGCCCGTCGCGGGCATGGCCCACTTCGGCTCTGCTCATGAACACCGGGGTGCCGTAACGCTGGTGGAAGTGGTTGATCGCGCCCATGTGGTCCAGATGGGCGTGGGTCAGCAAGATCGCCTGAACGTCCATCGGATGCCGGCCCAGCGCCCGGATCGAGTCCTCTACCCGCCCGATGTCTCCCGACCAGCCCGCATCGATGAGGGTGAGTTCCGCGCCGTCGCGCAGCAGCACCCAGTTGACCGCGGTGCCCGCCACGCAGAACACGTCGTCAGCGACTTCCTGCATGCCGACCTCCTCACCCAATGCGGAACGATTGTTCCGACGATAGCATCGTTCTGCGATACAGTGGAACGACTGTTCCGGCCCGATGTGAGGATGGATTCCTGGTGAAGCTCAGGCGTGTGCGCACCGCCGCAGGTCTGCAGCTGCAGACCTGCGACGCCGACGGCTCCTGGCAGGCGAGCACCGACTGGACCCCGTTGGGTGGTCGGGTTTTTGACCGTGATTGGGAGGTCGCCCGTGTTGATGAACACCTGCAGCACAGCTCGGTGTTGTTGCCTTTGCAGCCGGTGTCGTTTCGAGACTTCATGCTCTACGAGCAGCATGTCCTGAACGCCAGCCAAGGCCTGCTGCGGCGCTTCCATCCGGGCCAGTACCGACTCGTCGAGACCGTCGAAGCGCTCATTCGGCGCCCGTTCCCCCTGTTGAAACCGAAGCCGCTGTTCTACGCCCAGCCGATGTACTACATGTCGAACGCGATGACGTTTATCCCCTCGGGCACGCCGGTCGCGGCACCCTCCTATAGTCAGGCGCTCGATTACGAACTGGAGATCGGTTTCGTTCTGGCGCGGGGCCTGTTCAATGCCACCCCCGCCGAGGCGCTCGACGCCATCGGCGCGTTCGTCGTTCTCAACGACTGGAGTGCCCGCGACGTGCAGCGGGCCGAAATGGACAGCGGGTTCGGTCCGCAGAAGGCCAAGCACTTCGCCAGCTCGTTGTCAGAGGTCGCCGTCACCGCCGATGAAATCCTGCCCCGCATCGACGCGTTGCGTGGAACGGTGTCGATCAACGGTTCTGTCGTGTCGACGGTGTCCAGCGCCGGCATGCAGCACAGTCTGGGTGAGGTCCTGGCGCACGCCTCCCGCAGTGAACACCTTTATCCCGGTGAACTGTTCGCCACCGGCACGCTTCCCGGCGGCAGCGGCATGGAAACCGGGCACTGGCTGGGCCCCGGAGACGCCCTGGAACTGGCCATCGACGGCATCGGCGACATCGAACACACCATCACCACGCCGTCGCAGGGAATCGAATTATGACCAGCCCCGCAGCAGCCGACCCGCCCCCACCTGCCTCGCGTGAAGCCAACCGCGAGAAGCTACGTGATCGGCTGCTCAACAGCGCCGAAGAACTCTTCGCGGACCGCGGCTACTTCGGTGTCAGCGTCCGCGACATCACCGACCACGCCGGCACCCGGCTCGCCGCCGTCAGCGACCAATTCGGCGGCAAGGAGGCCCTCTTCCGCGCGGTTGTGCTGCGCCGCATCCAACCCCTCAACGACGACCGCCGCACCCGGCTGGCGGCACTTCCCGCACGCGGGCCCCGAGCACAGCGCCTGCGCGCCGTCATCGACGCATTCACCGAACCCATGCGCCAACGAGCCGGTGATCCGGGGTGGGACAACTACTTCCGCTTCATCGCCCAACTCGCCAACTCCGCACACCCCATCGGACGCTTCATCGTCGAGGACTTCAACGCCATCGCCGCCGACTTCATCGCCGCGCTACAGGCCCTGTTCCCGGCTACCGGCGAGGCGGCCATCCACGACGCCTACCTGCACCTACTGGCAGCCACCCTGCATACCTACTCCAACAACCTGCGCCTAGACAGCCTCACCGACGGCCGCATGCACACCAGCGACACCGACGAACGCCACCAGGCACTCCTACGCTTCGCCGAAGGCGGGATCACCGCCCTGGCCACCACGCCGTACTGACCAGACCCGTGTCGGACACGGCAGAGCAGGATCTATGACGCCAGGCACCCGGCATCACGTGAAACAGAATCTGAGCCGCCCAGACCCTCCGGAACCCGACACGCCATGACCTGCGGGGCCGTAGGTAGTCACGCAAGAACCCGCTAGGCTCACCGCCGTAACCCGGTGATAACTCTCCTTTGCCTTGGACCAATGAACGGGGCCCGGCCACTCGGTTATCCTCCGCGATTAAGCAGTCACGCGGGCGACGTGGCCCCCGGCGGACCAAGGCCCCTCTCCTCCGCTGGGTGCTGCGGCACGCCTGATAGCTGGGCCTTGGGGCAGTCAGGTCGGCACGCGAGAAGCGCACTTCACCCGCGGACTACGGGCTTGCACTGGCCATGGTTTGCGTGTGGTTGCCGACTGGCGTCGCCGAGCTGACCACTACAAGACCAGAATCGGGGATGCCGCGAAGAACGTTCGTTCGGGCATACCTCGACGGCGTTGTAAACCAACATCTCTCGTCCGCCATGTACTTCGGGTCAGCGACGGGGGGCTCTATCACCTGCGGTCCGTGATGGGTCTGGCTTGGTCGCCTCACCAAGTCGGCCAAGGTCTCTAAGCTGTCTCGATCGGTGCCACTCACGCGAAGGCGATGGCGGTGCAAATGGCCGCGACCCACACGATGCCAAGTAGTTGTAGGACGCGGTCTTTCAGAACGATGTCCTCGGGTTCACCGGCCATCCCGCCGTCGACGTCTACGGCATAGCGCAACATCGCGATCGTGATCGGGATCATCGAGATGGCAGACCACGACCTCTGACGGCACAGCAGAGTCCAGCGCACAGTTCGGGCCGGCGGCGCTGCCGTCGGGTGGTGGAAGCGGAAGCGGCACAACCAC
The DNA here is from genome assembly GCF_003284975.1 of Mycobacterium colombiense. Lineage (GTDB taxonomy): Bacteria > Actinomycetota > Actinomycetes > Mycobacteriales > Mycobacteriaceae > Mycobacterium > Mycobacterium europaeum_A. The sequence goes on from NZ_QMEU01000015.1 coordinate 50,982, forward strand.
TCCCCCGACCTGGGACGCATAGTGAGCGGCTTCACCAGACTCTGCCTCGGTGCAAACGCGCACTGCGGCGAGATGGCCGGGTACCCGTACCAGGATGGTGAAGTCAACGATCTGCACTTCGCCAGTCCGTTTGCTTGCCGGCGAGACTGTGCACCGGGCCCCCCGCCGCCAGCTCGCCCGCTTTCCCGACGGACACTACGCGGGCCAACACCTGCTTAGCACGGCGACCCGCACTCTGCGGGAACCCCACGTGGCGAGACAACCCAGCCATCCGCGGACCACAGACACTCCCCTGCACCCTCCAGGCGCCTGTCGCGCCTTGATCCCGCAAATGCACGTAGAGACGAATATGGCCGAAACGAATACGGCGGGTTACCAGTAAAGTACGCCGTTTGCATCTGTTGAATCATGGCTTCCCCCGACCCGAGGTCCGCGTTCCATGTTTCACTCGAGCGCTGCGCTCAGCTGACGTTCCCTTGCTTCCCCATCGGATACAGGTATGGCGACAGCCACCCTTGGCTAATGATGGCATCAAGTCTGATCAGCCATCCCGGATGTCGGTTGAAGCCGGCCGTAGCACCGGGGTAAGAGTCGACGCGGCGAACCGCTCCCCGATCAGCCGATGTGTGGTCGCGTCCGGGTGGAGCTGATCAGGTAGTGGATGGGTTGCTTCGTCGGCCGGTCCGTAAAGCGTCAGACCGTTGACATAGTGGATGAACGAGTCATTGTCACGTCTTCGCGCGACGATGTCGGTAAGTTGGTCACGGATATAGCTGAGGGTCAGTCGGCCCAAGCCGTCCAATCGCGTTGCCTCAGTGGGATTGCCCGTCGCAATGAACCGAACCTTGCCATGTGCGAGCGCGTCGGCATCGAAAGCGCCGGGGCCCGGAGTGATTTCGTGGATTGGGCAGTAGAGCGGGCCAACGACGATGAGCGGCGTCCGGGGATGGCCGTCGCGAATGGTGTCCAGGAATCCGTGCACGGCAGGTCCAAAGGCCCGCTGCCGCATCAGGTCAGCATTGACGAGATTGATGCCCAGTTTCACGGATATGACGTCGGCGGATTGGTCGCGAATGGCCCTGGCGACGAACGGATCGAGTAGCGCGCTACCGGAGAGTCCGAGGTTCATCAGCTCCACACCGGCCAGCGCTGCAGCGATCGCCGGCCACGTGGTACTCGGGCTCGCGGCATTCGAGCCCTGGCTGATCGAACTGCCATAGTGCACCCAGCGTTTTCGGGAGCTGGACAACGGTTTGACCGATGCGTCGGTGCGCAGCGCGACCAGCTCGATCCTCTCGTAGTGCGGCAACCAGATCTCGATGTCTTTCGCGCGAAGACCCAGCCCGTCGAAACGGATGGTCGCGGTCCGACCCGATTCCCGTCTGCTCTCGCCGTTCGCCGGGTCAATACGCACCGTGTCGCCCTCAGACGTTGGCGCCTGTACTGTCAGCCGATCGTCGATGACGAGATCAACGGTGCCGTCGGGCCGCTCCGGGACGCCGGTCAATACGACCCGCGTCCGGTGCAGGTCGAGCTCGATCGCGGATGCAGCCGTCCGGAATGCCACCCGCACTCCGGACGGCTGCGATTCGGCTCCGAGTAGCTGTGGGTCGTCACTCTGCGCACGCGCACGAGCGGGGAGTCTGTGCGGCAGCCAGCCCCGCTCGGTGTGCTCGAGCTCAGCGAGCCCGAGCAGTATTTCAGCCGTAATCTCATGGTGAATCAGTTGAGCACCTCGACCATCCCGTTCGGTTAAATTTTCGTGTGGGCCAATCGCTTTGATGCGTGCGCGACGCGGTGCAGGACTTCTCCCCGTTGTTTCGCAGATCGCGAATCGTCACCGTGTCCATAGCGCCAAGGTATTACCGCTACAAAAGCTTCTCGGCCAGCGGGTGCACGAAGTAGCGCAACGAGAATGCCTCGTAGACCGCGCCGACGACGAGTAAGGCCAGGGCCGGCAGCGCCAGCCAGCCGAGGTCCTGCAGCCCGCGTAGGTAGCCTTGCCGGCGGTTTACGGCTTCGACGGTCCGTGGGACGACCCAGGACTTGCCGAGCAGATAGGCACCCAACAGCAGCAGCACGTAGGCCTGGAACTCGACGATCAGCGTCAACGAGTGCGGTATGAGAGCCACCCAACCGATGTCGTTCAGCGGGACGAGCGTCAGTCCCGTCGTAAACGCCCAGTAGGCGAACAGCACGATGCCGGCGAACGGCACGATCATGGACGGCATAACGATGGTTAGTGCACCCATCTTCAGAGTGTTCACCGCGAGAATCGCCAGTGCGAACAGCCAGGGATGTGTGATCAGCGATTGGACCAGATCGGCTGTGCCGTCTTGCTGTAACCGCGTGTGCTGGGCTTGGCTCAGTTGCGGGAAGAACAGACCGAGGCAGAAGCCGACCATAAACGAGCCGTACGCCGCCGCATTAGCCAGCAGGTAGACCTGGGCGTTCTCGCCGACGATGCGGAACGGACGCCACTGCCGGACGGTCATGCCGACCTTTCTCTTGAGCTTTTCATACACCAGTACGTCGCTGGCGGACACCGGGCGCTGAGCGGGACGATTCGCTGATCGAGATGGTCGGGTGGCGCGGCTGAGTTTGTGAGATTGTTGCGGTGGTGTGCGGTTGATGGTCTGTCATTAGCTGGATCAGCTGGTCGGTTTCGTCACCGGCCGCCCACTGCTGATAGTTGGCGGCTCGTTGATAGCCGCGATGTATCTGTATCGGCTGGTGGTACGCGGTCATGTGCCCTTGCTGCTGATTGTCCTCGGGTCGGGGCCATCGCCGTCCTGGAGTGCGCCGCGGGAGATCCTGGCGTCCAAGCACCATACCGTGTCGGCGGTCGCGTCGATGTGCGGTTATGCCAGCACCGCACGGTTCACGACGGTGCGCCGCCAGCGTTACGGCCTCACCCCCGGGGCCTATCTGCGGTTGCGAACCCGCTGCGGGCGATGAATCGGCCGCAATAACTCTGCGGGACAGCGCAATCAGCGCGCAACATCCTCGGAACTCGGCTCGCTAGCCTCGAGCCATGTCACGACCGTGCGCGCCTGTCTCCACTCGCGATGAGCATCGAATCATACTGCTCCCGAGTAACTTTCGCGTGCAGATAATAATGGCCCCGGCTCAGTGAATCGGTGATTTGCTTCGCTTTACTTGTCGGGATCTAACATGGCGGGTTGCCAGTAATCTCGAACCTTGTTGATTCTCAACGCAACCTGTGTGCCGTGAGGATAAGAATTGACACGGATTACCGGCTATTACACGTCACCCGAACCGACCTCCATACCCGGGACGAATGGTCGCTGCAGCTCCGGTGCGTCTCCGCGGTGATCACCGCGCCCGTATCGCCGCGGCGACCGCCTGTGGCGCTTCGTGTTGCGGGAAATGGCCGGTGCCGGGTAGTTCCGTCACTTCGGCCCGCGGCAGCAGGACGGTCGCCTTCTCCAGAACGTGACGACCCGACACCGGGTCCTCCAGTCCCCAGACCAGTCGTACGGGGCCGCGCCAATTGGCCAGAGCGCTTTCCCATCTGCGGTGATGTTGGGCCCGTTCGGCGTTGTACTTGATGTGCAGGTGGGCGAGTTTGTGACCGTCGCGGTAGGACATTCCGGTCCACAGGTCGTCGAACTCGGTGTCGGTGAGTTTGGTGGCCCGCACGGCGTCGAGTCCCGAGCGCGCCCGCTCCGGGGTAATACGTCCAGCCAGCAATTTTCCGATGACCGGCAAAATCAACAGCTTCTGCAAACGAGTCGGCCGGTACGCACTGTAGACGATGCCGCAGTTGAGCACCACCACCGACTCAATCGAGAAACCGAGACCGTTGGCCAAGCTGCGGTCCACGAGTTCCTGGCCGACGATGCCTCCATAGTCGTGAACGACCAGACGAACCGCGTCCACCATCAGGTGCGCGAGCAAGTCTTCGATCAGGTCGGCGGATTCCGCGACCGAGTAGTCATAGGGGTTCGGCTTGTCAGATGCGCCGTATCCAAGGAAGTCCAGTGTGATCACGTCATGATCACGGCAAAGGTCGGTTGCCACCGCCGCGTAGTCATAAGACCAGGTGGGAAAGCCATGCAATAGCAACACTGCGGGACCCTGCCCGTGGCGCCGGAACGCGATGCGATGCCCGCGGCGGCTGATGAACGTCTCCGATCCCTGAATCCACTCGCGAGCGCCCGGGACGCCGGGGAAAGCAGGATCGCCATTGTTGGTCATGCGCCGCCCGCGAAGGAGCTGTCCTCGGGGATGGTGGCGAGGTCCGTCTGGTGGACGGCGCGGGATACTGCCCCCGCAACGCCATATGAAATCTCCACTAGATCCCCTTCTGGTAATCAGCGCACTTACATGCACAAGTCCATTCAAATACAGTGTTGTATTAGCATGCGGTCGTGTCACTCATGTGTCAAGTTTCCCGTACGCTGCAACGTGTGCGGCCAGCGAAAGGAGGAAGCCGTGGCCCGACTTACGCGCGCTGAGCAACGAGCCTTGACCCGCCAACGCCTCATCGACGCCGCTGGTCGCGTCTTCTCTCGTGTGGGATTTGAAGCCGCACCGATCGACGTCATCGCCGAGGAAGCGGGGTTCTCCCGTGGGGCGTTCTACTCGAACTTCGAGTCGAAGGACCAGGTGTTCGTCGAACTACTTCGCCATCACCTCGACGCCGAAATCGACACGCTGAGTCGGGCGCTCGACCGCATCGAACACGCCACCGACCTCGCTCCGGCGATCGAGCACCGCTACCAGGTGCTCGGCGACGATGGCAGCTGGTGCTTGTTGAGCACGGAATTTCAGCTGTACGCGATGCGCGGCGGCGTCAAGGCTGCCGAGTTCGCCGCGATATATGAGTCCTACCGGCAACGGCTCGGGCGACTTATCGCAGCTCATTTTGATCGGTTGGGAATCGAATCCGAGCTCACCCCTTACGAATTCGGCGTTTCCCAGATCGCGTTGTCTCATGGGCTCGCGCTACAGCGGGCGGCAAACAGCACTCTGGCCTCAAGCCTTCCCGCCCGCGCGCTTGCCACTTTTGTTCGCGGTGCGATCGCCGGCACCGCCGAGGGCAACGCCGACATCGTTGTGACGCCGAGTTGAAGCGGCTATCGCGTCCTGCGGCGTGCGGTGGACATACGCCAGGCCGCGGATGCCACGCGGAGCTTAATGGCCCTGGTCGACGATCGAACCCTCAGATGAACCCACCGAATGACCCTGGGCCTTACGCCCGTTGGAACGTAGGAATACGCACAGACTGAATATGGCGGGCTACCAGTAAGGTACGCCAGTCCATCTGATGAATCATCCCGCTCGTAGAGCCTCGGCGTCGTTAGTCCCACGCCCTCGATCATTCCGTTCATCACCGCAACAGCCTGATTCGATTTTGGCGCGACACCAGACCGCTCATCCGCTCGTATCTGCCCTGCTGGCAGCACTTTCGACGAGATCTGCGGCCTTAGCGGCGCTTTGGGCCGGCGTAGTCATCCGGGCGGCAAGTGCGCGAGCTCGGATTGCGTACTCGGGCGCCAAAATCTTCTGAAGGTCTACGACGAGAGAGTCCCGGGTGGTGAGTGACAGACGGCGGTGCGTGCCTACCTTTAGGCGGCGCTTCACCTGCGCTCCCCAGATGATCTGATTGCCATCCACCGAAAGAATCAGCGTCGGAATTCCGGCGCGCAGACTTGCGGCCGTGGTACCCGAGCCGCCGTGGTGAACGGCCGCGCGACAGGTGGGAAAAATGGACGCGTAATTCACCGCGGCGACGACCTTGACGTGATCAAAATGCGGGACGTCGTCGAAGTCGTTCCAGCCGGCGCAAATCAGTGCCCGCTCTCCCAGCTGCGCGCAGGCCTCGCCGATCATCTCGACCGTGTCGGCCGGAGATTCCACCGGCATGCTGCCGAAGCCGAAGAAAATCGGCGGTGTCCCTTCAGAGATCCATGATGCGGCCTCCTCGTCGGCGCTCGTGGCCAAATTCATCGTCAGTGCGCCCACGAAGGGCCGTTCATGCCGAAATTTCGTCCACTCAGCTGCCAGCCCCGGAAATGCAACCTCGTCATAGGCCTGAAGTTCCAATGCTCCCAATGCGGCGATCCGTCGCGGTGACGACGACGTTGTCTTCGGCAGGCCGAGTTCGGCGCGCTGCGCGTCCTCGAGCTTTTTGCTCAGGCGCCAAGTCAGCCAGTCAAACACCCGCACCGCGAAGCGAGAAGCCGGTGGCGGCAAAACTGCCACAACCTGTCCGTTGGGACGCATCGGGACGTGATGCACGGTGACTAATGGAATACCTTGGTATTCCGCCACATTGGCGGCGATCTCCTGATAGGTCTGTCCGGCGAGCACTAGGTCGGCCCCATCCGCAAGTGACTGCAGTGTCTTGTTCATGTGCGCCCAAGACTGGTTGGTGACCTTCTTAATTTCGAGCCCCCAGCGCGATATGTCCCGAATTCGCCAGAACTTGCTGAAGAGGGTTGTAGAGAAGTTCCGGAAGGCGTCCATCCAGGCCTGCGTCTCCGCTCCGTAGGACACCGCGGTAAGCCCAGCCGATTCCGCAAAGTCAACCAGGTCGGGTGGGACTGCGATGCATACGTCATGTCCTCTGCGTTGCAATTCACGGCCAATGACAACAGAAGGCTCGATATCGCCTCGAGTGCCGTAGCTGGCCAATGCGAACTTCATTGCTTACCTCTGACTTTCAGTGGTGGGTCAGGCGACTCCCATGCCCGTCGCCACCAGCAGGACCCCAATCGCTGCGGGGGTGGCTACCAGGAGCTTCCGGCGTTGAGCACTGGCCCAGTTTTGCAGCATCCTCAGTACCGCTTCAGTTTTCGCTGGTGTGATCAGATAGCTCACAAGGATGATCTCGGCATCCGCAAACATCCCGACGACGAACGCGATGGCGGCGCCAACCTGCGATCCGATCGGTGCTCCCGAGGGCACGACGATCGCGAGCACGGTTAGAACCACGTCGGGTGACGGCGCCATTACGACACCGGTCACTAAAGCGACCCATAAAGCTCCGGTCCCCCACCCCTTATGGACGCGGGTGCGTAGTCGCCGGATCGTAGATCTGTCCTCCGCGGGTGTCGCCTGTCCGAGGCCTAACAGCCGGGAGACTGCGTTCGGTGTACTCGGTTCCAGCACCAACGGCGACGCGTTACCGCCCGCTGTCGGCAGGTGTACGCGCTGAAGCTTCGCAAAGCGAACCGCCATAAACGCGGCGGCCGATAGCGAGAGCACGCCCAGACCGATTTGAATGTAGTGGGCGCTGCAGTTGGTACCCGGAATCGTCGAACCTATCGCAAAAGATCTGAAAGCCGGCGTGCCGTGCAGCACCATCAGCGGAACCAGCAGGGCGGGTAAACCCACTCCTACGCTGCCGACCCAGTAGGCGATCAAGTTCTGCACGGGCCGTGGCCGGGAGATCATCAGAAGGGTGACCCCGAGGCGCAAGGGGTGGACCGCCATCAGTAACGACAACCCCAGCACTGAGATCCACACGGCTGGGCCTCTACCCTGTTGGATCTTGTCGGCTGGCCTCAACTGAAGTCAGAGCCACCGTGGACGTCGAATCGACACTTCGTCGCACATGAGCGCAGATGCCGGTTAGCGCCTCGACCCACAACTGGTTCACACTCTCGATTTGGTTCTGGTTCAGTGCAGAGGGTGCCCATGTCCATGTTGCGGTCACGCGCTGCCCGGTGCCGGTGCCGGTGTTCAGGAGGGCGGCGTTGAACTCTACGGTGTGCCCGAGCGGCGTAGGGATCGCGGAGGCTGCGGCGGTGGAGGACATTGCATCCTGGTCGATCTGCCACAGACCATCGGAGAGGCCGGCCGCATCGGCGTCGAAACGTCCGAGGTAGTTGAATTCGATGGCCGGCTCCGAACCATCCACGCGTATCTGGGGATTCAGGTAGCGCAGCAGACCATAGGTCAGATCATCGGGAAGGGCCCGAAGCCGCTCCTGGGTGGCCGTGATCAATGGCCCGAGCTCAGCCCCGCCCGCTGCCACATCCGTCCAGGGCAGTTCTCCCACGGTCAGCGCCACCGGAAACTTACTGGTGAACCACCCCACCGTGCGCGACAGATCAATATCGTCCCGCAGATGTTCGGCACGTCCGTGGCTTTTGACGGCAATACCTATCGGAGCACCACGGGCGCCTAGAAATTCATTCCAGGCCAACCCGAACGCGATCAATAGAATGTCTTGCATCTCAGTGCGAAACGCGGCCGAGACCTCGGCAACCAACTGGCGTGTGATCTCGGCGTCCAGGCTTACCAACAGGTGCCCCGCGGTGGCGTAGGTATCGACCCCCGGTTGCACCGCAGGCAACGCGGCAGGGGTTGCCAGCAATTGCCGCCATACGTCGGCCAGCTCCACGACCGCCGGGCTGCGCGCGTGCTCGTTTAGTACCGACCCCCATCGCGCGAAGGAGGTTCCACCCGAGGGCAACTCCACCTGCAGCCCGTTGCGATGCTGCAGCCAGGCAATGTTCAAGTCTTCGAAGAGGATTCGCCACGAAGGCACATCCACGCAGAGGTGGTGAATCATCAGCGCCAGCTGGCCCGTATTTGGCACCCACAACGCGGTGACCATCGCACCCGCCGCAGGATTCAACCGTGACCGCGCAGCCACGAGCGCTTCATCCGACAGCGCGTCCACCGACCGCAAGCAGGCGCGGGCATCGACGGCTCCTGCCTCGGGCACAACCAACGACCAATCGCCCGCAGCGCTGTCCTCGGCGCGCAGCCGCAACATCGGGTGACGGTCCAGCAGCGCTTGCAGCAAGACGACGGCGTCGGCCTCGGTCACTCCTGCCGGAGCTTGCACCACCACCGTCTGGTTGTACTGATCAACCGGACCTTCAAAATCATGTAGCCAGCGCATGATTGGGGTGGCCACCACCGGACCGATGCCCGGATCGACCACGGTTGCTTCGCCATCGGCGAGGACGGCCACCTGGGCAAGCCGAGAAACAGTCTGCTCAACGAAAACATCGCGCTGGCGAAACAGCACGCCGGCCGCCCGCGCTCGACTCACCACCTGCATGGACAAGACGCTGTCCCCGCCCAGATCGAAGAAGGGGTCATCCACACCCACCCGCTCGACACCGAGGACTTGGGCGTAGATGTCAGCGAGGATCTGCTCGACCACGTCTGCCGGCGCTCGGTAACGATCGGCGTCCAGGTACTCCGGTGCCGGTAAGGCCCGGGTATCGAGTTTGCCGTTCACCGTCAGCGGCAGCGCCTCCAGCACCACGACGGCGATCGGCACCATATAGGTCGGCAGGCGATCCTCTAGTTGCGCGCGGACTTTGACCGGATCCGCAGTTCCGGTGATGTAGCCGACCAGGCGCTTATCGCCGGGGCGGTCCTCACGGGCGATCACCACCGATTGACCCACCCCATCGATTTCGCCCAGTGCAGCCCGGATTTCGCCCAGCTCGATGCGATACCCGCGGATTTTGACCTGCTCGTCGGCACGGCCCACATACTCCAGCTGACCGTCAGCACCCCACCGCACCAGATCGCCGGTGCGGTACATACGTTGTCCTGGCGCCCCCGGCGCAGCGAATGGGCACGCGACGAACCGGGAGGCCGTCAACCCGGACCGGGCCCAATATCCCGCCGCGACTCCAGCACCGGCCACATAGAGCTCGCCGACCCCACCCGCCGACACCCGTCGCAGCAGACTGTCCAGCACGAAGAAGGCCAGGTGCTTTAGCGGCACACCGATCGGGCTGACGGTCGCATCGGTGTCATCGACGCAGATCTGCCGGAACGAGGCATGCACGGTCGTCTCAGTGATGCCGTACATGTTGATCATTCGCGGCAGCTGCGGATGGCTACCAAACCACGGAGCAAGGCGCTGCGGTTCAAGCGTTTCGCCACCGAAGATCACCGTCTCGAGCTTCAGCTGTCCCGTCTCGCGCTGCAGCGCATCCGCCGTTTGCAGCGCATGGAACGCCGATGGGGTCTGGCTCAAGATATTGACTCGTTCGCTGACAAGCAGAGCGTGAAATTCCTCCGATGAACGAACGAGACCGTCCGACACAATCAGCAGCCGCGCACCGCACAGAAGCGAACCCCAGATTTCCCAGACCGAGTAATCAAAAGCCAAAGAATGACATTGCGTCCAAACCTGCCCCCGCGCAACTTCGGCGTCGAGCGCCTCGAGCAGTCGGGTCACATTACGGTGAGTGACGGCCACACCCTTGGGCGTGCCAGTGGTTCCCGAGGTGTAGATGATGTAGGCGAGGTTGTCCGCGGTGGGGACTGGCAACGCGCCGCCGAACCGGTCGCCGATAGCGGAGTCGTCGATGTCGATGACAGGCACATCGAACGCATCCACCCGCCCTCGCAGATCGGCGGTGGTGATCACGGCGATCGGCGCAGCGTCACGGAGGACCAACACGATGCGTGCGTCGGGATGTGCTGGATCCATCGGCACGTATGCCGCTCCGGTCTTGACCACCGCCAGGATTGCCACGATGGCCTCGGCGCAGCGCGGCAGCAGTATCGCCACACGCTCGCCTGGGGCCGCACCGCGTTCGGCCAGCAGATGCGCCAACCGATTAGATGCTGCGTCCAGCTCGCGGTAGGTCATCGAGTGGCCCCCGCACGTGATCGCCACCGCCTCATGCGCGTCGGCCACCTGCGCCGCGAACAACGCTGGAATGGATGCTGGTGTGCTCCGTGCCTGCGTCAGCGCCGCTCGGTTGCCCCACTCGTCCAGGTCGCGGCAATCATCGGCATCAAGCAGATCGATAGACGTCAATCGCTTGGCCTTGCCGGCGCCAACGGCCACGGGTGAGGCGACGACATCAGGTTGCATTCGCAGTCTCCAGACCTCAACGCGAGACGAGCCGACCCGCACGCCTGCGGCCAAACACGCTTAGGCGCCCTTCGGCGCGACTTGGCCAGGCAGCCGACCCCGCGATCGACTCGTCCAGAACCTCAGGTGACGACAACATCGAGGTGGCCGGTTACAGCGCCCCGCTCGACATAGTTACGGTTGCGAAGTTTTACACATGCAGCGCCAGTTCTGCGGGTTTTTGCCAATACTCACGACCGACACATGCCCTAGCCGCGCACCTCGACCACATCTGCGACTGCTCGACGCGCTGAGGTGGCGCTGGCTCCACTCTCCCCTGCTAAGGGGACCGATGGCTGGTGCTGCTATTTGTGATGTGAAGCCCAGTGCTGGCGCAGAAGTGGAACGAATCGATCTGCTCGTTCGAGATCGCCGTTTTCGTCTGATGGTCCCGGACGTCGAATCCCTGTCACCCGCTACCTCGGGTCGATTCGGCCAAAGCGCCTCGGCCTCAGTGGTTTATGACGGCCTCAGCCAGGTTCGCAAGGCCGCACTTTGCGGCCCTCGGCCGAGCTGTCGATCCATTAGGCGCTGACGCGGCGTTAGTGCCGCGTCTGGGAGTATCGGGTCCGAGAAAGATGCCGACGCCGGTAATTTCAATGACGCTGCCGGCAGGCCGCGCGTGCCCGCGCCCGATCGTCAATGATGTTGCGAGGGTGGTCCCGAACTGCCCGCATGCTGATCGGCTGTAAATGACTGGACCGGTAGCGATTTCACACATATCCAGTCCAGCGTGCGCACTGCAATGGGTTCCGTCGCGAATCAGGAATGGCTGCCCGTTGTCGCGATCAGCCGTTGGATGAGCCATCCGACGAGATGATTACGCGCATCGGTGTCACGAGCGGGCTCGTGCAGATGAAGCCCTTCGATCACGGCGATGATAGCTGCGGCAGCCATCTGGGCATCATTGTCAGACATTCCGGCGGTTTTGAATCCTTCGGTCGCGCGTTCACTGAGGATGTCGTGGAAGGTTTGATGCACCGACGCCACCGCTGGTGAGTGTTTTGCACGTTCGTGCACCGTCGAGGTGAGTGTGGAAACCGCGTCGAGTTCGGCCAACGCCGACATCGCGCGCACCAGGAGCGACTGTTCATAGTCGACGTCGGCTCGGGTTGCCGCCTGCTCGAGCCGACGCTTTAAGACGGCGGCAAGTAATTCGTCTTTGCCGGGGAAATACCAGTACACGGCATTGCTGGCCACGCCTGCGGCGCGCGCGATCGAAGCCATCGTCGTCGCGTCGTAGCCGTCTCGCAAGAGCAGTTCTTGGGCCGCATCCAGAATCCGGGCGGCTTTGGCGGCGCGATCGATGTGCTGGTGATTGCGCGGCATACCAGGCATCTTGACGCCCATTCAAGACTCCTGGCAAGCTCTTGAACGTTAATCAAGAAGCGCGCACCGGAAGTAGCGCTGGTGGGGAGTTCGGCATGGGTCAGTCAAGGAAAATGCGGGACAAAGTAGTCGTGGTAACGGGCGCCTCGCAGGGCCTGGGGCAGTTTTTGTCCATGGAGCTCGCCGCTCAGGGGGCCCACGTTGTCTTGGTGGCGCGAAACCAGGCCCGCCTGGAGGCGGTCCGTGATCAGATCGCTGCCGCCGGTGGCACAGCCTTGAGCGTGCCCAGCGATGTCACCGACGAAGCAGACTGCGACCGCATGGTCGAGCAAACCGTCTCGCGCTTCGGCGGCATTGACGTTCTCGTCCTCAATGCCGGATCAGCCACCTACGGCAGGCTCGACGAACTGCACAGCTTCACCCCGATCCGCGATTCGATGGCGATCAACTTTTTCGGCGCCGCCTACCCCACCTACCGCGCACTTGATCACCTGATCGCGCGCAAGGGCCTCATCGCTTACGTCACATCGGGAAGCGGGCACCTGCCGATGGCCGGCTACCTCGGCTACACCACCAGCAAGCACGCCATGAACGGGTTCTTCGAAGCGCTTCGACTCGAAATGATCCCGCACGGCGTTGATGTGCTGGCGATCAATCCCGGCGATATGTATAGCGATGACGGCGCCGGGCGCACCTTTTTCGGACCCGACGGCAACCAACACAAAATCGACCTTTCGATCAAGCGCACCAACGACATCACGCGCGTACCCGCCAGCGCTGTGGCGACACAGGCTGCAAAGGCTATTACGGATCGCCGCCGGGAACTCGATCTCTCACCGGCCATCCAGAAACTGGGCACTGTGGCACGTGCAATCACACCGGCCCTCGTTGACCGCGTCATCTACCGCAAGGTAACCCGGATGCGGTCAGCGTTCGCCGCCGAAGAGGGGCTTTTGGGCGACCAACAGAGGTAAATTCAGCTTCGCCGCGGGTCCAACAACCGCCGTATCGACCCCGATTCTGGTGAGCGGCAGTGCTTTTCCTCGGTGATTCTGCCGGCGTGGACCCCGGCCAATCCGGCCGCCGCCGAGGGCATCACGACGGGTACAGAGGTCGCCTGAGATATTTCCACTTGGCCGGCGGGACGATCACTCAGCGACAACCTCGGAGTCTCTCCCAGTCTCACTCTACGGCCGCAAGGGGGGCTTGCGGCAAGGCCCCTGACCTGCGGCACAATCGTCCGACCATGCATCGCAACGGACGAGGAGTTTTGTTGTGGCGAGCGCGCCGATACCTTTTGAAGTGCACGAGTCAGGTGCGCTGCTTCACGGCACCAAAGCTGATCTCGCAGTGGGTGATCTGTTGATGCCAGGACGCGAATCGAACTTTGAGCAGGGCCGCATCATGAACCACGTCTATGTGACGCGGACGTTGGATGCTGCGGTGTGGGGAGCTGAGCTGGCCCAAGGAGACGGTCGGGGTCGCATTTACATCGTGGAATGCGACGGCGAACTCGAGGACGACCCGAACGTGACGGACAAAAAACTTCCTGGGAATCCGACCCGGTCCTACCGCACCCGGGAGCCCGTGAGAATAGTTGGCGAGATTACCGACTGGATGGGCCATTCATCCGAGCAGATTCAAGCCATGCGCAACAATTTGGCCGATCTCCAGCGCCAAGGACTTGGCGTCATCTACGACTGAATCCCCATCTGACGCATTGAGCCCGCTCCAAAGGTCTTGGCTATTTCCTCGCTTTTGGGCGAACTCAATCACACAACCCTCGGCGCGATAAGCATTGAGTTGGTTGGCAACCTGGGCGCGTTCATCACGCAGGTCTAGGAACCGGTACGGCACCCGAGTAGAGCAGCGCTGTCCCTACATGCATGAAGTTCAGTGATGAGGTTGGCCCGTCGATGACGGCGGTGCTGGTTATAGAAGCAGGCCATATCCTTGCCGTCCTGCCGAAGTCGATGACCGTGCCCAACGTCGCCGCGCGCGACGGATCACCGGTGCGAAGTTCCCACGCCCGCTGCTGCTCCTCGATGAACTCGGCTACGTCCAAATGGACCCTCGCGGAGCAGATTTGCTGTTCCAGATCATCACCGAGCGTGGGGATAGGGTCAGCGTCGGTCTAGCAAGCAATTTCCCGTTCAGTGAGTGGGGAGCCGTATTCCCCGATCCACGCCTGGTCGCTGCGATCGTCGACCGCATCACGTTCAACGCCCACATCCTCGAAACCGGGACGGAGCTATATCGGCTGCGGACTTCGAAAACTACAGCGCGCCGGAAAAGAACCGGATATCGGCGCCCAGCCACCACCGGCGTGGATCAGCCAGGTATTCCTCGATCGATGGCCCGCAACACCTGATCGGGTCGATGTCCGGGCCAAAAAGCATGCATTGCCCAAGTCGCGCCCGCAGCAGCCAATTCATCAAGGTCGTCGCCCGGTCGGACGGCCACGGCGACGTCGAAACCCTCACATCCGCCCCGTAACTGCGCAACGGCTGCTGCGATCCGGGCGACTCCCGCAGCATCGGCTCCGAGTGGAAAGATGCCGTCATAACGGGCCGCCCGCTGGACTGGTCCGCCCGTCGTACATGCGGTGCCAAACCACAGCGGGATCCGAGGCTGCTGAACCGGGCCGGGCATCGCCTCTACGCCCTCAGCTACCAGCGATCCCCGGTGGTTGACCCGCTCACCTGACCATAACGACGTCAGCACGGCCGTGCCCTCATCGAGCACTCTGCTTAGCCGATGTGGGTCGGGGTCTTCTCCGAAAGCCGAATACTCCCGTCCGACATCGCCGCCGGCACCCAGGCCCACGATCAGTCGCCCTCCGCTCAGCCGATCCAAGGTCACGGTCTCTCGAGCTAGCTTGAGCACGCGCCGGCGTGGCAGCGGAGTCACCATGGGACCCAACCTGATACGTTCCGTCACCACCGCCACCGCAGCGAGTACAACCCACGGATCTGCAATCTCCCAACGTCCTTCGATGGGACTTAGAACGTGATCCCACACGAACAGCCCATCCCACCCAGACTGCTCGGCCGCCAGAGCGATGTCCGCCATCGCGTGTGGATCAGCTAACGCACCGAACAATGGCACATAGATCGCGTGACGCATTCACCAACCGTAGCGCCAACCCCACACGACACCGGTCACCATCAGGCCTGAACTGAAGCCGGAGCCAAAATTGGCGACGACATACGGGACATCCTGGTCGAGCAGATAAGGGCAATCTCGGGGCGCGTTACCCACCACTAGAGCACGCAGCTCCGGCGCCGTCCCGTGTCGCCGAAGGGGTATGCACGAATCGAACATGCAGGGATTGCCAGTAAACATCGCTATGTCGGTATTCGTACAGTGCTGCAGCTACTTTGGAGTAGAGGGCTCCCGGGAGCGAACGTGCGCGGGTAGCGGGCGATGAAGGTCTAGATGCCGGCATCACTTGTTAGTGAAGCAAGTGTTACGGTCATGCGCGTGGCTGAGCTTACAGTTCGGGAGGTGCCCGGCGAGTGCCCACGCTTCGCGACGTGTGCGGTGGGGGCCGTGGCCGTGGCAGCCGGGATTGTGGCGGCTCTGTCTGCGATGCGCTATGGCTATTACTACGACGAGCTGTACTTCATTGCAGCGGGTAAGCGGTTGTCGTTTAGCTATGCCGATCAGGGCCCTTTGGTGCCACTGGTTGCACGCGGTATGGATTGGTTGTTTCCAGGATCCTTTGCAGCACTGCGTATCCCGGCGGTAATTGCTGCGCTGCTCGTCGTAGTTGTCAGTGCCGTTACAGCGTGGGAGATGGGCGGCGGCCGCCTCGCGCAGGTACTTGCCGCGACAGCGAGTAGCACCGCGCCCGGCATAGTGGGCGAGGCGACGACGCTCAGCACGAATGTTGTCGATACCGGGTTATGGGCGGTGCTGTCATGGCTGGTGGTCCGCTGGGTGCGGACTCGTCGCGACGGTCTGCTGCTGGTGGCGGGGCTGGTGACGCTCCTAGCCTTGCAGGTGAAGTGGCTCGTACCGGTCTTCTGGATCGCGATGCTGCTTGCCGTGGGATGCGTGGGGCCCAGGGCCTTGCTGCGTCGCCCTGCGCTGTGGTGCAGTGCTACAGCGGTGGCGATATCGGCGCTCCCGATGCTGATCTGGCAGGCCCGGCATGGTTGGCCGCAACTGGGTATGGGTGCAGTCGTACGTGGGCAGACCCACATGTTGTTCGGCTCGTGGACCTTCATTCCCCGCGCGGTGCAAATGTGTGGTGTGCTCGGTGGGGTCTTGCTGGCGTACGGGGTCTGGCGACTGTGGCGATCCCCGCGCCTGCGCCCGTACCGGTTTTTGGGTTTGGCGTTTGTCCTTGTCGTGACGATCTTCGCGGCTACGGGCGGTCGCATCCAATACGGCGCCGGCATCTACTCGGCCGTGATGGCCGCGGGCGCTGTGGAACTGGCGGTGCTGCGCGGCCGCTGGATCCCTATCGCCACCGTGCTGACCGTCCTGGTATCGATCGGCGCGTTTGGCGTGCGGGCGACCCCGTGGCGCTCGGCTTCGCAACTCACTCCAGCGGCAGATTTCGCCGCCGGCGTGGCAGGCCAGCCCTACGGCGAGATCGGTTGGTCGCAGCTGACGGCGGCGGTGGCCGGCGCTTACCGAAAGTTGCCGGCCCAGCAGCGGCGCAATGCGGTCGTTGTCACCGAGCGCTACCCCCAGGCCAGTGCACTGGACTACCAGCGATCGACGGCGGGTCTTCCGGCGGTTTACAGTCCCAAGCGCGGCTTCGGATACTTCGGCGCCCCACCTGATAACGCCGAGACCGTCATTTGGGTCGGCAGCACCGCATCAGACTTGCAGAAGTGGTTCACCACTGTAATACCGATGGAAACCTTCGGAGTGCGACTGGGCATGCCCCTTATCACCCGTGACGTCACCATCTGGAAATGCGACCACCCCAAACAACCGTGGTCCTCTACGTGGCCACAACTGATGAATCTTTGATGTCTTCAATCGATTTGAGGCTCGATCCGCAGGTCGTGCAGCAACCACCAGGTCCGCGAGCTGGTGATTAGCGGCCAGGTCCTTTCCGCCGCGGTGGACCATCGGTGGTGCTCCATGGAGCCAGTAGGAATTCATCGACGAATCGAGCGAAGGTGTCATCGACGTAGCCGGGGTCATCAGCGGTGAAGTATTCGATGATGAAACCCTGGAAGGCCGCCAGCGCGATCCGAGAACGAGTCTCAGCGACATAGGGCGGAATACCCAGAGCTTCCAGGCGCGCCTGGGAATTGCGGGTCAGTAGGGACAACGTGTCCCAGGTGTAGGTCCGGTATGGACTGTCGCGCCCGCAGGCCGCGCCGAACACTTGCAAGACAATTCGCAGGGTGTCACTGCGCTCGCCCCGGGTGCAGGCATGCCAATCCTCAAAACACCACTTTCGATGGGCTACAAGCGAGCTCGGGCGCTCTACCTCGTCAGTGTCGGGGATGGCAGCGCGTTGTTGACGGTTGAGCACCTCAAGAATCAATTGCTCTTTGCTGCCGAAGTAGTACACCAGCATCCGCGCGCTGGTGCCCAACTCGGCGGCCAGCGTGCGCAAAGAAGTTTCGAGCAGGCCTGTCCGCGCGAGGACGGCACTGGCGCTGGAGAGCAAATCCTGACGCTTTACGCGGTCGATGGGGCGAGGCACCCTTTATTGTAACAGTGCTTCACTAACGTGGCGGATCAGATTGGCAAGTTGCTAGTTAAAGTGCGCCATATTGGATCGTGTTGTACTGCAGGTTAATCCAAGCATTCTGCATTGCGATCCCCGAGCGTCCTGACGGGGCCCTGTCCTCACCGTTCTAGGTCATTGTTGATGTCCAGGGTGGCTGACCGACCAGGCCATGAAGCCTCGGGCTATGAAGAAGACGGCCTCGACGAGGCCCACGGTGATCGACACACCTGGCAGGTAAGACGACGCGATCGCCTACTCTCCTTCTGCTACGCCCGCCGCTCCCCCGTCGGTCTTCGTCCACCCCGGGTCGGCTCGCCCTTACCGTTACCACAGAGATGTCTTATTTTTCTTAATAATGCTGTAGCGTCTCTCGGGGCGGTCCAAGTTCCGAGCGTCGGCGAGGGGAAGACCTTTTGAGCGTGCCGTGCGGGCAGTTGCCCGAACTAGTGCCGATGCGTGTTGCGGTGGCGGCATACCGTCTCATCTACGAGCGTGTCGATGCGCTGCTCCGCGGCCGTGCTGGCATTGCAGAGCTGGTGGTACCTGCGTGCCCCGGGTGGACGATCCGGCAGGTGGTCGCACACCTGACGGGTGTTGCCCAGGACATCATTTCGCTGAACTTGGAGAGAAAAGGCACTGGGCCTTGGGCTGACGCGCAGGTCGCGCGGCTGCACGGCCACGGCATCGACGAGCTACTCGACCTGTGGGGCCAATCGCTCGACGCGGTGTCGGCGAACCTTGATCTGGCATCTGATGCAGGGGTTTGCCAGCTCGTTTTCGACACTGTGACCCATGAGCACGATATCCGCGGTGCGTTGGGTGAATCGGGTTTGCGCACGGGCGACCCGGCGTTCAAGGCGGCCCTGAGCTTCGTGACAACGATGGGTGACCAGTTCATTCGACAAGCTGAGCTGCCGGCGCTCCGGTTGTGCACTCCCACAGTTGGATCCGTACAACTCGGTGATCCGCGCGCGGCGCGTGGTCGCGTCGCTCTGAGCATTTCGGATTTCGAGGCCCTGCGTGCCTTCGGGGGGCGACGCAGCGTCGCGCAGCTGCGTGCGCTCCCTTGGGAAGGGGACCCTGCCGAGCTGATGTCCGCCTTCACAAAGGTGCTTCCCGCCTTTACCAACGGCGGCTTACGTCCCCCCGCGGACGACCTGATCGAATGACCGACCATCTGTAGGTCCGCCCCCAGCCCGGACGCTAACCAGGTAGGAGTTACCCGTTGCCGTACATGCCGATTGTGTTGATCACTGGTGGATCGCGCGGCGTGGGTGCCGCGACGGCCCGCCACTTAGCCCTCGCAAAAGCTCACGTGATCCTCACCTATCGTGAAAAGAAGCGCCGGGCAACCAATCTCGTCGACAGTATCACCGCGGCCGGAGGCGCTGCATCGTCTTTACGTCTTGATATCTGCGACCCGGACGCGTGCGCTGAGGTCATCCGGTGCGTGCGTGACGAGTTCGGTCGCCTGGACACATTGATCTTGAACGCCTCGGGCGGGCTCGAGCGAGACGCCGACCCTGGTTATGCGATGCGCATCAATTGTCAAGCCCCAGTGCATCTGCTCACCCGGGCGGTGCCGCTCATTCCCGCCGGCGGCCGCGTAGTCTTTGTCACCAGCCATCAAGCACACTTCCACGGCCTCAAACCGGTACCCGCCGAGTACATCCCGATCGCGGAAAGTAAGCGAGCCGGTGAGGACGCTCTTCGTGCCATGCGCCCAGACCTCGCAAGGCGAGGGGTTTCGCTGAGTGTCGTCTCCGGCGACATGATCGAAGGAACCATCATTGTCCGACTGCTTGAGCGGCGAGACCCCGAGGCCGTCGAGGCACGCCGCGCATTCGGCCCACTCCCCACCCTGGACGAATTCGCGTCCGCGATCGCGACAGAGGCCCTCAGCGCAGCACCCACCCAGGACACGGTCTACGTCGGAGGGGCGGATTACCTTCAACCACTGCCCACCCTGGTCCACGATCGAACCCTCAGATGAACCCACCGATTGGCAAGGGCTTAGGACTGCTGCAAGGGAGGATTATGCACGGATCGAATATGGAGGGTTACCAGTAAACTCACCGCTGCAAATTGCAGGCGGTGCAACTGCTTTCGGCGGTCGGCTTGAGGACCAGCTACGTATTGGTCAGTTCCACGGCTTATTGCCGTCGACCGGCCGCCTACCTTGACTCCGACGTGCGCAGTTGCATCTCCGGGTTAGCACGGCTTCCCGCAAGCGACCTTGAACGCGGACTCAAGCGCCTGCGCACGGGCCTCGACACCGGTGCCTGGGGCACGACCACCACCGATAGCTCCTCAATGTCAACGCCGTCGACGCCGGGCTTCGCCTCATCGTGCGGGAAGGCCCATGACGGAGGCCATCGACAATTGCGCTCCCCTACCGCTGGACTCACCCGGGCGACGCAGCACTCTAAATCAGCGACAGCGGCGCCGCCGTCCGAGGCCACGAATTCGACACAACTTCATTTGGTGTTGTTTTGGACCGCAACGCCTTCGCGGCCATCGCCTATAACCGCCGGATCCGTCAATATTGATCATCAGGTGAATCACGCTGTGTTACTCGGAATGTGGTCTGTTGTGGTACGCCTTTCGCTGGGCGGGCAGCCGCAGCCGCCTCCCCGCCGGGACGACGCCGCGGCAACCTTCGCCCTCGGCCCAAGCTGCGGCGGCCTACCCTGAACGAGCGATTTGTTGCAGACTGGCCCTCGTGTCCACTGGAGCCCGGCTCCAGCATCAACTGGCGAAGTACGTATTCAACCCGATATTTCGAACAGCGCTGCGCCTGGGGATGGCGCCGCGCGCTTTCGCGCTGCTAGAGACCACGGGCAGGCGCAGTGGCCAACCGCGGTTGACGCCCGTCGGCAACGGACTAGACGGCGATGTGTTCTGGCTGGTGTCTGAGCACGGGACAAACGGCGCCTATGTGAAGAACTTGATCGAGCGCCCCCAAGTGCGGGTTAAGATTGGCCGGCACTGGCGCACCGGAACTGCAACAGTGCTGTATGACGACGATGCGCTGAGCAGGCGTCGGGATATTGACAACGCCAACGGGCTCATCGGTCGCGCCGACGGGGTCATCTT
Organism: Mycobacterium colombiense; assembly: GCF_003284975.1. Classification (GTDB taxonomy): domain Bacteria; phylum Actinomycetota; class Actinomycetes; order Mycobacteriales; family Mycobacteriaceae; genus Mycobacterium; species Mycobacterium europaeum_A. The sequence goes on from NZ_QMEU01000015.1 coordinate 71,981, forward strand.
CCGCGCTTCGGCCAGTAGCCCGGCGACAGTGCGGATCGATCTGCATCCAATAACAGACTGAGTGCGAGCCCTGCGGCTTCGCCGGGCTTCCATAGCGGCCAGAAGCTGGTGCCGTCGCTGACGACTCCGATCTTCCAGTAGTTCGCGTTCGTTTCCTGTGAAAGGGCGTCCGCGATCGAGTGCTGCGGCCATGTTGAACTCCTTTGTGTTCAGTGTGGCCGACCCGAATTGATCAAAGGTGTCTGGATCAAACCCGGAGCGGTCGTGATCGACGCCGGCTACAACCCGGGAACCATCGGCGACGTCGAATACAACCCAGCCGCTCAGCGCGCGAGGCTCATCACGCCCGTACCCGGTGGTGTCGGGCCCACCACGATCGCGGTCCTCCTTGCGCAAACCGTCGATGCGGTAGAAGCGAGGTGCAGCGGATAAGTCTTTCCCGGTGATCGGCGCGCACGTTAGCAGGGAACCGGTCACGGGCACTCGAATCGCTCACCGGCGATCCGGAGGAATATGCACGGATCGAAAAACGGAGGCTTACCAGTAAACTGCCGCATATTACCTATCATGTTGCATCGCAACTTATTTCAGTTTCAGTGTGACCACCGGTGCTTCGACCACGCTGCGCTGTGGCATTCCACCAACGGCTTGCGCGGCGAGGTCAGAGACTGCCCATCTCCGTTGTGATTCATCAGACGAATCAATCTGCGCTGCAAAGTATGTGGCCTTATCGCGTTCCGGCCAGCACTGTGCGTCTCGATTGAGGTGGCGGTTATCGTAATCTGTGTGGCGTGCCGACCAGGTCGGATACCCACAGCCGCGCGGTCAAGGGCGGCGCTCGGCAGTGAGCACACCCAGCCAGTCGTCGGTGGAACACCACGGTTGTCCGTTTGGGGCGTATCGCTTGGCGAGTTCGGGGACTCGTGCGTGGTCTCGGACGTTGAAGCCGACCATGTCGAGTGCGCGTGTCAGTTCGGTCAGCGATAAGGCAGTACGCCAGGTTCGCCGCGGCGACGTACCAGGCGCGCAGTCCGGCGTGCACCCACGAGTGGGTAAGTCCCGGTGACGGTCTCGGAGTCACCGTAGTCGGTGACGAGAAGACTTCCGCGCGCACAGATGCTATTGAGATCGGCAAGAGTGCCGTCAATCGCGGTTCGCGTGAGGTACACGGATATACCTATCCACACCACGAGGCACGGTCGACTCGGGTCGAATCCCGCCTGGTGAAGACCCTCGGGCAGACGATCGGATTCGAAGTCACACATCCAATTCGTCGAAGCCCGGGATGAACATCACTGCACAGTCGATGAGGTCTCCGTCGAAATGGAGCACGTCCCAGCCGAGCACTTCGCCCGACTTAGCCGTTGCCGGTTGAACCCACTGATAAGAGGCGTAGCCATGGTGGTGCTCGATCGAACCCGTCACGACGAACGACAGACCACCAAAGTGCTTCTGTAGCTGGTCGATGCGCGTATTGAGCGCTTCGCGGCCAACCACGACGCCGTCGGGTTCAACGACTCTGACCTCTGGTGTATAGCATCGGGCGATCCTGGCTGCACGATCATCGGAGTCGGTCACCGCCCACAGGGCCAGGTGGTCCTCGACCAGTTTCGTGACATTGTCCATTTCAGTCCTTTCGGATGATGGGTGGCGTCGTTTCGGTTTCAATGGAACTCTGCTCGAGGTAGGGCTCGGGCCTCGATGTTGGAGGGCATGTCGCGCCCAAAGCCTTAATGTCATAGTCTATTCGAAGCGGCACACCCAAGGTAGCTAAGAGCGACAGGGGACCGGCTCGATGCTCACTCGCGCGCTGACCACCCCACGGCGAACACTTCGTCGCCGGTAGTACCCGCTCCCCGCCGGACGCCTGGGGCGCCAACCTTCCTGTTGACTAACCACTCAAACCGGACCCGGAGCGCGGTCGATGGCGGTGCACAGTAGTTGCGGACCATCCGGTCCGTCGTTAAGGCAGCGCCATACGACGGAAACAAGTCTCAAGAGAAAGGTCGGCATGACCGTAAAAACCGCCGGCAGGGCTACCTTCGCGGGCTGCAGTACCTCGGCTGGCTGGCGCTGCCGGCCCTGGCCTTGCTCGTCGTCGGGGCGGTGTACGAGGCGTTCTCGTTGCGCTACTTCGTGCACCCGCTGGCGGAATGGCTGTTGTAGAACTCCGGTGCAGCCAAGCACGGTAGCGACAACAGCCGTGTAGGTTGTCAGTCTCACCGGTAACGCTTTGGCGCTGTGGAGACGGTAACGATGCGTGATCTGCGGAATAACGGGGAGAAGTCCTGCGTCGCGTCGAGCATGCGTAAAGCCATTGGTGCACAACGAAATTCAGCCGGACAGATGGTCGAGGTGCTCAACTGATTCACCATGACATCGCGCCTGAAGTGATGCTCGGGCTCGCCGAGCTCGAGCGCACCGGACGGGGCTGGCTGCCGCACAGACTCGCAATGAACCGAACCTTGCCATGCGCCAGCGCGTCGACGTCGAAAGTGCCTGGTCCCGGGGTGATTTCGTGGATTGGGCAGTAGAGCGTGACGAGGCAACTCATCCGCAAGATCTTGTCTCTGTAATCACGCGTGGTGCGGCGTTCGTGTTCGATGCGTGTGGTGGATCCCAGGACGAGACTGTGCGGTCTTCGGCGGCAGCAGAGCCGTCGGTCCCGGATGGCACCCTTTCCTTACTGGCCGGAGTCGCTAAGTGGATGGCGGTTCTCGAACGAGGGCGAATGACACGGAGAATCACCAAAACCGCGTATCGGGGTTGAGTTTGCTTAGATGGGCAGCATGCTAGTCCGTGATGCACGATGACTGATTCCGGCGAGTACCCGCTAACGCCGACGCAGCAGCGTGCGTGGCTGAACTTTATGCGGGTCTATCACCGGCTCGAATATGAGGTGAACCGTCACCTGCGCGCCGAGTGCGGCCTTTCACTCTACGACTACACGGTACTCAGTACGCTCTCGCGCGCACCGGATCGCCGCCTGCAGCTGACCACACTGGCCACGGTGATCGGGTGGGAACGCAGCCGGGTTTCTCACCACCTGATGCGGATGGCACGCCGCGGCCTGGTCGAGCGCACAACCTGTGACACCGACGGGCGCGGCACTGTCGTCGTCCTGACCGACGAGGGCTGGGGCCGGCTCGCCGGCGCCGCCCCGGTGCACGCAGAGTGGGTACACCGGGCGTTCTTCGCCGATTTGGATCCCGAGCACGAGGATGCCCTCGCCGACATCCTCGCCGTTGTACACGAGAGTCTGTTGCGCGAGGGCACCTTGCCGCGTCCCGGCCTCAGCTAGACCCATCTAGACCCATCTAGACCCACCTAAACCTGGTTCATACCCCCGTCGACGAAGATCTCCGCACCTGTCATGAAGCTGCTCGCATCGGAGCCGAGGAACACCGCCACGGCGGCCAGTTCCGCGGGATCACCTATCCGCTTCATCGGGTTCGTTGCCAGACCGTCGAAGAACACCTGCCGCTGGTCTTTGTCAGGCACCAGTTCGGCGAGTCCCTCGGTCAAGATGGGACCGGGTATGACCGTGTTGACCCGGAAGCCACGCTCGCCCAACTCGGTGGCCCAGGTCCGGCCGAAGGACCGGATAGCAGCCTTTGCCGCGGCGTAGGCGCCGAATGCCGGCATACCCCTGGTGGCCGCGGTGGAGCCGGACAGAACGATCGAGGCACCGGGATTGAGTAGCGGCAGCGTCTTCTGCACGGTGAACACCGTCCCGCCCACGTTGCGGTTGAACGTGTCGATGACGTGTTCGGGTGTCTCGTCCTCCAGCGTGGTGAACTCGCCACTGCCGGCGTTGGTGAAAACGATGTCGAGGCCGGCACCTGCGTCGCGGATGACCCCGACAAGTCGATCCAGATCCTCGGTGCGGGTGACATCGCTGGCAACGCCGACGACACCGGAACCCAGCGACGCTGCGGCAGCGTCGACGCGCTGTTGGGTACGCCCGGTGATGAACACCTTGGCACCCTCGTCGGCGAAGGCTCGCGCCGTCGCATAACCGATGCCGGAAGTGCCGCCGGTGATCAGTGCTGTTTTTCCTTCTAGCTGAGCCATCTCGTCCTCCTGTTGTCGAAACGCCTGGCGCGTTTCATATCCAACAACTACGTGACATGACACGTTATTCCGGGACATGTCACCTACCGTGGTCGTCAATCCCCCTGTCGAGAACGGCGTAACGCCTCGTCGTCGCAATTTGCGTTTCCATGCCGGGTTTCTATGCCTTTGCTATGAGCCTTACGACCGGCTTTGATAACGACAATCGTTTTCAGATACGGTTCCGCTGGTCTGCACGCCGTTCCAGCCCAGGAGGTGCCGGTCATGAAGATGCCTGCCGTAGTGGCCTTCTCGACGGCCCAGTGCACTGGGATTGTTCGACGATGACCGCACCCATCTGGATGGCTTCCCCGCCGGAGGTGCACTCGGCATTGTTGAGCAGCGGACCGGGTCCGGGATCGCTGTTTGCCGCGGCCGTGGCGTGGAACTCGATGAGCGCCGAATACCTATTGGCCGCAGAGGAACTCGCCGCGCTGGTCGCGGCGACGCAGGCCGAGACGTGGCAGGGCAACGCTGCGGAGTCATATGCGTCCGCGCACGCCCAGTATGTGGCATGGCTGGCCCGGGCCGGCACGCACGGTGCCGCGGTGGCCGCGCAGCACGAAGCGGCGGGGACGGCCTACACCGCCGCGTTGGCGGCGATGCCGACGCTGCCCGAGCTGGCGGCCAATCACACCACCCACGGCGTCTTGACCGCGACCAATTTCTTTGGCATCAACACGATTCCGATCGCGGTGAACGAGGCCGACTATGCGCGGATGTGGGTGCAGGCCGCCGCCGCGATGGCGACGTATGACGCCGTCGCCACGACGGCCCTGGTAGTCGCGCCGCAGACCGAGCCGGCGCCGCAGATTCTGAGATCCGAAGCGACCGCACACGACCACGAGCACGAGGAAGACGACGACCACCACGACCACGAGCACGGCTTCGACAGCCCGCTCAATCGGTTCGTCGCACAGCTGCTGCGGTTGGTCGGCATCGAATGGGATCCGGTCGAGGGAACACTCAACGGCCTGCCGTACGAGGCCTACTCCAATCCCGGGGACCTGCTCTGGTGGGTGGTTCGGGCGCTGGAACTGTTTTCGGACTTCCAACAGTTCGGGGCCCTATTGCAGGAAAACCCGGCGGCCGCGTTTCAGTTCATCACCAATCTCATGCTGTTCGACTGGCCGACGCATCTGGCTCAGCTCGGCAGCTGGCTGCCCCTGCAGCCGCAACTGTTTCTGGTTCCCGCGTTACTGGCCGTG
>NZ_QMEU01000160.1 GCF_003284975.1 Mycobacterium colombiense
GTCGTCAGCGGCACCGAGGGCGTGTCGCCGCCGAGCAGCCCGGCGGGTTCACCGCCCCGGAAGCCGAACACCGCCTGGTTGGGATCGCCGGCGATCAGCGCCAGCTCGGCGCCCGCGGCGAGCACCCGAACCAGCCGGGCCGCCTGCGGGTCCAGCTGTTGGGCGTCGTCGACCAACAAGACGCGGATCCGGCCACGTTCGGCGGACAACAGCTCGGGGTCGACGGCGAACGCCTCCAGCGCGGCACCCACCAGCTCCGCGGCGCCCAGCGCGGGTGTGGTCGCCTCCGGCGCGGCCGTGCCCACCGCCGCGCGCAGCAGCATCACCTGCTCGTACAGCCGGGCGAATTGTCCGGCGGCGGTCCATTCCGCCCGCCGGCAGCGACGGCCCAACCGCTCCAGTTCCTGGGGGTCCACGCCGCGTTCGGCGCAGCGCGCCAACAGGTTTCGCAGCTCGGTGGCGAATCCTGCGGTACTCAGCGCCGGGTGCAGCGGGGCCGGCCAGGCCGTCGCCGCGCGTGGCCCGTCTTCGAGGTCGCCGGCCAACAACTCCCGGACGATGGCGTCCTGTTCGGCGCTGGTGACCAGCCGCGGCGGCGCCTCACCGGCCCGCTCGGCCGCGCGCCGCAGGACCGCGTACGCGTACCCGTGCACGGTCCGCACCAACGGCTCGCTGATTGCGGCCCGCCCCGGGCCGGCGGATCGCGCGCGCAGCAACGCCGTCGTCAGCGCGCTGCGCTCGGCCATCCCGATCCGGCCGGAACCGGTAAGCAGCAAAACCGATTCCGGGTTGACCCCGGCGTCGATCTGGGCGACCGCCGCGTCGATCAGCAGGCTGCTCTTGCCGGTGCCGGGCCCGCCGAGAATACGCAGCTGACCGCGCGCACCCGGGTCCAAGACGGTGTGCGCTTCGGCGTCCCACGTGTAGGCCATGACGGCATGACATCACGAGGGTCCGACAGATCTAGCGCGCGACGAACGCGGCCTGCAGCAGCCGGTGGTCGAACCCGCCGATCGTCTCGCCGGTGACCGCGTACTGGTAGACCGCGACTCGGAAGATCTGGCTCAGCGCGGTTCGAGATGAACGAGATGACAACGGCGACCGCTGCGAAAGCGCCCAACCGCGCCCGATTCTGCCCAGGACCGCTCGGGTTGGGTCGTCGAGGTGACCGAGCGGTCAGCGTACCCGGCCGCGCCGCCGCGGTCTCTTACCCTGGAGGCCGCAGCAGTCGGACAACGGAAGGAGGGGTGCAAGACCATGAACGACGACGAACGCGGCTTTCCCATCGACGAGGCGCCGGAAGGCGACGCGGTGGAACAACGGCGGCCTGTCGATTCCGACGACGAGACCGGTCTGGACATCGGTTACGTGGCCGCCGCCGCGGACCGGGAAGCCAACGAGGCCGACGTGATCGAGCAGGCTTACATCGTCTCCACCGACGACGATCGGGATGACGACCGTTAGGGACCGCCCGCAACCCGCGACCGCGGTGGCTGGCACCATCGACTGGTGACCGCGAAGTTGCATGTACACCGCTACGGCCCGCCGGGTCCGGTGCGGATCCTGGCATTGCACGGGCTGACCGGCCACGGCCAGCGCTGGGAGCATTTGTCCGGCTTGCTGCCCGGGATCGGAATCGCCGCACCGGATCTGGTGGGTCATGGCAGGTCTTCGTGGGCGGCGCCGTGGACCATCGACGGCAACGTCACGGCGTTGGCCGCGCTGCTCGACGAACAGCCCGGCACACCGGTGGTGATCGTGGGCCATTCGTTCGGCGGCGGGCTGGCGATGCAGCTGGCCGCCGCCCGCCCGGATCGGGTGGCGGGGCTGCTGCTGCTCGACCCGGCGGTCGGGCTGGACGGCGAGTGGATGCGCGAGATCGCCGAGGCGATGCTGTCCTCGCCCGACTATCCCGACGCCGAGGAGGCGCGCCTGGAAAAGCTGCACGGTTCGTGGTCGGATGTCGAACCCGCCCTGCTGGACGCCGAGATCGACGAGCATCTCATCGCGCTGCCGGGCGGCCGCTACGGCTGGCGGGTGAGCCTGCCGGCGATGATGTCGTACTGGAGCGAGTTGGCCCGCGAGACCGTGCTGCCACCCGCGAAGACCCCGACCATTTTGGTGCGGGCCAAACGCACCACGCCGCCCTATGTCACCGACCAACTGATCGACGCCCTGGCGGAGCGGTTGGGAGCGGATTTGCGGCTGCTGGATTTCGACTGCAATCACATGGTGCCCTACGCCAAGCCCGACGAGGTCGCCGCGTTGACCCGCGAGCTGTTGGAAGCCGGCTGACCGTGGCGCCGGTGACCGACGAGCAGGTCGAGCGGGTGCGTGCGCTGGTCGCCGCGATCCCGGCCGGACGGGTCGCCACCTACGGCGACATCGCCACTGTCGCAGGGCTTTCCAGCCCGCGCATCGTCGGCTGGATCATGCGGACGGACTCCTCGGACCTGCCCTGGCACCGGGTGATCACCGCGTCCGGTCGCCCGGCGCGACACCTGACGACCCGCCAGCTGGAGCTGTTGCGCGCCGAAGGCGTGCTGGCCACCGACGGCAGGATCGCGCTGCGCGAGGTTCGTTACGAGTTCGCCGACGGACGCTAGAGCACCAGCCGGACCAGCGCCGCGGTGCGGGCCAGGCCGGGGAACGACTCGGCGGTCGACCTTGGGTGCAGCGCGTGGACCGCGAGGCGAAACATCAACGCCCGCAACAACATCTGCGGCCATTCCGGCAGGGCGTTCCAGCGCTCGATGAGGCCGTCGTCGGCCTCTCCCCAGGACAGCGCGTCGATGACGACCACACCGGCCGCCCACGACGCGGGCCGCCAGTACGGGGTGATGTCGGTGATTCCCGGCGCCGCGGTGCCGACGAAAAGCACTGTGCCGTACAGGTCTCCGTGGACCAGCTGGTTGGGGCTCTTGGTCGGCTTGCGCAGGGTGCCCAGCTGCTGGAGCAGCTCCACCGACCGCTCGGCGTCCGCCGTCGCGGGGGCGGAGCGCGCACCTGGGGGCACCGAGGCCAGCGGCCGTTCCTCCCACGCCGCGCGATCGGCGGCGATGAAGATGTCGACGTCGCCCCACGGCGCCGTGGGCCCCTGGGTCAGAAAGCGGGGCCGATCCAGTTTGCCCGTCGCCTCGTGCAGGCGCACCGCGGCCGAGACGACTTCGTCATGGCGGGGCTCGGGCGTCCCGGCCACGAAGGTGTCCGCCCGCCACCCGGATACGACGTAGCGCCCGTCGGTGGAACGCACCGGCCGGGCCAGGCGAACGCCGTCCACGAACAGCGTCTCGCGAACCCGGGCGGACCACGCCGCGCGGGCGTTGTCGGCCACCAGCGACAAGACGACTTCACCGCACCGCCAGCCGCCCTCCCAGCTGGCGCCCAGATTGACGGGTTTAACGCCGGCCAAACCAAACGCCGACAGCACATGATCCGGCGGTGGCTCGACTGTCACACCGGTACTCTAAACGAGTCCAACAAGCGGTGATCGCTAGCACAGCGGCGGGTCGCCGCAGTCCAAAGGCGTACGGGTCAGTACATGACCATGTCGGGTTGCATCTGCTGCGCCCACGCCACGATCCCGCCCTGCAAATGCACCGCGTCGGCGAAGCCGGCCTTGCGGACCACCGCCAGCGCCTGGGCCGAGCGCACCCCCGTTTTGCAGTACAACACCGGCGGGCGGTCCTGCGGCAACTTTGCCAGCCCCTCGCCGGAATTGATCGAGGACTGCGGGATCAACTGGGCCCCGTCGATGTGCACGATGTCGAACTCCACCGGCTCCCGCACGTCGATCAGCGCCAGCTTCTTGCCCGAATCCAGCCAGTCACGCAGCTCGCGCGGCGTGATGGCCGACGCGGCGTCCTGCGCCGAGGGCTCGGGCGCCACGCCGCACAGCTGCTCGTAGTCGACCAGCCCGGTGATCTTTGGCCGCGACGAATCCGACGGGTCCCGGCGGATCGCGATGGTGCGGTAGGTCATCTCCAGCGCGTCATAGATCATCAACCGGCCCAGCAACGACTCGCCGATCCCGGTAATGAGTTTGATCACTTCGGTGCTCATCACCGAGGCGATGGAGGCGCAGACGATGCCCAGCACGCCGCCCTCGGCGCAGGACGGCACGGAGCCGGCCGGCGGAGGCTCGGGGTACAGGTCGCGATAGTTGAGCCCGCGTCCGTTGGGGGCATCCTCCCAGCACACCGAGACCTGGCCCTCGAAGCGGTAGATCGATCCCCACACGTAGGGCTTTTTCGCCAGCACCGCCGCGTCGTTGGCCAGATACCGGGTGGCGAAGTTGTCGGTGCCGTCCACGACCAGGTCATAGCGGCCGAACAACTCCACGGCGTTGGTGGAATCCAGCCGGAACTCGTGCAGCCGCACGTCCACCAACGGGTTGATCGCGGCGATGGAGTCGCGCGCCGACTGCGCCTTGGACCGTCCGACGTCGGCCACCCCGTGGATGATCTGGCGCTGCAGGTTCGACTCGTCGACCACGTCGAAATCGACGATGCCGATTGTGCCCACGCCCGCGGCCGCCAGGTAGAGCAGCGTCGGCGCGCCGAGGCCACCGGCCCCGATCACCAGCACCCGGGCGTTCTTGAGGCGCTTCTGCCCGTCGAGCCCCAGGTCCGGAATGATCAGGTGCCGGCTGTAGCGGGCCACCTCGTCGCCGCTGAGGTGGTCTGCGGGCGCCACCAGCGGCGGCAGCGACGTCGACACTTGCGAAACATCTCCTCGATCGAGTTCTCCCACCATCACAGCAGCCCGCGCCGGGCGCGGCAACGAGGCGGTGCGCTGCAGGCCCGGTCAGGCGATCGGGTACGGCCAGGGATTGAACCGGCAGGTCTTCCCGTCGGCCTTGACGACGTCCGGGTCGAACTGGGCGGCGTCGTTGTTCGACGTGGAGAACGTCTGCTGCATCATCACCGGCGCCAGGGCGTTCTGCTGCTCGCAGGGCTCGTGGTGCAGGTATCCGATGGCGTGGCCGACCTCGTGGTTGATCACGTACTGCCGGTAGGAGCCGATGTCGCCTTCGAACGGCACGGCTCCCCGTACCCAACGCGCCTCGTTGATGAACACCCGCGCCTCCCGGTTGGCGCCGAATACCGGGTTGTAGCAAGAGGTTTCGAGCCGGAATTCGTAGCCACACCCTTCGCGCACCGTCACCGGCGAGACCAGCGAGATCCGAAAGTCGGGTTTGGCCCCATTGGTTCCGTCGATCCGGATGAAAGCGAACTGGGGGTTGTGCGTCCAGCCCTTCGGATTGGCCAGCGTTTGCTCGACCATCTGGGCGAAGGCGTCGTCGCCGCCGAACATCGTCGGGTCGATGCCATTCTCCACTTCGACGGTGTACCTGAACACCTTGGCGGTGCCCTGCCCGATCTGGGGCGTGGCGCCCGGGACGACGTGCCAGGTCTTGTCGCCCGCCTCGGTGAACGGGCCGCCGTCCGGCAGCGTCCCGGCCGGCAGGTTGGCGTCGAATGCGGCCAGCCCACGCGGCGGGGCGTCGATGATCGTCGTGCCGACCGCGCCGATGGCCGGCGGGCTCTGAATGGGTTTGTTAGCCGTCGGCTTGGGTGCGCCGGTGCCGGTCACCGTCTGGTACATCACCACCGCGGTAAGCACCACCAGGACGGGCAGGGCGTACGCGCGCCACCCGTAGGTGGAGACGAAGCGGCCCAGCCAGGTCTGCTTGCGCCATTGTCGCGGCCGTTCACGGTCGGCCCGCGGTCGTCCTGCTTCCCGCGCGATCGGGTCGCGCAGCGCGCGCAGCGGCTCTCGCCACTCGTCGCGTAACACCGGCACGCGACCGGTGCCGCGTGGGGGCCGCGGGGACGTCATTTCCCCAGGATTACACAGGCAGGCACCGCCGCCGCCGGTGGCGCGCCCGAATCCGCCGTCCGACACCGCTTCTGCCAGCGGCGACGACGGCGATGACGGTCGCATCGACCGGTCGGGTAGTAAGGTCTTTGCCACGGGCTGCGAGCGGTTGGCCCCGGATTTCCGACAGGGCCGGCCGCCGATAATCAGATGAGGACTCGATGAGCGAACTCGCCAAGGTGCCGGCGCGGCGCGCCGTCAGATCGGCTGACCGCGGTCGGCCGGACGGGGCCGCGGTTTCCAACCGGCGAGGCAACCGGTTGCCCCGCGACGAGCGGCGCGGCCAATTGCTCATCGTGGCCAGCGACGTGTTCGTCGACCGCGGCTACCACGCGGCCGGCATGGACGAGATCGCCGACCGCGCCGGGGTTAGCAAACCCGTTCTGTATCAACACTTCTCGAGCAAGCTCGAGCTGTACCTCGCGGTGCTGGCGCGGCACGTGGAGAACCTGGTCTCGGGCGTTCAGCAGGCGCTGAGCACCACCACCGACAACCGGCGCCGGTTGCACTCCGCGGTGCAGGCGTTCTTCGATTTCATCGAGCACGACAGCCAGGGTTACCGGCTGATCTTCGAGAACGACTACGTCACCGAACCCGAAGTGGCCGCCCAGGTGCGCGTCGCCACCGAATCCTGCATCGACGCGGTGTTCGCGTTGATCAGCGAGGATTCGGGGCTGGACCCGCACCGGGCCCGGATGATCGCGGTCGGTCTGGTCGGAATCAGCGTCGACTGCGCCAGGTACTGGCTGGATTCCGACCGCCCGATCTCCAAGGCGGACGCGGTCGACGGCACCGTGCAGTTCGCCTGGGGCGGGTTGTCACACGTGCCGCTTACCCGCTCCTAGCGCGCCTTGCCGGCGTGTTTGCCGGTTTCGGCGCTGATCCCGAAGCCCACCCGGCGCGCGTCAGCGGCGCCGATCTCGACGTAGGCGATCTTGGCGGTGTGAATCAGGAAGCGGCGGCCCCGCTCGTCGCTCAGCCGCAGCAGGCCCGAGGCGTCGCTCAGTGCGGCGCTGACCAGATCTTCGACCTCGGCGGGCGTCTGGGCGCTGGCAAGGACCAGCTCGCGCGGACTATCCGTGATACCGATCTTGACCTCCACGGTCACCCCTTCCATGGGTCTTGCAGTCATTCCGCAGCTCTTGAAGTCCCGGCCCTGTCAGCAGCAGGCTAGTGGACGCGGCCGACCCCCACCTCGTCGCATCCCCACACTTCGCGGTCAGCGAAACCGGTCGCGGCCCGATAACGATTCGCTCTCAGGTTGTCTCACCCACCCGCGCGATACCCGATCCGTGTTTTCCCATGGCTAACTTCGGCACCATGGGTACCACGTTGCCGCACCTTGACGACAGGATCCGGGCTTACCCCGACGACGACGACGTTGACGACGCCTGCGATACCGATCCCTACCTGAACGCCGACTACAACTGGACGGGCTGGCCCGTCGACTCGCGCTGGCGCCCCGCCACGATGATCGTGGGCGCGGTGGTGGCCGTGGGCGCTATCGCCACCGCCGTCATCATCAACAGCGGCGACAGCGCGTCCACCAAGGCCACGCTGGGCGCCCCGGCTCCCCACCCGGTGACCTCGGCACCCGCGACCACCAAGGCGTCCGTGCCGCCCAGCGCGTCCCCGGGCCCC
>NZ_QMEU01000161.1 GCF_003284975.1 Mycobacterium colombiense
AGGGCGCCGCCGCGGCGGCCATGGACTCCGACGACGAGCCCTGCCACGATTCGCCGACCAGTTCAGAGATCACCGATGCGTAGGAAGCCGCGGTGCCGTGCAATTCGGCGGCCAGCCCGTCCCATGCCGCCGCGGCGGCCAGCAGCGGCGCCGCGCCCGGGCCGACATAGATCTGGGTGGAGATGACCTCCGGTGGCAGCGTTGCGAAATCACTGAAAACCATTGCCGCACCTTCCTATTTCGCGTTCGGCGGAATCACAATGACGGTGGACGTGGTCGCGAGGTCGTCGACGGCTACGGCACCGGGCACGCGAACCGTCGACCCGGCGACGGCGCGGGTCGCGGTCCCGCCGACCGCGCGTCCGGCCAGGCTCGACAGGGCCGTCGGGCCGAACATGCCCTGCTGACCGTTGACGGCCATCGCGGGAGCGGCGTCCAGCATGGTCTCCGACAGCTCGGCGGCCACCGTCCGGACTGCCGGGACCGCCGAGGCCCAGTTCGCCGGCACCGACAGCGATCCGATCAAGCCGGCACGGCCCGCCGACGCCGAAACCGTGCCCGCACTCGACAGCGCGGTCGAGCCCGTCAGGAGATCGCTGCGCAGCAGCGGCGCCAAGACCCCGCTGAGCGCTTTGGGGTGCAAGAGGGGTCCGATTCCCTGGATGCCCGTCCCCACACTCGGGATGCTGAGGGCGATCTGGTACCAGTTCTTCGCCAGGTTCGCCACGCCGAGCGGCGTGTACGGCCCGGAGATGGTACCCATGACGCTGTTGAAGGTCTTCAATATCCCGGTGATGTCCGTCAGGCTCAGCGGGAGTTGAGCAGCCGCCGTCACCGCGGTCGCGTTCACCTGCGCCGCGACCGGAGCCTGCGAAACCGCTTCTGACAGTGAAGATTCCACACCTGAGGTGGTCGACGACTGCAGCGCGGAGGTGACCGCGGCCGACTGGTCGGCCTCCGCGTTTGCGTCGGCGGTCGTCGGTGGCGCGCCGAACGGGCTGAGCCGGCTCGCGACCGCCGACGCGCCTGCATAGGTGTACATCGCGGCGGCGTCCTGGGCCCACATCTCGGCGTACTGGGCCTCCGTGGTCGCGATCGCCGGAGTGTTCTGACCCAGCACGTTGGTCGCGATCAACGACGCCAACAACGCCCGGTTGGCCACGATCACCGGCGGCGGGACGGTGGCCGCGAAGACGGCTTCATAGGCCGCCGCTGCCGCCGAGGCTTGGGCGGCCGTCTGCTCGGCCTGCACCGCGGTGCCGTCGAGCCACGCGATGAAGGGTGCCGCCGCGGCGGCCATCGCCGTCGACGAAGGCCCATGCCAGGAGGTGCGCAGTTCCGCGATTGCCGAACCGTACGACGCTGCGGCCGAATGCAATTCGGCTGCCAACCCGTTCCAGGCCGCCGCAGCTGCCAGCAACGGCGCCGACCCCGGCCCTGAGTAGATCCTGCCGGAGTTGATCTCCGGCGGTAACGACCCGAAATCCATGCGTTCCTCCGCCTCCGGCCGTGTCGCCACCGCCGGCCCAGTCCGTACCGCCGCCAGCACATCGGCTATGAGTTTGCTGGGCGGCGGGCATGTCGTCTTGTAGACGAGACACTAGCCAGGAGTTACGAAATCGCCCTTCGCCAAGATCGGCCGGGGTCGCCGGTATCGCCGCGCTGGGCTGCGAGCGCCGGGAGCCGGCGGTTCGGCAAGCAAGCCGCCGATAGCCCCTCTACCCGTGCAAATCCGGCAAGGCGAAGCGGTGAATAGATGGTGAAAAGCCGAAAGGGGTGCTCCCCGGGCGGCGATTGGTGAATAAAAATCTCGGTATCACAAATTGCATTGGACGCAGGACTCCTTAGCCACAGCGACCGCGCGGCGGCGCGACGCGCGACCGTCAGGACGAGGCCGCAAGCAAGGAACCGCTGAGAAGTGCGTGGTGGAGCACGTATTCCGCGACTGTGCGGCCGATACCCTTGTGACTCATAGCGCTTTCATAGAAATTATGCGATCTCAATGAATTTGCTGCACATAAGCAGCGCGGTCAATCGACGTTTGACCGGACACCCCCGATATTCAGGGCCGGAAATTCGGCCAGAAGAACGTTATCGAAAGGTGCCGGCTCATATCCAACTGACATAAATCATGCAATTCATAGAATTCGCCGCGGGCAGGGGCGTCTGGTGACTCAGGGTGGCGTGCCCGCCGCGCAGGCCCACCGTCACGTCTGGCCGATCGAGCACCGCGGGCCGAGCTCCCGCGACAGCTCCACGCCGCGCCCGCGGCTTTGCCAGGACAGGTCGCGCTGCGACGCCCTTGCGGCGCGCATCGCCACCGGGCTATGCGTCCCCGAGGAGATTAAGCGTCCTCGAGGAGATCCGGCGTCACCGCCGACTCGGTGTCGGGGATACCCTCGACCTTCGCCTTGCGGTCGGCCATCGACAGCAGCCGCCGAATGCGGCCCGCCACAGCGTCTTTAGTCATCGGCGGGTCCGCGAGCCGGCCCAGCTCCTCCAGCGATGCCTGCCGGTGCTCGACGCGCAGCTTGCCGGCCGAGGCCAGATGGTCGGGGACGGTGTCGCCCAAGATCTCCAGCGCCCGCTCCACTCGGGCCGCGGCGGCCACCGCCGCCCGCGCCGACCGGCGCAGGTTGGCGTCGTCGAAGTTGGCGAGCCGGTTGGCCGTGGCCCGGACCTCGCGCCGCATCCGGCGCTCCTCCCACACCAGCCGGGTGTCCTGGGCGCCCATCCGGGTCAGCAACGCGCCGATCGCCTCACCGTCGCGCACCACCACCCGATCGGCGCCGCGCACCTCGCGGGCCTTCGCGCTGACACCGAGCCGTCGCGCGGCACCCACCAACGCCAGCGCGGCTTCCGGACCGGGGCAACTGACTTCCAGGGCCGAGGACCGCCCCGGCTCGGTCAGCGACCCGTGCGCCAGGAACGCCCCGCGCCAGGCGGCTTCCGCGTCGCCGACGCTGCCGCCCACCACCTGGGCCGGCAGCCCGCGCACCGGGCGGCCGCGATTGTCGAGCAGACCGGTCTGGCGGGCCAGCGCCTCGCCGTCATTGGCGACCCGCAACACGTACCGGGTGCTCTTGCGAATTCCACTGGCGGACAACACATGCACGACGGCGTTGTATCCGTAGAGCTCGAAAATGTCCTTGCGCAAGCGCCGCGCGACGTTGCCCAGGTCCACCTCGGCTTCGACGACGACGCGGCCGCCGACGATATGCAGCCCACCGGCGAACCGCAGCAGTGACGTGACCTCCGCGCGGCGGGCGCTGACCGATTTCACAATGAGGCGGCTCAGTTCGTCCTTGACTTCGGTCGTCATCGCCACGCGTCGTCACCCCTCACTTGCACCGTCGACCCGAATATCCGCGGTGGCCGTGACCGAAGACGCTCCCGGAGCCTTATGGGCCGCCCGGACCCCGTCCAGGGCCGCCGCGAGCTTGCCTGGATCATGTAAAGGTGTACCAGGTCTGGCCACATCGGCGAAGTGGACCTCGGCCGAAAGCAGTGTGGCGGTGCGGCGCAATTGCTCGCGCTCCCGCTCGCTGGGCACCCGTTCGGCGTCGATGATGATGTCGTGCACGGTGAATTCCGGTGCGTGCTGGGCCAGCACGTGCAGGTGACGCTCGACGGAGAACCCGGCCGTCTCCCCCGGTTCGGCCACCAAATTGAGCACCAGGGCGCGCCGCGCGGTGGTCGCCCGCAGCGCCGCCGCCAGTCCGGGCACCAGCACGTGCGGGATCACGCTGGTGAACCACGACCCCGGGCCCAGCACAACCAGATCGGCGGCCATGATCGCGTCGACGGCCTGCCGCGTCGCCGGCGGGTTGTCCGGCAAGAGCCGCACCCGGCGCACCTTGCCCGGCGTGGTCGCGATTGCCACCTGACCGCGGATCAGCCGGAACATCCGCGGGTCGCTTTCCAGCCCGGAGACGTCGGCCTCGATCTGCAGCGCGATCGGGCACATCGGCAGCACCCTGCCCTTGACGCCGAGGATGCGCCCCAGCTCGTCGAGGGCGGCCACCGGGTCGGCCAGCACCTCGGACAGCCCGGCCAGCATCAGGTTGCCGATCGGATGCCCGGCCAGCGCCCCGCTGCCCCCGAACCGGTGCTGCAGGATGGTCGCCCACAGTCGCCCGTGCGGGCTGTCAGATGCCAAGGCCGCCAACGCCATTCGCAAATCACCAGGCGGCACCACCTCAAGTTCGCTGCGCAGCCGGCCGGAAGAACCGCCATCGTCGGCGACCGTCACCACCGCGGTCACGTAGGGCGTGAGCCGGCGGGCCGCCGACAGCGTCGCGTACAGGCCGTGTCCACCGCCCATCGCGACGATGCCCCGGTTCATCGGCTCGGTCATTCGCGGCCCAGATCCCGGTGCAGCACCCGCACCGACAGTTGGGCTTCGCCCCTCTGGGCCTCGAGCAACTGCACCAGCGCCTCGGCGATCGCGACGCTGCGATGCTTGCCGCCGGTGCAGCCGATGGCGACCGTCATGTAGCGCTTGCCCTCCCGGCGGTAGCCGTCGACGACCAGAGAGAGCAATCGATGGTAGGCGTCGAGGAACTCGGCCGCGCCCGGCTGGCTCAATACGTAATCGCGCACCGCGGGGTCCTGCCCGGTGCGAGGCCGCAATTCGTCGACCCAGTGCGGGTTCGGCAGGAACCGGACGTCCATGACCATGTCGGCGTCCATCGGCAGGCCGTATTTGAAGCCGAACGATTCGACCGTGACGCTGGTGGTGGCGCTGGCGGCGCCGCCGAACGCCCGCTCGATGGTCTCGCGCAGGCCGCGCACCGACAGCGTCGAGGTGTCGATGATCAAGTCGGCGGTGGCGCGAACCGAGGCCAGCATGCGGCGCTCGGCGGCGATGCCCTCGGCCAGGGTCTGATCGCCCTGCAGCGGGTGGCTGCGCCGATTCTGCTCGTAGCGGCGCACCAGCATGTCGTCCGATGCTTCCATGAACACCACGCGTGGGGCGATGTTTCGGGTAGCCAGCTCGGTGCGCACCGAGTCCAGGTCACCGGTGAAGCCGCGCGACCGCACGTCCATCACCACCGCGAGCTGGGTGATCCGCGAGCCGGCCGCCAGCCCTAAATCGACCATCCGGGTGATCAGTTGCGGGGGCAGGTTGTCGGCCACGTACCAGCCGAGGTCCTCGAGCACCTTGGCTGCGGTACCCCGCCCGGCCCCGGATAACCCGGTCACCAGCACGACGTCGATACCGGCCGGGGCGTCCACCGAGGGGCCGCCCGCAAACTCGCCCGGGCCCGTCACTGGGCCGCCCTGGACTGTTCGGGGGGCTGCTCGGGCCGCAGCGCCTCCAGGACGGCGGTGGCGGTCGCCACACCGATGCCGGGAACGGCGGTGATCTGGTCGACGGTGGCCTCCTTGAGGCGGGCTATCGATCCGAAATGGCTTACCAACGCCTTTCGGCGGTGTTCTCCCAATCCTGGCACCGAATCGAGCACCGATGCGGTCATTCGCTTGGATCGCTTGCTGCGATGGTAGGCGATCGCGAACCGGTGCGCCTCGTCACGGACGCGTTGCAGCAGATAAAGCCCCTCGCTGTTGCGCGGCATGATGACCGGGTCGGGCTCCGAGGGCACCCACACCTCTTCCAGCCGCTTGGCCAGGCCGATCACCGCGACGTCGGTGATGCCGAGTTCCTCGAGCACCGCGCTGGCCGCGTTGACCTGCGGGGCGCCGCCGTCGACGACGTACAGATTCGGGGGGTAGGCGAAACGGCGCGACTTTCCTTCCGCGGAAAGCATATTCGGATCGTTCTGCTCGCTCAGATGACGGGCGAAGCGACGGCGGGTCACCTCGGCGATGGAGGCGACGTCGTCGGAGCGGCCCTGCCCGGCGGCTTCCCGGATCCCGAAGTGCCGGTAGTCCGATTTGCGCGGCAGACCGTCCTCGAACACCACCAGCGAGCCCACCACGTCGGTGCCCTGGACGTGGCTGATGTCCACACATTCGATGCGCAGCGGCGCCTCGGACAAGCCGAGGGCCTCCTGGATGTTCTGCAGCGCAGCGGATCTGGCGTTGAAGTCGCCGGCGCGCCGCAGCTTGTGTTGTTGCAGCGCCTCTTTCGCGTTGCGCTGCACGGTTTCGGCCAGCGCGCGTTTGTCGCCGCGCTGCGGCACTCGCAGCACCACCCGGGATCCGCGCAGGCCGGACAGCCAACTGGTCAGCTCGTCGGTGTTGGACGGCAGGCAGGGCACCAGCACCTCGCGCGGCACCGGGTTCACGGATTCGTCTGCGGCGCCGCCCAATTCGGCCTGCTCGCCGTAGAACTGGGTCAGGAACTGCTCGACCAGCTGTTCCTCGCCGGAATCGCCGGGGTCGGCGGACTTTTCGACGATCCAGCCGCGCTGGCCGCGGACCCGGCCGCCGCGGACGTGGAACACCTGGACCGCGGCCTCCAGCTCGTCGTCGGCGAACGCCACTACGTCGGCGTCGGTGCCGTCGCCGAGGACCACGGCCTGCTTTTCCATCGCCCGCTTGATCGCGCCCAGGTCGTCACGCAGCCGCGCGGCCCGCTCGAAATCGAGCCGCTCGGCCGCGGCGTTCATCTGCTGTTCCAGCTCCCGGGCGAACCGGTCGGTCTTGCCGGACAGGAAGTCGCAGAAGTCGTCCACGATCTGGCGGTGCTGCTCCGCACTGACCCTGCCGATGCACGGCGCCGAGCACTTGTCGATGTATCCGAGCAGGCAAGGACGGTCGATCTGCTTGTGCCGCTTGAAGACTCCCGCCGAGCAGGTGCGGGCCGGAAACACCCGGGTGAGCAGGTCCAGCGTCTCCCGGATGGCCCACGCGTGCGAGTACGGCCCGAAGTAGCGCACCCCCTTGCGGCGGGGTCCGCGGTAAACCATCAGCCGGGGGAACTCCTCGTTGAGGGTGACCGCGAGCACCGGATAGGTCTTGTCGTCGCGATAGCGGACGTTGAACCGCGGGTCGAACTCCTTGATCCAGTTGTATTCGAGTTGCAGCGCCTCGACTTCGGTGTTGACCACCGTCCACTCGACCTTGGCCGCGGTGGTCACCATCTGCCGGGTGCGCGGGTGCAGGCTGGCGATGTCGGCGAAGTATGACGTCAGCCGGCTGCGCAGGCTCTTGGCCTTGCCGACGTAGATGACTCGCCCGTAGGGATCCCGGAATCGGTAGACGCCGGGCTCGACCGGGATGGACCCGGGGGCGGGGCGGTAGCTGGCGGGATCGGGCACAGATCCAGGCTAGTAGCCGGCCGCGCGGAGCCGAGAAAGGCGGGGCGCCTGCGGGTGCCGGTTTACTGTGATGCGTACCCGTCGCCGCAACGTTTGGGGTGATTACCGTCTGGGGGCCGGCACCGACATGAGCGTCGCCGCCCGCGTCGGACAGCCGGTAGCGACCCGGGACACCGCCGCGGCGCCGGCCGCCTCGGCCCGGCGAGAGCAGACCCGGCGCCCTCGGCGTCCCCGGCCGGGTCTGATCGACCCCGGATACCGCTACGAATCCCTGGACCCC
>NZ_QMEU01000162.1 GCF_003284975.1 Mycobacterium colombiense
GGGGACGGGCCACCGCCACCGGCCTACTGAAATCGGCTCCGCTCCAACAGATCCAGCAGATAGCCGCCGTAGCCGGACTTGAGCAGGCTCTGGGCGCGCTCGGCCAGCTCGTCGTCGGTGATCCAGCCCCGCCGCCACGCCACTTCCTCGGGCACGCTGACCTTCAGGCCCTGGCGGCGTTCCAGGGTGCGCACGAAGTCGCTGGCATCCAGCAGCGAGTCGAACGTCCCGGTGTCCAGCCAGGCCGTGCCGCGGGCCATCACCTCGACCGAGAGCCGGCCCCGGTTCAGGTAGATCTGGTTGACCTCGGTGATCTCGTACTCGCCGCGCGCCGATTTCTTGAGGCGCTTGGCGATTTCGATCACGTCGTTGTCGTAGAAGTACAGGCCCGGCACCGCGTAATTGGATTTCGGTGTCTTGGGCTTCTCCTCCAGCGACAGGGCCCGGCCGTCGTCACTGAATTCGACGACACCGTAGGCCGACGGGTTGGCCACCCAGTACGCGAAAACCGCTCCGCCGCTGATGGATTGAAAGCGGCTGAGGCTGGTACCCAGGCCCGGGCCGTAAAAGATGTTGTCGCCCAACACCAATGCCACCGGCTCGTTGCCGATGTGGTCGGCTCCCAGCACGAACGCCTGGGCCAGGCCGTCGGGCTTTTCCTGCGTCACGTAGGTGATGTTGACGCCGAATTGCGAGCCGTCGGCCAGCAGCCGCTGGAAGCCCGGCGCGTCGTGCGGGGTGGTGATCACCAGGATGTCGCGGATGCCGGCCATCATCAGGGTGGACAGCGGGTAGTAGACCATCGGTTTGTCGTAGACCGGCAGCAACTGCTTGCTGATGCCCGTGGTGATGGGATGCAGGCGGGTGCCCGACCCGCCGGCCAGGATGATTCCGCGCATGGATAGCTCCTAATGCCTTGATCGGCCCTATTCGACGGCGTCGGACGCGGTGAGCTCGGTGGCCGCCAGCGCCGAGGCCAGGCTGTCGTGCCGGAACACCGAGGTGACGTGGTCGTGCACGACGCGGAATGCCAGCGCGTTGGTGGCCGCTTCCGGACCGTCGGGGCTGGTCACCTTCTGTTCGGCGACGACGATGCCGTCGTGCACGTACAGCTGGCCGAGCTGGGTGCTCGCCCGGTGCGAGCCGGCCCAGGTGCGCAGCGCCTCGTGGCCCTGTGCGGCTCCGTGCGCGTCGCCAATCTCGATGTCGTCGCTGGACAGCGCGGTCAGCGTCTCGAGGTCCCCGGCGTTGAGGGCGTCATGCCATGCCAGAACGGTGGCGATCTCCGATGTGGTCATGGTGTGCAAATTACCGTGCGGTCCCGCGGCTAGAGAGGCGTACGGTCCAACCAGCGCTTCCACACGCCGTCGTCACCGAACAGCTCGACGCCCGTGTCGGCCAGCGGCCGCCGGCGCAGGATCGCCAGCAGCAGCTCGGTCGCGCCGCCGCGCAGCGCGGCGCTGCCCTTGCCGTGCTGGTGTGACCAGGCGATCCGGCCGTCTTCGACGGTGATCGTCCATTCGCCGGCCTCCCCCAGCCCGGGATCGGTGGCGTGCAGGTGCAGGGTGTCGCCCTGCTCGAGCGGGAGCGGCGCCCCCTGGGCGCCCGCCTCGATCGCCACCCGCTCCAGCCATTCGGTGATGCCGTCGGCCGCCACCTCGGCGCCCAGGGTGTATTCGGCGCCCAGCGCGATCGCCGCGTCGGCCCGATGCACCGCGACCTCGTGCAGCCGGCGCCGGATCCACCAGTTCGCCGGGCGCGACCCCAGGAACGTCCAGACCGGCGTTTGAACCCCGGTCAGTTCGACGGCGTCGATCAGCCGCTGGGCGCCGCCGTGCAGCCACGGGATGGCACCGGCGGGATCCGGCGGCGGCTTGCCGCCCTCCACCGTGCGGGGGTCGAGGTAGCTGTCGAGGCGCTGACTCACGATCTGCGCCGCCCAGCGATCGCCGCGCCCGACGTGGCGGAAGAGCTGGCGCAGGGTCCAGTCCGGGCAAGTGGGCACCGGCATGGACTCGTCGACATCGCGAAACAGCTCCCCGAAGGCCCGGTTCTCGTCGAGGAATTTTCCGGCGTAGTCCACGCGGGTCAGGCTACTCGCCGGGGCGCGCGCCCTGTGGTCCCGCGTGCCTTGCGGCGACACCGGCGCGCACTGCACACTTGTCGTCGAAGTCCGGCCCGCCGAATGCCCTTGTCCCCGAGAGGTGCTCATGCCCGATGCCAATGCGAGCCTTCCGGTCGCCCGCACCGCGATTCGCGAGTTCTGGGAGCGCGAGGGTGCGCAATACGACCAGCGGGCCGCCCACGGCATCTCCTCGGAACCCGAGCGTCGACGGTGGACGGACGCCCTGAGTCCGATCCCGCCGGCTTCCCGCGTGCTCGACGTCGCCACGGGCACCGGGTTTGTCGCGCTGTTGCTGGCCGAGCTGGGCCACCAGGTGAGCGGCGTCGACGCGTCCGAGGCCATGTTGGCGCACGCTCGCGCCAAGGCCGCCGACGGCAGGGTGGCCGTCACGTTCGTCGAGGGCGTCACCGAGAAGCTGCCGTTCGCCGACGCCAGTTTCGATGCCGTGACGGCCCGGCACTTCATCTGGACGGTGCCCGAGCCGCAGCGGGCCTTCGCCGAATGGCGCCGGGTGCTGGCCCCGAGCGGGCTGCTGATCGCCGACATTTCGCTGAATCCCCATGTGGCCGGGCATCACTACGCCGACGACGTCGCGGCCAGCCTGCCATTCCGTGAAATCCCCGATCCGGCACCGGTTGTCGACGCGCTGCGCTCGGCCGGTTTCGACGACGTCGACGTCGAGCTCTTCGACGACGGCGGCGAATACTCCCGCGCGGTGCTGTACGCCCGGGCATGACCGGCTGAACTTGTTGTGCCGCAATCTAATTGACCTTACACGGCATATGCGCCGGCATCCGACGGTGAATTCTTTGCGTTCAATCTGATTCCAACCGTCGCCGACCGCGGGAAACCGCGCTGAGCTGGGCCGGCGCCCCGGATGATCCACGTGACCGGAAGGGCTGCGCTCGACCGCAAACCGGCACGGCAACGAAGATGAGGCGCGCGGGCGATCGTCGTCGCTGCGGTCTCTGTGTGCCCCACTCGCGCCGCTCATTTCGCCCGTCACGTCGCTTGCGCGTGGACCCGGCCGGCCGACCATCGGAGACCCTCAATGACGATCGCAGCACAGGACAGCACCGGGCTTTCGGGCCCGCCCGGCGGCGAGGAAGCCGGGCCGGGCATGCGCAGGGTGGCCCTGGCCAGCCTCGCCGGCAGCGTGCTGGAGTGGTACGACTTCTTCCTGTACGGCTTCGCGGCCACCCTGGTCTTCGGTCCGCTGTTCTTCCCGCGCGCCTCCTCCACGGCCGGAGTGCTTGCCGCACTTGGCACTTTCGCCGTCGGCTTCGTCGCCCGGCCGCTGGGCGGCGTGTTGTTCGGGCATCTGGGCGATCGCCTCGGGCGCAAGAAGATGCTGGTGGCCACGCTGTTGATCATGGGAATCCCGTCCTTTCTGATCGGACTGCTACCCAGCTACGCCGCGATCGGCTGGGCGGCGCCCGCCTTGCTGGTGCTGTTGCGTTTCCTGCAGGGCGTCGGACTGGGCGGTGAGTGGGCCGGGGCGGTGCTGGTGGTCACCGAGACCAGCCCCCAACACCGCAGCGGCTTTTGGGGATCGCTGGTGCAGACGGGCTCGGCCGTGGGCCAGGGGTTGGCCACTGGATCGCTGTTCATCCTGGCCTCGACGCTGAGCGAGCACAACTTCGTGACCTGGGGCTGGCGGGTGCCGTTCCTGTTCGGCCTCGCGCTCGGTGTCGTGGGCCTGTTCATCCGGTTGCGGGTGATCGAGTCACCGGAGTTCACCGCGCTGCGGCGCAGCGGCGAGCTGTCACCGTTCCCGTTGCGCGAGGCGGTTCGCCAGCACGGCCGCACGATGCTGATCTGCTTCGCGGTCTATCTCGGCGGGGTGACGGTCCCGTTCTTCATCGAGACCGTATTCCTCACCGGCTACGGAACCAAAACCCTTGGCCTGCCGTCATCTTCGGTGTTACTGGGCATCTCGGCCGTGCACGTCACCGTGTTCTGGGCGTTGACCGTACTGGGCGGTTGGCTCGCCGATCGCTACGGCGCGAACAAGGTGATCCGCGGCGGCCTGCTCTCATTGCTGACGCTGCCCGCGGCGGGGCTGCTGGGGGTGCTGGCCGCCTCGGCGACGCTGCCGTCGTTGCTGACAACCGAGGTGCTGATCGGCGCGCCGCTGTGGGTCATCTGGGGCGCGCTGCCCAAATACCTCGCCGATTCCTTTCCTGCCCGGGTGCGCTACACCGGAATGTCGTTGTCCGGCCAGAGTTCCACCATCATCGGCGGGCTCATTCCGCTGCTGCTCACCTCAGTGGTGGCCCACTACGGCGGGGCGTTGTGGCCGGTGGCGGTGACCACCACCGCCGTAGCGGCCATCGGCCTGGTCGCGTCGCAGCTGGGCTCACCGGCCCACGCCCGCGAGCGGGTGTCAGGCAGCCCCGAAGAACTCGCCCTCTAACGGCTCCGAGCGGCGTCCGTCGGGCCCCACCGGGATGTCGCCGACCAGCGTGATGCGGTGCAGCACCCGCTCCTGGCCCAGGTGCTCGTAATCGCGCGGGGCGAGGTGTAGCGTGGCCCGATTATCCCAGAACGCAACGCTTCCCGGCTCCCACTTGAACCGGACCGAGTACTCCGGCCGAGCGATCTGCTCGAACAACAGGTCCAGGACGTACCGGCTCTCCCGGGGGGACAGGTCAACGATCTCCCGGGTGAAGAACTGATTGACGTAGACCACCTTCTCGCCGGTCTCGGGATGCACCCGGACCACCGGATGGATCGACGCCAGCGGATTGCTGCGCACCAGGTCCCCGATCTTGGCGTCGCTGCGCTCGAAGGACAAGGTGGCACCGAACCGGTGCTCGGCGCGCAGCCCGTCGATGAATTCGCGAATCAACGGCGAAAGGCCTTGATAGACAGCCGCCACATTGGTGAACAGCGTGTCACCGCCGAAGGGCGGGACCACTTCGGCGCGCAGTATCGAATGCGACGGCGGGTTGATCAGAGGCGTCACATCGGCATGCCAGTTGGGGCCGTTCCAGCCCTCCTTGTGCCGGTACTCCGAACCGTACCGGCGATCGTAGGCGGCCGGCGACACGGTATGGATCTGCGGGAAACCCTCGGGCGCGGAATCACCTTCGTAGGGATGGGCCGAGGTGACCTCACCGAATTGGGCACCGAAAGCGATCTGCGCGGCGTGGTCGAGGTCCTGATCGCGGAAGAACACCACCTTCCACCTGTGCAGAGCCGACCGGATGACGGCCTTCTCCGCTTCGCTCAGCGGCGCGGCCAGGTCGACGCCGTCGATCACGGCTCCTGTCCAGCCCGACAGCGGAACGACTTCGATTTTGGTTTCGGTGGCAGCGGTCGTCGTCAATCGCTCAATCCTGTGAGGTGTCTGAAAATGCATGCGGTATAGCCTTTTTGAGGCTATCGACAATGCGACCACCGGCAAGCGTTTGTATCGCGCTGAGGGAAAGCCCGCGGCGCGTCGGCGTTAGGGCCGCGGCGCGCCCAGGCGGTAGACCCGCCAGCCCGCCCGCTGCCAGCGGGCGGCGTCCAGGCAGTTGCGGCCGTCCACGATGACGCGTGCGCGTACCCGGTCGGCCAGGTCGTCGGGATCCATGTCGACGAACTGGCGCCACTCGGTGAGCACCAGCACCGCATCGGCGCGCTCGCAGGCCTCTTCGACCGAGACCGCGTAGTTCAGCGTCGGGAACAGTCGCTGCGCATTGTCCAGGGCCTTGGGGTCATAGACGTTGACGGCGGCCCCGTTGAGCTGCAACTGGCCCGCGACGTTGAGCGCGGGTGAGTCACGCACATCGTCGGATTCGGGTTTGAAGGCGGCACCGAGGACGGCGATGTTGGCGCCCAGCAGCGAGCCGCCGCAGGCCGCGCTGGCCAGTTCCACCATCCGGGTGCGGCGGCGCATGTTGATGCTGTCGACCTCGCGCAGGAAGGTCAGCGCCTGGTCGGCGCCCAGCTCGCCGGCGCGCGCCATGAAGGCCCGGATGTCCTTCGGCAGGCAGCCTCCGCCGAAACCCAAACCGGCATTGAGGAATTGGCGTCCGATCCGTGGGTCGTAGCCGAGCGCATCGGCCAGCAGGCTGACGTCCGCGCCGGCCGCCTCGCACACCTCGGAAATGGCATTGATGAACGAAATCTTCGTTGCCAGAAAGGCATTGGCGGAAACCTTGACCAGCTCCGCGGTCTGCAGATCCGTCACCAGGAACGGCACCCCGGCGTCGAGCAGCGGACCGTACAGCTGGCGAACGGCGGCCTCGGCGCGCGTCGAATCCTGTTTGATGCCCAGCACGATGCGGTCCGGGTTGAGGGTGTCCTGCACGGCGTAGCCTTCGCGCAGGAACTCCGGGTTCCAAGCGATTTCGACGTCGACCCCGTGGGGAGCTAGCGCGGCGGCCCGCTGGTTGAGCTCGGCCGCGGTGCCCACCGGAACCGTCGACTTGCCGACCAGCACCGCCGAGGTCGTCAACCGCGGCACCAGCGCATCGATGACGGCATAGACGTGGCGCAGATCGGCGCCGTATTCGCCCTTCTTCTGCGGGGTGCCCACGCCCAGGAAGTGCACGTCGGCGAAGTCGGCGGCCGCGTCGTAGTCGGTGGTGAACCGCAGCCGGCCGGCGGCCAGGTTCTCCTGCAACAACTTTCGCAGCCCCGGCTCGTAGAAGGGGATGTCACCCCCGGCGAGCTTGGCCACCTTGCCGGGGTCGATGTCGATCCCGAGCACGTCGTGTCCCAAAGCCGCCATCCCAACCGCGTGGGTGGCACCCAGGTAACCCGTGCCGAACACGGTGCATCGCATACAACCGGTGTAGGTGACCCCGATGAGCTGACTGCATCGCGGGGCTGAGCGGGAGGCAAACGGCAGATGACAGCTGACCGCCGTCTGGCGCTGGGCCCTCTAGGGCTAGTGGCGACCGAAGCCGCCGTGACCGCCGCCGAAGCCGGGGAAGCCACCGCCGCCGTGGCCACCGCCGCCGCCGGGCAATCCGGGGAAGCCGCCACCACCGTGTCCGCCGCCACCGTGCGGTCCGTCGTCACCGCCACCGTGCGGACCGAAGCCGCCTCCGGGGGGTCCGCCGAAGCCCGGCCCGCCAAGGCCCGGGATCGGCAGCGGGATGGGCACCGGGATCGGCGCCACCGCGGGCGGAGGGGGTGGCGGGGCCACAG